>JALEPJ010000015.1 GCA_022766385.1 Rikenellaceae bacterium
AAATTTATAAAAAAAAAAGCTTACATGAAAGTACCTAAAAATCGCTATCCGATAGAGTATTCAGTACCTTCCTTCTTCAAAAAAAGGAGATGACCGCAAAGGCCATCTCCAGCTCATAGTATCAATATGTAGGTTATGCTTCTGACTGTTTCTCCTTGAAACGGGTAATCTTCTCCTTCATAGCGTCAGCTGCCTCTGTTACGGCATCTTCGAAGGTCTTGGCATGTCTCTCGATAACCAGCTCCTGTCCCGGAACGTGAGTCATAATCTTTACCTTCTTGTTATCAGGCTCCTGCAGCAAAGAAAGGACCACTTCTACCGTCTCCAATCCATCAAAAAACTTCTCGAGTTTGGAAACTTTCTTCTCGACGAATGCAATCAGCTTCTGATCGGCGTCGAACTTCAGGGATTTGATCTTAATTTCCATAATTACCTAAATTAAGGCCCCAAAAGGGCAATTGATAACTGAATTCGGTGTTAAATATAAGAAAATATTCAACAATATCCCTGCCGAAATGCATTATTTTTAAAAAAATCTACCTGTCGCCCTTCTCAATAGTAAAATTTATGCTTAAGCTATTGCCATCCGCATCTACCACAGTCACAGTATGGTCTCCGGGGTCGGGCAAAAGCCTCATCCGGTGCAGAAAGCGGGTGCTGCCCACATATCCATCGTCAAGATGCCAGAACAGTTCGGTATCAGGGTCAGAATGCGCCAGATTGAAAACAATTCCCTGAAGAGAGCCATCAAGCTGACGGGGAATGGAGATTCTGCTACCGGGCTCAGGGTAGATGAACTCCATAGGAAGATAGCCATCACCAAGTTTCGACCCGGGCTTGAGGGGAGGCAGCGGCCTGTAAGCGCTGTGTCGTGAACGGTAGTACCACTCCATCGAAGGAGGAAGCAGGAACATTGTGGCAATGACGCCGTCCGGATCAGCAGGATCGGTCCTCCATTTGCCGTCGGAGCTTAAAGTCACCTTCCTGTGATATGGGCAAGCTTCGCTTCTCAGTGCATTTGCAGGCAGTCTGAGCAGTTCCCTTTCGGGGCAATCCACGGATGCCAACATACCCGACTCGGGGCAAAGTTCAGCCTCAATGAAATCCTCGGGGTCTGCGAACCAATCCGAAGATGGAAGGAGATTGAAAAGGTCAAAGAGTACGGGGCCAGCGGTTCTGGCACCGACAAGACCAGGGCTGCCCTGTCCCTGAGCGTTTCCCGCCCATACTCCGACTGCATAATCCCTTGTCACTCCTACTGCCCAGGCATCTCTGAAACCGAAACTCGTACCGGTTTTCCAAGCGATTCTTGGCACGGAAGATATCATACGCCAATCCATCTGATCAGGTCGGTTGACTTCCTTCAAGGCATCGAAGGTCCACCATAGCGCGCAGGCATCATTGAAAGGGAATGTATCCGGAACCCAGGAGCAATCCTGATAACGTGCAGCCAGCGCCGCATAAGCGCGCGTTACATCTTCGAGAGTCACCTCGGCTCCTCCCAAAATCAGTGAAAGGCCGTAAACCGAAGGGCTTCTGGTCAAGGTACTTAGGCCCGCTGCCCGGAGCAATTCGTGGAAACGCGGCACTCCATAGCTACGCAGCATTTGAACGGCAGGTACATTGAGAGAGCGGGCAAGAGCCTCGGATGCGGGTACTGCACCATCGAACTGCCGGTCGAAGTTCTGGGGCGAGAAGCCGTTTATATTGACAGGAAGATCCGGTAGCAGGCTATGAGGGAGCAGAGCGCCGTCCTGGAGCATGGCACAATAGAGGAAGGGCTTGAGTATGCTCCCGGAGCTCCTCGGAGCACGGACTATATCTACCTGTGCTCCTGCTCTGGCATCAGCCGCATTGGCATTGCCAACATAAGCGAGAATCTTGCAGTTATGGACGTCCACGACGATTGCCGCGAGATCATTGATGCCGTTTTGGGCAAGCTGCCTATTCCATCTGTCGGTCAGAGCCAGCACCCTGCGCTGCAGGGAGAGGTCAATATCCGTATGCACCATTCCACCCTCATCTCCTTTGCAATATCTTTCGAGCAAATGGGGCGCATATTGAGGCAATGGCAAAGGTTCATCCGGCAGAGCCTCGGAGCAGGCGAGTGCAAAATCCGTCCCGTCCAGCTTCCCCTGCTCGAAAAGCCTGAACAGCAGATTATTGCGTTTCGCCAGAAGTTTCTCCCTGTTTCTGCTGACATGCAATTGGGATGGGGCATTGGGCAATACGGCCAGCAATGCCGCTTCCGCCCAAGAAAGCTCGTCGGCATCGTGACCGAAGTAGCGCCAAGAGGCCGCGTCAATGCCGACGACATTGCCCCCGAAAGGCGCGTTTGCCGCGTACAGGGACAGTATCTGCTCTTTTGTGGCAAAGCGTTCAAGCTGAACGGCTTTCAGAGTCTCAGTGCACTTGCGCCCTATGGTGCGGGGGCCAGGGTCCGAGAGACGTATGAGTTGCATGGTGATAGTGCTGCCTCCGCTGACTATATGTCCGGCGCGGAGGTTCTGGAAGGCGGCGCGGACCATCGCGGCAGGATTGACACCGGGATGAGCCCAAAAGCAGCGATCCTCGAATTCCGTAAGCGCAATGGCATATTTCTCAGGCACTTTCCCGCTCGGAGGAAAGCGCCATTGCCCATCGGCAGCAATTCTGGCACCCAACAGTTCACCCTTGGCGTCCAGAAGCACGGTCGAATACTTCACGTCCTTGATAAGAGCGCGGGGTGCGGCCACGACCTGGAGAAGGAAAACTGCCGATACCAGGACCAGAGTCAAAGCATTATCTGTCCACGACAGTCTTTCCCGAAGCGGTGTTCGCATATACTGAAGTATCGTACATTGCCTCGCAGCTTATTGCAGGCAGAGCATATTCGCCTGCATAGGCCGCCCTGAGGCGTATTGTGAAGAGCCTTTTCGATGAAGCCGGAAGATCGAAGTACCATATAGCCCTGTCGTCACGTATATCCTTATATGTGCATTCACCACCCAGTTCTATATCTCCCGGGAGTCGCCCGCTTAATATTTCCCAGCCAGAAGGAATCAGGCAGGTCAGGGCCAGACTTCGGCGGACTACAGGGTCAGGATTTGTGACGACAATGCTGGCAGTGAAGTCACTGCCCTGCTTAAGGCGTGAGACCTGAAGATCCCGGCCTTCAGCATCGCTGTATTGCACTGACAATGAAAGACCCGAGCTGCGCGCAGGAACAGGCTCGCCTATGCCTGCAGAACGGCTTGTCAATAGTGAGGCATACACAGGTCCGTCTGAAAGATTCTTGATTTCCAGGAAGGAATTGGATGTGTCAATGTCAAGAGTCACGGTGGATTTAGCACTCTTGATTTCTCTCTGAGTGCCTGTATCAAGGGTCAGGTCCATGGCCGTATTGCCAAGCTTTCCTGCGAGCCTGTTCATTGCCAGGGAAGCGAAAGCAGCATACTGAGTATCCCAAGAGTCCTTCCTGAATTCATCCGCGACCTCTGTGGCAAGTTCAACAGCAACTTGCATTGCATCGATGAGCACGGCCGTTTCCAGCATCATTGCCTTATCCTTTGAAGAGCCATAGGTATAAGTTCCAGGCTCAGTGTCAGGGTTCTCGGTATCCAGTTTCTCAACCAGCTGCTTGGCGACATTAAGCTTTCCTGCCAAGGCATAGGCTGCAGCCAGTCTCCAGCGAGCCTGATTGGTCAGGGATTCCGCTACTTTGAGGCGGTTCATTGCCCCTTCATCCGCGGCGGAAGCAAGAGCCAGAGTGTATAGTCTATAGGCCTGGATATAGTCACGGTACCTATAGTCGGAGCTATGTTTGTAATTCTGCGCAGCCTTCTTCTGGAACTTGCTCCAAGCGGAAAGCGTTGCCTTGTTTACACTGTAGCCCAGCTTTGAGGCCTCAACGAGGAACTGTCCCGCCATTGAGCTGACCCATTCGTCGGCTGAGGACTGTCCTGGCCAATAGGCAAAGCCTCCATCAGGAAGCTGCCTTCCGTAAAGGTCTTTAATCGTCTCATTTATCATACGGTCAGCAGAAACGGCATTGCCTTCGCTTAGAAACTGTTTTATGTAAATCAGGCTCATGCCCTTGGAGGCGAGCTGTTCTGTGCAGTCATATGGATAGCCTGAGGCATAGTCAAAGAGTCCGTCAAAGTCGACAGACGGAAAGTTGGAAAGCTGCAAACTTGCCTTGGAATCTGTCGAAGGCTCGAATTCAAAGCGTTCCGTTTTGCCAGCCCTGATATAGGCTGTCTGCAAAATATTGGAAGAACGGCCGGGATTGCGCACTTCCAGACTGATGGTCTCCTCAGCCTTGTAGGAAGAGCTTTCCGCCCTAACCGTGACTTTGGCAATACCCTCCTGAGAGGAGCTTGCCAGCTCAAAGAATGCCATACTGTCTCCATTTCCTTCGAAAACAAGGCTGCAATCCTGCTCTGAAATCACGGTCAAAGGGCCCTCGACCTTTACGCTCAATTTAACCTTCCTGACATCCTCCTCCATCGCGAAGACATTGACAGGAAGCAGACATTTCTCCGAAGTACCGAGCACTCTCGGGAGTGTTGGCAATATCATCAGCGGATTCTTGACGGGAACAGTCTTTTCCGCACTTCCATAAGCGCGGTCCCTGGCTGCGACCAGCATCACCCGGACTGACCCCACATACATCGGGAGGGTAATCCTGTGCTTTGCCTCTCCTTTATCAAGCGTGAAAGGACCATAGAACTTCACCACAGGATTGAAACGTCTGTCCTTGGCATTGTCCATCTGTATGTCAATATCACCGCCTATGCTCATCAGAGGCGCGAAACGGCCGCTGAATGCACCGATCACATCATCATACAGGTCCCAAGTCCTTACGCCCAGGGCCTCGCGTGCATTCATTGCACCCCAAGGGTCCGGGGTCTTGAATGAGGTGATGTCAAGCAGACCCTCATCAACAATCGCCAAGGTGTAGCTCATAGGCTTGCCGTTCTTTTCCTTGACTTTTACGGTAAACTCTTCCTGAGGGCGTATTACATCGGGAATCGTAAGCTGGGGCTCCAGATGCGAAGCCTTGTTTTCCACAAGCACAGGCTGAACGCCGTACATTCTAAGAGGCAGGTCATTGGCGCTATGGCTATGAGGCTGAAGCATAGAGATATGCACATAGAAGTTCGGGGCCATATCTTCACTCAGCTTGAACTTGAAAGGAGTATCCTTCGAGGCATCGGTATGCACCCATTGGCGGGAAATGACCTCTCTGCCGTTTTCTATGGAAACCAGCGCCAAAGCTCCATCCGCGGCAGGAATGAAGACAGTCACATCTTCACCCAGCTCATATGACTTCTTGTCTGTCGTGAAACTGAGCATAGTCAGGCCATCAGGGTCTCTCTTGTCTGAACGTCCCCTCCAGCTTGGCCAATCGGCATATACTGTTCCACCGGAAGCATGACCGCTGCTGAGGTCCTTCACATAGATCAGATAGCGTCCCCATTCAGGATAATCCACTCTGAACTTGATTTTGACAGGAGTCCTTTCCGAGATGAAACTGCCCTCTGCTATGGCTTTAGCGCCCCTGCCATTGACATAGGAATCAAGCGACTCACGGCCGCTCTCCCACCACCAGCTCCAGTCGAGTTTGAAAATCCTGTACTCAATGTGATCTCCCACTACCACTTTCCCTTCAGCATCAAGGACGATGACAGGAATTTCGTGGTCCATATCGGTATCCAGGGTCTCACCCGAGTTCAGTTTCACTCCAACAAAGGACGGGAAAGGTGCAAAACTCTTCATAAGGGTATTGACACTCGCGTCGCCTCCTTTCTCCATGACCCGTGTCGTAATACGGGCATTGAGCATACCGGGAGCATCCTCACATCGAGGCATAATCAGGTCAGAAACAGCTTTTCCCTCATCATCCAGAACAGTTTCGAAGATTGTCTTTGAGGAGCTGCTGTAATCCGATACAGGATTGTCGAAGCAATAGTCTTCATATCCCTTGAAAGCGGTCCTTCCTTTTGTGAGCTTCATCTCCACGACGGCTTTCAATCCCGCGGCAGGAGGTCCTGTCAGCCAGGAAGACTTGAGTTCCAAATGCTCTTTCTTTCCCGCCTCAAGAATATCCTTGTCTGTGTCCAGGGTAATCTTCAGTCTGTTTGCCTTGATGGTTTCTATAGGCAGGGCTTTATGGAAAACAGCTCCTCCAATCTTGAAATATGCCTGCCATGTACCTGTAGGATCATCCTGGGCAGTCGGGACGTGGAATACATAGAGTCCATTCCTGCCGGAACTGTTCGATTGCTTGGAATGATATTGCCCCTCCGGCGTATAGAGTTCCATTGTAAGCGGGTGGTTTTCAGGAAGAAGCTTACCCTTATCCTCAACCATAATCGACAAATGCAGGGTATCCCCAGGCCTCCATACTCCCCTCTCGCCGTAAATGTAGGCCTTTAGGCCTGATGAAAGTTTCTCACCTCCGACATCAAAGCGGCTTAAGGACTTCTCAAGGCCGTCAGCAAGCTTGAGGTAGCCTGTCATTTTCCCGTCCTTCACGACTATCGCGAAAGGCTTGCGCTCCAGTTCAAGCAGGGCAAAACCGTCGGCATCAGTTCTGGCGCGCCCCATTTCCTGAAGCTGGAAGTTGTAGGCAATGGCCTCGGCTCCAGATATGGGCTTGGCACTGATGATGTCATTGACACTGATCCAGCACCTGCCGTCGTCTGCAGTTTTGGCAATAATTCCTAAATTGGAACAGAGCAGATTGCAATACGGGAAGCGCTCCGCTTGCATATAATAGCTGAGGCTCGCAGGATTGTCACTGTCCTTCCAGTCATAGCTGTTCCAGTCGTAAAAATTATCGTAATAGTAGGCGTTGGGAATATCCCATACGGCCTCATCCTCTTCGCTGAGGCCAGATTCCCGCAACTCCGTCAATGATGGGTCCGGGAGCGCATCGAGAGCTGCATATATGCTGCAATCCTTGTCAAAAGAGAGCCTTATCCTATATATGGCACCGGGCTCCTTTTTGAAAAGATTGCTCAAATCCACCGAATAGAGTTCCTCGCGGCGAAGGTCCTTGTCAGGGTCAGAGTCAAGCCTTACCCGGGTTCTGCAGACGAGGCGTCCTGAGCGCCTTAGACCGTCATCACCACCATTCAAGTCATTGTCCTGAAGGAACATCAGAATATTGTCCTCGAAGATGCGTATGACGCTGACATCCACGGCCCTCAGGCCTATTGCCCTGAATGGGAGAAGCAGCTGGGAAGCATCCGGCAATATGCTTCCGTTAAAGGCAAAACTCACTGAAGGTTTGATTGCAGATGAGTTGAAGGATAACTCTTTGTCCTCGCCCATCCTGTTTCCGGCGAAATCCTTCAGTTCGGAGGATACTTTCAACTTAATAGAAGAATCCGGCATTGAATCGAAGAAAAGCTTCACAAAATTGTCATCAAGACTGGCGTATGATCGGCCGACACCCTCCAGAACGAGAAAGCCCTTATCAGTTGACGACGGGTCGAGAGCTTCTGAAAAGCTGAGTTCAATATAAGGGTCAGTCCCTTCATTGAGCTTGGCCGAAACGAGTTTGAATGAGGACATTGCCGGAATGAGCACATCCTCCGTCAGTTTCGAAGCATAGCCCTTCGAAGTGGCATCCACACGTATTTTCAGATTTGCATCACGTTTTGACCTGTGAATGTCCGCAATCTCAAATCTGTAACTGTTGCCCGAACTGCCATTGAGAACCTTCAGGCTTGGAGACGGGCTTATTCCACTCAGGTCAAAGCAAGAAGCCAGCTCATCCACATCCATCGGCTCGCTCAAACTTATTGTTCCCTCAAGCTTGGCAATCTCGGGATTATCTGCAGAGATTCTGACTCCGTCAAGCTTGATTGATAGGGATTTAGGGGCAACTTCGAAACTAAAGTCGAACTTCTTCAGCGCTGCGTTTCTCACCTCTGTCACAGCCGCCAGATTGAAAGAGGCCTTGTACCGGGTACCCGGGGACAAAGAGCCTTCTTCGGGCAAAAACTCAACGGATGAGGATGACAGCCAGCGAACCTCTCCCTTGAGAGAGGGGCTGAAAGAGAACAGATTGGCATCCTCACTCTTCAGAACATCATAAGCGAAATCGATGCGCACATTCGAGGAAGATGAAACAACGCCACCTGTATAGGCTTTGATATAAGTGGCAAACTCTTGTGAAGGATAGGAATCTTGTGAGCCTTTGCAGGAAACCAAAGCCATAACGCAAAGGAAGCTCACTGCCAAAAAACGGAAAGCTCTCATATTCGGATACTATTTTTCTTTTGCCCGCGGATGAGCATTGGTATATACTTTTTTCAGTTTTTCAATTGAATTATGAGTATAGACCTGGGTGGCTGCAAGGGAAGAATGACCGAGGAACTCCTTGATGGAATTAAGATCCGCACCGTCATTCAGCAATTCAGTAGCCAGAGTGTGTCTGAGCACGTGAGGAGATCTCCTGCCGGTAATCCCCGCCACCCCCTTCAATTCAGACTTCACGGCCTTGTCCACATATACGGGATACAGTTGTCTGCCCGTTGGGGTCAAGAGCAAGGGGCGGTCAGGCTCCCTGTCAAGTCCAAGGAAAGAGTGCACTGCCTGTTCATACAGTTCAAGTTCGGCACGAAGTGAAGGGACCAATGGAATTTCCCTGAATCTGTCACCCTTGCCACGGAACTTGAGGACCTGCCTGTGAAAATCCAGATTCTTGCATTGAAGGCCAATGAGTTCGGCTCTGCGCAATGCAGTATTGTGCAACATAGATACTATAAGGCGATGGAGACGGCGTTCATAAAGTTCCTTGGCCAATTTCTCCGAACTGCCTGTTCCGAAACTCTTCAACAGCTCCAGCTCGTCTTCGGAAGCGGCATATGCGCTCTGCTTGAAATATTCATCCATTGACTCTTCCCGATAGAATTCAGGGAGCCTCTTTTCAAGTTTAGGCCTTGTCACCATATGAACGGGATTGGATTCAAGACGGCCTTCCTTTATCAGGAACTTGCAGAAACCGCTCAATACGGAAAGATGAAGATTGACTGTCCTTGCGCCCAGTTTTCTTTCGTCAAGCAGATAAACCTCATAATTCCTTACTTCAGTGACATTCAGAACGGAGCAGAGTTCAGAGCCCTCAGGACAAGAATAGGATTCGAAAGAAGACAGCACATTCCGGTATATCGCCATTGTACGTTCCGAATATCGGCGCACAGTCATAATATACCTCAGGTAACTGTCTATCAATCCATCCATTTCACAATCATTTGACTGCCTTCAGATTCATTTCTTCAGCCTTCTTTCTCATCAATGCATCCGCAGCTTCAAAACTGTTTTCAATGACGCCGTCGAGTATGGCCTCCTTAATGAACTCCTTAATCTCTCCAATATGCTTGCCAGGACCTATGCCATAGACCTGCATAATGTATTCTCCGGTAATAGGATTCTTCCAGTTCCTGTATTCATCCTTCTCGGATACGGCCTGCATCTTCTCCTGAACAAGCTTGAAATTGCTGCGTATCCTCTCCACCTTTGCAGGATTCTTCGAGGTTATGTCAGCATTGCACAGAAGCATCAGGTCGTCAATGTCATTGCCGGCATCGAAAAGCAGTCGCCTCACCGCCGAATCCGTCACTTCATCATCAACCAGGGCAATGGGACGGAGATGCAATTTGACAAGTTTCTGCACATATTTCATCTTCTCGTTGAGAGGCAGCATCAGTTTCTGGAAAATCTTAGGCACCATCTTGCCTCCAATGTACTCATGCCCGTGGAAACTCCAGCCGTTTTCCGGGTCATATCTTTTCGATGCAGGCTTTCCTATATCGTGAAGCAAGGCTGCCCACCTCAACCATACATTAGGTTGGGTGCGCAGAGTCTCCACGAAGCCATTGCCATCAAGTTCAGGGCTGTAATCCTTCAACCGTCCCGCCTTTATCGCCTCCATCTCGGCTGCAGCAACATTGTCCAGCACCATCAGAGTGTGGGAGAAATTCTCTTTATGGCCGCGGCCGTCAATGGTCTCCACTCCCTTCAGCAGTTCAAGCTGAGGAAGCACGTATTCCAGCAAGCCGCACTGGTCCATCAGGCGGAAAGCCATCGAAGGCTTTTCGGTCACGAGCATCTTGTTCAGTTCCTCGACGATTCTCTCTTTCGACAGTATGCTCATTCTTGAAGCCATACGCTTCATCGAAGCAAGAGACTCGGGAACTATCATGAACTTGCGTTCCGGGGTGGAGAGCATGGTCGCGAAACGTATAGCTCTAAGCATACGCAATGGATCGTCCGAGTATGTCGTATCGGGCTCGAGAGGCGTGCGTATTATTCCTGCGTCAAGATCCCTTATACCTCCGAAAGGATCAACCAGTTCTCCATAATTATCCTTTTGGAGGCTGAAAGCCATTGCATTTATGGTAAAGTCGCGACGGAGCTGGTCATCTTCTATACTTCCGTTCTCGACTATAGGATTACGGGACTCGCGGCGGTATGATTCCTTGCGGGCTCCTACGAACTCTATCTCGTCTCCCTGATAATGGAGCATCGCAGTTCCGAAGTTCTTGAAATAGGAGACATACTTTCCTGTACGTGCACCCACCGCTTCAGCGAATTCAATTCCGCTGCCTTCAACGACTATGTCAATGTCATTGCACTCCCTCACAAGAAAGCAATCCCGAACATAACCTCCTATGACGAAGGCTCTTACCCCCTTCTCCTCTGCGATTTGGGATACTATTTTGAATATGGGCTTCTCAAGGAAACCTGTAGTTATCGTTGGCATTGAATCAACATTTCTTCATAAAGCGGGAAGGAGGGCAGCAGTTCATAGGAAAGGTCCGTGCCTTCCTGCTCCTTTTTTCTACAAACAAAAGTGCTGCGGCCGTTGGTCAGAAACAAGAAAGGCACCCCAAGGACCAGATTATAGCGCAATGCCTGTTCGAGCACTTCCTTGCCAAGCTCAACATCAGGTCTCTTGCACTCAACTATCCCAATGGGACAGGCGCCTTTTCCATAAATCACGAGGTCAGCACGCCACTGCTTGCCGGATCCGTATTCCAAGGAAACCTCACTCATCATTTGATGCATAGGGACACCTGCGCTTTCATGCAGTAAGCCTATGAACCACTGACGGACTTCCTCCTCGGGCGTTCTGGGCACTTCCTTCCTCCTGAGCGGGTCATATACATTTCCATTCATACGAACAATCCGTGTCATTCTGCAAATATAGTCTTTTATATGACACGAAGCACATTTCCCGGCTTCAGAAAGTGCAAAGGGAGCAGTGCTAACGGCTGGAATACCTGTACTGGCGCGGAGACATACCTGTAACACGCTTGAAGTACTTGCCGAAGAGAGACTGGCTCATAAAATTAAGGGATTCCCCTATCCTGTCTATGGACATTTCTGTCGAGCGCAACAGAGCCTTGGCTTCTGCACAGACATAGTCATCTATCCATTCAAGGGCAGGCTTGCCTGTGGCTTCCTTCACTGAAAGAGAAAGGTATTTCGGAGTTATACAGAGCCTGTCGGCATAGAAGGATACAGACCTTTGCTCTCTATAATATTCCCTGACCAAATCCAGAAAACGCTCGGCAATGGTGCCGCTTCTGGTATGACTGACTTCGGTCTGCACATCCGGCATATTCAAAGCAAAACCGTAAAAGAGAGTCAAGGCCATATGTTTAGCAGATTCCAAACGATACGGGGAGTCCTCCATAGCTACCAGCTCAACGAGCAGATAATAAAAGGCGAACATTACCTTACGCTTGCCATAGAGCGGAAATACAGGGCATTTCTGCGTACGCGAACGCATCAATCCGTAAACGTTGGATTCTGCCAAGAGATTGCCCGTGAACTCCTTGGATAACAGAATGACATTCATATCACTGTCAGGAGCCAGATTTCCCTGTTTGATTATCATTCCCTCCATAAAAATGACAATTGCCGGGGCCTCCACCTTATACTCAACCATATTCACGGAAAAAGCAGCATCACCCTTGGTCAAAAAGATGGCTGTGGTACAATCCACCAGGAAGGGTTCATTCTCCGCCACCCAATAGTCTTCTTTGGGCAAGAGGAGAAAGTCATTGCCTATACGCTGCTTTGCGCTAACCACGGCATCAAACCAGTCTTTCCTTCGGATCCTGTCTGTCATATATATAGTTTTTAGTAGAGCAAATATCGTAATATTAGAATAAATCTCCTAATATTTACCTTAAATTAAACGAATAATACCAATTCATTAGTAATTTATTCCTATTTTGTCCAATATTAGACAGTACCTTTGCAGCCCCAACAAACAAGCATACACGTGGAAAAGAACCTAAAGACAATCGCTGATATCTACAGATACTCCACCAAGGAATTCAACACCAGGATCTGGAGCTTCTGTGCTGATAAAGAACTCAGTTACACCTATGGACAATTCGGCAATAAATGTGAAGAACTGTCCGAACTCCTCTACGAACACGGCATAGGTGCCGGAGATCCGGTAGCCATCTATTCATCAAGCACGCCACACTGGCCCCTGGCCTTTTTCACAGCTACTGCATTCGGCAGGGTTTCAGTCCCTATCCTGAGAGATTTCTCAGGCATCGAAGCTGAACACGTTCTCAAACATTCTGAGTCAAGGGTACTGTTCGTGGGAAAGCAGCAGCTGAGCAGGCTTTCCGAAGAATGTCTGTCTTCACTTGATCTGGTATTCGATATCGACAGCCTTGAAATAATTCGCAGCAATGCAGGTGGAAAAATCAACAAGGAGAGGCACGAGCCACAACCCAATGACCTTGCAGCACTGATCTATACCTCAGGAACAACCGGCCAGGCAAAAGGCGTGATGCTCACCCATATCAATTTCGTTACAAATGTCATTGCCGGCTTCTACATCCACACCATAGGTCCTAAGGATACCCTTCTTTCCATACTTCCGCTCGCTCATACCTATGAGCTCAGTCTCGGTATGCTTTATCCTTTCGCCTCCGGTGCCAAAGTATGCTACATATCAAAGGCACCTACACCTTCATATCTTGTGAAGGTAATGGCGAATGTGCATCCCACTGCAATGCTCACTGTGCCTCTCATCATAGAGAAAGTCTATAAGGGCCAAATACTTCCGACCATAAAGAAGAGTCCGGTGCTAAGATGGATGAACAGAAATATGAACTCTATGCTCTGCCGTATAGTCGGCAGGCAGCTGATTAAAAAATTCGGAGGCAAGATGCGCTTCTTCGGAATCGGAGGGGCCAAGTTGGACGTTGATGTCGAGTCCTTCCTCAATAAGGCGAGATTCCCGTATTTCATAGGCTACGGTCTGACCGAATGCGCACCTCTTCTCGCCATCAGCTCATATAAGAATACTATACCAGGCTCGATCGGAACACAAGTCCATGGTGTCGAGCTCCGTCTGGACAACATCAACAAGGCTACAGGAGAGGGAGAAATCGTCGCCAGAGGCAATAACATTATGACCGGCTACTACAAAGATCCGGAAAGGACAGCTGAAGCTTTCACAGAGGACGGCTGGTTCAGAACCAAGGACATTGCCACCGTCGATTCAAAGGGAAGATACACTATCAGGGGACGTTTGGGCAATATGATACTGGGAGCCAATGGTGAGAACATCTATCCGGAGGAGATTGAGAAAGTAATAGCAGAGTTCCCGGATGTCGTGGAAAGCATAGTCATAAGCAGGGACAACAGGCTCCTTGCCCTTGTCAGGGTAAATCCAGATGCAATCAATCTGAACTCAGAATTGCTTGACGAGAAAATGAAAGTCATCGTTGAAAGCTACAAGAAGAGGCTGATGGATTATGTCAATACAAGGGTCAACATCAATTCCAAGATTCATACTGTAGAGCTGATGGTCCAGCCTTTTGTCAAAACAGCGACCTTGAAAATTAGACGTTTCCTCTACGCAAAGGATGCCCCAAGCGTTTAATCAAGCATTTTTTCTATCTTTGCAGGAAATCTGATTGAAATGCTTGGAACCATTGTAAATACAGCCTGCATCATTGCCGGGACCTTAATAGGCAGCCTTTTGAAAAAAGGCCTTGATGAAAAGGTGGCGGGCACACTCTTTACCGCTATGGGACTGTCAGCCGTGGCGCTGGGAGTAAACACCTTTGTCCAGAATATGCCTAAGAGCGAGTTCCCCGTGCTGTTCATTCTGAGTCTGGCTATAGGAGGCACCGTGGGCACCCTGCTTGACCTGGATGACAGGACCAAGAGACTGAGTTCGCGCTTCGCTGGAGAGGGACTTGCACAGGGTCTCATATCAGCCTGCCTGCTGTATTGCATAGGTACCTTTTCAATAGTGGGGCCTATTTTGAGCGCCACAAACGGTGACAACACCTTCCTTTACACCAATGCCACACTGGATTTCGTTACATCCATAGTTTTTGCGTCCACCTTCGGTATGGGAATGATAGCCGCAGCTCCGGTTCTCTTTTGCTGGCAGGGAGCAATATACCTGCTTGGAAAGACCGTGGCCTCTTCAGCCCTGCTTGAAGGTACATTCATCAACGAAATCTCTATAGTAGGAGGCATACTCATCATATCCTCCGGTCTGTCATTGCTAAAGATCAAGGACTGCAAGACACTGAACCTTCTTCCGGCCTTGCTGGTGCCGGCCATCTGGTTCATTATCAAATCATTGTTCCAATAAAGCTCCCTGAAAGGACAGGTCCTGACGGATAATGGGATAGCTCACCCAACGGGGATTGTGCACCTTTGTCGCTGACGGGTCATAGTACTGAGCGTGCACATCCGGTATTACTATCTCATAGCTGCGCTTCTCCTTATTGACAAGCTTGGAATCCCTCAGCCAGAGGTTCGCACGTTTCAATTCAGCATACGACACACCATAACTCTCCGCAAAATCCACCAGGTTGGAGATGGAGCCATTGACAGTGACTATCTTCTTGGGAGGAATGTATGGATACAGATCCTCACGCGTAAATTGGAAGCCGAAGGCCGCCGGAACATTGAAAAAGATTTTAGCAGCAAGAACCCTGAACATATAGCGCGAGGTTTCCTCAACGAGCCAAAGGTCCAGAGCATTATCCTCGTGCTGGTCAGCGAGTTTTTTGCTGATCCCGTTTTGACCTGCATTGTAGCTGGCGGCAACGGTCATCCAGTCACCATACTTGGCATAAGCTTCCTTCAGGTACTTGCATGCCGCGACAGTCGCCTTACGGGTATTGTAACGCTCATCCACCTCGGAATCGACATGCAGACCGTAGCTTCTGGCTGTCGATGACATGAATTGCCATAAGCCCGCAGCACCGGCAGATGAACGCGCAGTCGGGTCGAGGCTGCTCTCGATCACCATCAGATATTTCAGATCATCCGGTACCGCATACTCCTTCAGGATAGGCTCAATCTCGGGAAAAAGACGGTTCGCGCGCTTTATCATAAGCACGGAAGTGGAATGCATATAAGTGAAACTGAGCAATTCCCTGTCCATACGCTCGCGCAGGTCTGCACGGGTAAGGCTGATGGTATCACCTGCAAACACAAGTTCCTTAGGAACAGGAGGCTGAGCTGCTGCGGAACACAGCGCAGAAAACGCTATGACTATGATGGCAAGTCTCTTCTTCATTGTGGATAGCTCCGTCATTCAGACTGTCCTGAAGCCATCACGGAATTGTAGCACTGACGGCAAAGAGGTTCATAAATATCTTTTTCGCCCAGGACGACAAGTTTCTTGGAACGGGACAGGCGGTGCGAATGATTGGCAAGGGCACCGCATCTTACACATATGGCATGAACCTTCTGTACATCTTCGGCAATGGCCATCAGTGACGGCATAGGTCCGAATGGCTTTCCGAGGTAGTCAGTATCAAGACCGGCAATGATCACACGCACACCTTTGTTGGCAAGGGTCTGGACCACATCCACAATGCTGTGATCGAAGAACTGAGCCTCGTCTATGCCCACAACCTTTACGTCATCCTCTATTTCAAGCATCGAAGAGGGCTTGCTGATGGGGGTGGACTTTATGCTGTGCAAATCGTGAGACACAACATCTTCTTCGGAATAGCGGTTGTCGGTGGCAGGTTTGAAAATGGCAATTTTCTGATTGGCGAACTGGGCTCTTTTAAGCCTTCTTATGAGTTCTTCGGTTTTTCCCGAAAACATTGAGCCGCAGATAACTTCCACGCAGCCTGATTTTATTGTATTTTCTGAAAACATTTCGTTAATTTGTCAATTGTCTATATGCAAATATAGCAAATAAGCTGAACATAGAAAAGATAATACCAAGGCGATATGCAGAACGACAGCTCATCCGCAATAAATCAAATCAGGGAGGAAATCGAAGCCATCAAGCTCAGGATTACGGAGATAGAAGCACGGCTGGCCGAAATGGAACAGCCTGACTACCAGGAGTTTCAGGAAGATATGCCAGAGAGTTTAGAACCTATCGACCTGTCATCCGACTTAAGTCCGGAACTGATTGATCTCAACGACATCAATGCAGTCGGGATAGAGGAACAGCCGATTGAAATGAAGGAGCAGCCGGTAGAGGTGGAGGAGCAAGCGGTAAAGACGGAGGAGGTCGAAAAGGAAGAAGTGACAGCAGAAGAGCCTCTGACACAAGCTGATACACAATCTGAGGAACAGGGCGACTTCTCCATCTTCGGTGACGAGTTTGGAGCAGAAGAGCCAAAGAGAAAAAAGAACATCAACGATGTCGAAAAAAACAGGAGCAAGAAAGCCGTAATGGATGTTGCCAGAGAAAAGTACGCCTGGAGGACAGATATGCCTGGAACCCCGGTGAAGAATATTCTGAGCGCAATATCACTTGCCGATCGCGCCCTTTTCATCAACACGCTCTTCAAGGGTGATCCTATTGTTTTCAATGAAAGCATCAACGCCCTTAACGGAATGTCCGGTTTCGAAGAGGCTATGGAATACATCAGCCGTGTCCATCCCGAGTGGAATCTCTCGTCTGACGTCTCTTACAGGCTAATAATGGCAATACGCAGAAAACTCAAGTAGGGTATGCCCGGTATCCTTTACATAGTCCCGACCCCTGTCGGCAATCTTGAAGACATGACTTTCAGGGCGATAAAAGTACTGAAAGAAGCGGATTTGATTCTGGCTGAGGATACCAGAACCAGTTCGGTGCTGCTTCGCCATTATGATATACATGGGAAACTCCAGTCTCACCATAAATACAACGAACACAAAACGGTGGAACTGGTAAAGGAAAGGATACTTGGAGGGCTGAATGTTGCGCTGATCAGCGACGCCGGGACTCCCGGCATTTCGGACCCGGGTTTCCTGCTGGCTAGAGCCTGTACCAATGAAGGTATTGAGGTTCAGACACTTCCGGGGGCCACTGCCTGTATTCCGGCGATAGTATCCTCAGGATTGCCTTGCGACAGATTCTGCTTCGAAGGCTTCCTGCCGCAGAAAAAAGGGCGTACCAGCGCTCTTTCGGCACTTGCCCTGGAAACGCGCACCATGATATTCTACGAGTCTCCATACAGGTTGGTAAAGACCCTGGAGCAAATGGCTTCATTGTTTGGGGATGAGCGGCAATGTTCTGTAGCCCGGGAAATATCAAAACTGCACGAGGAGCATAAAAGGGGCAGCCTTGCGGAACTCGCAGCCTGGTTCAGGGAGCACGAGCCCAAGGGCGAGATAGTCATTGTCGTGGCAGGTTGCAGCGACCTTGCTCCGAAAACAGCAGTAAAGGAAGGAAAGGGCCGTGAAGAAAAGACAGGAGAGGGAAAGGAAAGAAGTTCAAAATACAAACTGAAACATCGCATTGAGGAGGAAGATTGTGGGGAAGAAGAAAGCGAAGGAGGATCATAGGATCCCATCTACACTGAAAATCGGAGCAATTGCTCTGGCATTTCTGATTATTGGCTATCAGGCCGCACTGTTCATACGCAGCGCGGCGGAAATGGAGATAGTCAGCCATAGGGACAATCCAGACACAGTATTTGTAATAGACAGGGAACTCGCAGCGGATTTGCTGGGAGAAGGGAAGTTTAGTGTGCAGCAAGAAGAAAAGGGCATGGAACCCAAAGGCGAAGGACAGGATTTAGTCGTCAGAAAGAACGCGCTGCACAGCCCTAAAGCGGAAGCTATTCACGAAGCTCTTGCCCCGAAAAAAGTGGAAAGCTTCGATTTCGATCCCAATACTGTCAGCCTTGAAGACTTGGTCAGCTTGGGCTTCAGTGAAAAACAGGCCCAGGCTATCATCAATTACAGGGAGAAGGGAGGACGCTTCAAAAGAGCTGAAGACTTTGCCAAATCATATGTGGTTCAGGACAGTGTTTTCAATAGGCTGAAAGGCCATATCAAGATTCCTAAAGTGGACATAAACAGTGCAGATTCCGCCGCTTTTGATGCTCTTCCCGGAATAGGGCCGTATTTCGCTGCAAAGATGCTGGAATACCGAGAGAAATTGGGATCATACTCATATCCGGAGCAACTTATGGACATCTACAATTTCGATGAGGAGCGCTACAGGGCTTTGGAAGATTTAATCTATGTCGGAGACGCTGAGCCTTATGGTTTATGGAGCCTCCCTGAGGAGGAGTTAGCCAAGCACCCGTATATAGGCAAATATGCCGCACACGGAATTGTTCTCTTCAGGGAGAACAGCGACAGATCCCAATGGACAGTCGAAGCCTTGATCAATTCGAATGTTCTGGATAAGGACAAGGGTGCAAAACTGGCCAAATGCCGCATCGGAACAGTCCGTTGACGCTCGAAGACAACAAGACATAAAAAAGAGGATGACCTCAGAGTCCAAATGGACTGATTAGTCATCCTCTTTCGATTTTTCTGGCAGCAGTGTCAGACTACCATCTGTCCTCTGATGAAACGGTAAGTTTCTTGCGACCGTGGCGACGGCGTGAAGCCAATACGCGACGACCGTTAGCTGAGCTCATACGCTCACGAAAACCGTGTTTGTTGACACGCTTGCGGTTTGAAGGCTGGTATGTTCTTTTCATATCTTGATTATTTATATTATTCGAAACTGCCTATTTTGGTCAATAGGATTGCAAATTTAGTTATTTCCTATTTGAATGACAAATTTTTCTTTAAAATAATCGTCATAAAGCCAGGAATCTATCCTCCACGTACTTATGCTGCCCTTCTTCAAACCTTGTTTTTCCATTAGGACGGAAATTTCCTCATTGATATCGCCTCCCTTGAGATAGAAAATACTGCCGCTGAACTTGCCTTTCACCCAAGGATAGAAATTGTCCAGAGAAGTCACCGCCCTGGAGACCACGTAGTCGAAATTCTCCTGCAATGATTCAGCACGTGCATTGACGGTAAGTACGTTCTCGAGCCCCAGTGCCTCAGCCACCTCGGCAGCCACCTTTACCTTCTTTCCTATGCTGTCGCAGAGAGTAAAACTGCATTCCGGGTGCAATATCGCCAGAGGGATGCCGGGGAAGCCGCCTCCTGTACCCAAATCAAGAACTTTGACACCTTCCGTAGGGCAAGACATTCGCTTCCAGTAGCTGGAGATGCAAAGCGAATGGAGTACGTGATGGTCGTAGATACCATCCATATCCTTACGTGAAATCACATTGATTTTAGCGTTCCACTCACGATACAATACATCCAGGGCACGGAAACGCTCGAGCTGGAGTTCAGTGATTCCAGGAAACTCAGCCGTCACTATTGTCTTGAATTCTTCAAAAGTCATATCCATTCAGTTTTCTTCTTCCTCTTCGCGCATATTGTCAATGAGAGCCTTCGCGCGACGTATACGGGTTCGTACCGTATTCAGTTGCATATCAAGTTCCTGAGCAATCTCCTTATACTGCAGGCCCTCTATCATTCTCTTCCTGGCCACCTCACGGTACAACAGGGGCAGCCTCTCGATATAGTTCTGGGTTTCCTCCCTGTTCTCGTTCCTGATTATTGACTCCAAAGGGCTGGCATCCTGGTCAGGCAGTCCTGCGGCCACTGAACCCTGCTTCGTCTCATCATCGAAGGACACGACCACATTGCGCAAGCGATCCTCCTGTTCAAGAAGATCTATCGCAGTATTTCTAGCAATGGTCCTGAGCCAGGTGATGAACTGGCTCTTATCCGAATCATACGAGCCGATCTGACGGAAAGCCTTTTCAAAACTGCGGCTGCAAATATCATCCACAAACAGGTCATCCAGATTCGGAAGCCACTTCCTTATGAACTGGCGAAGGCTATCTATATACATATCCCAGAGCGCTGTGAAGGCTGTTCCATTGCCCTCAACTGCCTGTCTGATAAGTTCATTAATGTGATTCGAGCCAATTTGTTCCATAATTGCACTCCACTGTTAACGGTATTGACAATTCAAGCACGTGCTCCATTTCCTGTAAGACCAGAGCCCGCATTCTCTCCAGTTCATCCTTCCTCACCTCGAATAAAAGTTCATCGTGAATCTGAAGCACCATACGGCTCTTCATTCCCTCTGCAGTCATTCGTCTGTCTATAGCAATCATTGCGAGTTTGATGATATCCGCCGATGTGCCCTGAATCGGGGCATTGACTGCATTTCTTTCAGCATTCGAGCGCACAGTAGCATTATGCGAAGTAATGTCCGGTATATAGCGTCTTCTTCCGAATAGAGTCTCCACATAGCCGCATTCCCGCGCCGACTCGAGAGTATTGTCAATGAAAATGCGTATGGCCGGGAAGGAATTGAAATAGTCATCGATTATCTTTCCTGCCTCCTTCCTGGAGCATCTTAGCCTCTGCGCGAGACCGAAGGTCGAGATTCCGTACATTATTCCGAAATTGGCAGTCTTTGCCACCCTTCTCTGCTCCGGGCTCACCTCTCCGATAGGAACGGAGAAAATCTTGGAAGCTGTGGCCGCGTGCACATCCTGTCCCTCCCTGAATGCGTGAATCAAGTGACTGTCGCAACTCAAATGTGCCATAATACGCAACTCTATCTGCGAATAATCCGCTGACATTATCACCGAATCAGCATCGGAAGCGACAAAAGCCCTGCGTATCTCCTTTCCCCTTTCAGTCCTTATCGGGATATTCTGAAGGTTAGGATTCGATGAGGACAAACGTCCTGTAGATGTAAGGGCCTGATTGAAAGTAGTATGGATACGGCCGTCCCGTGCTGAGATATAGCTCGGGAAAGGGTCTATATAGGTCGAGAGCAATTTCTTCGCCGCCCTGTACTCGAGGATTTCATTCACTATAGGACTCCTGTCAGCAATGGACAGGAGCGTTTCCTCATCAGTTGACCAATTGCCCCCCTTTGATTTCTTGGCCTTGGGATCGAGTTTCATTTTCTCGAACAGCACCTCACCCACCTGCTTTGGGGACGCTACATTCAGAGTTGCTTCGTCCGCGATTCTCCTGACCTCCGCTTCGTGCATTTTCACCTCTTCCCTGAGCCTGTTTGCAAAAGTAGCCAGAGAAGCAATATCCAGCTTCACTCCATTGCGCTCCATCCTGCCAAGCACAGATATGAGCGGTTCCTCGATTTCATCATATAGTTTTGTCAATGAAGCAGCGTTCATCTCCGCTTCAAGCTTGGGTGCGAGCGCGAGCATCAGGGCGCATTCGCGGAAACGGTCATTTCCGCCAGCGTCTTCAGGCTCAACAGCATCGAAAAGAGTGGCAGAAACATTATCAGAGCCCTCCACCTGCAGTTGCAGGGGCTGATTAAGATAGGTCGATGACAATATTTCCAGAGAGTGGCTGCGTTCAGGATTGATGAGATAATGCATCAGTTCAATGTCCAGCAAGCGCCCCTCCAAGCCTATGCCGCAATTGGCAAGGAGGTTCAACTGAAGTTTGATGCCATACCCGACCTTTGTCACGGAAGCATCCGACAACAATTCCTTGAACTGTTCAGCTCCGCCTCTGGCGCAGTGGAAAGATCTGCCTGCAGATGTCGCAACAATCAGTGATCTGACAGGAGCGAATATTCCCTCTCCCTCCGCCTCCACGATAAAAGAGCACAGTCCGGCAGCCTTGGCTTCAGCTATCACTCGTTTGCAGTCAATCTCCTCATATACAAAATCTTCCAACGACCTTTCCGTCTCAGTACGGATATGGCTGATGAAGCGTTTGAGGGAATTGAACTCATATTTTTCAAAGAGGTCGGCTATTTCAGGCTTATAGGCGTTGTCCAAGAGCATATCCTCCTTGGTGGTAGCCAGAGGGATATCAGTCTTAATGGTGACAAGTTTCTTGCTAAGGGCGATATGGCCCCTTGCAGTTTCAAACATAGCCTGCTGTTTCTCGCTCAGCTCACCGAGATGTTCATAGATGGATTCTACGCTGCCATACTTGGCCACGAGCTTGCCAGCGCCCACCTCCCCTACGCCCTTGACTCCGGGAACATTGTCAGCTGTATCACCACAGAGGGTAAGCATATCTATCACCTGAACAGGCTTTGAAATTCCATATTTACTGCAAATGGCCGCACTGTCAATAATCTCGTTGTCCGAGCCGGATTTTCCGGGCTTATATTGGAAAATGTGCGGGGCAATAAGCTGGCCATAATCCTTGTCCGGAGTCACCATATAAACATCCAGGCCCTCTTCAGCCGAACGTCTGGCCATGGATCCTATAACGTCGTCAGCCTCAAATCCGCTTTCCATAAGGACCGGAATATTGAGGGCTGAGCATATCTGCATCAGAGGCTCCAGGGCATCTATGACCAGCTGGGGTGTTTCGGCCCTGTTCGCCTTATATTCAGGGTACAGCTGATTGCGGAAAGTACCCCCGGGAGGGTCAAAAGCTACGGCCAAATGGGTCGGCTTCTCCCTCTCTACCATCTCGAGCAGATACTTGGTGAAACCGAATAGAATCGAAGTATCCACGCCTTTGGAATTGATCATAGGACGTCTCAGAAAGGCGTAGTACATCTTGAAAACCAAGGCGTGACCGTCTATAAGAAATAGTTTTCCGTTCATACAAAGCCAAAGTTACCCTTTTTCACGAAAAAAAGTTTCATTTCGAGCAAAAAAGTTTCACATAATGATATGTTTGAAGGCCCTGCCCAAAGCGGACAATTTTTCCCCTTCCCCGCGGCCTGAAAAACAGATGGAGCCATCCGAGGATATCGAAAGCACGCGGTCCGAATACTTCATTGCAGCATATATGTCGTGAGACGAGAACAGTACTGTAAGACCGTGACTGTGAGCCAGGTCAGAAATGGTTTCCAGTAAAACCGCACTGGCGTCCACATCCAGAAAAGCGCTTGGCTCATCGAGAAGAAGCAAGCCCTCAGAAATCCCGGAGCCGGCAATTACAAGACGTGCCAGGGCCGATGCCACGCAGACCTTCTGAAACTCTCCGTCGCTGAGTGTGCTGATGTCACGGTCCGCCAGTTCAAGGATGCGGAGCAATTCCATTGCCCTGTAACTCCTTTCTGAAGCTTTATCGTCAAAGCTCACGCCCCAACGGGTCTGCTTTGCAGAGGAGGTATTGAGGAAATCAAGGACGCGGAAACCCTTTACCCTTATCGTTCCGGTAGGAACGAAGATGCTGGCGGCACTGCAATGAAAAGATCCCTTCAAAGCCCTCTGCATTCCTGCGAGCGTTCGAAGAAGGCTGCTCTTCCCTGAGCCGTTGCGGCCTGCGAGCAGCACACATTCCCCGTCCTCCAGCCTCAGCGAAAACTCCCGGATCAAGACTTTTTCACCGTATCCTATTGACAATGAATCAATTTCAAGCATTATCCTATTCTCCCCGTAAACTGCGCCATATTATTATGAAGACCACCGGCAGGCCGACGACGGCCATTGCGCTGCCCACCGGAATCGCGACAGGCAAATTGACCGAAAATAAATCCGCTACCAAGGCAATGGACGAACCCGCAATGAGACTTCCCGGCAGGACGCGTCCGTGAACACTGCTGCCCCAAGCCCATCTGGCGATATGGGGACCGGCGATTCCGACAAAGCCCAAAGGTCCGCAAAAAGCGGTGACCGCCGAGCTCAGCAGGCAGGTGGACAGCATAGCAGCAGCCCTTACCCTCTTGACATCCGCTCCCGTACTGAGGGCAAAGTTGTCACCGAAGAGCAAAAGGTCAAGGCCGTGCAGATTGCGGCAGCAGACAATGATTCCTATGGCAATCATCGATGACATTATGGCAAGCTGTGGCCATGTTACCGAGCTGAATGATCCGGCTGACCAGTTGTAAAAGAGCCTCAAGGCCTTGTCGGAGGACGAATATTCGATTATTGAGGTGCAAGCGGAAAGGACATAGCCCACCATCACTCCAAAAATGAGAAGTGCATTTGCATTGTCAATGCGGGCGGAAAGCGCCAGAATCAGAAGAGTGACCGCCGCCGAGGCGATAAAGGCCGCTGCCGCCAGGGACAGTCCCGACAAGGCACCTGTATTCAATGCTGATGGGAGAGCTGCAGTAACGAAGGCAGCAGCAAGGCTGGCTCCGGCACTTACGCCCATTATATGCGGATCCGCAAGAGGATTGCGGAATACACCTTGCATCTGCAAACCGGACAGAGACAAAGCTGCGCCACCCAAAAGGGCTGCAAGGGCTCTCGGAAACCTCAGTTTCCAGAAAATCAATTTCTTTGCATCGGAAAGATGGAGAAGATTGACAGAACTATCGCCACTAAGCAAATCGGAGACAAACAGAACAAGCAGCAGTGTGATGCCGCAGCCATAGAGCATTATCATTCTGTTCCTCCGCATAGAAAGCTATTTCCGGCTTTCCGCCAGAAGTCTGCCGAACTCGGCAATGTTCTCCACAATCAAGTCCGGACGCTCGGATGCAGATTCGGCCATCTCAAGGCTTGTTTCACCCGAAAGAACGAGTACCCCGAAGGCTCCTGCATTCCTGGCCATAGCAATATCCGTATATATACGGTCTCCCACCATTGCGATTTCAGCCGGTTCCAAGCCCTTCTGTTCCAATATATTGAGCAACATATTCGGATCCGGCTTACCAAGGGTCACATCAGGTTTGCGTCCGGTAGCATATTCAATGCATTTGCATATTGAACCGCAATCTACCAGTATGGTTCTCTGATCCGTAGGGCATACCCTGTCAGGATTTGTAGCAAGATAAGGAATGCCCTGGGAAACCCACCAGGCAGCACGGCAAAGGCGAGGGTATACCAAAGTCATATCGAAGGAAGCAACCACAATGTCCGGAACGTCGTCAGGATCATCCGTACTCTGTTCGAAACCCGCAGCCTCGAATTGGGATTGCATCGATTCGGTGCCAAGGAGGAAGAGACGCTTCGCATCGGGATAGTGGCTGCGGATGTAATCAATCATCGCAATGGTAGTAGTATACATCTGCTCTGGCACAGCGTCAATGCCCATTCCGTGCAGTTTGTCAAGATATGCATCAAGAGACTTGGTAGGATTGTTAGTCAAGAAGGAGTGGCTGACTCCTATGTTCCCGAGCCCCTCCAGAAAAGGGACAGTAAACGGAAAAAGCGTGTTGCTGAGGTATATGGTTCCGTCCATATCCAGGGCGACGTGCTTGATATTCGAGAGTTTGGTTTTAAGAACTGCGTCCATTTCGTTCAGTATTTGATTCTCCTGGGCAATTGAGCCTTGCTGAAATCTGTTCCCGAATGCGAAGATAGCAAATTAATACGAGGGAGCAAAAATCCCTGTATTCGCGAAAGCTTGCTATATTTGCAGACTGATTGCAGAGAAAGTAATATGAGCACAGACGAAAGATACATAGAAGAAGCATTACGCGAAGCAAGGGCTGCTGAAGCCGAAGACGAAGTTCCTATCGGGGCGGTGGTTGTCTGCCGCGGAAGAATCATTGCCAAAGGGCACAATATGACGGAGAGGTTGCACGACCCTACAGCCCACGCGGAGATGATTGCCATCACTTCAGCGACCGAAGCGATGGGTGGCAAATACCTGAACGATTGCTGCCTGTATGTAACGGTCGAGCCTTGCCCTATGTGCGCGGCAGCAATGAACTGGGCGCAATTGGGACGTGTCGTTTATGGAGCGGCCGATCCGAAACGTGGCTATACACGTTTCTCACCTTCTCTGCTCCATCCCAAAACCGAGGTTTGCAGTGGAATAAAAGAGAATGAATGCTCTGAAATAGTGTCCGCTTTCTTCAGGTCAAAGCGCTGATAACTCAGCATAATTGCTTATATTTGCATAATTTGCATCGTAGCATACAATCTAACATTATCAATAATACTATTCATCAAATGAGAAAAAACGTAATTTTTGCAGCAGCAGCCGTTGGGATGCTTGCTTCCTGCAGTCCCAAGGAGTTAAAACTCAACGAAAAGAACATTGACAAAATCGTTGAGGCTATGACCCTCGAAGAGAAGGCACTTCTGGTGACCGGTGTAGGAATGGACTCAGGCAGCGAAGGCCTCAGCGCGACTATCGGTGCTCAGGCTGAACTGGTTCCTGGTGCAGCCGGCTCAACCCACGCCATCCCACGCCTCGGAATCCCTTCCGTAGTGCTTTCTGACGGTCCTGCCGGACTCCGTATCAACCCTACCCGCGAAGGGGATGAAAACACCTATTATTGTACCCACTTCCCTATCGGAACCCTTCTTGCCAGTACCTGGAACCAGGAACTCATTGAGCAGGTAGGAGAGTCGATTGGAAATGAGACACTCGAGTATGGTGCCGACGTGCTCCTTGCTCCAGCTCTCAACATACACAGAAACCCGCTCAACGGCCGAAATTTCGAATACTATTCAGAAGATCCTGTTGTAGCAGGAAAGACTGCCGCAGCATATGTCCGCGGAGTTCAGTCTAACGGTGTCGGTACATCCATCAAGCATTTCGCTGCAAACAGCCAGGAAACCAACCGCACAGGAGTCAATTCCATCATAGAGACCAGAGCTCTTCGAGAGATTTACCTCAGGGGCTTTGAGATTACCGTAAAGGAATCTGATCCTTGGACTGTGATGACATCATACAACAAGATCAATGGAACCTATACCTCTGAAGACAAGGAGCTTATCGAAAATATACTCCGCGATGACTGGGGATACAAGGGTACAGTGATGACAGACTGGTATGGTGGTACTGATGTCAATGCACAGGTTTGGGCCGGCAACGATATGCTCCAGCCTGGACGTCCTACCCAGTATCAGGGCATCATTGACGGTGTCAACAACGGCAGCATCGATGTCGCAGACCTCGACAGGAACGTAAAGCGCATCCTCAATCTCGTTGTCCGCACCCCTCGTTTCAAGGGTTATCAGTACAGCAACAAGCCTGACCTCCAGGCTCATGCAGCTGTGACCCGTCAAAGCGCAGTCGAGGGTATGGTGCTCCTTGAGAACAAGAACAACGCCCTCCCTCTTTCAAAGGATGTCAAGAACGTTTCCGTTTACGGACTCACATCTTACGATATGATTGCAGGAGGTACCGGTTCCGGCAATGTAAACCGCGCTTATACAGTTTCTCTTCTTGACGGTCTCAAGAATGCAGGCTATAGCGTAAACGAGGCAATCAAGTCAGAATACAGCTCGTATCTGGCGAAGTGTGAAGCTGAAAAGAAGGCAGCTCCTGCAGGCGATCCTCTCGCATCATTCCTTCCACCTAGCCTTCCTACTGAGTATGTACCTTCTGCAGCCACCATCGCTTCATCCGCGAAGTCGGACGATGCTGCCATCATCACCATTGGACGCATCTCAGGAGAGTTCGTTGACCGCACTGTGGCTGACTTCAACCTTTCAAAGGAGGAGAAAGACCTTATCAGTTCAGTCAGCAAAGCCTATCAGGCTCTTGGCAAGAAGGTCGTTGTAGTACTCAACATCGGAGGCGTTATCGAGACCGCTTCTTGGAAGAACATACCAGATGCCATCCTTCTCAGTTGGCAGGCAGGACAGGAGGGCGGCAATTCCATCGCTGACGTTCTCTGCGGCAAGGAGTCTCCTTCAGGAAAGCTTCCAATGACCTGGCCTATCAACTTCACCGATCACAAGTCAAGCGAGAACTTCCCTCGTGCAGAAGCATTCGAACTCGATCTCAGCACATTTATGGGAACAGAGAAGGTTGAAAAAGAGCCTGTCGAGACCTATGACTGGACCAACCATAAAGAAGGCATCTACGTAGGTTACCGTTGGTTTGACAAGGCAGGTATCGAGGTATCATATCCATTCGGATACGGTCTTTCATACACCAGCTTCGAGTATAGCAACATCAAGCTTGAGAATGACGGCAAGAACATCAGCATCAGCGTAGATGTAAAGAACAGCGGTGCGGCTGTAGGCAAGGAGGTTGTTGAGGTCTATGTTTCTGCTCCGGCAGCCACAATGGACAAGCCTGTTCAGGAACTCAAGGGCTATGCCAAGACAGCCAAACTAGCAGCAGGCGAGAGCGAAACCGTAAAGGTAGTGATTCCTATTGCAGACCTCGCTTCGTTCAACGAGGCAGCTTCCGCTTGGGAAGTTGAGGCAGGTAACTATAAGTTCAACGTAGGTTCTTCAAGCCGCGACATCCGCGTTTCTTCTGAGATTGAGATTGCAGCTCAAAGCGAGAAAGTAAGCGACGTAATGAAGACAGTTGCGTGGAAATAATGACTGAAAGGGCTGTAAAACTTGGGCTTTTCACTTGAAAAGCCTATATTTGCAGTCCGGAATTGAGGTATGGTGTAATGGTAGCACATGGGATTTTGGTTCCCCCAGTCAGCGTTCGAATCGCTGTACCTCAACCAAACAAACTCATTATCAACAAGTTCAAAAAAAAGAAGGTGACCATTCTATGCTTTGGTCACCTTCTTTTACATTCATTTGGCCAGCAGCATCGCCAGCTCTATATCTTGTTCAAGATAGTGTATCTCTTCCTGATCTTTTTAGCAAGCGGAACAAGCGCATCAAAATCCTCCTCGCTGAAAGGGACCTTTTCCTCAATAAGCTTCTTGATTCCTATTCTCTCGAAGAAATCATTTATACCGTACTCATCGCCCCTGTAGCGCTTCTCAATAATCTGGAGAGCCCAGCCAACCTGAAGACCGTGTATCGTTGCCTTTTCCGGATAATACTTGTCAATGGCGTGACTTATCATATGCTCGGCGCCGCTGGCTCCTCTGGTATTGCCAGAAATGCTCATTGACAGACCTGAAGTAATGAGACCGTTCACCAGGTCAAGTATCAGTTTATCCGAGAAAAGATCTTCTTCTGAATAGTGGAGTATAGGCATAGCCGATTCCTTGGCAAGCATAAACGCAAGCTCATTGATAGGCTCGCCTATCTCATTGTGGCTCAGAAGCCAGTCCTGAATGGCGGAGAGATTGGATACGAGGTCGGCAATTCCTGCAAGCAGGAGTTCCCTCGGAGAATTTCTAATGACGTCAATATCCACTATGATACCCATCGGTGGCTGAACATCGAAGCCCACTTTCTGCCCGTTTTTCACCAATCTTGCGACCGTTGAATAAATCGCATCGTTGGAAAGGGCAGAAGGGATGGTAATATATGGCTTATCAATGGTGCTGGCGCTGTATTTCACGGCATCCAGGACACTTCCGCCTCCGAAAGCGATGATCAGAGCATCCGACTCACGGCACTCTGCCATTATATTGGCGGTTTCCTCGACATTGCCTCCTTTGATGAAGAGTATTTTCTCGAATTCGGTCTTGTCGAGGTCTTCCCTATAAAGTTCATAAAGATTCTCCTGAGTCACCAGTATCTTTGCAGGAAAGAACAGATGAGCGTCATTCAAGAGATAGTTTATGTTCCCCAGAATCTTGCGTCCCGTCTTCATTATGACGGGAGTCTTTATTGAATTGTAGAACATATCATGTTTTTACAGAGTCCTTTTTATTTCTACTATCTGGAAGGCTTCTACTACGTCGCCCTCCTTGATGTCGTTGAATCTTTCAATACTGAGACCGCACTCCATTCCTGCCGGCACTTCCTTGGCCTGGTCCTTGCCCCTCTGGAGGGATGCAAGTTCTCCGGTGTAAACAACTATGCCGTTGCGGATGAGACGAACCTGAGCCTTGGCAGTAAGTTTGCCGTCCTTGACAAGACAGCCGGCAATGGTTCCGACCTTGCTGATCTTGAAGGTCTGCTTGACTTCCGCTGTTGCAGTGACTTCCTCCTTCTTTTCAGGCTCAAGCATACCCTCGATACCATCCTTGACCTCATTGATACAGTCGTAGATGACTGAATAGAGACGGATTTCGATGCCTTCCTTCTCTGCAGCCTTGCGGGCCTCGGCTGAAGGACGTACCTGGAAGCCGATTACAACGGCATCGGAAGCCTCTGCAAGCAGGATATCAGACTCGGAAATAGCACCGACAGCCTTATGGATGACATTCACCCTTACCTGCTCGGTTGAGAGCTTGATAAGCGAATCTGAAAGCGCCTCTACTGAGCCGTCCACATCACCCTTGACAATGACATTGAGTTCCTTGAAGTTGCCGATGGCAATACGGCGGCCGATTTCCTCGAGAGTCATATGCTTCTGGGTCTTGATACCCTGGATACGTATGAGCTGCTCGCGCTTGTTGGCAATACTCTTTGCCTCCCTTTCGTCCGCAAGCACATTGAACTTCTCACCTGCAGAAGGAGCTCCGTTCAGACCGAGGACTGAAACAGGGGTCGAAGGACCCGCCTCCATCACTTTCTGACCACGCTCGTTGAACATTGACTTTACCCTTCCGTAGTAGCTTCCGCTCAATATGACATCGCCAACGTGAAGGGTACCGTTCTGAACAAGAATAGTGGCGAGATAACCGCGGCCCTTGTCCAATGAAGACTCAATCACTGCACCGGAAGCAAGTTTCTTAGGGTTCGCCTTAAGTTCGAGAAGGTCTGTCTCGAGAAGCACCTTTTCCAGCAGGACGTCCACATTGAGACCCTTCTTCGCTGAAATTTCCTGACACTGGAACTTTCCACCCCAGTCCTCCACGAGGATATTCATCTCCGAGAGCTGGCGGCGTATCGTGTCAGGGAAGGCACCTGGTTTGTCTATCTTGTTGATTGCGAATACCATAGGAACGCCGGCAGCCTGCGCGTGATTAATTGCCTCAACGGTCTGAGGCATCACGGCATCATCGGCTGCAATGATGATAATGGCGAGGTCGGTCATCTGTGCTCCGCGGGCACGCATTGCTGTAAAGGCCTCGTGTCCAGGAGTATCAAGGAAGGTTATATGACGGCCGTCCTCGAGTTTTACACTGTATGCACCGATGTGCTGGGTAATACCGCCGGCCTCACCTGCGATGACATTCGATTTGCGTATATAGTCGAGCAACGAGGTCTTACCGTGGTCGACGTGGCCCATTACGGTAATTACCGGTGGACGAGGTACGAGATCTTCCTCATTGTCCGGTCCGTCATTGCTCTCGATAGCATCGGTAATCTCCGCGGTGACGAACTCAACCTTGTAGCCGAACTCTTCCGCGACGAGCACAAGAGTCTCGGCGTCGAGGCGCTGGTTGATTGACACCATCAGACCCAGGCTCATGCAGGCTCCGATGACCTTGACGACAGGAGTATTGTTCATAAGGGTCGCAAGATCATTGACAGTCACGAACTCGGTAACCTTGAGAACTTTCTTCTCCGCTGCTTCTGCCTGCATCTCCTCCATCGCCCTCTGGTTGGCGAGTTCTCGCTTCTCCTTGCGGTACTTGGCTCCGAAGTTGTTTTTCTTGTTGTCGTTCATCTTGGCATAGGTCTCCTTGACCTGCTTCTGGATCTGCTTCTGCAGTTCCTCCTGCTCGGCCTCGGTCATCTCAGGCTTGAAGCGATCATTGCCCTTCTTCTTGTTGCTGCCCTTGCCATTGTTGTTCTGTTGCGCTCCCGGTTTCTGCTGGCCCTGCTTGGCATTGCCGTTCTTCTGTCCGTGGTTCTTCTTTGAGAAGTCCGAATCCGAACCCACCTTGCCGACATCTACTTTCTGGCTGCCCTTATTGATACGCTCGCGCTTCTTGTTCGGCTTCTTCTTTTCGAACTGCGACATATCAATCTTTCCAAGCACCTTCAAACCGCCGGTTTCCTGAGCAGGCTGCTCTTCAACCTTCTGTTCGGGAACTGCGTCCACACTTGGCTCGGAATCCTCAGCAGCGTCTGTCTCCGCAGGGGTTTCGACGGATGTCTCAACTGCTGTATCCTCTTTTGCTTCAGGGACTTCAGCGACAGGAACAGGTTCCGGTTCCGGTAAATTCTGCACTTCAGGCTCCGGTTCTGCCACTATCTCCATAACCGGCTTTGCTTCCGGCTCTGACTCGATAATCGGCTCCGCTACTGTTTCCTCAGGTGCAGGCGTCTCAAGAACTTCCGGTTCAGGCTCCGCTTTCTCAAGTCTTTTGGCTGGCGCAGGCTCAGGCCTTGAAATGCCGGTAAGGGTGCTGCTCCTGATAATGGTCGTATCCATTACAGGCTCCTCATCCTCCTCCTTCTTCAAGTTTTGCTTCTTGCTTGATTTTTCCAAGATTTCAGTGAGTTTGATATCCACCTTCTCGGAAGCCTCCTTGAGGGCAAGATCCTTGCTGTACTGACGGTCCAGAGCAGGAATATACTCATCCGAGATTTTCGCATTCGGATTCTCGTCCAAGTCAGCTCCCTGCTTGCGAAGGAAAGCCACCAATTCCTGCAAGCCAATATTATATTTCTTGATAAGTTTGTTCAATCGTATTTCTGCCATTATATAACCCCTTTACTATAAAACAATTAATCCTCAAACTCCGCCTTCAGGATAGCGAATACCTCCTCAACCGTCTCATCTTCGAGATCGGCTCTCTTAGCTACATCAGCCGGATCAAGACTGAGTACACTCTTGGCAGTGTCGCATCCAATGGCCTGAAGTCTCTCGATAACCCAAGCGTCGATTTCATTGGTGAATTCGCTGAGCAATACATCTTCCTCATCGTCCTTCTGGGTATCCTCAACCTGTCTCCATACCTCAATCTCCCTGCCTACGAGCATTCCGGCAAGATGGATATTGCAGCCACCACGGCCGACACCCTTCTTGACCTCTTCAGGCTGCATAAAGACCTTGACCTTTTCGTTAGGGTCGCTTCCCATATCAATGGAAGTGATACGGGCTGGGCTGAGCGCCCTCTGGATAAGGATCTGCTGGTTGTTGCTCCACTGAATGACATCTATGTTCTCATTCCTGAGCTCACGTACTATTCCAATGATACGTCCACCCTTGACACCGATGCAGGCTCCAATCGGGTCGATTCTCTCATCATATGACTCAACAGCCACCTTTGCTCGTTCGCCAGGGATACGGACCACCTTCTTGATAGTGATGAGACCGTCCAGAATCTCCGGAACCTCCTGTTCGAAAAGCCTCTCGAGGAACTCGTTGGAAGTACGTGACAGAGTGATATATGGAGTAGTGTTGTTCTTCATATCCACCTTCTTGATGATGGCGCGGACTGTGTCATTCTTCTTGAAGTGCTCGCCAGGAATCTGTTCCTCCCTTGGAATGTGAAGTTCGTTGCCGTCCTCATCAAGGATAAGCACCTCCTTTGACCAGGTCTGATAAACCTCGCCCGTGAAAATCTCACCCACCTTCTCAGAGTACTTCTTGAACACATTGGCCTTCTCTATGTCCATAATGCGGCCCTGGAGGTTCTGTCTGATATTGAGTATGCCTCTACGGCCAAAAGTCTTGAGGCTGAGCGCCTTGGTATATGTATCTCCAATTTCGTAATCATCCTCGCCTGTCTCCTCGACCACCTGTTCAAGAGTCATCTGGGATGCAGGGTCCTCCACTTCCTCAACTATCTCAAAGTTCTGATAAATCTCACAGGTTCCCTTGTCGACGTTGACAATCACGTCGAAGTTGTCCACAGAGCCATAGGTTTTGGCTATCTGAGTCAAGAAGACGTCCTTGAGGACACCCATCATTACAGGTCTGTCAATATTCTTCTCCTCCTTAAAATCCTTGAAGGCATCAATGAGAGTAACAACGTTTTCCTTTTCCATTTTTTATTTATTCATTTTCAATTGTTTTCAGCATTTCATCAGCTTCAGAGCCACTGATGCCGCGGGACGTAACGGTCATAGCATAATCCTCGATATTGCGATCGAAGGCATCAAGGACAGCACGGTGCACGTATTCGCAATCACCGAGATTGACATCCCCGTCTTTCTTGTCAATGGTCACTTCGATGACATTGTCATCCTCATCAAAGTCAATCTGATAAATCTCCACTCCGCGCTGCTCAGCGGCAGCAGCAAGCACCTTTTCGAGTTCTGTTCTATCCATAGCAAAATACAAAAAAATAGGAACCCAAACGGCCCCTATCTCGTCTCACAGATGCAAAAGTACAAATTAATTATTAATTTTGCAAATCAAACAGTCACATCAATGGAATTCACAGCCAAAGAACTCGCCAGAATCCTCAACGGAACAGTCGATGGCGATGCAGAAGTAAAAATAGATTCTTTCGCAAAAATTGAGAACGGGAAACCCGGCAAGCTCAGTTTTTTCGCCAACCCGAAATATGAACAGTTCGTCTATACCAGTGAAGCGTCTATAATCCTGGTAAACAAGGATTTCGTCCCAAGAGGAACAGTAAAACCCACTATGATCAGGGTGGATGACGCCTATACCGCCGTCGCAGAGCTGCTGAGGTATGTCAAAAACATGAACAGTCAGTACAAAAGGCATCGCGGGCTGCTCTGCCGCATCGCATTCTCCGCCAAACTCGGCAGGAAGGTTTATGTCGGCAGCTTCACCAGTATAGGCAAGCACTGCATCATTGGAGACCGTACAAAGATTTTCGAGAATGTCTATATCGGCGAGAATACCAGAATAGGAAAGGACTGCATCATCTATCCGGGAGTGCGCATCTATCCCGGGATGGTGATAGGAGACAATGTGATACTCCACGCGAACTGTGTCATCGGCTCGGACGGCTTCGGCAATGCTCCTCAAGATGACGGAAGCTGGAAAAAAATCGAGCACCTGGGCAATGTCATTATCGGCGACAGAGTCGAGATAGGAGCCAACACCACCGTTGACAGGGCTGAAATGGAATCCACCATCATTGGCAATGGAGTAAAGATTGACAACCTTTGCCAGATTGCCCACAATGTCCAGATTGGAGACAATACGGTGATGGCAGCACTCGTCGGTATCGCGGGCTCTACCAAAATCGGCAGAAACTGTATCATTGCCGGACAGGTAGGCATTGCCGGACACCTCACCATCGCCGACAATACCACCATTGGCGCTCAGGCTGGAGTCATTGGCAACGTCCGCAAGAGCGGAGAGAAACTTTTGGGAATGCCGGCCATCGACATCAATAACTATATGCGCAGTTACGCCGTTTTCAGACGCAACGGGAAGTAAGGACGATTGACCAGGGCCTTTGCTTTGAAAGATGCTTTTTTATTGCTAACTTTGCGGTCTTTACGAATGAAGTATTAACAAAACCGCAATAATTCTTGATGACTCAAAAGCAGCACACCCTCAAAAAGGCCTGCAAGTTCGAAGGCAAAGGTCTTCACACGGGAGTACATTCCCGAATGACCGTCCTTCCAGCCCCAATTGACACGGGCATCATATTCAAAAGAACGGACTTGGGTGCCGATGCGACTGTAAGAGCGCTTGCTGAGAATGTTAGCAATGTCGCCAGAAGCACAACCATCAGCGAAAACGGAAACTCAGTTGTAACCATTGAGCACATTATGTCTGCGCTCACTGGACTCGGTGTGGACAATGCCTTCATAGAGATTGACAATGCAGAAGTGCCTATCCTTGACGGAAGCGCCAGAATCTACGTTGAAGCCTTTCTGGCCTGCGGTATTGAAGAACAGGAAGCCCCAAGGCACTATCTTGAACTGAAGGAAGAGATAGAAGTCAGAGACGAAAACAGCGGTTCATTCATACGTTTCACTCCATCGGACAGACCGGAGTTTGACCTGACCGTTGATTTCTCATCCAGAGTTCTCGGGGTGCAGCACGTCTCCTACAATATCGACGAGGATTATTCTACAGAAATCGGTCCTTGCAGAACCTTTGTTTTCTTCCACGAAATAGAATTCCTTGCAAAGCAGGGTTTGGTAAAGGGCGGTGATATAGACAACGCCATAGTCATAGTGGAGCATCCCGTAAGCGACGAACAGGTCGACTGTCTCTGTTCAATGCTCGGGTTCGAGAAACTTGCCATCACTGAGCAAGGTTACCTGAACAATCTTACCTTGCGTTTCCCCGACGAGTGCGGAAGACATAAATTGCTCGATCTCATTGGAGACATCAGGCTCTGTGGAGGCTGGGTAAATGCGAAGGTTACAGCATACAAGCCGGGCCACGGTATTAACACCAATGCTGCGAAGGCATTGAGAAAGGCATTGAATTTGTATTGAATCGGTGCACAGAATTATTTTAGAAAATGAACAATATCCACCCAACAGCCATTGTTAGCCCGAATGCAGTCCTCGGAGACAATATCGAAATCGGGCCATATGCCATCATCAACGAAAACGTAACCATAGGAGACAACTGCAAGATTCATCCTCACGCAGTTATTTATCCCTATGTGACAATGGGAAGCCATTGCGAAGTTTTCCCAGGCGCCGTGATTGGCGCCATACCTCAGGATCTCAAGTTTGACGGTGAAATAACCTATGTGGAAATAGGAAACCACGTTACCATCAGAGAGTGCGCCACCATCAACAGGGGCACCAAGGCCAGCGGCAAGGGTGTGACCAGAATCGGAGACCATACACTGATAATGTCATACGTCCACGTAGCCCACGATTGCAATGTCGGAAACCATTGCATCCTGGTAAGTTTTGTGGGTATTGCCGGCGAGACCGATGTTGACGATTGGGCAATAATCGGAGGAGGCACCAAGGTTCATCAGTTCACAAAAATCGGAAAGCACGCGATGATAGGTGGTGGCATTGCCGTAAACAAGGATATTCCTCCATACTCGATTTGCGGACGCACTCCTATTGTCTTTGCCGGGGTCAATCTCGTTGGACTGCGTCGCAGGGGCTTTGATTCGGATACCATCCGCACCATAAAGGACATTTATGATATGATATATTACAGAGGATACAACTTCTCAGATGCTTGCGACAGAGTGCGTTTCGGTTTCCCGGATTCGGATGAAAAAGATGAAATCCTCAACTTCATCACACATTCAAAGAGAGGTATAGTCCGCGCAGGCGATATACACGAAAAGGGAGGTATAGAGTAATATGCTGTTCTCTACAGCATATTTTCCTCCAGTAGAATATTTTGCAAAGATTGCAGAAGGCTTCACACTGTCCAAGGATAAGGTGGAGCCTTCCGTCATATATATTGAGGCATGCGAGAATTATCAGAAGCAGTCCTATCGCAACCGTTGTCACTACTATGCCGGAGACGGGGTCCAGAGACTATCCTTCCCGGTTGTGCACGAAAACGGTACGCATACCCTCCCTATCACCAAAATAAAAGTGGACTGGTCCACGCCCTGGCTCCTTCAGACAAAGAGAGCAATAGCGACCGCGTATGACTCCTCAGCCTGTTTCGAGTATTATAAGGACGAACTCTTCGCTATACTCGACTCAAGACCAGAAACCCTCTTCGAACTGAATACAAGGCTGCTGGAGTTCTTTCTTGCAAAGACAGGCATCAAGGCTGAAATTCGGTTTACCGATCATTACAGTCCTCACGATTCGGAGGAATATGGGGAGGATTTAAGGGAATTGATACACCCCAAGAGAGAAAATCACATTCTGGAGGAACTGGGATTGAAAAAACCGTACTTCCAGGTATTCTCCGGGAAATACGGTTTCAAATCTAATCTTTCAATTATGGACCTGCTGTTCAATGAAGGTCCTGATTCCATCAGCTATCTCAAAAAACTTTGACCTATACAGAGAAGCCTCTTTCCAGGTCATCAGAACCTCCAGCCAAGGGTAAGTACCATATCACCGCTGCGCCAGAAGGTCTCAATCTCAGGAGTATAATCGCCGCCGCCTATATAATCAGTATATGGATTGAAATACGATGCAGGAAGAGGCTTGATCCTCATAGCAAAATCAGCAAAGAACGAGCCCTTTGACGAATAACCCAGACCGAAAGAGTATATCCAGTTCAAATCATTCATAGGCTTGCGCCCGTGAAGTGATGCCCTTCCAGATCTAAATTCCTCATAATTATTGAGGTAAGTGTTTGCATTGATATATTCTCCATTATTGTCCAGACGCAGATATTCAGGTGAAGTCGAATAAATGGCACCTGCTCTGAGGGCAATGTCCTGGAAGAGTCTCAGTTCAGCTCCTATCCTTCCCTGGAAGGCCATTCCGGCGAAATTCCTGTTGACGTCATTCTCTACTGCAAAATAGTCTGAATTTCCGATGTAATTGTCAACTGTCTTGTACCTCATAATACCGTAGTCTGCCATTTCGAAATCAAAGCTGAGCAAGCCCCTGTCCCAGAAGGTATAGGCTATACCGGCATTGAAGCGGTATGGCATCATCAGGTTGTAACTGTATTCACTGTTCTGACCAGGCTGTGCTGAGGCATTGTACTGGCTGTCCGTAAAGGAAGTACTGCCGGCAACGGTCCATTTGTCAGTAATTGTAACGAAGCTCGGGGTCTGGAAGGCAGCACCGATGCGGAAACCGCCGTCAGCAAGCCAGATGAAGCCAACTTTTGAATAGAATCCTGCAAAAGAGCTATTCTGCGAATACTGGTATACGGAATGGCTGAAATTGGCCACTGTGCCGTTATTGTACTCTATTGCGAAATCCTCAGGATTTACTGCAGCTTCGCGAAAGTACTCCCGGTACACATAATTGCCGAAAGGCATTCCGAAATTGACGCCGAGGAAGAAATTGTCATTGAAATTCAAGCCCAGATTCATAATCAGATCCTGCTTGGCGCCAATCTGCCTTACCCTGGAAGTCTGTGTCAGTGCGCCGAGAGTCCTGATATCATATGTTCCGTCGCTGTTCTTGAAAAGGCCTTCCGTAGTTCCCAGATAGGTATAGTTGCCGAACTCGTCAACCATAGGGTTTCCATTCTCATCATATGCGTCTGCAATCATTCCGGACTGATAAGCCATAAGATAGTTCCAAGGAATGGAAGAATTGAAATAGTTGCCCTTATTGTTGAGTTCACCCGGCTTGTATGGGGCTGCACCTACAGCAAAGGAGCCAAGCATAGATGTTTTCTCATTCACACCTACAGCCTCGAAAGCCTGGTTGTAGGTAGATGTAACATTCGATACAAAGCCGAGGGTATAGCTCTTTAAACCGCTTTTCCTGTAGGTATCGAATGTGAAGGTAACACCGATATTGGGAAGATAGCCCTTGTTCTGGGAGATATTGTTCTGATTACGGTAGTATTCCTCTGCCCACGAAGAGTAGCCGGAGCGGCTGGAACTCATACTGATACCCGGAGAAATGGTAAACTGCGAATACGGAGCTATGGCTGAGCCGGCAGGATTGATGCCTACCGAACCCAAATCACCGCCAAGGGCTGTCATTGCATTGCCCAAGGCCATAGAACGCGCAGTTCCTAAATAATCGTTTTGGCTATACTTAATGGCCTCAGCCAGATTTTGAGCGCCTGCAAACGTTGCAACAAACGCAAATGCGGCTGCAAAAAACAATCTTTTCATTGCCTAATTAATAAAGGATCGACAATAACTAACGTCTTCCGCCTGCAGATGAACCAGCGCTACGGGAAACGCTGCCTCCCATCGAAGATGATGATCTGCCGCTTGAAAAGCCGCCAGATGAAGAAGGGCCTGAGTACGAACCGGCACTTCTGCTGACAGATGAGGAGCTGCCCGCAGACCTTGCAGGGTTGGAGAAACTTCCGCCCGTCTCAACATTCCTGTATGCAGAGCTTCTTGATGATCCGCTTGAAACTGAACTGTTGTTGTAAACACTTGAACGACAGTAAGTCTCAATGCTTGTTCCTGTCGAACGGGCTGCTGAAGCAGAGGAAGCTGAACCAACGGACCTGGTAGCCGATGAGCCTGGACGTGAGGCAGATGATATACTGCCCGATACAGACGAGGCTCCTGTAGACGAAGGGCTTCCTGATGAGATGGATACAGAACTGCCGGTGGATACCGAACGGGATATCGGACGGGATGCGGCAGCAGGACGTCTGGAAGCCGAAGCCATCGGACGCTCAGTACTTGAAGGGCGGGAGCTTACGCTTCGTGAAGCTGATGCCCGTGAAGATAACGATGATGCAGTTGATATTCTTCCTGAAGAAACGCTTCTGCCGACTCCAGCCACAGAGCGGGATGGAACAGACTTGACCTCAGGCCTCATGAGAGGACGGTCCAGATGTATATGTCCGACTCCTGCATATGCGTAATAGTTCCAAGGATAGTAGCCCGGGAAATGTACCGACCATACCGGACCATAGAACCAAGGGTCATAGTACCAAGGGTCGTAGAACCAAGGATTGAAGGCATAGTCATACCAGAAAGGCGAATAATAATAGGACGGGTGGAAGCCGTAGTACGGTCCGTAGAACGGGCTGTAGAAGGCATGGTATCCATAGAAACCCGGTCTATAGAACCAAGGGTCAATCCACGATGAATAGGCGAAATGCGAATGCCAGTTCCAGTCCCAGCAATCATCCAGCCAGGATGAGTCATAAAGGGACACGGTAGTAGTCGAGTCGTTGTGGAAAGTCAGCCGGGCCGACATATTCTTTGGCACTACGAGAGTATCCACCTTGCCTATGGTCTTGACGAATATGCGTGAATCCTTGGTTTTGGAAATAAGCTCCTCGCTCGCAGTCTGCTGTGCGAACTCAATGACGGGAGCATTTGTCTGAGGCCTATAGTAAATCGCGTCCTGATACTTCTGGTCGCCAGTGTCAGCCAAAGTAGCCAACGAAGCGCACGATGAGAAAGTCAGGAGCGCAAGGGCCAAGATAAAGAAACGTGTTTTCATAATATCCTCTGTTTAAAAGAAAAAAGCTGTGATAATTTTTGTATCTTTGCCAGACTTTGTTCCTGCAATTTTCATTCCGTCACTTAGACGAATGACATTGCACAATGTTAATAACAATTTGAATAATTCGCAAAATATACCTTAAGATATGGCAAAAGAAGTAACGAAAAGATCCGAAAATTATTCTCAGTGGTACAATGACCTTGTTGTGAAAGCCGACCTCGCTGAGCAGTCAGCTGTCAGAGGCTGTATGGTCATCAAGCCTTACGGATATGCTATTTGGGAAAAGATGCAGAGCGTGCTGGATGGAATGTTCAAGAAGACAGGCGTCCAGAATGCATATTTCCCGCTTTTCATCCCCAAGTCATTCTTCTCCAGGGAAGCCGAACACGTGGCAGGATTCGCCAAAGAGTGCGCCGTTGTAACCCATCACAGACTTATGAATGACCCCGATGGTAAAGGCGTCGTAGTGGATCCTTCAGCCAAGCTCGAGGAGGAACTCATCGTCCGCCCTACTTCTGAAACCATTATTTGGAATACTTACAAGAATTGGATCAAGTCATGGAGAGATCTCCCTATCCTTTGCAATCAGTGGTGCAACGTCGTTCGATGGGAGATGAGGACCCGTCTTTTCCTCCGTACTGCAGAGTTCCTCTGGCAGGAAGGACATACAGCCCACGCCACTTCAGAAGAAGCTCAGGCAAAGGCATACGAGATGGTTCAAGTTTATGCCGACTTCGCCCGCAGCTGCCTTGCACTCCCTGTTATCGTTGGCCACAAGAGTCCTAACGAGAGATTTGCCGGCGCCCTCGACACCCTCACCATTGAAGCTATGATGCAGGACGGAAAGGCCCTTCAGGCAGGTACATCCCACTTCCTCGGTCAGAACTTTGCCAAGTCCTTCGATGTGACTTATCAGAGCAAGGAGGGTACCCAGGAATACGTTTGGGCTACCTCTTGGGGTGTTTCAACCAGGCTTATGGGAGCCCTCATTATGGCTCACGGAGATGATAACGGTCTCGTACTTCCTCCTGCCCTTGCCCCTATCCAGGTCGTAATGGTTCCTATATTCAAAACAGAAGAAGGACATCAGGCGATTCTGGACAAGATGTATGAGATCAAGAAGGGTCTTGAGGCTATGGGACACTCTGTCAAGATTGACGACAGGGACACGCTCCGCCCGGGCTTCAAATTTGCAGAATGGGAGCTCAAGGGAGTTCCTGTACGTTTGGCGATGGGAGAACGCGACCTGGCAAACTCTACAGTGGAGATTGCTCGTCGCGACACACTCACCAAGGAAACCGTCGGACTCGAAGGCATCGAACAGCACATCCACGCCCTTATGGACGATATCCAGAATAATATCTACGAGAAGGCCCTCCAGTTCCGCGAGAGCAATATACGCAAGTGCGACGATTGGGAGGAATTCAAGACCGAAATCCAGAAGGGAGGCTTCCTCCTCTGTCATTGGGACGGAAGTGCCGAGACCGAGCAGAAGATCAAGGATGAGACCAAGGCTACGATACGATGCATTCCTATCGACAGCTGCGTCTGCGAGGAAGAGGGCAAGTGCATCTATTCAGGCAAGCCTTCAAACAGAAGAGTTGTTTTCGCTATATCCTATTGATATGACAATACTTACAAAGAAAATCACCTGCATTGCCGGAGCCTTGTGCTTTGGCATTGCTGTATATGCCCAGAATGTTCAGAGTGTTGCAGAAGCGGCAGCCAAGGCAATGGCGGACGCTCCCAAAACAGAAAAGGAAGAAGAAAAACCGAATTATTGGACCCAGAGTCTCATCACCAACTTCGGTTTTACCGAAACCAGCCTGACCAACTGGGCGGCGGGAGGATACAATACCATCACCCTCCTCACATCCATAGACGGAACGGCTAATTACAAAAAGGACGACAGTTTCTGGAACAACCATCTCCAGATGGACTACGGCTTCATCTACTCGGATGACAAGCCTTTTATGCAGAACAACAACGACCGTATCTATTTCGAGAGCAAGTGGGGCTACAAGGCCACCAAGACTCTCAGCTATTCCGCCAACTTCAACTTCCGTTCACAATTCTCTGACAGCTACAAGTATAAGAATCCGGCAGTTGAAAACCCGACCAAAAAGGATTGGATGGATGCTGCAACACTTATGTCTGGTTTCTTCTCCCCTGCCTACACCGATATAGGTCTTGGTATTGACTGGACTCCGAAGAAGTGGCTGAGCATAAACTTCGCCCCACTCACCGGAGGCTTCACTATCGTAAAGAACGAGGATCTCAGAAACAAGTACAGTATGCCGCTCAAAAAGGAGTACGAGGATTATGAGGAAATACTTGGCTCGTATTATAAGAGCTACAAGTTCGAACTCGGTGCCAAATTGAAACTGGATTCAAAGATCAGCATCAACGATGTATTCGACTATCAAACCCAGCTGGTACTCTTCTCCGACTACCTTAACAAGCCGCAGAATATGAGAGTAAACTGGGACAATTCCATCAACTGGAAGATTGCCAAATACTTCTCGATTGCATTCAAGACCTTCCTTATCTATGACAATGACATTCTCATTGTCAAGGAAGATGACATCGACAAATATCCTGCAGGACGCCAGAGAGTGCAGTTCAAGGAATATCTGACCTTCAACTTTACATACACCCTCAAGCCTAAAAGGCAAAAATAATGAAGATTCTATTTGCAGTCAGCGGAGGCATTGACTCGATGTGCATGGCCGACAGGTTCAGTCATGCAGAGAACGGGGATGCCCTGGCTCACTGCAATTTTCATCTCAGAGGAGAAGAGAGCGACAACGACGCCCTTTTGGTGGAGCAATGGGCAAAGTCTCGCGGGATTAGGCTCTATCATGCTGATTTCGATACGCTTGCATATGCCAAGGAGCACGGGCTCAGCATCGAGATGGCCGCGAGGGAATTGCGCTACAATTGGTTTGCCGAACTGGCCCGCAGCGAAGGCTTCGATGCCGTTGCCGTCGCCCATAATGCCAACGACAATGTAGAAACGCTGCTCCTTAACCTGCTGCGCGGATGCGGAGGCCGTGGGCTGAAGGGAATGTCAGCCGAGGGCTTCATACCCGGCAGCGAGGTGAAATTGCTCCGTCCCTTGCTGGATACGAGCCGGGAGGAGATACAGGAGTGGTGCAAGACCCATGGAGTTCCTTATCGCGAGGATAGCAGCAACGCAGAAACGGTCTTCAAGCGCAACAAGCTGAGGCATAAGGTATTGCCGGTATTCAAAGAAATCAACCCTTCCTACCTGCAAACCATTGCGAAGGACATGGAGCACTTTGCACAGGAAAACAGCATTGCCGAAGATTATTGGAATGGAATCAAAGACGAGGTTCTGAAGGACGGGCGCATCAGCCTGGAGGGACTGGCAGGTCTCAAACATTGGAAATATGTGCTGTTCAGGGCACTGGAGCCCCTTGGTATGAATATCCGGAATCAGGAAGCCTTGAGCGCTCTGGTAGAGGCTCGCCTTCGAAACGCCAATATCACCTTCTCAGGCAAGATCTTCAAAGCTCCGGGGCACAGTGTCATCACTGGCTCGGATTATATACTGATCAAGGCTGAAGAAAAGAAAACGCAGGACTGCATCATTGCCGAAAAGGAAGGAATTTATGAGGTCAATGGCAGTATTCTCAAACTCGAACTGCTTGATGCTGACGGAGATTGGAGTTTTCCTCCCGATGGAAGTCTGTGCGCTCGGGCAGACAGACTCCCCTTCCCCTTGACTCTCAGAAAATGGGAAAAAGGGGATTGGATGCAACCCTTCGGAATGAAGGGAAAGAAAAAGCTCAGCGATCTTTTCACCGACCTGAAATATGACCTGGCGCGCAAAGAAGCTGTGCTAGTCATTTATTGCCCCGAGATGGATGCCGAGACTGAGGGGCACGTAGCAGCCGTGGCCGGGCTCAGAATGGATGAAGCCCTCCGGATTCCGGAAGGCTTCAAGGGTAAATATCTGAAAATCAGTCTGATTTAATTATTGTATATCAATGGCATAAGGGATGCGGGCGAATACTACATCTGCAGGATTCTTCTTGACCCTTCTGCTCCATTCATTGAGGACATCTGCTACGCTCTCGAAAGGAGTGCCTGAGAATACGGTCTCATCAGGAGAAGTCTGGCCAAGCTTTTCCATAAGCATTTCAAAACTTGTCATAGGCTTAGGATACTCGACCACGTTCAGTGAAGAGCTGTTAGGATCTCCTACCAGGGATGAAGCATAGTTGATGGCATCTTCAAGTGTACCGATTTCATCTACAAGTCCTATCTTCAGAGCATCTGAACCTGCCCACACACGCCCCTGGGCAATGGAATCCACATAGTCGGATTCGAGCTCACGACCCTCTGCTACAATATTCACGAACTTGTCATAGATATTCTCCACGGAAGCCTGCATATAATCGCGCTCAGCATCATCGAAAGGACGCATCAACGAATACATATCAGTGTGCTTGTTCGAGCTCACGGATACCATATTCACGTGTACAACATCCTTCATCACCTTGCTGAATTCAGGAATCATACTGAAGACACCTATCGAACCGGTAAGTGTGGTTTCATTTGAGAATATTTTGTCGCAACTATTTGAAATCCAATAACCTCCGGAAGCCGCATAATCGCCGTACGATGCCACTACAGGCTTCTGCTCCCTGAGAAGCTCGACTTCAGCCTTGATCTTTTCAGATGCAAGCACGCTTCCTCCCGGTGAATTGACTCTGAAGACCACAGCCTTGACTGTGGAGTCAGCCCTGACCTTGGCAAGCACGGAGGCGAAACGGTCGCCGGCGACATTGCTCTTATCCTCTCCATCGATTATTTCTCCATCAGCATATACTACAGCAATCTTATTGCCTGACTTCGAAGCAGGAAGCAGCTTCGCAGCAATGTAGCTCGGCAAGTCAAAGAACTTTAGCTTGGAATACGAATCCACCACCGCGAGGTCAGCAAGCTTGGAGTGCAGCTCTTCGCGGCTCATCAATGCATCAACGAAACCAGTGCTCAGGAAGTCCTCTGGTTTGTTCAGTTCAAGATTGTCAATGACAGAGTTCAGCTTTTCCACACTCATATTTCTGCTTTCAGCGATTTCTGAAGCGTAGCTTTTCCACACGGCATCTATCATAGCCTGGTTCTGCTCGAGGTTCTCAGGGCTTGGGGCATTCTTTACATACATTTCGCCGGCTGACTTATACTTGCCGTGACGAATGAGCTGAACATTCACTCCAAGTTTGTCCAGAAGGTCCTTGAGGAAGACAAGACGGCTTCCAATTCCCACTACCATAGAAGAAGCCCCCTGAGCATCAGTCATATAGACCTTGTCAGCAACCGATGCAATATAGTAGGAAGCAGTGCTGGGTGACTCAATGTAAGAAATCACCGCTTTGCCGCAAGAACGGAAATTCGCCAGACTCTTCCTGAATTCCTGAAGAGTGGCAATACCCCCGGAAGCACCGTCAGCTTTTATGTAGATATACTTGACGGCAGGATCTTCGGCTGCCTTGTTGATAGCGCTGACAGCCTGCCATAGACCTACAGTACTGATGGACGCACCACCTTGAACCATAGTCATCACGTCAGGCTCCGCACTCTGCTCCGCAATGGCAATCTTGGACATATCGATGGCAAGAACACCTGACTTTGGCAATGATGAAGAAGCGCTCGAAGGTGTCAGCGAGGACATCAGACCGCTAAGAAACATAAAGAGCATCACTACCGTCAGAATAAGGCCGAATACAACGGCCAATACCATTTTCAAAAAATTTTTCATACCTTGTATTTTTGGTACCCCAAAGATACCAATTAATTGCTAAATTTGTATGATTATTTCATAGAAGAGACAATGGCACAGAAACCATCAATTCCAAAAGGCACCCGCGACTTCGGCCAACAGGAAATGGCTGAAAGAAATTATATATTCGACACTATACGCAGTGTATTCAAGACCTATGGCTACGCCCAGATAGACACTCCGTCAATGGAGAACCTCTCCACCCTGCTCGGAAAATACGGAGAGGAGGGCGATAAACTGCTTTTCAGGGTACTCAACTCGGGTGATGCCTTCTCCGGAATCGACTACGACTCATTCAGGCTTGATGGCAACGAGAACAGTTACAACAGCAAGGCCCTCACCCTCAAGCTATGCGAGAAGGGACTCAGATATGACCTGACCGTTCCGTTTGCCCGTTATGTAGTCCAGCATCAGAACGAGATTTCATTTCCGTTCAAAAGATACCAGATTCAGCCCGTATGGCGCGCCGACCGTCCACAGAAGGGACGTTATCGCGAATTCTACCAGTGCGATGTGGACGTCATTGGCAGCAAGTCACAGCTCAACGAGCTTGAACTCGTGCAAATCGTAGACAGGGTCTTCCACCTCCTGGATATCAATGTCCTTATCAAGATTAATAACCGCAAGCTCCTCACTGGTTTTGCGGAGATTGCCGCTTTCCCGGACAAGGTGGTAGACATCACAGTGGCCATTGACAAGCTTGACAAAATCGGTCTCGATGCAGTCAAGGCGGAAATGATGGAGAAAGGTCTTACGGAAGAGGCCGTGGCCGTTCTCGAGCCTATACTCCTGCTCTCTGGAGGAACAGCTGAGAAGATTGCCACTATGCGCACTCTGATGAATGGAGGCTCGGCTTCAGGCATAGTCTCGGAGGCTGGTCTTAAGGGTTTGGATGAGCTTGAAGAACTCTTCGGCCTTATTGACGCAGCCGGAATTGCGTCAGCCGTTGAAATTGACCTGTCGCTTGCCCGCGGCCTCAATTATTACACTGGGGCTATCTTCGAAGTCAAGGCTCTGGACTTCGCTATCGGCAGTATCTGCGGCGGCGGTCGCTATGATAATCTTACCGGCATTTTCGGCCTTCCGGATATGTCAGGAGTCGGTGTAAGCTTCGGTGCAGACCGCATATATGACGTGCTCAAGGGCTTGGACAAATTCCCTGCAGGTCTTCGCTCCACCACCAAACTGCTTTTGGCGAATATGGGAAGAAAAGAGCTTGAGTACATCCTCCCTTTGGCACGTTCACTCAGGGAAGCCGGTATTGCTACAGAAATCTATCCTGACCAGACCAAGCTTAAGAAGCAATTCGATTATGCTGACAGGAAATGTATTCCTTTTATCTCCATCAACGGCGAAAGCGAGATGGAACAGGGCCTGATGCAGATCAAGAAGCTTTCAAGCGGAGAACAGAAACAGTTCGCCAAGGATGATCTGGAGGGCATACTTTCATTCCTCGGGTAAAGCATTTCAAAAAAGTTTGGCAATTATTTGCAAAATCAAATATATTGCGTAACTTTGCATTCCAACATCGCGGGATAGAGCAGTTGGTAGCTCGTCGGGCTCATAACCCGGAGGCCGGAGGTTCGAGTCCTCCTCCCGCTACTACCAAGGTCGACCGAACAGGGTCGGCCTCTTTTTTTTACAGGCTGGCCAAGAGGTGTCGGAACATCTATCGGCTTTGCGCTGGCACAGGACAGTCTAAGCTATAGTCAAAGCGCGCAGAGCCTCCGTCTATGAAGTTTCCGAAGCCCTCGCTGATTTACCCCTGATAATCCAAAGCACTGAGGAACAATAATTTGCGTTGGTCTTCGGTAATAGGTATCGGAATGATGCGGTAATCAAGTGCAAGCTCATCAGAAAGATTGCAGGCATAGAAGGTCGAAACAGCCGAGAGATAAAGCCTGTCATAGCGCACATCGAGCATCTTCTGAAGGTCGAGAATGTAGCGGACCACAGAATAGGCATTGCCCAAGGAAATGGGTTCGTGAGAGAAGACAAAAAGGCCGAACTGGTCGAAGTCACCGTAAAAGCCAGAAGAGACCTTGTTCACCTTGCTGGCAATAATGTCCTTCATCGGACGGGCGCAGTTCCAATAATCCAGCTCCAAACCGCCTATGTAGCCTCCTTTGCGCAGACCATAGCCGTATCCGCTGCTCTGAATCAGGCCAATTTCATCAAGCCTGTCTTCAGAATCGCCAGTGATGCCGGATATATCCTTCAGCATCTGAAGGGCAGCCTTTCTTCCACCTTCCATTGCACGGGTAACCTCTATTCCAAGACTCAAGCCATCAGCGCTCTGGAGATCCGGTCTGTCCTTATTGACAAGATTATCGAACTTATGTCCCAGAACACTCTGGAGCTGCAGCATTGCATATCGTTCAAAGAAACAAGTATCGTATTTACGGTAAGACATAGGCTTTTCAGTTCAGCGCTCATCTATATAAAGGTGCAATGATGAATCCTGTCTCATAACGCCCGCCCTGCAGCTCCTGCTTTCCTGCGTAGGGCTTGATATTGCCTGCAGGAACAGCTGCAGCTATCTTATAATATCCGTTCTTGAGGGTTACCATACCTTTACAACCGGGATTGATGGTGATTTCCCGTGCGTCAGTTCCGCTGTACATCACTGTCAGGGGATATCCTGTGTCATTTTCAATAACTATGGTACTGGTAGGGGAATCATCATCCTCGAACACACGGTCCATAATTGGAAGGGAGCCGTGGCTTGAGTTCATTACATCATTGATTCTCAACTCAATGAGCCTATTATTTGCTTCTGAGACATGGGAACCATAAGGGTACATTGCCATATATCTCTCATAAGCCTGCTTGCTGTCCAAAGCCACAGCCCGTCCCCAGGCAGTTTCCTCACTGCTCCATTCCCTCTCCTTCATCTGCTTTTCGAGATCTTCAAGTTTTTCATCGGAATAGCGGCCATAAGCTTGAGGAATGGAGTTTACATCAATCTTGGACCCTATCATTTTCGCCCTTTCACTGCTACTGCTGCGGGTGGAAAAGCTGCCGCTGCCTGCCTTCTCCCTTGGGATGGAGACCTGCGCGCTGAGACCCAAGCAAAGGAAGACGAGGGAGAATACGAGAATGATGTGTTTACGGAATGACATAACTATCCGACAAGATACAAAATTATTGCCAATATCTGAGGCTAATGATAACTTTGTATCTAAAATTCATTATGGAAAGTCCAAGTATTCCCGAGGTCTGCAGCTCCCTTATTGGCATAGAAAAGCTCTCGGCAGAAGATATGAAAACCGTACTTGGCAGCCACATCGATGGCATGCTTCATCTGTCCGTATAGAAAATGAACCATTGACTTAAGCGGTCAATGGTTCAGATTGTTTTCTCTCTTGCAAGAAACAAGTATTAGAACATACGGACCATCCAATCCATTGCGCTGCCAGGAGTGTAATCATCAAGCAGCCTGCACCAAGAGAAGTGTGCCAGCATACCACCGAAACCGTATTCCTTCATCTCAGCATCGCTGTAAACCTTGATTCTGTCATTCTTTGCGCCCAACCTTTCCCTGACCTCCTTGTAGGCAAGAGAACTGATAAGCTTGCAGGTGCCATCATCCTGAGCGTGAACGAAATACATAGGAAGCTCCACAAAAGCCTTGGTATCAATATCCTGAAGACTCATATCCGAGCCATCCCACTTGAAGACCTTGCCCTGAAATGCAGCTTCAAGATCCTTCTTCAACTGAACTTCGTCAAGATTCTTCACCTGATGTATAGGTACGATAGGATCCATTGCACAGCAAGGAATTGCAGCCTTGAACCTGTCAGGGAACTGCATCATGAACCTCATTGTACAACCTCCGCCGCTGGAAGCACCGGCACAGAAGAGCTTGCTTCCATCAACCTTGCCTTCCTCGATCAAAGTGTCGATGAAAGCCATCTGAAGGGCGTTGTTCCTGTCAATAAGTTTAATCTTCTCCGGATCAAGGGATGCGCTGTATGAGTAGTTGGGATTGGCAATGGCAAAAACCAGAGTCGCGCATTTCTGACCGTTTTCCGGCAGCGAGGTAAGGCACTTGTTGGCAAGTGCGACAGTCATCAAATCCTTGTCATATTCGCCACCGCCTATCTGCCATACAAGCAAAGGCACATTCGGGATGGTATTGCCCTTCTCATCCTTCGGAAGATAAAGCATATACTCTCTGGTGAGGCCAGCATAGGTAAATGAGCCCTTGATACAATCATCAATGACAGCGATAGTCTTTTCATCGACATCCCTACCCGAGAAGGACAATGCCGGATTACTGCATAATACCTGCCAGGTCTCCTTCTGCCATCTGGCATTTCTCTTGCCCTCCGCGTCAAAAGGTTTCACTTTGATAGTAAGCACTTTGCCCTTCTTCTGGAGGCTGATGCCATCATCCTTGAAATCGCTTACAGCCTCTCCGGTCTGAGGGTCATACATAGTGTTGTACACGTTATTGATGATATCAAAATCAGCAGCCGTGAGTTTCTTGATAAGCTTTTTACTCTTTACTGTAACGTCAATGCTTTCTACGACTGTTCCCCAGTCCCCAACTTTCGTATGGGCTACCACCTTGCTGATGCCAGAGCCCTTCTCTACAACAGGAACCTCAGCTTGTACAGGCTGCCATGCAAACTGTGCAGCAAGAGACATGGGAAACCATGATAGAATAGATAGAATTAATAACAGTCTTTTCATCTTTGGTCAATTAATTAAGTGATTATGATTTATTGTAAGCTAAATACTAAATGGAAGTGCAACGACTTCCGGAGTCAAAGTTATATAATTTCCGCGTAAGTAGCAATTAAAACAGCAGGCTGTCAAGTCCAAGTTTAGGGACATAATGGACAGCGTCTTTCATGTAATACGCGAGCGATTCGCCATCCGCTGCCGGCACAAGCCTGATTTCTTCATCCGGCTTTCCCACCGCAAGAACGGCCAGGGGATAATATGGCAAGTCCAAGGCCTTCATAAGCTCTTCGGGATTGAAATTCCGCACTATGAGCCCTCCCAGGCCCATCTCGACAGCCTTTAGCAGCATAGACTGCAGAGAAATGCCCAGATCGATATCGACAATGGAATTTTCAGGGCAAGTTGAGCAGACTATGATAAAGGCCTCAGGCTCGCTCCCCGGGAGAGGGAGATGCAGTTCAGGAAGAGCAGATCCAAGCTTGATAAGGCTGAGTATTCTGGCTGAATCGGCTCCTTTGGTGATGCAACGGAAGCGGAGGCGCTGGGCATTCATTCCCGAGGCCAGTTTGGTATTGACCGCTACCATTGCCTCAAGCTGTATCCTATGGACTGCATAATCCTTCCTGTAGCCCCTGTAACTGCGGTTTTTTGCAAGCAGGACATCCAGGGAAGGACGCTGTTTGACAGCCTTCCTGCCCTGATTGCCGAAAACTTCAGCATAGCGTTTCTCAAGATAATTATCTGCCATTGCTATTCTTATTTGATCATTGCCCTGTCCCCACGTCCATCAATGCAGATTTCCAACTCTCGGTCAAAGTGCACGAGTCGTATGAATTCTGTTTCGAGCTCTGCCTGCAGTTCATCGAGCTTGCCCAGGTCGAAGAGGTCATTGCGACGCAAATAAGGATTGACATTGATATATCCGACATTGAAACTGGTCATATTCTGGAAGAAGTGCGTGCCTTGGCTCGGGTCAACGCGGAAATTCTCGAGACAGGCTTCGACAAGGACGCGAGCTTCCGAAATGTCACTCCATCGCACAGGGACACCGAGAGAAGGTATGCTCGAGCCCCAACGGCCATAGCCTATGAGGACATAGTTCCTCCCCTGCTGGCGCATACGGGTGTTCAATTCCGTCAACTCCCGAGCCATCTCATTGGTTTTAAGCACATCGAAATGATCCTGACGAAGATAGACTATATCGTGAACACCCTTGATCCACCCTGTTCCGAGGGCATTGTCTGCACGTACAATGGAATCACTGTCATCAACGTCCTTCCAATTGACCTCAGCATTGAAACTGTCAAGGGATATAGGTCTGATCTGCAGGACATTGAATATTGCGGGATGATCCTCGCCAGTATCAAGATTGGCAGCGAACTCGATTTCTACCGGGCATTTCATCTCCTTATGGGCAATGGACAGAAGTTCCTTGAGTATTTTCGCAAGAGGGAAGGTATTGTATTTAAGAATATGGGAGAAGGTGATGAACTTCGGGCCCTCAGGCATAGGAGAGTCAACCATTCTCATATTTGAATAATCCCAGGTGGAGACAACCTTCTTGAAGGATCTGAACTTGCCGCACTCGCTCGTCGGAATTCTGTCCAGATTGACAGAGTCGTCAATGGATGTCTTGAATTTGTCCGGCTGGAGGTTCAAGGCATACATAATCTGCTGGGTATCGCTCATAGTCAGCTCTGGTGTGGAAGTCTGAAGCACGTTCTTAGGATACTCTGGCGAGAATCTCAGGACCTGTTCTCCATCCACCACTGCTTTTCCAAGTCCATAGGCCAATTTCACAACACCTTCCTCCGCCTTCTCATACCCTATGGGATAGAAGTTTACTGACCTGGCCACTCCGGAAAGAGTCGGGAAGAAATATCCCTTATCCTCGCTTCCGCAAATTTCCTGTATGACTATGCCCATCTTTTCCTCTGAAAGAACATTGGCAGTAGCAGCAATGTATCCGCGGGAAGATGCGAAATACACCGAAGCATAGACGCTCTTTATGGCCTTGGAAAGAAGCCTCAGCTGCTGGTCCAGATTGTCGGTGTGAGGAATCATATAGGTTGAATATACACCTGCAAACGGCTGATAATAAGAGTCTTCCAGCTTAGATGAAGAGCGCACGGCCAATGGCGACTTGGTGTGGTGCAGGAATACCCTGAGCGCAAGTACCATATCGGCTGGAAGTCTGGAGGCTACGAACTCGGAGAGTATTTCAGAATCCGAAAGGTCTGACTTGATCACATACTGAAGTCCATTTTCCAGTATGAAGCGATCAAAATAGTCGGTAGTAATGACAAAGGTCTTAGGTACGAGCACCCTTACATCCTCCCATTTGTCATACAGTTTGTATTTGTCCAGAATATGGTTCAGAAAGGCGAGGCCGCGACCCTTGCCTCCCAAAGAGCCGTCGCCTAAACGGGAGAACCAGATGGCATCGTTGAAAGAATCCTCGCTATATTTGGCCACGACGCCAAGGGCCTGATTGATGCGGTATTCGTGTATGGTCTTCAGAGTCAGTTCGCGTATCTCAGGAATATCCTCATCCTTATGGATATGGAGAGGCTTGAGAGTAGCTCCTATCGAGAACAAACCCCTGGCATAGAGCCACTTGGAAAGATAATTGTTCTCTGAGATATAGCGGTAGCAATTGTTCGGAATGATTCCTATTATCTTCTCGAACTCGTAAAGGTTGGAAGCTCGGGCAATCACATCCTTGGTCTCAGGGTCGGTCACGACAAAGTCTCCGAATCCGAACTCCCTGCCTATATACTCGCTGACCTCGTGAGTGAGGGTCTTGGACTGCTTCATAACAAAGCCGGCTCCAAGTTTTTCAGCCACAGAACGCATACTCTCCTGGGATGACTGCATAAGTATAGGCATAGTCGGATCAACGGAGCGCACGAGATTGCAGAAATCAATGCCTGCATCTATTTTCTCCTTAGTGGATTTCTCGCCTTTATGCAATACAAAGCCTACGTCGGAAATGATGCCGAGCATGCAGTCCTTGTATTTGTTGAAAATATCCACCGCTTCGTCGAAACAGGTTGCGAGAAGAATCTTAGGACGCGAGCGCTTTCTGAGGGTCTGCTGGTCCTCATTCAGCGCATCCTTCAGGGCAATGATATTCTGCTGCAGCACAAGTTTATAGAGCAGCGGCAGATAGGTGGAATAATAGCGTATCGAATCCTCAACCAGCAATATTGCCCTGACACCTGCCTCGAGTATGTCGTGATCGGCATTCATCCTATCCTCAATCAGCTTGATTATGGCAATGATAAGGTCATTGCTTGAATGCCAGCAGAATACCTGATCGATGCAGGAGGTATCATTCTCATCTATCTGCCTTCTGATTTCCCTTGAATAGGAAATCAGAAGAACGATAGGTGTATCTGGACAGGAGGCCTTCATACGCTTGGAGAACTCGAAAACATCCAATTCTCCAACATTGTACATTGTTATGACCAAATCAAAGGAGGCACCGGACCTGATGAGTTCAAGGGCATCCATCGTTGTTTCCACACGTGAAATGGAAGGCGGGGCGCTAAGGTTCAATTCGGCATATTCGCGAGTGATCTGTTCCTCGATTCTTCCGCTTTCTTCCAGTGAGAAACTGTCGAAATTGTTACAAATCAGGAGTATTCTCCTGATTTTATTGCTCATCAGACTGATTTCTTCTGTATTCCTGTCCATCTGTTGAAATAAAAATTAGACGAGTCCCTGCTCTACCATAGAGTTGGCCACCTTGATGAAGCCGGCGATATTCGCGCCTTTCACATAGTTAACGTAGCCGTCCTCTTCGGTGCCGTACTTGACACAGGCAGAATGAATATCTGACATAATGCCGTGAAGTTTCTCGTCCACTTCCTCTGCAGTCCATTTGAGACGCATTGAGTTCTGTGACATCTCAAGTCCGGAAGTCGCCACACCACCGGCATTTGACGCCTTGCCCGGAGAATAGAGCAGCTTTGCATTCTGGAAGATGGCAATTGCTTCAGGGGTGGTTGGCATATTCGCTCCCTCAGCTACGCAATAGCAGCCATTGTCAACGAGTTTGCGGGCATCGTCGGCATCGATCTCATTCTGAGTCGCGCAAGGCATTGCAATATCGCAAGAAATGCCCCAAGGACGCTGATGCTCAAAGTATTGTGCTGAAGGATATTCCTTCACGTACTCCTTGATACGGCCACGGATTACATTCTTGAGCTTCTTTACATATCCGAGCTTCTCGACTGAAATGCCGTCAGGATCGTATATGAAGCCGTCGCTGTCCGAAAGAGTCACCACCTTGGCTCCAAGCGCTGTAGCTTTTTCAGCAGCATACTGGGCAACGTTTCCTGCTCCGGAAATTACAACGGTCTGTCCTTCGAAACTCTTGCCCCTGGTGGCGAGCATTTCCTGAGCGAAATAGCAAGCTCCGTAGCCGGTAGCCTCAGGACGCATAAGGCTGCCGCCCCAATTCTGGCCCTTTCCGGTAAGAGTACCCGTAAACTCGTCACGGAGTCTCTTGTACTGACCGAAGAGGAAACCTACCTCGCGTCCACCCACACCTATATCTCCTGCCGGCACGTCTGTATCAGGGCCAATATGACGCTGAAGCTCGGTCATGAAACTCTGGCAGAAACGCATTACTTCAGCATCAGACTTTCCGCGGGGACTGAAATCGGAACCACCTTTGGCGCCTCCCATAGGGAGAGTCGTAAGACTGTTCTTGAAGGTCTGCTCGAACGCAAGGAACTTCATTATGCTGAGATTGACACTTGAATGGAAGCGTATTCCTCCCTTGTACGGTCCGATGGAGCTGTTCATCTGAACACGATATCCCTTGTTGATGTGGATTTCACCACGGTCGTCCATCCACGGTACACGGAACATAATTACTCTTTCAGGCTCAACCATTCTTTCCAATATCTTGAGATCCATAAGATAAGGATTGGCTGTAACATAAGGTGCGACACTTTCCACTACTTCTCTAACTGCCTGATGGAATTCAGTTTCGCCTGGATTCTTGGCGATGAGTTCGGCCATAAAGCCATCTACATAGTTTCTCGTAAACTTATCCATAATTTTTCTTTAAGGTGAATGATTCGCCCAAATTACTAAAAAAAATTAAAGAAATAAAGAAAAATCGGCCGGAAATCCGGCCGATCCACCATTAACAAACTATAACACAAGCACCTAAACCTGGTTTCAAATTATTACTCATTCCAAAGATCAGGAACACTTCCGTGTCCTCTGGCATTCCTTGGCTGTTCTGAATACGGAGCTTTCTCACCTGAGTGAACTGAATAAAGCACCTTCGAGCTTTCCATTATGGCTTTAACCTGGGCCTCGTAAGGCCTGTCAGTAACGTCTATCAAACCGCAATTATAGTTCTCGCCGTCTCGAGATTCTTCATATCATCTGCATAGATGTCGCAGAGACCCATCAGATTGCGGCAAGGCATTCAGGTCAACAAGCATACGCATACATAGCTGCAACTCTCGCACGCCCTCTATGGCTCGTCCTACCGGGACAAGTTTCTCTCCTGACAACTCGGCAGCCTCCACATCAAGATAGATGAAAAGAACTCATCCTTATCTGCTCGCCCAATGAATAACGATACTGTCTGTTGAGAAGGGCCGAATCCTTTGCCAATTCCAAGGCAAGGCGATACGATAGGCCGCTATACCGGTAGTTGAAGTTCCTGCTGACGAAGCTTGACATGAAGTTCATGTAGTACGCGGAGTTCGTGATTTTAAAGTGGAAAAAGTGGGCTGGTTTAGTAGTATGAACGCCTCAAATCAGGGACAAGCTTAGCTCCCGTGAGTGCCTTCCTCCTTTCGAAAACGATGTCCATTACGGTCTATTGTGAGAGATAACATATTGGATATCAATGATTTAAGCGGATGTCTATAGGAAAAATTTCCTATAGACATCCGCTTATCTTACTGTGTATCAAATAGTTAACCCCCACAGAGGCAAACTGTTTTCCACCGCCGGATTCCCACAATCACCTATCTGCCTGTAAGCTGGGAAGCATTGGGGATTACAATCCAAGCGATAAGGTAAGCAACCAAACCGCCACCTGCCATAAAAAGAAGTGTAACCCACAGTATGCGGATGAGAGTAGGGTCAATGTCGAAATATTCACCTATTCCGCCGCATACACCGGCAATCATTCTGTCGTTTCTTGATTTGTAAAGTCTCTTTGCCATAATCTTATATGTTATTCTTTAGTGTATTAGTTTACTATTACACTGCAAAGATATCAACAATTTTTGAAAATGCAATAGAAATGACAAAAGATGGATGAAAAAATTACTTATTAGGATACAGCGGGTTAGGATATACACCGGTATCAGCAAGTTCCTTGAACTTCGCAACCACTGCCGGTCTGTCCTCCTTGAAAGTAACACCGAACCACTTCGAAGGAGTTGAAAGAACCTCAGTCTGAGCTGAGCCGTTCTTTATCATCGTATCTACAGCGAATGGTATGTAGTATTCCTTCTTGAGTTCCTGACTGTTAGTCTCCAGGAAGCTTTTGAATATTTCCATACTGTTCTCGAAATAATCCGGAGTGAAGCCCCACATATTCATAGAGCAGAGTGCCTTTCCGTTGAGTTCCACCCTTTCAGATGTGCAACTGTTATCTCCCCGGACGATGGAATCGTCATCCTTCGTAATGTTGAGATGCTCAACAATGTCAGTGAGGTGCTGTCCTTCGTCGTAAGAGCATATGCCTCGCGATACTCCGCCCGATTCAGACAGGGTATTGTCCAGTTCAAAGCCAACGATGGAATAAACTCCCCTGGAATCAGCGTGCTGACGGAGCCAATCACCGAGTATACGGAAGGAATCCTTGCCATAATAGTCGTCACCGTTGATTACAGCGAACGGTTCCTTGATTACCTCCGCGGCCATAAGAACAGCATGAGCTGTACCCCAAGGCTTCTGTCTTTCAGGATTCAGAGTAAAGCCTTCCGGAATCTTGTTCAATTCCTGAGTTACAAAAACAAAGTCGAGAGGCTCTCCGTCAATGCATCTGACGTCTGCATACTTCTCCCTTACGGTCTTTTCGAACTGCTCTTTGAAAGCATCCCTGACGATATAGACTACCTTGCCGAACCCGGCCTGAACTGCATCGTAGATTGAATAGTCGATAATGGTCTCTCCGGACGGTCCGAGTCCATCCATCTGCTTAAGTCCGCCATAACGGCTGCCCATTCCGGCAGCAAGAACTAATAGAGTAGGTTTCATTTGAATATGGAAGTATGATTGTTGTTTATAATAGGCAAAAATAGTTATTTTTGCACAAAGAGAGAAAAGAGGATGGGCAAATTCAAAAACATATGGAATCACTCCAAGGACGGGAACAACAAGGAAGAGCGTTCTTTCTTGAGAACAGTCATAATTGCCAGCTCCATCTTCCTCGTTTTCATCTGCATTATCAAACGGGACAATGTATTCCGTTGGATTGCAGCCGGAGTGACTATACACAAACAGGAAAAGATGATTGAATTCTATCAGCAGGACAATGAGAGACTCGAAAACGAGCTCAAGACTCTCACGACTGACAAGGATTCCCTCGAAAAATTCGCCCGCGAGAAGTTTCTATTCGCAGAACCTGGAGAAGACGTCTATATCGAAGAATAGTCCACGCCTTTCAAACTTCTGTAAAGTTTGACTGTTTGCCGGGCAGCATCGACGTCGTGAACCCTCAAGATATCGGCTCCACGCTCCAAAGCGGCAATATGCATAGTCTGTGTAGCCGTAAGAGCAGCTTCTGGACCTACAGCCAAAGTCTTGTACATAAAGCTTTTGCGTGAAATGCCTATGAGTACTTTCCGACCCAGCTGCTGAAACTCCTCAAGAGAGTCCAGCAATTCAAAATTCTGGGCCACTGTCTTTGCAAAGCCGAAACCGGGATCGAGTATCCAGTCGCGCACACCCAGCTCTTCAGCCTTCATTGCGAAATCCTTGAAATATGACAATACATCTTCGCACACATTGCCGTACTCGCAAAGGCTCTGCATCGTTGCCGGATTGCCCCTTTTGTGCATAGCAATATACACGAGTCCGAGGCGCGCGACTGTTGGGAGCATCTCAGGGTCATCTTCGCCCGCAGAGATGTCATTGACAATGACAGGACGACCCAGGGTCTCGCAGCATCTCTCCACTACCGATGCGCGAACCGTATCGATTGAAATAGGTTTTGTGCCTTTGTATGAGCGCAATACAGGTTCAAGCCTTCTCCACTCTTCTTCCTCCGGAACATCAGCGGCTCCGGGACGGGTCGAGATCGCACCTATGTCAATAATGTCTGCCTCAGAGTCAAGTATTGCCAAATTGTAGCGGCTGGGCGCAAAATATGAATCCTCAGTGAGGTTCAGAATGCCCATTATCAAAATCTGTCTATCAGCTCTTACCATATCCAAGCTTTTTGCGGCCAGCAAAATAATTATTACCTTTGAACTTTGCAAAAAAGGAAGGAAAATTATGCTCATTGTACTGGAAGGCCTGGACGGAGCCGGAAAATCCACCCAGGTCAAGAGACTTAAGGAATACATCAGGGACAAATGCGGTGAGTTGGAATACGTACATTTCCCCCGCTATGATGCTCCCGTTTATGGAAATCTGATCAGCCGTTTCCTGAGAGGGGAATTCGGAGCTAATGATGTGGTTCATCCGCAACTGGCCGCATTGCTCTATGCTGAGGATCGCCACAACGCCGCCCCTGAAATAAAGAAGAGCCTGATGGAAGGCAAGCCTGTGCTTCTTGACAGGTATGTCTATTCAAACATTGCCTACCAATGTGCAAAATGCAAAAGCGAAGAGGAAGCTGAGAGACTGAGGAGATGGATCATTGACACGGAATACAATGAGTTCGGACTGCCGAAGCCCGATCTGAACATCTTCCTGAACGTACCTATAGGCTTTGTAGAGAGCAATCTTCACTCCAACAGGCAGGGCGACGACAGAAGCTATCTATCAGGCGCATCCGACATTCACGAGGCCGACATCGAGTTCCAGAAAAGGGTCAAGGCTGTTTATGTGAAACAGGCCTCTCTCGACCCGGATTTCATTTGCGTTGACTGCTCCGCCGAAGACGGGTCAATGCTTCCCGCTGAGCTTATCTTCCAACGTATCAAGGAAATAGTGGACAACAAGTTGAACAACAATCAGTTATGAAAATTTTTCATATAGGAATCAGACGCTTCTGCTCAATTCTGATAGGCTTGGTATTCTTTACCGCCGGAATGCTGAAACTTATGGATCCGGTGGGTGCCGGACTGATGGTAGAAGAGTATCTCAAATTCTTCCACCTTGCTTGGGCAATCGGAGTTTCGCGCTTTTTGGGCGTCGCAATGGCATTGCTCGAAACCCTTACCGGAGCGGCTCTGATGGCAGGTGTATGGAGGAAGGCAGTGGCCATACTCACAAGCACGATGATGGTCGTCTTTACCTTCATCACCCTGATATTGCTGATTTTCAATCCTGAAATGGATTGCGGCTGTTTCGGAGAGGCTATTCATCTCTCCCACGCAGCGACTTTCATCAAGAACCTGATACTCTGCGCATTGTGCGCTGTTGCCTTCCTTCCCACCAAGGAATACGGAGCTACTGAGAAGAAAAAGATTGTGGCATTCACCCTCGTGGCAGTGCTTGTTGCGGGCTTCTGTATCTACTCTCTCAATTCATTGCCGCTGGTGGACTACACCGAATTCGCGCCAGGCGCCAGCCTTGCAGACTATGGGGACGATATCAATATGAGCGAGGCCGGAAACGAAATCAAGGAGGAAGTTTTCGTAATCTATGAGAAGGACGGCAAGGAGGGGGCTTTCACCCTGGACAAACTTCCGGATTCAACCTGGACCTTCGTAAGGGCTGAGACCAAGAGCCTGTCCATCTCAGACTATGAGGATTCCAGACCTGAATTTTTCATTGCAGACCTGCAGGGAGAATACAGAAACGAGTTACTGCTGGAAGACAATGTGATGATTATTTCGGTCTATGACAACAAAAAGTTCAGCGAAGAGGATCTCGCAGCAGCTGAAGACTTTATCATCAGAGCTGAATCGGCAGGTTTCAAGGCTCTTCCGGTATCTCGAGCTCCATTGTATCTTCCTGATCACGAAACCTTTACGTCAGATTACAAGAAGCTCATCACACTGAACCGTTCCAATGGAGGAGTCACCTGGCTTTCCGATGGAGAAATCATCAGAAAATGGACAGCATCTAACAGACCTTCGGCTGAAAAACTGGAATCCCTCCAGGAAAAGAGCAGCATCGAAGCTATGGTCAAATTCGTTTCCGGCAACAGGATGAAATTCCAAGGCCTGCTGCTCTACTCTGCAGCCGTACTGCTGCTGCTCTGAGGAAGGCTTCCGAATTGCACAAAACTCAGATTCTCGAGTTCGATATCCGCAGTCTGCTTGTCAATCTCCATTGCCGCTTTCTTGTAGTAGAACAGGGATGAAGAGATGCTGATATCGTGGATGCAGTTCAAGCCTGATATGCCTTTTGCTTCAATTCCTGTCGCGCATTCGTGGCAGATGACGTTCTCAATGATAATGTCTGTAAAATCCGGTGCAAACTCCGGCCTGCCGGTATCCTTCTGCTTATAGGTCACATCCGCATAGTCGCAGAGGAAACTGATAGCGGCGTCCTGGATGTCATTCATCACAATATTGCTGATATGGATATCTTCACAGCTGCCTCCCCTGTCCATTGCGCTCTTGAAACGCAAGCCTATTTCCGTGCCACTGAATACGCAGTCCTTCACGACTATTCTTTTCATTCCCCCGGAGAAATCGCTGCCTATAGGTAGCGTGGTCAGCATGCACCGGAGATTCGCAGCGCCAGGTGTCAAGTCCCTCGAAAGAGGTTTCGATGATAGGATAAAGAGACCGGTCCGCATCGAATAGAATGATGGCGTTTCGGGTTATGTGGAGATCAATGTTGCTCTTGATCTCGATGGGGCCTGTGAGCCAGATACCGGCCGGCACCACGAGATGTCCGCCTCCCTGAGAAGAGAGATAATCCATCGCTGCAGCGAAAGCATCGGTATTGGATGCTGTTCCGTTCCCGTTCCCACCGAAATCGGAAAGCAGTACTTCCCTGTCAGGAATGGAAGGACGGGACACTTTCGCCATTTCAAAAGGCAAAGCATCGTAATATGAGGAGAACTCATAAGTACTATTTGTAGCATAACCTCCTCTGCACGAGGAAATTAGAGCTAAGGCACCTAGCGCAGACAGCCAGAGCGCCATCGAAAAATACTTCTTCTTCATCCGGACAATTGAATATTCTGGCAACAAATTATAAGCCAAAAAAATGAAAGTCGTGACCGTGCACGGAAAATAAAAAAATAAAAAATTACACTGCAAAGAGACTTTCACTATGAAGAATAATTGCTAAATTCGTATTTAGAACTGAAAAAAAGGAAAAAGCCATGGGCAAAAGAACGCATAAGAGAAACTACGACATTTTTTCAAATTATAACTATCATGTCCCTGGGATAAGTGGCATGTTCATACTGCTCGCCTGGATGCTGGTGGGAGCCTTGCTTGGCAATCTTGCTTCAATGCTTGTACTCGCCCTTTTTGCCAATACTCCCGATGCAATGGGATACGCGACCCTAGTATCCTATCCGTTAATGTTCATTCCTCCGATGATATATGCAGGTTATATGAGCAGCAGAGACTCACTTTTCGATGTAGGCTTCGTCTTGGACAATGACCACGTCAAGCCTCTCGGATGGCCGTTCTGTATAGTTTTGGTAATAATGGGTACCCTTGCAGCCAGTTTCATATCTGAACTCTGCGGATTCATACTGCCCCCTATGCCGGAATGGCTGGAAAACACACTTGGAAATATGACCGAGGGCAATATTTGGATCAATCTCATCTGCGTCAGCATCTTCGCACCTTTCTTCGAGGAATGGCTCTGCCGTGGAGAAGTGCTGCGTGGTCTGCTGAATTTCAAGCGCAAGGACAAGGACGGAAATGAAACAAGGGGAATGAAGCCCGCCAATGCCATCATCATATCAGCCGCCTTCTTCGCTCTTATTCATTTGAACCCTTGGCAGGCCATACCGGCCTTCCTTCTCGGCTGTCTCTTTGGTTACGTTTATTACAGGACAGGCTCTCTCAAGCTTACAATGCTGATGCATTGCACCAACAACACATTCGCTGTAGTGATAAGCCACATAGACAGATTCAAGGATGCAGACACGATGAAAGATCTGATGAGTATGCCTATGTACGTATCACTGATGTTGTTCAGCATCGTCTTTATCGTTTATCTGGTTTTCAAGTTCAAAAGCATCGAGCTTCAGGGTCCTCAGGGCAATTGTGACAGGATATCAGCCTGAGATTCAAGCTTTTCAAGAGCATCCACCTTGCCTGCATCCACCAGTTTGAGGTCCTCCTGAAGAGCCCCGTAAACAGGATGGAGAGCAGCGGCCTTCAGATAGAAATCCATTATCGGAAATCTTTCAGGCATACCCGTTTCCCTCATCACCGAGAAAATGGAGTCCGAAACGAGATGTATGCCGGAAAATGCATATTTGTGGCAATTGTCGGGATTCAGCCCAGGATAAGGGCTGCGAATCTCGCCCGTCTCTATATTGGTCCATCCTACCATCCTCATATCATCGTCAAACAGCAAGTAGCGGCTTGTCTTCCTGTCGCTTACCAGCAGCAAGGCCATTGCATCGTCCCTCCATTGTGATATCAGCTCATTGAATCTGACATTTGACAATATATCGACATTGTGGACCAGGAAAGGTTCAGCTGCAGGCTTTCCCTCCTTCAGCAGAGCTTCCGCCTTCAGAATACCGCCTCCTGTTTCCAGTAGACAAGCCTGCTCGTCTGAGACAGCAAGCTTATATTTTGAAGCATAATGCTCTGACAGATAATCCTTTATCATTTGAGGAAAATGATGTACATTGACCACAAAATCATCAAAGCCTGCATCGGCCAAGCTGTCTATGACGTGAGAAATCAAGGGCTTTCCGTGCACGTTCACGAGTGCTTTGGGCATTGTGTCGGTGAGAGGTTTGAGACGGGTTCCGAGTCCCGCAGCGAAAATCATTGCCTTCATAGCTTCAGTCTTTTCAGCGTTTGAAATCCTTTATGTCGATTCCGAGTTCGCGATGAATAAGATGCACTCGGAGCGAAGCGCCGAAAAGCGACCTGATGTGCTCCGCCGTCCTCAAAGCGCTGTAAACCGAGCGATGCTGTCCTCCAGTGCAGCCGAAACAAAGCTGGAGATGGGTGAACCCCCGTTTGAGATAGCAATCAACATGGGTATCCACCAGTTTGAACACAGAATTGAGAAATCGGGATATGCCACCATCGTCTTCAAGAAAGGCCTGTACCTCCGAGTCGAGACCGCTAAGATGTCGATATTGCTCATAACGGCCGGGGTTGTTGACCGAACGGCAATCGAAAACATAGCCGCCACCATTGCCGCTGTTGTCCTCGGGCAATCCTTTCTTGAATGAAAAGCTGATGATCTGAACTTCGAGGCGGCCGTCGTTTTGAGCCACCTTCTTCTTTTCGGAGTCAATCAAGTCGCGCAGCACCTCACACAGATAGGGATATTGTCCGAAAGGGGTAGAAATCAATTCTTCGAGATTGGCAATGGCCGGAGCAATGCTCGCGAGGAAGTGAGCCTTCCTTTCAATCCGGCCACGGAAGCCGTAAGCGCCCAAGACCTGAAGCATACGGAAAAGAACGAAGATGCGCAATTCCTGAAGAAAGGTACTGCGGTCGACGGTCTTGTATTCCGACAGGCTGTTCAGATAGGCATCTATCATCTTTTGCTTCAGGCTTTCAGGATAGGCAGCACGCGCCTGCCATACGAATGAAGCCAGGTCATAATGGCAAGGTCCTTTTCTACCTCCCTGAAAATCAATAAAATAAGGCTCTCCGTCCTTTATCATCACATTTCTCGACTGGAAATCCCTGTACATAAAACAGTCATTGCCAACGGAAAGCAGATCCGACTTAAGACGGTCAAAATCATCCTGAAGGCGAAGCTCATTGAATTCCAGAGCAGAGGGTTTCAGAAAGCAGTATTTGAAGTAATTGAGATCGAAATCGACAGTTCTGGCATCGAAGGAAGAAACAGCATAGCACTTTCCATAGTCGAGTCCTTCCCCGCCCCTATACTGAATTGCCGGAAGCATAGACACCACCTTACACAGAAGAGCCTCATCTTCTGGAGTATATTGTCCTTTGATCCTGGAGGAAGCCAGAAGTTCGAATAGAGTCTTTTCTCCCAAATCCTCCTGAAGATAGTCCATTCCGTTCTGACTAAGGCCATATTGCTCCGGAACGTTCAAACCCTTGGAAAGGAAGTGGGAAGCAAGATAAATGAAAGTGGAGTTTTCCTCCCTGTCTGTTCCTTCAACGGCAATGAAACTGCCGCCCTTGCCTTGAATCCTGTAGTATTTTCTCCTGCTTCCCGAGGGTGATAAAGCCGTAATCCTTTCAGGTTCAAAGCCTGTGTGGGAACGGTATAATAGTGCTAAACTGTCCATAATACTGATTGAGAGTACGAAAATAAGCATTATTTTCCAATAGTTTCCTAAAAAATGGTTAACTTTGCAAATTGCACGTTATGAAGAAATTGTTGTCCAAAATATGGTTCCCATTCACGGTGGTCATTCTCACCTCCGCCTCGGCACTCGCGCTAGGTCCGAAGGTGGAAATGAACGAACATCTTCTGGGGGCGAGGGTTGAAACCATTGCCGAGAAGCCCGATACAGTAATCTACACTACTCCCGGGTATAAAAGCAGATGGACAGCCGAGGACTACAGGATGGGCAAAGAGTCCATCACTGACAGCCTGTTCATTAACGGGACTGACAGTGTCTTTGTTGATTCGCTAAAAGAAGCAGCCTCCAATCTTCCCTCATTGAGTGCAAGGGACACTATTGTCGTTCCCGATTCGCTTAGATATACCGATCCTTTCAGATACAAGTATTACGTCGCTCTCAGGGACTCGCTTACCCACATTCAGGTCAGGGACTCGCTGAAAGCTGCCGGTGACTCTCTGGACTGGCCACGTCTGGACTCACTGTACAAGGCGGATTCCATCCTTGCAGCCAGAATTGCCTTCGAGAAATGGTACAATGGCCTGAGCAAGGAGGAGCGTAAGCTCTACGACAAGAAACAGAAGGTTCAGCAGAAACTCCGCGAGTCAAACGCAGCCCAGGCTCTGAAGGAAAAAGAGAAGGAAAGGAAGGACAGTATCCTTAAGGAGACGCCTCGTATTCTGGAGACCTTTGCCTTCCCTGACAGCCTTCAGTATCAGAGAATGGTACGCTGGACCCACGACAGGGAATTCCACAAACTCGGCTTCATATCTCTGGAAGACACTACGGCCAATTACAGGTTCTATGACTTCCCCTTCAAACGCAATGATGTGAATGCCACATGGTTAGGTGTATCCGGTTCACCTGTACAGTATTACAACTACTTCAACAGAAAATCTTCCGACAAGGTCTCATTCTATGAAGCGCAGGAAAGCTGGAGCTGGACGCCTGCTACCGTCCCTAACTACAACACCAAGACCCCATATACCGAGCTTGGCTATTCCGGTACTCTCTTTGCCGGTACCGAGAAAGAATCAGACAATCTCCATCTCCTTACTACACAGAACATTACACCGGAACTGAATTTCCTTCTCCTCTTTGACAGATATGGAGGCGGAGGAATACTCCCCAACGAGAATACCATAAATAAGAACACCGTTGTCAATGTCAATTATGTGGGCAAGCGCTATATGCTGCATACAGGTCACATATACAACTACGTGACCAGGCAGGAGAATGGCGGTATCCAGGACAATTCATGGATCAGGGACACCACAGTCAACGCCAGGGAAATCGCAGTAAACCTGAACGACGCCAGCAGCAGGATAAAAAAGAACACCCTTTATCTCGACCAGCAGTACAGGATTCCGTTCACCTTCATCAATGATTTGAGGGACAAGAAGGAAGACAGGTGGTACGAGCAGCATTACAAGGACAGCATAGCCCGAAAGGGTGACAGCCTCAATGTAGAGAGCATGAATCAGTATCTCGATGCAGTAAGACAAAGAAGGGCCGCCCTGGACACTTCGAGCAACAGGGACCTGACCACTGCTTTCATCGGCCACAGCAGCGAATTCTCGACCTACAGGCGTATCTACAACGACAAAGGGGCAGGCAAGTTCTACAATGGAGTAAATTACATCAATCCTAACAGGAGTGATGATTCTTTACGCGTTTCCAGATTGGAGAACAAGGTCTTCATACGTCTTCAGCCTTGGTCGGAGGACGCAATCATTTCGAAGCTGAACCTCGGAGCGGGCAGCCGCATTTTGAATTACTATGTTCCTGATCCAAGCTTCACAAAGACCAGGAACAATGTAATCTGGAACTCTGAATATCTTTATGCAGGAGCGGAAGGCAATTTACGCGGCTTCTTCGATTGGGACGCCAAGGCCGAATATGTATTTCTCGGCAAGGAATGGGGCGACTTCAGCGTAGATGCCAATATGGGTTTCAAGTTCTATCCTTTTAGAAAGGCGAGGAAAAGTCCTGTATCCATTGACCTGCATTTTGATACCGAACTCGACGAGCCGGAGTACTATCAGCAGCATATGCTTACGAACCATTACCGTTGGGATAATGAGTTCAGTAAGATATCCACCACACGTCTTCAGGGAGAACTGTCCATCCCTAGATGGAAACTGGATGCCAGCGTCGGATATGCGCTGCTGGCCAACAACATTTATTACGACACGCTGGGAATAATAAGGCAGAATCCAAACCCAATGAGCGTTCTGACAGCGAACATCAACAAGGAGTTCGTCCTGGGGCCTCTGCATCTTGACAACAGGGTGCTTTTCCAGCTGTCTTCAAATCAGGAGGTGCTTCCGCTTCCAAGCGTAGCCCTCAACTTAAAGTATTATATTGAGATGAACCTCGGCAAGGGGGCAATGAGAATGCAGGCCGGAATAAACGGATTCTTCAACACGGCCTGGTACTCCCCTGCATGGAATCCAGCCTTGGGCGTATTCCATAATCAGAATGAGCATAAATACAACAATGGCCCATACTTCGATGCTTTCATCAATATGCAATGGAAGCGCGCCTGCATTTTCGTGAAGTACGAAAATGCGGGACAGGGATGGCCTATGAAGAGTTTCGATTATTTCAGTGCACACCACTATATCAATACTCAAAGAGGTCTAAAACTGGGTATATACTGGCCATTCTACAGGCAACCGGGCAAAACAAGCGGCAGCGCCAGCTCTTCTGCATCCCCTGGCCAAAGATAGAAAAAGAATGAAGAAAAGAATTCTCGTACCGTACTGCATAATTTCTTCCATAGTGATATGCATTGCGGTCCTTGTAGGCATTACTGAAGAGAAAGAGATGGAGGCAGATAGTTTCGCTGAATCGGAATTGACCTTTGCATTCAACCTGAACGGATACAGACGCGGAGACAAACTGATTGCCGGCTACAACTATATGCTGTTGAATGAGTTCAGCAAGTCACTCAATTCAAGTTCCACAATAATGAACGCATTTGAAGGCGAGAACTACATTGACTCGCTGAAAAAAGGATGCGTGGATTTGGTTGTTCTTCCATACAACGATACGCTCCAATTGGACAGCGTAAGCTTTTCAATTCCGATTGACAGTCTGACAATGTGGGCTGTACGTTCATCGGATACAGGTTCATTGGCAGAAGTCAACCAATGGCTGAGTGAATATGAGCAGATGGAAGATAAACCTATCAACAAGAATCAGTTTATGAGAAGGTTCAGCCCTCACAGGGCAGCTAAGGCTGGCAGGACCTTGTCCCAGCTCAGTCCTTATGATGACCTTATCAAGGAATATGCTGCCCAGCTAGGCTGGGATTGGCGTATGCTCGCAGCTGTCATATTCCAGGAATCACGTTTCCACATCGAAGCCAGTTCTCCAAGGGGAGCCCGTGGACTGATGCAGACTATGCCTTCAACTGCCAGGAGATATGAAGTGAGCGATCTTTTCAATCCGGAGCAAAGTATTAAGGCAGGAGTATCCCTTCTTTCTCAACTACAGAAGATTTTTCAGGACCATGCTGCTAATAAAGATGAACTGCTCAAGTTTACCCTGGCAGCATACAATGCTGGAGCAGGTCGAATCAGGGACTGTATCAATTATGCCAGTCACAAGGGAAGCGATGCCGACACCTGGGACGAAATTGAAGCCATCATTCCTGAAATGAGGGACGAGAACAATATCCAGATTGATACGATCAAACACGGAGTGTTCCTCGGTCACGAGACCATAGCCTACATTGACAGGGTTCTGTCCATATATAGCTCATTCTGTGCCATTTGCAATAATTGAGTCTATTGAGCCCTGACAGTCTGGGCAGGATCGACCTTCGAAATGAAAAGGGTAGGCAGGAGCAATAGCAGCATAATCCCCACATAAGCAAGAAGGTCGGCAAGCAGTATCATCGGGACATTGACACTGACAGGCACGAAGGAAATGAAATAGTTTTCAGGGTTGAGCCTGATGAAATGGGTCGAAGACTGAAGGGCACAGAAAAGCAGAGCGAGAATATTCCCTATGGCCATTCCTTTCAGTACGAGATTGGATGATACTCTCAGGAAAAGCTCGGAGATGGATCTGTCTGTCATTCCCATGGACTTGAGTATGCCTATAGTGGATATGTTTTGAAAGAGCAATATCAACAAACCCGAAATCATATTGAAGCCAGCCACAACGGTCATCAGTATGAGTATGACCATTACATTCAAGTCAATAAGGTCGAGCCAGTCAAAGATTCTGGAATACTTGTCTGTTATAGGGGTGGCAATCAAGTCATCGTCCTCTGCATCAGCCATCAAGAGGGCAAGTGTGCCTATTTCATCCGTTTTCATACTTATGCGTGACCTGCTCCGGAAATAATCAGCCAAAGTGATTTCCAGAGCCGAGACCTCATCCTGCTCCCAGGAATTGAGCCTCTGCAAATCCGAAAGCGAAGCATATACCAGCAGATTGTCATCAGCCTCGACCAGGCTCCTGTATATGGAGGCAACCTTGAACTTTCTCATCTTCACTCTTTCCCCGACAAAATAGGCAATCAGATCATCCCCTTCCTTGAGTCCAAGCAGGTCAGAGAGCTTAGAAGGTATGCTTACTTGCAGTGAAGAAGTTGAGTCAGAAGCGCTTACCCCTTTAAAAAGAACTCCGTGTATATTATCGTCCTTTTTGACTATTCCTGCCCTGTAAACGGCAGGTTCTATTGATTCTACACCATCGACTGCCCTTATCGCATCCAGACTGGGCGGCATGGAACTAATAGGACTGTCTTCACTGACATAATTCAAGCTGGAGGATGTAATCTGAATATCTCCGCTGATGGCACTCACATTGTCTCTGAGTTCCTTGCGGAAACCGGAAGATATGGATACGGCAAGTATCATTACAAGGAAGGAGACAGCTATGGAAACCATAGCCGTCTTCCCCTTGAAACGAAGTTTTCGGGATATGAATGCAGCTGCGTTCATTCTCCTTTCCATTGCCGCAGTATTGCAGTTACCAGATTATTACTCTCTCCTCCTCAGGAAGGAACATAGGGTCGCCTTCCTTGATGTCAAAGGCATCGAAGAATTGCTGGAAGTTGCGCAAAGCTGCATTTACGCGATTCTCTCCCAAAGAGTGAACGTCCTGCTTTGTGAGGCGTTCCTTTTCTTCATCATTGATATTCTGGCCCCAAACGTGGGCATAGCCGAGGAAGAAACGCTGTTGTGCGGTGAAACCGTCAATTGCCTCAGGACATTCGCCACCGAGAGAATTCATGAAGGCCGAGTATGATATGCTGAGACCGCCATGATCGGCAATGTTTTCACCTAGAGAAAGGCGGCCGTCAGCATGGAGTCCTGGCAGGACTTCGATTGCATCATATTGTTTTACAAGGATTTCCGCTTTAGCCTTGAAGGCCTCATCATCCGCAGCTGTCCACCAGTTGGTCATATTGCCGTTCTTGTCGAAGAGGCGGCCTTCATCGTCGAAGCCGTGGGTCATCTCGTGTCCGATGACAACTCCGATGGCACCGTAATTCACGGCATCATCAGCATCGGCATTGAAGAATGGCGGCTGGAGTATTGCTGCAGGGAAGCAGATTTCATTGGTGGTCGGATTGTAATATGCGTTAACGGTTTGAGGAGTCATCCCCCACTCAGTTTTATCCTTTGGCTTGCCGAGTTTGGTCATATTGTCAGCCACCTGCCACCTCGCGGCAGCAATAAGATTGTCATAATAGCTGAGAGACGGGTCGATGCTGAGGGCCGAATAGTCCTTCCACACATCAGGATAGCCTATTTTTACGGTAAAGTTGTCGAGTTTAGCGTGAGCATAAGCCTTGGTGGAATCATCCATCCAATCGAGGGCATCGATATGTTCACTGAAGGCCTGACGGAGATTGTTTACGATTTCGAGCACTTTTTCCTTTGATGACTCCGGGAAATATTTCGCAACATACATCTTGCCCACAGCCTCTCCGAGCAACGAGTTCGGAACAGCCATCGCTCTCTTCCAACGAGGGCGCTTCTCGGTCACGCCACGCATCTGACGGCTGTAGAAATCGAAAGAAGCATCATAGTATTCGTCGCTGAGATAGCTGGAAGCCTCATCAATCAAGCGAGCCGCTACATAATCCTTCAACTGTTCGAGAGGAGTTCCGGCAAACAAAGAGCTCATACCCTTGAAGAAAGAGTTCTGCTCTACGTTCAACTTATCCTGGGCAGGGATATTCCTGGTCTTGAAATATGTATCGAAGTCGAAGCCCGGGAAGAGGGTATTCAATTGTCCGCTGCTGCAAGGATTGTACAAGGCCTCAATATCACGGTTCTGAAGACGGGTCCAGGACACTTCCGCGAGTCGCGTCTCCACGGCAAAAGCATTCTCCGCAGCCTGCTGAGGCTGCTCTATTCCACTGAGTTCAAACACTTTGGAGAGATAGCTAAGATAGCCTTCACGGATATCGGCATACTCTTCATCAAGATAGTAATCCCTGTCACCTATTCCAAGGCCGCTCTGACCGAGAGAGAGAATCTGAACGGAGCTGTCCATAAGGTCTGAATCTACATAGGTGCCGAAGAAACAGGAGCTTCCATCAGAATGAAGTTTTGCCACCAGTTTTACCAAGGAGGCCTTGTCAGCTACAGCATAAATCTCATCCAAATACTTCTTGAGCGGCGCCCCACCCTCAGCATTGAGTCTGGTTGAATCCATCGCCATCCTGTACAGATCGACTATCTTTTTATCATCGCTTCCTTGAACGGGAGAAAGCTCACCCATTTCGGTGAACATTGCATTCAGACGCTCCTGATTCAAATCGTTCAGGACATCGAAGGTTCCATATCTTGCATATTCAGGCTTCAAAGGATTCTTCTTAATCCAGCCGCCATTGGCATAAGCGTAGAAATCGTCTTTAGGCGATACTGAGGTATCGAGATCTCCGAGGTCGATGCCAGGCACCTTGCCATTCTTGTCAGATGAGCAGGCGCACATCAGGAATAGCGGAATCATCAGCAATAAAGTGTTTCTCATATTTCGCATTCTTGTTTTATTTTATAGTATAATTGACTCATTTTGAATTCAATGCATCAAGACGGGCTTTGGCGGCCATCCTTTCATTCTCGTCTGGAGAGATCTTAACAAGCAAAGGAAGGTACTTCTTCTCAAGTTTGACACTCTTCTGACGTCTTGCCATAAGTACACTGTTCTTTATGGCGTTGTAATTTCCCGGCTCCATTTTGATGACCTTGTCATAATACTTGCGGGCTGCCTTGTAGTCCTGCTTGACCACAAAATTGTAGCTGCCGAGATTGTTCATAAAGACGGTGCTCTTCGGCAAATATTTCAGCATCTTTTCCGAGAGCATTCTGAATGATTCATAGGAAGCGGGAGTGGCCAAGGCATAGAAGCTGGCGCAGAAATCCTGTATGCCCTGCTCGAAATCATCATCGTCCAGGGAAGCGGAGGCAGACTTCCACTCCGGCTGCACGGCATAATTGTAGTCAATCAGTGAAGAAAGCAGTGAGGTGGCCATATCAGGACTTTCCTTTTCATATGAAAAAAGGGCCGTTGCCTTGTTGAAACGCAGATCCAAACGGTCCGGAGCCAGCCTGATGGCCTTGTCTATGGCCTGCTCGGAAAGTGCAAAGTATTCATCGTCAAAGTCATTCTCCTGATAATAATACACATCGCGGCCAAGGCTGTCCTTCAGAGTAAGAATAGGCTTTGCCCCCAGATATCTGGCCCCCTCCTTTTCTACCACACGGGTACTGATGGATTTGGCGAGATATAGGTTGAACCTTCCGTAGAGCATATCCAGGTCCTCAGGAAAATCCGCTTCCCATCTATCCAGGATGATCTCGACTCCAGGTCCGTCATAACCGACTTTTTTGACCTGATTGTCATATTTTTGCCTGTGTTCTGCAGCCGTCGTTTGAGCAAGGGCCGAAAAGGTCATAAGGCCTGCTGCAAGGGCCGAAATAATTAGTCTTCTCATATATCCATTCTGATTCTACGGGATTGAGGGTGCAGATTGTTGCATCTGCGTCCTATATTCTTCACGAAACCGAGGGCAATACTCCTGTAAGTCACCAGGATATAGCCCAATGGGGCTTCAGGAAGACTGATACTGTCGCGATGGAGGAAACGGAGTGCCGTCTGTTTATCCAGTTCCACCTCAGGATAGGAGCCGCGCTCGTAAGATATGCTAAGGGCCCAATCCGGATCCGGCACGAAATCCTTGCCCTTGAACTCACCTTTGCTGACTCCCAGACGCAATGGTCTCAAGCGCTTGATCATCTCCATCGAGGCGCTGTTCGACAGGAGGACCTCCTTCTCCTCTCCGGAGGTTTTGACAAGACAGCCGGCCCATTGCCCCTCACCAGGGACTTCACCGGGTACCAGGAGATGCCCGCATCTTGTAGTTCTAATGCCGAAGGGATTTTCAGGCGGAACAATGTCGCCGCCAAGCTCAGTTGCCGCCCATTCAAGATTCGAGTCATTCTCCGCATCTTCGAAGGTACAGGTCGAGTAAACGAGCATTCCTCCCTTGCGCAATGCCGGCCAGACATCCGCCAGAATCCTCCTCTGCCGCTGTGAGCAGAGTTCAACCAGCTCCTCCGACCAGTCCTCCACCGCCTTGGGGTCTTTTCTGAACATACCTTCTCCGGAGCAAGGCACATCAGCCAGGATAATATCGAAAAAGCCTTCTAAGTTTGAAAAGGCCTTCGGGTCCTGAGAACAGACAACTACATTGGGATCACCCCAAAGAGCCACATTGTCAGACAGGACCGAAGCGCGCTGGCGCATCACTTCATTAGAAACAAGAAGGAAGGAATCCCCGCAGGCCGCCCTCAAAGAGGCCGCGAGATCGGTAGTCTTGCCACCGGGAGCCGCGCAAAGATCGAGCACCCGCAAAGGACGGGACAAATCAAAATGCTTCAGGGCTTCACGGAAAAGCCAACCCACGAACATTGCCGAGCTGTCTTGAACATAATATACGCCCGCATGGAAAAGAGGGTGAAGAGTGAAAACGGGTCTCTCGGAGAGTATATAACCGTATTCGCTCCATGGGACACGCTCCGAATCCTTTAGTATGGGCAATCGGGACGGAACAGGCTTCGAAGGGTTGAGCCTCACTGAAACGGAGGCATCTTCCTTCATTGCGCTCAGCGCCGCGGCGGCATTGCCACCTATCAGTCCCGAAAGACGATCGAAAAAGCGCTTGTCGTCGATGGATTGCATTTCTATCTTTTGAAAGGTGAATCTTTGAACATGGATGGGTCTATGCCCTCCGGCATCCTACCCTCGGAGATGGCGACCATTGAATCGACTATCTTGTCGAGGGCTTCGCGGATTTTGCTTCCGAGCATCATTTTCATCATCATATTCAAGTCGGCTGACACCTCTATATGGAAATCGGTCTTTCCGGGTATGCCGGGATCATCGAAATTCATCACAATCTGGAAGCCGAATGGTGCACCGTAGTCGACAAGAACTATTTTCGTATACGGAGAACGCTCGTGAACCTTGACACCGATGCTGAAGCCCTGAACTGTGGCATTGATGGTATCGAAATCAGCCACCACTCCTTCTTTATACTGTTCAGGAACCATCTGCTTGAAATTCCTCATATCAGTGAAGGCCATATAGAGCTCATAAGGCGGTCTTGAGACTATGCCGTGCTTGCTTTCGTAAGTTGCTGCCATTATTTAATCGCTTAAATTATTTTCAATAATGAGGCACTTTTCTAAATTTGTGCCCAAAATACAAAGATAACACTTTTCGATCTTATTATAACGACGATGCACAGAATCTATTTCGAAAAGAGGAGTCTTGTCATTTGCGGCAATGACGATTCCTCGTTGTCCGACCCGAACGCAGTGGAATTCAGGCTCGGGGACAGGCTTGACATTCACACCTTCGTCGGAATCTTCGAATCAAGTCCCTCACTTCAAAAGATTTATATTCCCAGCGACGACATTGAGGGCACTTACAGAAGAGTTTGCAAGGAATTCAAGGAGGTCAATGCTGCCGGAGGGCTGGTATCCAACAGGCGCGGAGACTATCTCCTCATCAACAGAAACTCGCTTTGGGACCTGCCCAAGGGACATCAGGAAGAAGGTGAAGACATTGCCGTCACTGCGCTGAGAGAGGTCCAGGAGGAGACTGGGGTGATGGCATTGGAACTGAAGGACCTTATATGCATCACAGATCACACTTATGTTAGAAACGGAATCTGGCATCTTAAGCACACCTGGTGGTATGAGATGTTGTACACCGACCCGGTGGACCTGACTCCGCAGAGAGAAGAGGATATCACCAAAGCAGCCTGGGTAGCCAAATCCAGTCTTCCGCCTTATCTTCAGAATTCGTATCCTTCAATAGTGGAGGTCTTCCGCGAGGCAAGAACTTGAAAATCCTGCCTTTATATGAAACTTTCTCCAGAAAATACCGTATAATAAATATCATACGTTTATTTCATAGTCACAATAATGAAACTTTCACAATTCCAGTTCATGCTCCCGAGAGACAGGGTCGCACAGGAGCCAAGCCGCTGGCGCGACGAATGCAAGCTGATGGTCCTCCATCGCAAAACGGGAGAAATCGAGCATAGACTGTTCAAGGATGTAATTGACTATTTCGGCAAGGGTGATCTTTTCGTTTTCAACGATACCAAGGTATTCCCTGCCAGATTGTACGGAAAGAAAGAGAAGACAGGCGCTGACATCATGGTATTCCTGCTCCGCGAACTCAACAAGGAGCAGAGGCTTTGGGACGTCATTGTAGAGCCGGCCAGAAAGATTCGCATAGGAAACAAACTCTATTTCGGAGAAAACGAGAGTCTGGTTGCCGAGGTTATCGACAACACCACTTCAAGGGGAAGGACACTCCGTTTCCTCTATGACGGCAAGTACGAGGACTTCAAGGAACTCCTCTTCAGCCTTGGAGAGATTCCTGTCCCTACCTGGGTTAAGCCGAAAATCACTCCGGAGGACAGTATAAACTACCAGACTATTTTTGCTGCGCACGAAGGCGCCGTCAGCTCTCCCGCTGCCGGGCTCCACTTCAGCCGTGAGCTTTTCAATAGAATGATACTCCAGGACATAGAGAAAACATTCATCACTGTTCACATGGGTATAGGCCATTTCAGAAGAGTGGATGTGGAGGATTTGTCAAAGCACAGGACCGATGCAGAGAGAATCATAATCGGAGAGCAGGCAGCCGAGGACATCAACAGGACCAAGGCAGCAGGACATAAGGTAGTGGGTGTCGGAGTCACCGTTATCAGGGCTCTGGAAACCAATGTCACCCCGAGCAAGAAGGTAAGTCCTTGCGATACCTGGACCGATAAGTTCATATTCCCTCCTTACGAGTACTCGATTCCGGATGCCATCATTTCCAATTTCCATATGCCGGAATCAACGATGCTTATGGCAGTATCAGCTTTCGGAGGCTTTGATAATGTAATGAATGCCTACAAGGTCGCCCTCGAAGAAGGTTACCATTTCGGACCTTACGGAGACGCAATGCTGATTATATAAAAAAAGCAATTCCTATAAAAAACATTAAGATACTCCCCCTGATTTTATGAATTCAGGGAGAGTATTCTTTTTTGTTGCATACCTTTCCTCCCGGAACAAACGCATCGGGATATGGAGAAGGAATACAGCGAAAAAGTGTATTATTGCACCTTGAACAGGCTCTTCGGATTCAGGCCGGATATCACCAGAGGTATCATCGACTGCCTTGGCTCGGCTGGAGAGCTGTTCAAGATGAAGCTTGACAGTTTTTGGGGACAAAGGGGAGTCTTTGCCCAAATTGCCCCTATGCTCAATGAAAAGGAGCTTCAAGCCTCAGAGGAGGAACTGCTGATGCTGGGCGACAGGGGTATTGACTTCATCACAATTGCCGACAAGGCTTATCCCGAGCTGCTGCGAGATTGCCCAGATGCACCTGCCGGTCTATATTTCAAGAGCTGCTCTCCGGCGGAGGAAGTCTTCAACAGACGCCGGCCAATCGCGGTAGTGGGCACGAGGGATATTTCACAATACGGCCGGGAATGGTGCCAGAGGATTGTGATGACCATGGCCGAATCCGAAGGGAAGCCATTGATTGTCAGCGGGTTCGCCCTTGGAGTGGATATCACGGCCCATTTGACTGCGCTCGATACGGGATTGCCCACAGTAGCAGTGCTTCCTACCGGTATTACCGATGTATATCCTCCTCAAAACAGGAAATATGTTGATAGGCTCACCAACACTCCCGGCTGCGCCTTCATTACCGACTACCCCTGCGGAACCGTCCCCAAGGCCATCAATTTTCTGCGGAGAAACAGGATAATTGCAGGTATCTGCAGCGGAACAATTCTCATTGAATCGAAGGCCAAGGGAGGCGGGATGATGACCGCAAGGCTGGCGACATCCTACAACAGGGATTTGATGGTATTGCCGGGAAGAGCCGACGATATCAGGTCCGAAGGCTGCAATCAGTTATTGAAGGAGAAACTGGCGGAGCCTATAGTGGACGGAAAGGGGTTGTTGGAGACGCTGGGGCTCAGGCCGGGAATTAAAAGGACGAGGCCTGGGCTGATGGACGAAATTGAAACATTGTTCAGATGCGAACTCACGGATATCGGGCTCTCCGAGATCAAAGCCGTAGCGAAAATGATTCAGAAATACAGAGGAATCAGCGCAGACGAATTGTCGGCAGCAACAGGTTTAAACTACAGTAAAATAAGGACTTACACTGGGCTATTGGAATGTGCGGGCATCATTTCCATAGATTTGCTCCAACGTTGCTCTTTGATGGTAAGGACAGTCTGAAACAGAAAGAAGCAGCTGTTGATAACTTGATGATAGCTTTTCCGGCGCTTTTAGTGTTTGTCGTCAATTTTTGCGTAATTTTGCAGCCACTATAAAGCAAAACGATGCAATTCATTGACACTCATACGCACCTGTCGGACCGGGCATTTTTCGGTGAGGAGGATTCTGTCATACACAGAGCCCTGAGAGCAGGGGTAGAGATAATGCTCCAACCCGATGTGGACTCCACCGAAAGGGATGCCATGCTGGCACTCTGCAGACAGTATCCCGGTATTCTCAAGCCTATGCTCGGGCTTTATCCGGGCTCAGTAAAAGAAGACTGGAGGGATGAGATGAACCTGATGATGCAGCATCTTGACGTAAAGCCGGTTGCTATTGGTGAGATAGGTTTGGATTATCACTATGGAGCCGAATTCGCCGCCGAGCAGAAGGAAGCCTTCCGTACTCAGCTTGAACTGGCCGCACGTCTGGGACTGCCCGTAAACATACACCTGCGTGAAGCTACAGACGACTTCTTCCAAATCCTGGACGATTGCAAGCATCTTGGTCTCGTAGGAAATCTCCATGCTTTTTCCGGCAGCTATGAAACTTTCTGCCGTCTCGGCAAATATGGGGACTGGTATGTCGGCATAGGCGGGGTGGTGACATTCAAAAAGGCATCCCTTGCCGAAGCGGTCAAGAAAATACCTCTCGACAGAATAGTCCTCGAAACGGACAGCCCGTACCTCACCCCAGTCCCATACAGAGGGAAAAGGAATGACAGTTCATACCTTCCCGTCATAGCGGAAAAGATAGCCTCACTTCAGGGAGTGGACATCGAGAGGGTTGCGGAGCAGACCACATTGAATGCAAAGACACTTTTCAACTTATAGCCATGCAGTTCCAAAAGCAAAACAGCAAAGCCTCCATACTCCTGATATACACAGGCGGCACCATTGGAATGAAAGAGGACCCCATCGAGCAGACCCTTAAGCCCTTCGATTTCAAGCAGATACTTGAAGCAGTGCCGGAGCTTGGCAAATTCGCATGCAGGATAGACTCATATACCTTCGATCCGCTCATTGATTCATCAGATGTCGAGCCCTCTATGTGGCAGGCCCTCGCAGCGCTTATCCGGGACAACTACGGCTCCTATGATGGCTTTGTCGTACTCCACGGAACCGACACAATGGCCTATACCGCATCGGCCCTTAGCTTTATGCTGGAGAATCTCGACAAACCCGTAATCTTTACCGGAAGCCAGCTCCCGATAGGAAAGCCGAGAACCGACGGAAGGGAGAATCTCATTTCTGCCGTCGAAATCGCTTCCACCAAGAATGAAGAAGGCAGGGCAATGGTCCCGGAAGTCGCCATCTTCTTCGATTCAGTGCTGCTGAGGGGCAATAGGTCCACCAAGGTCAAATCAGAGCAGTTTGATGCCTTCCAATCATACAATTGCCCGCCTTTGGCGGAAGCGGGAATCAGCATCAGGTACAACAACACCATTGAAAGGTCCGGGGAGCAATGCGCCAACAGTCTGACTATCAGCGAAAAGCTCGACACAAGAGTCTCAATCCTGAAAGTGCATCCGGGTATTACTCCCCAAGTCGTGAAGAACATCCTGCTTGGACCGGAAACCAGAGCCGTAATCATTGAAACCTACGGTTCGGGCAATGCGCCGACCAAGGATTGGTTCATCAGAATCGTGGAAGAGGCCGCTTCAATGGACAAGATTCTGATCAATGTAAGCCAATGCCTATGCGGCAGCGTGAATATGAGCTTATATGCCACAGGCAAGAAACTTGAAAATGCCGGCGTAATTTCGGGACACGATCTGACCACGGAAAGCGCACTCGCCAAATTGTTTTACTTGATGGGTAAATACCCGAAAAACAACGAAGTAAAACGGCTTATGGGCGAGAACCTCAGGGGAGAAATCTCCAAATAAAGTTTGCCAAATGAATTTTTTTTGCTAAATTGCAACGGTTTTTTTGAATAGCTGTGGAAAGGCCCTAGAACGAAAGATTTGTAACTATTTAATACATTATTAATTAAAACACATTCTAAAACGATTATGAAAAAGTTTTTCATGGTTTTGGCAGCGATGACCCTTATGGTTGTTTCTGCAAACATTGCATCCGCTCAGAACGAGCAGGCTGCTGATGCACAGGCTGCAACCGAGCAGGTAGCTGCTGCCGATCAGTCAGGTGACATTGATCCATTCAACACAAAGTCTGAAGTTCCTCTTCACCAGGCTCTCAAGACAAAGTTCATCGAGGGTGGTGCAGGCTTCATGTCTCTCGTTATCATCTGTTTGATCATCGGTCTTGCTCTCTGTATCGAGAGAATCCTTTATCTTTCATTCTCTAAGACCAACACCAAGAAGCTCGTTGAGAAGGTTGAGAAGGCACTCGCTGAGGGTGGAATCGAGGCTGCAAAGGACGTATGCCGTAACTCACGCGGTCCTGTAGCAAGCATCTTCTATCAGGGTCTCCTTCGTTACGACCAGGGTCTCGACGTTGTTGAGAAGACCATCGTTTCTTACGGTTCAGTTCAGATGAGCAACATGGAGAACGGCCTTTCATGGATCGCACTCTTCATCGCTATTGCACCTTCTCTCGGATTCCTTGGAACCGTTATCGGTATGATCCAGGCATTCGACGCTATCCAGGCTGCAGGTGATATCTCTCCTAACGTTGTCGCTGGAGGTATGAAGGTCGCTTTGATCACCACCGTTGCCGGTTTGATCGTAGCTATGATTCTTCAGGTGTTCTACAACTACATCCTCGCAAAGATTGACTCTATCACCATCGATATGGAGGATTCTTCAATCTGCCTCGTGGACGTACTTACAAAGTACCAGGGAAAGTAATTTCAACAGTAGAAAACATCATCAAACATGAAGCTTAATAAAATATTCAAGATCTTGATGGTGGTGTTGATTCTCGTCTCTGTCGGCATCCTTGTCTGGGGTTTCACAGCTGGATGGACAGACCAGGCAGTTGAGATCCTTATCAAGTGGACATACGCAATGGTTGCGATTGCCATTGCAGCTACTATACTTGTAGGACTCATTATCAGCACCAAGAACAATCCGAAGAGTCTCATCAAGCTCGGAATCGGACTTGTTGTAATAGCAGCTATTTGCTTCGGCATCTATATGGTTTCACCTGGAAACCCTGCTGTCGGTTTGACTGGCGAACAGCCTGAAGCTGGTACGCTCAGAATTACTGATACAATTCTCAATCTTACATATCTTTCAGCCGCTTTGGCAGTAGTGTCAATCATCGCTGGAGAGATCATCATTGCTATCCGCAATAAATAATTAAGAGAAAATGGCTAAGAAAAAAACTCCTGGACTCAACACCAGCTCAACTGCTGACATCGCGTTCCTGCTCTTGTGCTACTTCCTTATGACTACAACCATGGGAACACAGACAGGTCTCTCGCGTCGTCTTCCTCCTATGCCGGATCCAAACGCAAAGGTAGAAGACCAGAAGGTTAATCGCCGCAACATCATCATTGTTAAGATTAACTCAGCTGACAAACTTCTTGCAGGTAATGAGCCTATGGACGTCAGCCTGCTTAAGGATAAGATCAAGGAATTCCTTACCAATCCTGCCGACAGACCTGACCTTCCTGAGAAGGAAATGAAGGACATCGAGGGTTATGGTATGTACCCTGTATCAAAGGGTGTGATCTCTCTCCAGAATGACCGCGGAACCAGCTATCACGCATACATCGCTGTTCAGAACGAACTTGTAAAGGCCGTTAACGAACTCCGTAACGAATTCTCATACAAGAACTACGGAAAGGCTTTCGACAGACTTACAGAAGAGCAGCAGGAAATCGTCAAGACAGCTATACCTCAGAATATTTCAGAGGCAGAGCCTAAGGACGTGAAAAAATAAAATAGGAGGAATAACAAATGTCAAAATTCGGCGGAAATAACAATAAGAAGGACGTACCACAGCCTGGTACCGGTTCTCTTTCGGATATCGTCTTCATGCTTTTGTTCTTCTTCATGGTTACCACACAGATGCGTGAGACTGAGAACAAGGTCATTGTAAAGATGCCTGAGGCATCTGAGGTTGCGAAACTTGAAAGAAAAGACCTTTCCTCTTACATCAATGTCGGTACTCCTACCAGAACCTATCAGGCTCAGTATGGTACTGATGCACGTATCCAGCTCAACGATTCTTTCAAGACAGTCGAGGATATCCGCGACTTCATCGCAGCTGAGCGTGAGAGTATGTCAGAGGCAGACCGTCAGTTCATGACCACAGTTCTTAGAACAGACGAAGACGTCAGAATGGGTATTGTTACAGATATTAAGCAGGAGCTCAGACGTTGCTCCGCACTTAAGATTATGTACATGGCAAGAAGAGCAGAAAAGTAATTTTCAGCACTCAAATAGTTTAGAAAGAAGGCGACTGATAAGAAATTATTGTTCGCTTTCTTTTTGTCTATATATCGGGAGCAGGAAGCTTCGCGCTTGGCAAATCAATTGAAAAAGATTATATTTGCCGAGATAATACAATAAACAAGAAGAACTTATTTTCCCATGGAAAACATTGTGAGAACCAAAGTAAAAGACCTGCTTAAGAGTGAAGCAGGGCACGATGTCCTTGCTAAAGGCTGGGTCAGAACAAAAAGAGGTAACAAGAACGTAGCGTTCATCGCTCTTAACGACGGTTCTACCATCAATAATATACAGATAGTCGTAGATAAGACGCAATTCGAGGATAGTGTTCTCGCCAAGATAACAACGGGGGCCTGCATTGCGGTATGCGGCAGCTTGGTGGAATCAATGGGCAGCGGACAGGCAGTTGAAATACAAGCCAAGCAAATTGAGATTTATGGCGAGTGTGATCCTGTGAGATACCCGCTTCAGAAAAAGGATACTTCATTTGAGTACCTTAGAACTGTGGCACATATGAGAATGAGGACCAACACATTCGGAGCCATACTCAGAATCCGAAATCAAATGGCCTTCGCTATTCATGAATATTTCCACTCAAAGGGTTTCGTATATCTTAACACTCCGCTTATCACTGAATCAGATTGTGAAGGCGCCGGACAGATGTTCCAGGTAACGACACTTAATCTTGAAGAAAAGCTTCCAAGGAACAAGAAGGGCGGGATTGATTACAGCGTCGATTTCTTTGGAAAACAGACCAGCCTTACAGTAAGTGGACAGCTTGAAGGTGAGCTCGGAGCTACCGCATTGGGTGAAATCTATACTTTCGGTCCTACTTTCAGAGCAGAGAATTCAAACACTCCACGCCATCTTGCAGAGTTCTGGATGATCGAGCCTGAAATGGCATTCTATGACATTAAGGACAATATGGACCTTGCAGAGGACTTCATCAAGCACTTAGTTGAATATGCCCTGAAGAATTGCTATGACGACATCAAGTTCCTCAACGATAAATATGATCCGGAGCTCATCGAAAGACTTCAGAGCGTAATCGGCACTGAATTCGTAAGACTTGAGTACACTGAAGGCATCAGAATACTTGAAGAAGCTATAAAGAATGGAGTGAAATTCGAGTATCCTGTGTATTGGGGTGTGGATCTGCAGAGCGAGCACGAGAGATACCTCGTTGAACAGCATTTCAAGAAACCTGTCATCCTCACAGGCTATCCGAAGGAAATCAAGGCCTTCTATATGAAGCAGAACGAAGATGGCAAGACAGTCAGGGCCATGGATATACTCTTCCCTAAGATTGGCGAAATCATCGGCGGTTCAGAGAGAGAAGCTTCGCTCGAAAAACTCGAGGCTCGCATCAATGAGCTTCAGATGAGCCGTACCAACCTTGAATGGTACATTGACACAAGACGTTTCGGTTCTTGCCCTCATAGCGGTTTCGGCCTCGGTTTCGAAAGACTCCTTCTCTTCGTTACCGGTATGAGCAATATCAGGGACGTCATTCCGTTCCCACGTACTCCTAAGAATGCTGAATTCTAAAAAATAAGGCAAATATGTTAGTCATTGGAATAGCCGGCGGTTCCGGTTCAGGAAAAACAACTGTCGTTAGGGCCATAGTCGATCAGCTTAAGGATCGCGTAGTAGTTATCCCTCAGGATTCGTATTACAAAGATTCAAGCCATTTGAGTGAGGAAGAAAAGAGAAGTCAGAACTTCGATCATCCGGACTCCATTGACTTCGCCCTTCTTACCGATCATCTCAAGCAGATTAAGGAGGGTAAGAGCATTGAACAGCCGGTTTATTCTTACGTCACCTGCTCACGTTCCAAGACGGAAACAGTTACTGTAAAGCCGGCAGATGTGATTATCATCGAAGGCATTCTGATTTTCACCTGTCCGGAATTGCGTGACCAGCTTGATATCAAGATTTTCGTGGATGCGGATGACGATGACAGACTTATGAGGGTAATGTCGCGTGACATCATTGAACGGGGCAAAACCGTGGATTGGGTCATCGAAAGATACTCCAAGACAGTTAAACCTATGTACCTTCAGTTCATTGAGCCGAGCAAAAGATACGCAGACATCATCATTCCTCAAGGTGGCCACAACAGGGTAGCAATAGACATCATCTCAGCTACCATCGAGAAATCACTCAACACCAACAAATAATAATCAAGCCCTTGAAACGAATCCCGAAGGAAGATAAGGCAGGATTGTACATCACCGTGATTATTCATCTCACGGTGATTATTATATTGTTGGCCAGTCAGATCGGAGTTCAGATACAGAAGGAGAACTCTTTCGTGCTGGATTTCAGCAAGCAGGAGGAAATCGAAAGGCTTGAGAAAGAACTCAAGTTCAAGGAAGAGGTCAGCAGACGCCTTGACGAGCTCATTTCTGAGAATGGCGGAAGTACGCCCGTAAGGAACGTAATCGTGGACAGGGGCGCATTGAAAGATGACAGGGGCACTGATGCCGACCAGCTCTATAAAGACGCCGAGAGGCTTCAGAATGAGCTTGACAAGACATTCAGCCAAAGCGACACTCCTGATGAAGACGTATATATCCCGACAAAGAAGCAGGAGAACAAGAAAAAAGAGAAGGAACAGAACTATTCCGGTCCTTCCGTGGTTTCATACAGCCTTGACGGCAGAAAGGCAAGCAAGCTTCCTATACCGGCCTACAGATGTATGGGCTCGGGAGAAGTCACCGTCATCATTACAGTTGACAATGCAGGCAACGTCATTATGGCAAAGATAGAGGAAGCTTCATCCACCTCTGATACTTGTCTGAGGAATTTCGCAATAAGAGCGGCAAGATCGGCAAGATTCTCTGCCTCCCCAACCGCTCCTGCACGTCAAGTCGGAAACATTGTCTATGCGTTCATCGCACAGTGATGATTTCGTGAGGTTTCAAAGCTTCCTGAAACGCAGTATCCATATCCAGGAACATATGATAGTAAGCATTATCCCCAAGCTTTGAATATCTGCCTACCAATGCTCTTACCTGAGGCATTAAGTAATCACGAGTCTCATCCCACTCTTCTTTAGTCTTCGGAGCAAGTCCGTCCTTCGTTCTGGCAAAGTTCAGGAAGAGGGTTTCCAATGAAGCTGAATCGAGATACTTGATGAGTGAATCATAATCGTCTATCGCAGAAAGCTCGGCCTTGTGCCCATCAAAGTAGGCAGATGCAAAACGCATAGTCGTAGCCTTATTGCCACAGTCTATATAGAAGCGTGTGGCCTTGGTGGTATCGATAGGTACGAACACATCAGGGATAATGCCTCCACCTCCATAGACACGTCTGCCGCCGACTGTGTAGAATAAGACAGACTTATCGACCTTGATGCTGTCAGCCTCAGTGAGTTCACCATCATTGTACCTTTTTATGATATCATATTGATAATCATCAGAATATGGTTTCTGTATGCATCTTCCGGAAGGGGTATAGAATCTGGCTACGGTAATGCGCACACCTGAACCGTCTGTAAAGAACACAGGCTCCTGAACCAAGCCCTTGCCGTATGAACGTCGGCCCACAATCACTCCCCTGTCATTGTCCTGGATGGCTCCTGCAAAGATTTCACTGGATGAAGCAGACGCCTCATTGATCAGAACGGTAAGTCTGACACCCTTGAGCAAGCCCCTGCCATCAGCCTTATATTCCTCACGCTTGCGGTGGAGGCCCTCCATATAGACTATATCCTCCCCTTTTTCAAGGAACATATTGGAAAGCATCAGGGCCTGATCGAAGAAGCCTCCTGTATTGTCCCTGAGGTCGAAAATGAGGTTCTCCATACCCTCGGCAAGAAGTTTGAGGCTGGAACTCATTACCTCAGAATAGGTATTTCTCGAGAATTTGGACAGTCTGATATAACCCGTACTGTCATTCACCATAAAGGCAGCATCTACACAATGAACAGGAATCTTGCCTCTCGTGATTTCGAAAGGAATGATTTCATCGCCACGCTTGACCTTGACATTGACCTTGGTCCCTGCCGGTCCCTTCATCCTGCGGACCATACTGTCTTGAGGGAATTTAACTCCGGCAATCACCTTGTCATCGACCTGAATCAGACGGTCTCCGGCCTGCAATCCTATCTTCTCAGAAGGACCGCCAGGAATGACCTCAAGCACTATTGCCGTATCGTTAGGCACATTGAACTGGATGCCTATTCCATCAAAATTGCCAGCAAGCTCAGATTCAGACTCTTCCAAATCTGCAGGCGGCATATAGATTGAATGCGGGTCGAGTTTTGACAATGCAGCATTGACAGCAGCATCAGAAACGCTGCTATAGTCAACAGAATCGACATACATCTCATCAATTTTCTGAAGGATGAGATTCAACTTTCTCCAGTTCGTATACTCAGAACGGAGCTTAGCTTTGTTGTCAATGGCCTTTTGTATGGTAAGGACCAGCAGTGCTCCTACCACTACGCCGAGCACTGCTATCCATACGGACGAGATCCTTTTTTCACTCATAACTATCCTGTTTTTCTACTATTACACCAGCTTTTCTCAACAGGTCGATACCATCCGTGAGCCTGTATTCATCACGATAGACTACCCTTTTGATTCCAGCTTGGATAATAAGCTTTGAACATTCGATACAAGGTGATGCGGTTACATAGAGGGTTGCACCCTCGCTACTATTTCCCGACTTGGCTACTTTAGTTATCGCATTGGCCTCCGCATGTAACACATAGGGCTTGGTAACCCCATTTTCATCCTCGCACTGGTTCTCGAAACCGGAGGGAGTGCCGTTATATCCGTCGGAAATAATCATTCTGTCCTTGACCAGCAAGGCACCGACCTGGCGTCTTTTACAATAGGAATTCTTTGCCCATACACCGGCCATCTCAATGTACCGTTCGTCAAACTTATTCATTTCTATTCTAGTTTCTCTGATACAGGTATCTCTTAATACTCTTCTTAGGAGTCCTCTCAAAATCCTCAGGCAGGAATTCCATCTTCCTGATCTGGGCATACTTAGGCAACTCCTTATTGATTTCAGGGAGGGATGAGGTCAGGCGTTCCTTAAGCTGATCCGGATTTATGCCGTCCACGCCGGCAGTATGATAATCAGGATATACGAGTGCTGTAATGGTTCCGTGATCGTCGATGACCAGCGAGTCTCCAACATAGGTAACATTGTTCACCACAGCCTCAAGCTCCTCAGGATAAATATTCTGTCCCGAAGGTCCTAGTATCATACACTTGCTGCGGCCTCTGAGGAAAAGATAGCCATCCTCGTCGATAACTCCCATATCACCCGTCCTGAACCAACCGTCCTCTGTAAATGATTGAGCCGTTGTCTCCTCGTTCTTGTAATAGCCGAGCATAACGTTGGGACCCTTGACCTGAACCTCACCGGAAATATTGTGAGGATCCTCGGAATCGATACGTATTTCCATCCAAGGAGCGCTCTGTCCGCAAGAATACAGTTTTGCCTTGTCCCAATGTGCATATGCAATAATCGGAGCACACTCCGTCATTCCGTATCCGACTGTATAAGGGAAGTTCATCTTCTTGAAGAAAGCCTCAACCTCAGGATTGAAAGCGGCACCTCCAAGGATAATCTCGTCAAAATTGCCACCGAAACTCTTGATGAGCTCCGAACGCATCTTCCCAAGTATGAACTTGTCAAGGATAGGAATGCTCATAAAGACACGATTCTTGTCAATGAGAGGCTTGAGTTTGTTCTTGTAAACCTTCTCTATGATGAGTGGAACGGCAATGATGATATCCGGCTTTATGTCCGCCATTGCCTGCATAATGATCTTCGGACTAGGAACACGAGTAAGGTAATGCACGTGCATTCCTAAGGTCATTTCAAAAATGAATTCGAATGCAAAACCATACATGTGCGCAGCAGGCAGCATCGATACGACCTGACTGCCTGCCTTGAGAGGAAGTCCAGCATGATCGGTAGCAAAAAGTATATTTGAGCAGATAGCCCTGTAAGGAATCATTACACCCTTTGAGAAGCCTGATGAACCGGATGTATAATTGATAATGGCCAGTTCGTCAGCTGTATCTTCATAATAGGAAACATCGGATGGGCCGAAGTTCTCAGGATATTTCTTGCCAAAGCTCTCGTTCAAATGCGCTCTAACATCGAAGTGGGATTCATGCTTGGCATAAATGAACTTGAAGGTATTGATCTGGACTATTACTTCCAGATCGGGCATTTCCTCAGCCGTAAGACCTTCCCATACCATCTCGTCAACAAAGAGGACCTTAGCTTCTGAATGGTTTACGAGATAATGTATATTGCCGGGCTTGAACTCATGCAAAATAGGCACAGGAATGGCTCCATATGTCATTGCAGCAAGAAAGCTCACACCCCAGTTAGCCTGATTCTTCGAGCAAATGGCCACTTTGTCGCCCTTCTTCAGACCGCACTGCTCGAAGGCAATGTGCAGTTTGGCAATGCGGCTGGCCACTTCACCATAAGACAGAGTCACACCCTGATAGTTTGACAGGGCAGGTCTGTCCCAGTTCTTTTTGATGCTGTCCTCCAGCATCTTGTTAACTGATTTGAATACGAACTCCATAGTATCTTTAGTTTATTGTATTTTTAAGTTTCTTGTTTTTCCATCATTGCATACAGCACGGAGCGTGCCATTATCAAGAGCCTCAAGGCTGCTGTCCCTTCTTATTGACTTGGCCCCGCTCTGGCTATACACAGCTTCGCCACCGTTGAATGGAAAAATCTGTGTCTGAACAGTAGTGCGAATGGCCCAATAGGACTTGCCTCCCAAACGCAGAAGCTCAGGAAGGGCAATTATCTTCTCCTCCGTACTTATACCCTTCCAAGAGGAAGGAGTATCTCCGTGAGTGTTATAATACCCTATGGTATTGTCACTGTGAAGCACCATCAGCGTATAGCCGTGGGCACCAGTAAAATCATAAACGGCAGGCCCGAGAAGGACCTCCTTGCCCAGCTCGACAGGGAAGCCGCTTACAAAACGGCCCAGACGGTCCAAGAGATATAGCTTCGAACCGGCCGTAAAGAGAAACTGAAGTTTCCCGTTAGCATAATAGTCTATAGTCTCCACAGCACCGGTCAAAGGAGCCTGGAAAGGTATGCTCCAAATACCCTTTCCGTCCTCCTCCTTGAGGCTGAGGTAATAATTTGACTGCTGGGCAAGGAGATTGGTCCTGCCCGTTCCTGAATTCTTAACCTTGAAAGGGCCCTGAGGTATGTCAATTGTCGCATCGGCGACAGTCGCAGGAGTGCTGCTCTTCTCAAAGTACGGCACTCTTGTCACCGAAAGTTCAATATTGCCCCTGGAGAAACTGAACAGGAAAGGCTCGTAAGACGCACCGTCAAGAGTCCCGTTCATTGCCTTCAGCAGCGGATTGGCCAGCAACTCTTCCATCTTGGCGGAGCCAGGAGAGAAATAAGCCGCGAAAGCGCAATTCTTCAGCTGATCTCCGGTACTTACAGAAGCATCCGAAAGCAAGGCCTGAAGAACATCCCCAGAAGCATAACGGGCAGCAAAATCGCTGACAGCCTCATCGCTGCCGCTGACCAGCCATTCCCCGGTAAAGACATAGCGAGACTCGTCTTCAAGGGCAAAGAAGGAGCCGAAGAGGGCAGAAGCAAAAGAAGGGAAGGCGTAATTCTCCACCGACATCGAGTATTCCTTCTCATTGGCAATACCTGTTCCCCGGAAAATCAGCGAATAGTCCTTCCTTCCGACTCTGATCAGAAGGGCCTCGAGACTGCGTCCATCGGCACAGCGCCATTGCGCCTTTACTATTTCTTTAAGATTCAAGGCCTTAGCCCATGAATCAGGGGAAATACCGGCATCCTTGGCCAGTTCCGAGATACGCGCTTCATTCTTCGCAAGGGAAACCGAAGCATCAAGATATTTCCTGTAGGCCTCGAGATAAGCTTCCTGCGAGTTCAAAGGCAATGAAAGAGCGAAAGCCGTTCCAGAAGGGACAACGGATACAAAGGATGCGCTTTCCATTTCCTGCGAAGACAGGACATTGGCAAAACAGTCCTTATCCTTGCCGGCAGAAAGAACTCCAGACATATGCAGATAATCGTCACGACTGCTGTCAATGGACAGGGCTATCCAGTTCGAGAGTTTGCCGAAGAAGCCTGAATGCCTGCTGAGCTTTCCAGTAAAAAAGCTTTGCAGGAGTTTCTGGGAATAAGCATTGCAGAAGAAAAGTGTATTGGCTCCGGAGCTTTCCGCTGCGCAATCAAGGAAATCGCGCTTGCTCAAAATGGATACACCCTCGTCTATATGCCTGATTGAAGAGCTGACCAAAGTCTCCGACGAAGAGACGATCAGGTATTTGTTGGATCCGGAAGACTTGAAGGCAGACGCCAAGGAGCAGGAGTCAGCGAGATTCCTGAGAGTCAGAACCACTCCGGTGGAGTCAGCCGAAGAACGGGGAAGACTGAGGACAGCCATAGGGACAAGATTTCCGCTGTAATGAAGGGACACTGCCATAGGCTGGGACTTTATCTGTGCCAAGCTGCCCTGCTCCAGAGCTTTTTCCAATAAAGAGACAAAACTTGGCATTCCGCCTTTCTTAGCGTCATATACGAAGGCCGAGAAAAGTTTGGTCTCATCGCAAAGGCTTTCTATACAGACCTTTGACGATTCGAAATGCATCACGGCGGAAGCATCTGAAGGTATAGCCGCCAGAATCGAATAACGTGAAGCCGCTTCCCCTTCCGTCTGAGGTGCAGACTTCCCGGCATTGTCCCCGTAAAGGCTGAAAATCAGAGCAATGATTCCACCCAAAAGGACCAATGCCAATATAGAGTAAGTAATTATCGTCCGTTTGTTCATATTCTACAAATATACAAATTAATAGCGATGCACAAAAATGACTGAACTACTTGGGTTTTTGCATTTTTTTACTAACTTCGTAAGCAATGAATATCGTAGTACGCACATATTTCCATCATCACCACTTCCTTAGGAATTGGTAGGTCTTTTGCGTACACCCAATAAGAATTGTGTCAGGCTTACCGTTATTTATATGGTAAGCCTTTTTTTATCAAACAGAACAAATGCTTAGAATAGTCTTGCAATCAAAGGGACGTCTCAATGAAGACAGCACAGCCCTTCTGAACGAAATCGGCATAAATGTCGAAGACTCAAAGCGTAGTTTCCTCGCAAAAACCCCGAACTTCCCAATTGAGCTGCTGTATATGAGGGATGATGATATTCCTCAAGTAGTATCAAGCGGAACTGCTTCATTGGGCATAGTAGGCCTCAACGAGGTGGTAGAAAAAGGTCTCAAGGTAGAGATAGTGGAAAGCTTGGGATTTGGAGGATGCCGGATCTCCCTCGCTGTTCCGAAGTCCGTTGAATATAACGGTCTGCAATGGTTCGAAGGCAAGAAAATCGCCACTTCATACCCCAACATCCTAAAGAAATACCTTGAAGAGAAGGGCATCAATGCTGATATTGAGATAATTACCGGTTCAGTTGAAATAGCCCCGGCTGCCGGAATTGCAGATGCCATTTTTGACATCGTCTCCTCCGGGAGCACTCTGATATCGAACGCCCTGGTAGAAGTGGAGAAGGTATTCGAATCGGAGGCCGTACTCATTTCCAACGGCCATCTTGACTCAGAACAGCAGGATATCCTTAATGAGATGCTTTTCAGAATTGCATCTGCCAGAGTCAGCAGGGACAAGAAATACCTGCTTCTCAACCTGCCTTCATCAGCCATTGATGAGGCTGTGAAAATATTGCCATCAATGAGGAGTCCTACTGTAATGCCCCTCGCTGCAGACGGCTGGTGTTCAATGCATTCGGTCGTCAACAACTCCGAACTGTGGGAAAAGGTGCGCCAGCTCAAGGCCATAGGCGCAGAAGGAATACTGGTACTTAACGTCGACAAAATCATACTCTGATGGAACTCTTGATAAACCCTGCAAGAAAGGACTGGCCGAGCCTCTGCCTCAGACCCTCCAGCGACAATCCCGAAGTCGTAAAACGTGTCAACAGCATAATAGAAAGAGTGAGAAAAGACGGCGACCTTGCGCTGAAACAGATCGCTGAAGAAATTGACGTTTTCATTCCATACAGCCTCGAGGTCACTAAAGACGAACTGCTTGAAGCCTCAGACAAGGTCAGTGCAGAAGTAAAACACGCAATAGAGACGGCAAGCAGGAACATTGCCGCATTCCATAAGGCCCAGCTGCCCCGGGAGATCGAGGTCGAGACCCAGAAGGGTGTACGCTGCATTCAAAGGCCTGTCCCAATAAGCAGAGTGGGCATATACATACCAGGAGGCACCGCTCCCCTATTCTCTACAGTCCTGATGCTCGCTATACCCGCACGCTGCGCCGGCTGCAAGGAAATAATAATGTGCACGCCTTGCGGCAAAGACGGAAAGGTCGCGCCTGAGGTACTCTATTCCGCCAGCGTATGCGGAGTGGACAGGATATTCAAGACAGGAGGCGCCCAGGCCATTGCCGCGATGGCTTACGGCAGCGGCAGCATCCCTGCAGTGGACAAGATTTTCGGTCCCGGAAATCAATACGTTACCACCGCGAAGCAATTGCTTGGAAACAGGATTACAGCCATTGATATGCCGGCAGGGCCATCCGAGGTGATGGTGCTCTGCGACGATAGTACGGATCCCCGTTTCGCTGCAGCCGACCTGCTATCCCAGGCTGAGCACGGAGCAGATAGCCAGGTTATGCTTGTCTCCGATTCGATTGATGGCGCCAGGGCCGTAATGGAGGAAGTGGAAAGACAGACCGAAACACTCGACAGGGCCGACTATATTCGCAAATCATTGTCAAAGAGCAGGTTCATAGTATTTGACGAGAAAAAGGAAATGGTGGATTTCGCCAACACCTACGGTCCTGAGCATTTGATAGTTTCATTGAAGGATGCCTGGAGTGTTGTTGATCAGATTTACTGCGCCGGCAGTGTATTCGTCGGAGCCTATACCCCTGAAAGCGCGGGCGATTATGCTTCAGGAACGAACCATACACTACCGACCTGCGCTTGGGCGAGGTCATACAGCGGAGTGAATATTGACAGTTTCCTTAAGAAAATGACCATACAGGAAATCAGCGGAGAAGGGCTGAAAGGACTTGCTCCGACAATAGTGGCAATGGCTGAAGCGGAAGGACTGCAGGCTCATGCCAATGCAGTAACAATAAGATGCGGATATGAAAAGAAATGAGATTAATGCGCTGGTACGCAAGAACATAGCTTCCCTGTGCCCCTATTCTACAGCCAGGGACGAATACCAAGGTGGCATAGGTATCTTCCTTGATGCCAATGAAAGCCCTTACGAGAACGGTTTCAACAGATATCCTGACCCGCACCAGAAAAGTTTGAAGGCTAGGCTGGGACAGATCAAAGGAATGGCTACAGAAAACATCTTTCTGGGGAATGGATCCGACGAAGCGATAGACTTGATTTTCAGAATATTCTGCAATCCCGGAATAGACAATGCCGTAGCCATTGCTCCAAGTTACGGAATGTATGGAGTCGCCGCCGGCATCAATGACATCGAGCTCAGGGAAGTGCAGCTCGGCAACGGCTTTTCATTGCCAACGGATGAGCTGCTCAAAGCCTGCGATGCTCATACGAAGGCAATATTTCTCTGCTCGCCGAACAATCCCAACGGCAATGCCTTCCCTCGCGAAGACCTTCTGCGCATCATTGACAGTTTCCGCGGAATGGTGGTGGTGGATGAGGCATATATCGACTTCAGCAGCATCCCTTCACTGAAGGAAGAAGTGCTCGAAAGACCGAATCTCATTGTTTTACAGACTCTTTCCAAGGCCTGGGGCATGGCTGGACTGAGGCTTGGAATGGCTTTCGCGGATGAATATGTTATAAGGCTGATGTCAGCGGTGAAGTACCCTTACAACATCAACAAAAGCGCCCAGGACAGCGTTTTGAGACTGCTCGAAGAGTCAGTGGAGGGCAAGGTCAGGGAGACAGTCAGCGAAAGGACAAGGGTCGCAAGGGAACTGGAACAGCTATCCTGCGTTCAGACCGTTTTCCAAAGCGAGGCCAACTTCCTTCTGGTCAAGGTCAATGACGCCGACTCCATCTACGGCCAGCTTATCGAAGAGGGTATCATCGTAAGGAACAGAAGCAGAATCAAGGGTTGTGAATCCTGTCTGCGAATCACCATAGGCACAAGGGAGGAGAATGACAGGCTTCTCTCATCACTCAGAACCATTAAATGAAGCGGCAATATGAAAAAAGCGATCTTCGTAGACAGGGACGGAACCATAATTGTGGAACCTGCGGACGAGCAGATTGATTCGCTCGAGAAACTTGAGTTCGTGCCGGGAGCCATTTCCGGACTTAAGTCAATGATGAACCTGGGCTTCGAACTGGTTATGGCCAGCAATCAGGACGGACTCGGAACGGAATCCTTCCCTATGGAAGACTTTCTTCCGGCTCACGAGAAAATGCTACGTACTCTCACTGGAGAAGGAATTGAATTCGATGATTATCTGATAGACACACATTTCCTGGAGGACGAATCACCAATGAGGAAGCCAGGTATCGGAATGTTCGGCAAGTATCTTGGAGCTGATTATGATTTGGCTGGAAGTTTCGTCATAGGAGACAGGGACAGTGACGGACAGCTTGCAGCAAATCTCGGAGCAAAGTGGCTGCGCATCGACAGCAACTCCCCCGCAGCGTCCTGGGCTGCCGCGGCCGAAGCGATAAGGAGCAGCGAGAGGAAGGCTGTCATCGAAAGGAAAACGGCCGAGACCGACATCATTGCCGCAATCGACCTTGACGGCAAGGGCAATTCAGAAATCTCTACCGGTCTGAAATTCCTCGACCATATGCTGGACCAGATTGTCCATCACGGTGCTGTCTCGCTGACAATCCGATGCAATGGAGACCTCGAGGTCGATGAGCACCACACGATGGAAGATGTCGGCATTGCCCTCGGAGAAGCCATCTACAAGGCCCTTGGCTCGAAACGGGGAATCGAGCGCTATGGTTTCGCGCTTCCTATGGATGAATGCAGGGCAATGGTTCTGCTCGACTTCGGGGGCCGCTGCAGTTTTGAGTGGGATGTCCCGTTCACGAGAGAGTACGTTGGAGATGTGCCAACGGAAATGTTCAAGCACTTCTTCAAGTCAATGAGCGATGCTATGCACTGCAACCTGCACATACAGGCAAGCGGAGAGAACAACCACCATCTGATTGAAGCCGTTTTCAAAGCCTTTGCAAGGGCCTTGAAACAGGCAGTCAGGAGGGATGTCTTCAGTTACGAACTACCATCAAGCAAGGGAATGATATGATAGCGATAATAGATTATGGCTGCGGGAACCTGCTTTCCGTTGAAAATGCGCTCAAACGCCTCGAATGCGAATATATCCTGACGGCCGATCCGGCAGAAATCATTGCCGCTGACAAAGTTATACTCCCCGGCGTGGGCAATGCAGCCGAGGCGATGGCGAACATCAGGGAAAAAGGGCTCGCGGAGACAATCAGAGGCCTCAGAAAGCCCGTTTTGGGCATCTGCGTGGGAATGCAGCTTATGTGCCTCGACTCTCAGGAAGGGGATGTAGAGTGCCTGGGCATCTTCGATGCACACGTCAAGAAATTCGAGGCGACAGCAGATGCAAAGGTCCCGCATATGGGATGGAACAGCCTTGGGAATCTTGACAGCCGACTCTTCAGAGGCCTTAAAAGCGGCAGCTGCGTGTACTTCGTGCATTCATACTATGCAGATCTCTGTTCAGACACCATTGCCACTTGCAGACATGGAGACAAGCTGTTCAGTGCAGCACTGAAGTACGAGAATTTTTATGGTACACAGTTCCATCCGGAGAAAAGCGGATCGGCAGGAGAAGCTATTCTGAAGAATTTCATTGGCCTATGATTAGAATAATTCCAGCAATTGACATCGTATCTGGACATTGCGTCAGGCTCACAAAAGGAGATTATGGCTCCGTGAAACAATATGACGTTGACCCTTTCGATATGGCGCGCAGATTTGAGGACTGCGGAGTGAAGCGCATACACCTCGTGGACCTGGACGGGGCAAGACTTTCCGCTCCCGCCAATCTGAAGGTGCTTGAGAGCATTGCCACAAACAGCTCTCTCGACATTGAATGGGGCGGCGGCATTGCAGGAAAAGAAGCATTGGAGGCGGTCTTCAACGCCGGTGCCGGGCACGCCATCATCGGAAGCATTGCCGCATTGAAGCCGCAGCTCTTCGCGGACTGGCTTGGGCAATACGGAGGAGAGAGGATTATACTCGGAGCTGATGTAAAGGATGGTCGTATTGCCGTAAAAGGATGGATGGAACAGACCGCCCTCAGCATAGAAAAAATGGTGGAGGACTTCCTTCCCTGCGGCCTCAAGGAAGTGATTTGCACCGACATTTCACGTGACGGAATGCTTCAGGGGCCATCCGTAGAACTGTACACCGGGCTTCAAGGAAACTATCCCGAACTTAGCTTCACGGTCAGCGGAGGCATTTCTTCAATGGAGGACATCATCAGGCTTGATGCGCTCGGGCTGAAGAGCGTCATAGTGGGAAAGGCAATATATGAGAACAGAATCAGCTTGAAAGACTTGGAATTATGGTCACTAAAAGGATAATACCCTGTTTGGACGTCAAGGACGGAAATGTAGTCAAAGGCGTCAATTTCGAAGGCCTTCGTGAGGTCGGAGATGCTGTGGAGATGGGCATAAGCTATGCTGCAGAAGGAGCTGACGAGCTGGTCTATCTGGATATCAGCGCCAGTCACGAAGGAAGGAAAACCTTCGTAGAACTCGTCAGAAGAATAGCTGAGGGCATAAACATACCCTTCACTGTAGGAGGGGGCATCTCTTCGCTGGACGATGCATCCCGTATGCTGGATGCCGGAGCCGACAAAATAAGCATAAACAGCGCCGCCATTGCCGACCCTTCCCTGATAGGGAAAATAGCCGGGAAATATGGCAATCAGTTCGTTGTCTGCGCGATTGATGCGAAGTGCATGGACGGAGTATGGAGAGCCACCACCCACGGAGGCAGGATACTGACGGACAAGGAACTGATGAGCTGGGCAAAGGAAGCGCAGGAACGCGGAGCCGGTGAAATCCTCTTCACCTCTATGGACCACGACGGGACTAAGGGAGGCTATCCCTGCGAACTCTACGCCCGTCTGTGCGAGGAATTGTCCATCCCTGTCATTGCTTCAGGAGGAGCCGGCAGTGCCAAGGACATAGCAGATGTGCTGACTATAGGCAGAGCGGATGCAGCCCTCGCCGCGAGCATCTTCCATTTCAGGGAGATAAGCATACCCGAGCTCAAGAAAGAATTGTATGAATGCAATATCAATGTAAGATTATGACTTTTGACGATTTCAATCTGGAAAAAAATGCAGACGGACTGCTTCCGGTAATAATACAGGACTCGATTACTTTGAAAGTGCTGATGCTGGGCTATATGAACCGTGAAGCCTTTGAAAAGAGCCGGTCAGAAGGGCTGGTCACCTTCTGGTCAAGGAGCAGGCAATGCCTTTGGACTAAGGGAGAAACAAGCCGCAACTACCTTCATATCAAGGAGATGTATAAAGATTGCGACAGCGATACCCTTCTGATTAAGGCAATTCCTGACGGCCCGACCTGCCATAGAGGAACTACTGCCTGCTTCGACACTGAAGAGACGGAGGGATTCATACGCCGCCTCTCCGCCATAGTAAAGAGCAGACACGAAGAGATGCCGGATTCCTCATATACGACTAAACTCTTCATCAAGGGAGTCAAGGCTATAGCCAAGAAGTTGGGTGAAGAGAGCTCGGAAACTATTATTGAAGCTGTTGACGGGAAGAAAGACAGATTCATCTACGAGGCCTGTGACCTGGTTTACCATCTGCTGGTACTGCTTGAAGAAATGGGCTGCAGCCTGGAGGACCTTGAGAAAGAGCTGGCATTGAGACATAGCTGATCGAGCTGCATAAACAAAAGAAAGAGGTTGACCGAAAGTCTTTTGACTTAAGATCAACCTCTTTGTAGTCCCTAGTGGAATCGAACCACTATTTAAGGTTTAGGAAACCTTCGTTCTATCCGTTGAACTAAGGGACCGGATACGAAGACGCGGGCAAGCGCGTCTCAGTCAGAGAACAGCTGCTTATTCAGCGCTCTTCTCGATAATCTGACGTCCTCTGTAGTAGCCGCACTCAGGGCATACTCTGTGGTACATTACAGTAGCACCGCAGTTAGGGCAGGTAGCAAGTGTAGGAACAGGAGCGAAGTCGTGAGTTCTTCTCTTGTCTCTTCTCTGCTTAGAGAGTTTGTGTTTTGGATGTGCCATTGTTCTATAATTTTAAATTTTATTTATTGTCATCAAACAAATTCTTAAGTGCTGCAAACGGGCTGTCTTCCGCGCTCGCATTCCCGCCTGGCTCCGGCTCCTGAATGCCCAAATACTTCACGGTTTCCTGATCGCAGGCTCCCTCCTCGTGAACCCTCGTCAGAGGAAGAGAGAGGCAGGTGTAGTCATATATGACCTGACCCATATCCAAATCCGTATTGTCCTCAGGAATGAAGAGGATTTCCCTCTCACCATCCCCGGCACTCTCCCCTTCTGCAGATTCTTCTCCGAACTTGATACTGAATGACTTGCGAACCGAAACAGGCAGTCTCAATTCTGAGAGACATCTGTCACATTCCACGGTAGCCACTCCTTCAATGCTCAGGTCGAGACCTATGAAGCGCCCTGACTTTTCTGCCAGAACCTCAACGGAAAGCTCCGCATCAAGGATTTCCGAATTCTCAAAAGTACTAAAGAACTGTCCGTCAGCGCTCCAACAGAACTCTGTTCTGCCCTGCGCCAATCCGTTTAAAGGTATAACAAAGGGTTGCAAAGGTAATAAAAAATTTCCTATAAACAATCTTCTTCTCCGCTTTTTCTCTTCCTATCAATAGGATCAAGCAAAATCTTGCGTATTCTCATATAGTGAGGAGTAACCTCAACCAGCTCGTCCTCCTGGATATACTCAAGAGCCTCCTCGAGAGAGAATTTGATTGCCGGAGGCAGAACGACCTTCTCATCACTGCCGGCAGCACGCACATTGGTGAGCTTCTTGGTCTTGCAGATATTGATATTGAGATCCCTTTCCCTTGTGTGCTCGCCAAGGACCTGACCGCAATAAATCTGCTCTCCCGGCTCAACGAAGAAGCGACCCCTGTCGAGAAGCTTGTTCATTGAATAAGCGACTGCCTCACCCGTTTCAAGAGAAACGAGAGAACCGTTGTTTCTGCGCTCGATTTCGCCCTTGAAAGGCTGGTACTCCTTATATCGGTGAGCGACAATTGCCTCACCCTGTGATGCTGTAAGAAGATTGCTCCTGAGTCCCATCAGACCTCGGGTAGGAATCTCGAACTCAAGCAATGTCCTGTCTCCGCGCGGCTCCATTCTCAAAAGCGCTCCTTTTCTTCGTGTGGCAATCTCTATGGCAGCTCCCACAAACGCCTCCGGCACCTCAATGGAGAGGTCCTCAATAGGTTCGCAGCGCTGGCCGTTGATGACTTTGTCGAGAACCTTTGGCTGGCCCACCTGAAGCTCAAAACCCTCACGGCGCATAGTCTCGATGAGGACGGAGAGATGAAGTACACCACGGCCGTAAACGACAAATGAATCCGCTGTGAGGCCTGGCTTAACCTTAAGCGCGAGATTCTTCTCAAGTTCCTTTTCAAGACGGTCCTTGATATGGCGCGAGGTCACAAACTTGCCATCCTTACCAAAGAAAGGAGAGTTGTTGATGGAGAAGAGCATACTCATCGTAGGCTCGTCAATTGAGATAGGAGGCAGAGCCTCAGGATTCTCATAATCGGCAATTGTATCGCCAATCTCAAAGCCATCAATACCCACCACTGCACAGATATCACCGCACTGAGCATCCTCGACATTGGCCTTTCCCAGACCATCGAAGACCATAAGCTGCTTGATTTTCTGCTTCTGGATCACATCGTAACGCTTGCAAAGGCTGATATTCATTCCGGCCTTGAGGCTGCCCCGGGTGATGCGGCCGACAGCGATTCTTCCGACATATGGAGAATACTCCAGAGAGGAAATGAGCATCTGAGGGCTACCTTCCTTCACTTCCGGAGCAGGAATTACATCAAGTATCGCATCGAGAAGAGGGGTAATGTCATTGCCGGGACTCTTCCAGTCATCAGACATCCAACCCTGCTTGGCACTTCCGTAAATCGTCTTGAAGTCAAGCTGGTCCTCCGTGGCGTTAAGATTGCACATCAAATCAAAAACCTCCTCCTGAACCTCGTCAGGACGACAATTAGGCTTGTCGACCTTATTCACGACAACGATAGGCTTCTTGCCCATCTCAAGCGCTTTCTGGAGGACGAAGCGGGTCTGAGGCATACAGCCCTCGAATGCATCAACCAGAAGAAGGACACCGTCCGCCATGTTGAGCACTCTTTCCACCTCACCACCGAAATCACTATGTCCCGGAGTATCTATGATATTGATTTTTACGCCTTTGTATATTACCGACACATTCTTTGCGAGAATGGTGATACCTCTTTCCCTTTCAAGGTCATTGTTATCCAGTATGAGCTGGCCGAGATTCTCCGGCTGTCTTACCAGATTCGCCTGATAGATCATTCTGTCGACAAGAGTGGTCTTGCCATGGTCGACGTGAGCAATGATCGCAATGTTTCTAATCTCCTGCATATTAATGCTGTTTTCCTTTTCAATAAATCTTACAAATTTACTCATTTCCGAGCAGATTATGAAGATTTTGACTATTTTTGTAAAAGAACATCATACACTTGGGCCATGAAAATCGTTTTTCTTGATGCTTCCACTATGGGAGACACCCCTATCGACCCTATTGCCGCACTCGGCGAACTCACACTTTGGCCAACTTCGACCAAGGAAGAGGCATTGCAGAGGGTCAATGACTGCGAAGTGCTTATTGTCAATAAAGTCAAAGTCGATCGCGAGCTCATTGCCGCTGCCCCAAAGCTGAAACTGATTTGCGTGGCCGCGACCGGAGTCAACAACATTGATCTCCAGGAAGCCGCCGGAAGAGGCATTCCCGTCAGGAACGTCAGCGGCTATTCGACTGACTCAGTGGTTCAATCGACCTTTATGCATATGCTGTCCCTGCTCGGAAACGCCCCTTATTTTGATGATGCCGTAAAAAGCGGCCGATACTCCGGAATGAGCATCTTTACCGATGTCAGCAAGCCATTCATCGAAATGAAGGGCAAAAAGCTCGGCATTGTGGGACTGGGCAATATTGGCAACAAAGTGGCTGCCATTGCGAAAGCCTTCGGAATGGAAGTGTCCTATTATTCCACATCAGGCACATCACACTCGAAGGAGTATCCAAGCCTTCCGCTTGAAACGATTATGAGTGAGAGCGATGTAATCTCGGTTCACGCCCCGTACAATGAAAGAACTGCCGGGCTCATTGGAGAAAATGAGCTCAGAATGATGAAAAGAGCTGCCTTTATTATCAACATGGGAAGAGGTGGCATCATTGAAGAAGCCGCCTTAGCCAAAGTTATTGACGAGGATTTGATTGGAGGAGCTGCTCTGGACGTATTTGAAAAGGAGCCTCTGCCTGCCGAGAGTCCGCTGCTGCATACTTCTCATCCTGAAAAACTCAGGCTTTCGCCACATACGGCCTGGGCAAGCGTTGAGGCAAGAAAGCGCCTGATGGACGGTATTGCCGCCAACATACGCCTCGGCTGGTAATGCTTACCTGCCTTCGCGCTTCTTGAGCGTGAGGGAGCACAAAAAAAGCGGCCAATAATCACTTATAGGTCGCTTCCCTTTATAGTCGTGCGCGGGATGAGACTCGAACTCACACGCCTTTTACAGCACTAGCTCCTGAAACTAGCGCGTCTACCATTTCGCCACCCGCGCAAGTGGACTGCAAATATATTATATTTTTTTCATTTGACAAAAAACAAGAGTCATAACTGTTCCCAATCCACTAATATTTCAAGTCAAAATTCAGGGTTTTCTTCCATTTGGATGTAGATACTTTTATACTTGAGCTTGCAAAATCCAAGCTAACGCTGATATCCTCCAAATCCTCTGCAGTCCAGTCATACCCGCTTTCAATAATGCAGGTTCCCAGAGGAAAAGTCTTAAGTTCCTCCAGATCACGGGAGTACAGTTTAAGCCTGAGACTATCGTCCCTCTGTCTTGGCACCTTAATCCTGAAGATTCCGTCCGAATTCATCCTTGAAAGGCAGTAAAAAGGCCCCTCTAGCAAAGAACCATCAAAATCATATCCACAGATATTGCCCTCAAGTGAGACCATCTGCATCCCTTGAGACCCAAGTTCCGGATGCACCATATTCAACTCAATATTGCACCAATTCTTGTGGAGGCTGACTGTCCTTCTCACTCCATCAGTCGCCGTTTCCATCCATTCCGTCTGCATATATACCTTAGGGCAGTCCATCCCCTTTGGAATCTGCAGTTTCCGATCCAAATAAGCGTAAGCTTCTTCAGCACAAATCACACTCACCTGTACGCCCGTTTTTGGAACGGAAACGCAGTATTCCTGTACATACGAGTCAAGAGCAAAGCATTCGCTTTTATCAAAACCGTTTCGGTCAGAAAGCTCCAGTCGAAGTGAATCAAAGCCCTGTGATATCAGGCTTGAACATTCAAGAGTAGAAAAGTCCAATACCAGGAAACAGGGACACTCGCTTCGGTCTTCAGAGATGGAACAGGATGGAAGCAAGGAACAACTCACCACACATAACGCAGCCCCCACAAGAATCCTTGCAATATAATCAGAAAACATATACCAAACCCAAGAGTATATCATCAGGGAGGAAAAAAGTCTTCTTCCCGTTATCAGTGATTTTGCCGCAAACAGGGCATTCATAAATAGTGAACCACTCCCTTCCGGCCCACATTCCCAGACCGGCTTCAATATTGAAGTGAGGAGACAGCATATATGTATATCCCGCTGTCAGCCCGACTCCGACCCTATCACCCTCTCGGGTCATTGCTTCTGTCAATCCACCGATATTGAATTCCTGATATTGGGCCTTACCGTGCAGCCACCAACCTGAATGAATGTGCCACGGCCAAAAGCGCATACCCAATGATGCTGTCCTTTGTTTAGACTGCATCTGGTCTGCCACCCCTTCCCTGCCCTTGAAAACAAAGGGATTATAACGGAAGGCGGCTTCGGCTGACAGATGCCTTGAAAAGCCCCAAGAAACATTTCCGCTCATAGTGCCTAGATTCAGATAAGACAGCATATTGGTGGAAAGCGCCAGGTCCTGAGCCTTCAGGCTTCCTTCTGTGCCCATTGCCATCAGAGAGCATAGTGTGATGCCCACAAATAGTCTTTTGATGTATTTCTTCATATCAGTCAGCATATCTTTCAAAGGCTTGATCAATAATTGTAGAGTATTCAGGATATAATTCATCGAGTTTTATCCTAAGGCTCTCCCTATCTTTTACTTCAGGGCAGAGAGCCTTGCTAATCATGGACGCATCCAAGCCCCTCTCTTCCAAATAAAGAAAGATGTGAGGTTTGAACCAGTAATCTGTTCCGAACAGGCGGCTTTCCTCTCCGTAGCGCTTCCAATAAAGGCGGTTCTGGAGGTAATATGCCCACATCTCCCCTATCTCGCAATAACCGGCATTTTCACCTTCCCCAATGCCATACATACGGCCTCCTGTATCTACAAAAGATTTGAGTATATAGGACACATACTTGTTCCAATAAGTCTTTCCAACCTGTGAGAAATGACTTGCGTGAGCCAGCTCGTGTATAGCACTTGCATATATGGTACTATAGTTGACTGCACCCTTGAGACCCAGAGTGATATCCGGCAGGAACATCTTCACAATCGACTTATAATCTCCCATCAATTCTCCCAGCTTCGTATCGTCCACCAGGACACCGTGCTGGAGCATAGGAGCACTGCTTGCCCCCGTCAGCTGGAAGAGCCACAGCCTGGTATTGGCAGGAGGTGGGCTGATCCTGCAGTCAGCGTCATTGCAAATCTCAAAATAATCGTAGCAGGCATTGTTCACAACGCTACGGCAATACAGGTTCCTGTCCGAGGCCGGTTCAATGGTCAAACTCAAACCTTCGGGGCCCTCCATACCAAGGGCTGAAGTGGATGCAGGCACAAGAACCTTGTTGAAACCTATTGCGAAGCCCTTTTCATTCTGGAAGACGATGCGATAGCGGAGCTTTGATGAGAACTGTCTGTCTATTTTATAGTAGCCGTCTGCATCGGTGTAGGTGGATGAAAACTTGACGAAAGTATGACAAATGAGCTTGACCCCTGCAACACCCACTATACCGCCGTCACTGCTATCTTCATCATAGACGGTGATGCGTCCCGAAGGTCTGGCAACAGCGCTCAAAGCCTTTGAATCCGGAATGATGAATTCCTCATTTCCGCTGATTCTGTATGCCTCCCTCTCTACCAGGTCCCAATCTATGTCCCCTCCGGAACGGACGGCAGGATCATTGTCAGCAATATAGCATTGGTCAAGAATTTCATACCTTATCCTCGACGGAAAATCAAAATCCGGTCTGACAACGGCATATTGCCAAGTAATCATATCCTCGGGGAGCTCCGGGTCATGATAGTAGTCTCCATCCTTTATTATCTGATAATCAATGGGATGGTCAAAGAGAACAAGCCCGGAATTGAGAAGTATCCTGAATTCTTCCTGATCCTTGGGCAGGAAGCGGACATAAATGTCGGTAGCCTGCAGATCCACACGTCCAGCCTTGGTGGGATAGACTGAGGCAAGTGCGGCGCTCATATTCTCGAGGGTGTAAGGATCCTCCATCTTATCGCCCAGAACTATCATTTCGTGAGTGAGTTCATATGGGCCTGTCTGTGCATCCTTCTCTTCTAAGCCTCGCTCAGAGCAGGAAAACAGAGTGATTGCCACAAAAGGCAGAAGTAAAATCGCGTTCTTCATAGTCTTGTCGGTTTTCTCCTGCAAAGTGACAAAGAATCATCCGTTTTCCGAAAAAGAAAACGGATAAAAAAAGAACAGGCTCCACAGCTATCTGCAGGGCCTGTTTTTTATCCTCTTAAAAAAAACAATGTATTAAAACACCGTGACTGTCTTCTGCTCTATCGATGACATCAGTTGATTGGCAAGACGGCTTACGCCCAAACGGAAAAGCGACTTGTCAAGCCATTCCTTGCCGAGGACTGAGGAGACGATGGAATAGTAGCACACAGCATCCATCGAGTTGGAGATACCGCCAGCAGCCTTGAAGCCCACCTTTCTCCCGGTTTGCTTGTAATATGCGGCAATTGCCTCGCACATCACATAAGCTGCCATTGGGGTGGCATTCACGCTGACTTTGCCGGTCGAGGTCTTGATAAAGTCAGCACCGGCTTCCATCGCCAGGAAAGAGGCCTCCGCGATTGCCAGCGGAGTAACGAGCAAACCGGTCTCGAGTATCACCTTCAGTACAACTTTCTTGCCCATTGCCTCAGCCTTGGAGTCTATCGCTTTTTTCATTGCACGAATTTCCTCCGCGGCCCTGCTCTCATCGCCCGTAAGGAAGGCATTGAGAGCCAAAACTATATCAACTTCATCAGCACCAGCCTCAACTGCCAGTTCGCACTCCCTGACCTTAACTTCAAGGAAGCTCTGGGCTGAAGGGAAGCAGCTTGACACTACGGTCACGTGGAGTTCAGGGTCATTTCTTTCCTCTGCCACTATGGATGCGAAATTCGGATATACACAAACCGAAGCAGGTAGAGGATATTGAGGATAGTCTTTTCTCAGGCTATTGACCTTGCCTACCAGTTTTCTGACCGAAGCCTCAGTGTCATTGGTATTGAGAGTCGTAAGATCCATGATCCCAAAGCAGTCCATCAGGACTTTAGCTGAGATCATCTCATCAAGATTTGAAGCAATCATTCCGATGCTTTTGTCGATGGCTTCCTGATTTGGAGTATAGCCATACTTGTTGCAAAGTGTATTCATATTATGAAGTTTATCCTCTGATTTGTATGTTGAATCCCTCGTCCGTCAAGGGCTTTACAAGCTCACGCATGCGCTCTGGAGTAAACTTGACGAGATCCTTGCGGGGAGTTTCTCTATCTATGGTATATACCTGGATTTCCCTTGGTCTGAGTTCGCGCACAATTTCCATCCATGCATTCAAAGACTCGGGAGCAGCCGAATCGAAATCATCACTCTTCAGGAACATAGTCTGAAGGATAAAATTGCCTTCAAACTTCTTCATATCCGAAATCACATCCCTTACCGAATAATCCCCTTCCGGCTGATTGATAAGTCTTACAAGTTCATCGCTTGGGGCATCGAGTTTCAAAATCGGATTATCGACCTTGCGAAGCGCTTCGAATACCGGCTCCCGGGAGAGTCTGGTCGCATTAGTAAGAACAGAAACAAGGGCTTTGGGATAATACTTGTCCCTCAGCTCCATGGTTATGTCAATGATTTCAGAAAAATCAGGATTGAGGGTAGGTTCACCATCTCCGGAAAAGGTAATCGAATCAATGCCGACTCCTTCCTCCCTACAGCGCGAGAGCTTGTTTTCAAGAGCTTTGCGCAGGTCCGAAGCACTTGGAAGCTTTTTGTCATCCCTACCGTCACGGTTCCATCCAATTTCGCAGTAGATGCAATCGAAATTGCACAGCTTTCCTTTTTCAGGCAGAAGATTAATACCCAAAGACGAGCCCAGTCTCCTGCTGTGTATAGGGCCGAAAACCAGTTCTTCTCTCATCATAGCCTATTCACGTTTTCTTCTGACACCCATGATTCTGGTTGCAGGAGTACCTGACTGATCTCTCTGGAAAAGCTCCAGACTGTCCTGAATTGGTGCTCCCTGTACCTCGTTCATTCTCCCCTCGTATTCCTCCTTGCGGTCAATAATAATATTCTTGGCCTTAAGGACTATTTTTGAAAAGCGCAAAGGGTCATTCAGATAATGGTCCACTGAATGCAGATAATCGTCCATACTGTATCCGTACTTGTTGAAGATAGGCTCATAAAAAGAAGAACTGTCTGCAGCTGACTTGAGTTCAGGAGACTGACTCTCAAGCCAGGCATCAGCCATAATCATATCTGCACAAATCTTTGACATATCCTTGCGAGAAATGACCTTCGCCTTTCTACCGCAGGACACAAGTGCCAGCGCAAGACAAAGGGATACGATAGTATTGCGAACAACAGTCTTCATCATTATCTGCAATGCAGTTTTCAATGCTATCTGAGGACAGCGCCATATTCATTGGTAAATACAGAAAGCAGTTTCGACATCACTCTCTCCACATCCGCATCTGTAAGTGTCTTCTCCAAATCCTGAAGAACAAAGCTCAACGCATACTGTTTCTTGCCGGCAGGTATCTTATCACCTCTGTAAACGTCAAAGAGAGCGACCTGCTTAAGCAGTTTCTTGGCAGCACGCTGTGCACTGGCCTGAAGGTCAGCATATTTGACATTTTCATCGAGGAGCAGGGCAAGATCACGCCTAACCTCAGGGAACTTAGGAAGTTCCTTGAACGCCACCTTGTTCCTCTTGATAAGGGTAAAGAGAGTGTTCCAATTGATTTCAGCAACGAATACAGGCTGCTTGATACCGAACTTTCTGGCAAGAGCAGGGTTCACTGTTCCCATAGTCAGAAGCACAGGGCCACGGCCAGGAAGGCTGTAGGACATACCTTCAGAGAAAATATCCTCAGGTGCAGCCTCAGCAATCATTTGGTTCAAATCTGCGCCATACCTTCTGAGAAGAAGCTCGACATAGCCCTTCAAGATGAAATAATTGCCCTTCTTCACCTCGTTTCTCCAAGATTTCTCAGCTGTTCCACTAAGGCATATAGTGAAGCAAGGATGCTCTTCATATCCCGCAAGGACAGCGCTGTCAGTACCAGGAATACGCTGGTAAACAGAACCATACTCGAAGGTCTTGACAGAAGAAATCTGACGGTTGAGATTATATGCAACGGTCTCAAGGGCACCGAGAATAAGGGTCTGCCTCATCACATTAAGGTCTGAACTGAGAGGGTTCACGATGCAGGCCGATCTTTCTGCAGGGAAGGTTTTGAGCTCATTGTAATATGCTCCCTTGGTGAGGGAATTGTTCATAATTTCCACGAAACCGTTAGCAGCGAGGAAATTGGAAATGCCGTTTCTTACAGCCTCAGGCTCAGGAGAAGGAGTAGCATTGACTGACATCTTCATATGCTGAGGCAAGTCAATATTGTTGTAACCGTAGATTCTAAGTATTTCCTCCACAACATCACACTCGCGATAGACATCCACCATATATGAAGGAGCTGCCACCAATGCGCCATTCTCGCTCTTCTCTATGAACTCATATGAGAGGTTGGCAAGTATGCTCTCGATGACATCAGCACCGATTCTCTTGCCTATGAAATTCTGAATTCTGTCATAATCAAGGGCAATGCGCTTCCTCTCGATCTTCTCCGGATAAACCTCCTCAATCTTTCCGACAATCTCACCGCCCGCCAGTTCCTGAATGAGAAGAGCGGCACGCTTGAGAGCATAAGGAACGATTTCAGGGTCGGCTCCACGCTCGAAACGGAATGAAGCATCTGTCTGCAGGCCATGCACCTTGGAGGTCTTTCTGACAGAACCCGGGTCGAAGTATGCACTCTCGAGGAATACATTGACAGTCGAATCGGTTACACCAGAATCCTCGCCGCCGAAAACTCCGGCAATGCACATAGGCCTCTTGTCATCGGCAATCACCATATCGTTGGCATTGAGCTTGCGCTCGACACCGTCGAGAGTCTTGATAGGCTCGTCCTGAGCAGCACGGCGGACAATCACCTTGCCACCGCCTATCTTGTCAGCATCGAAAGTATGGAGAGGCTGTCCCAATTCGAAAAGCACGAAGTTCGAAATATCAACGACATTGTTGATAGGATGCAAACCGATTGACATAAGTTTCTTCTGAAGCCATTCCGGCGACGGTTCGACCTTGACGTTCTTGATGGTGAGGCCACAATAGCGAGGGGCTCCCTTGGAGTCGAGAAGCTCTATAGGATAGCCTGAGCCTTCTCCTTCCTTGAAGGCAGAAACATCGGGCATATTGAAACGGCAAGGGATACCATTGAGTTTGAGATATGCGTAGATGTCGCGGGCAACTCCTATATGGGATGCAGCATCGACCCTGTTGGCAGTAATTTCATACTCGATGACGGCCTCAGTCTTGAGCTTGAGATATTCCTTTGCCGGAGTTCCTACAACTGCCTCGGGCTCAAGCACCATAATTCCGGAATGGTCCTCACCTATGCCGAGTTCATCCTTGGCGCATATCATTCCAAGGGACTCTACTCCACGTATCTTGGACTTCTTGATCTTGAAATCACCCGGAAGCACTGTGCCTATGGTCGCAAAGAGTACCTTCTGGCCAGCTGCAACATTCGGTGCTCCACAGACTACCTGGAGCAATTCACCTGTTCCTGCATCCACCTTGGTGATGTGAAGATGATCAGAATCCGGATGCGAGACGCAGTCCACAACCTCTGCCACAACCACTCCTGCGAGGCCGCCAGGAATCTCTTCCTGCTCCTCCACAGAATCAACTTCAATTCCTATGGATGTCATCGCCTCAGCCACCTGAACCGGGGTGAGATCGAACTCAAGATAATCCTTGAGCCAATTGTAAGAAAGCTTCATATCTATTATTTATCTGATTATCAATTATTTCTTGAGATCGTCAATAGTGAAGAGAGAAGAAACGAACTCACGTTTGTCGAAGATTTTCAAATCATCCTTTCCCTCACCTATACCGATAAACTTGATAGGGATCTTGAACTGGTCAACTATGCCAATGACAACGCCACCCTTGGCACTGCCGTCCAGTTTGGTGACCGCAAGCGAAGTGACGTCGGTAGCACGCGAGAACTCCTTGGCCTGCTGGAAAGCATTCTGACCTGTAGAGCCGTCGAGGACGAGCAACACATCGTGAGGGGCATCAGGAACGACCTTGCGCATCACATTGCGAATCTTGGTCAATTCATTCATCAAGTCTATCCTGTTATGGAGACGGCCGGCAGTATCAATTATCGCCACGTCAGCACCTCTGGCAACGGCAGCCTTCACCGTATCGAAAGCCACAGAAGCGGGATCGGAACCCATATCCTGCTTGACAATGTCAACGCCAGCCCTATCGGCCCATATCTGGAGCTGATCGACCGCCGCAGCTCTGAAGGTATCGGCAGCTCCGAGGATGACTTTCTTCCCCTGAGCCTTGAGCATAGTCGCCAGTTTTCCGATGGTAGTAGTCTTACCCACGCCATTGACACCGACAACCATTATGACATAAGGCTTCTTGGAGAAATCGAAGGCCACGGGGTCTTTCTTGCCATCAAGGTCAATGAGTTTGAATATTTCGTCGCCAAGTATGCCAACAAGCTCTTCGAAGGACATATACTTGTCCCTTTCAACTCTTTCCTCAAGATTTTCAATAACCTTCAAGGTGGTGTCAACTCCCATATCCGATGATACGAGAGCCTCCTCGATAGCATCCAATACATCATCATCGACTTTGGATTTGCCGACTATAGCTCTGGAAAGCTTCTGGAAGAAGTTCTGCTTTGTTTTCTGTACCCCCTTGTCAAATAATCCCATAGTACAAATCTTTAACCCACAAATATAATCAATTTCACAATGTAAAAAAAGGGAGACATAGTCGTAATTGACCCTGTCTCCCTAATCTGTATATGTCAGGAAATTACTTCTTCTCGAAGAACTCCTTTACCTTTGCCTCCTCAACGAGCTGCTCTGTGAAAACATAAGCACCTGTCTTTGGTGACTTCTCCATACGGATGCACTTGACCATGCTCTTAGCACCGGCCTTTGCTGCGAATGTAGCGACGGCTTTCTTTGCCATAGTTAATTACTCCTAAAATTATTTGATTTCACGATGAACAGTCACTTTCTTGAGGAAAGGATTGTATTTTCTACGCTCGAGACGCTCAGGGGTGTTCTTCTTATTCTTTGTGGTGATGTATCTTGACATTCCTGGAACACCGCTCTCTTTCTGCTCTGTACATTCAAGGATGACCTGCACCCTGTTACCTTTTGATTTCTTTGCCATAATCGATGAAATTAAACAAGGTTAACCAATCCTTTCTTCTTAGCCTCTTTAATGGTAGCGTCGAGGCCATTCTTCTCAATAATTCTCATACCCTTGCAAGAGACCTTAAGTGTGATGAATCTCTGCTCCTCTTCTGACCAGAATCTCTTGGTCTTGAGGTTGAGGGAGAAATCGCGCTTGGTGCGCAACTTAGAGTGAGCAACATTGTTGCCCTTCATTCTCTTTCTTCCTGTTACTTGACAAACCTTTGCCATAATATCTTTACTTTTTAATTGATTCTTAATTAATTGCGCAGGCTACAAATTTCGTTACAAAAATTGTGAATCGCAAACTGACTACACAAATTTGAAGAATCTGTTCCACCTGATGTTATTCGGGAACTTCGCGTTCCTATTGGTAGAGAGCCAAACCAGAGTCGGTGTGCCGACTATATGGTCTTCAGGAACAAAACCCCAATATCTTGAGTCCAAGGAGTTGTGCCTGTTGTCTCCCATCATAAAGTAGTAATTCTGTTTGAAAGTATAGCTGTCAGCTATCTCCCCGTTTATGAGTATCTCTCCAGACTGCTTGACAATCAACTCATTATGCTCATAATCCCTTATGATTCTCTCATAGAGAGGCAGGTTCTCGAGATTAAGTTCAACACTCGCACCTTTTTCCGGAATCCATACAGGACCATAGAAATCCCGAGTCCAGTTGTAATTGTCCGAGAACGGAAAGATTCCGTAATCGTCATAAGAGGTATCGCGAATGAGATTGTCCTCAATTTTTTCAACGCCCTGTATCTTCTTCATTTCTTCGAGCATCGATGCCGTCAATGCGACAGCCGGATAACCCGGAAGATTGGGATCATAATAGGTCTCGGCAATATTGAGTCCGAGTTTTTCAAGCGTCTTGGAGTTTATCCTCTGCCCGTTGGTAATCACTCTGTAAGTAAACTGTACGCCCGGATATACCGTCTGCTGCTCCGAATTCACATATACAAGTCCATCCCTAACTTCAAGAGTATCGCCTGCAATGGCAACGCATCTCTTTACGTAGTGGTCCTTTTTATCCGAAGGACGAACAATAACGGGACCGAAATGCTTGATAGTGTTCTCACGGCCATACCATCTGACATAAGCATAATAGTCATCAGCTGGTCTTTTTGACAATACGGTATCTCCGTTAGGGAAACAGAAAACAACTTTGTCACCTGCTTCTACGTTCCTGAAGCCTTTCAAGCGCTTGAAGTCAGACTGAATCAGTGTCGAGTATGACTCCCTGCCCATAAACACATTATGTGTGAAAGGGATGGTCAGAGGTGTCTGAGGCATCTTCGGACCGTATGTCAATTTACTTACGAAGAGATGGTCACCCGTATACAGAGTGCTCTCCATCGAAGAGGAAGGAATCTTGAAAGCCTGGAAGAAAAAAATATTGATGAAGGTAACGACTACGACCGCGAAGATGATGGCATCCAGCCAGTCAAGCAAGGCATTCCTTTTTTCTCCCTCCTTATATTCCTTTTTCCAGAATTCCCACTTCACTTTCTTGGTAATGTGGAAGTCAAAGATGATAATAAGACCAAGGAGCCACCAATAATTTCCGAGCCAAATAACCCATAACAGATAGAGCAAAGCCCAGAAAGTGAACTTGGTCCAGCGATTACGGATTAATTCCTTCAAGCTCACGGCAAACTATTTTACAGAATTGATAATAGCCTCAAAAGCCTGAGGATTATTCATAGCAAGGTCTGCAAGTACTTTGCGGTTGAGACCGATGTTCTGCTTAGAAAGCTTGCCCATGAACTGAGAGTAGGTCATACCGTACTGACGTGCAGCGGCATTGATTCTCTGAATCCAGAGAGCGCGGAAATTGCGCTTCTTGGCTCTACGATCACGGTATGCATAGGTGAGACCCTTCTCGTAGGTGTTCTTTGCAACAGTCCAAACGTTTTTCCTTGACAGGAAGTTACCGCGGGTTCTCTTAAGAATCTTCTTGCGGCGTGCCCTTGAAGCAACTGAATTTACTGATCTTGGCATAATTCTTTTTTTTGTGGAGGCAGTGACCTGTTACGGTTCTTTCCATACTGCTCATCCAATTAAACAATAATTGATGATTAGAGAACCAAAAGCTCTTTGATACGTGCCTCGTCTACGTGCTCGACGATAGCGAAATGATCAAGATTTCTCTTCTGCTTCTTGGTCTTCTTTGTGAGAATGTGGCTGTGATAAGCGTGCTTTCTCTTGATTTTTCCCGATCCGGTAAGTGTAAAACGCTTTTTGGCACCGGAGTTGGTCTTAAGCTTTGCCATTCTTTTAATTTTTAATTAGTTAATAATATTGTGATCTGCCACGCAGATTACTTTTTCTTTACAGGAGCAAGCATCATAATCATTCTCTTTCCCTCAAGTACCGGCATATTCTCTGCCCTTCCGTACTCCTCAAGTTCAACGGCAAAGCGAAGAAGCTGCTTCTCGCCCTGGTCGGCAAACTGTATCGAACGTCCTCTGAAGAAAATCGATGCTTTCACCTTGGAGCCCTCCTGAAGAAACTCCTTGGCATGCTTCAGTTTGAACTGGAAATCGTGTTCATCGGTATTGGGACCGAAACGGATCTCCTTGATTACTACCTTGGCCGCATTGGCCTTCATCTCCTTGGCTTTTTTCTTCTGCTGGTAGATATACTTCTGGTAGTCAAGTATCTTGCATACCGGAGGATCAGCCTTCGCGCTAATCTCTACAAGATCAAGGCCAAGCTCATCCGCAAGGGTCATAGCCTTGCCAATGGAATATATACCCGGCTCGGGTATGTTCTCTCCTACGAGTCGCACCTGCGTAGCGGTGATCTCCTCATTGATATTGAGCTCATTCTCATCTTTCTTGTTCTGGAATGAGCGATTGCCCGATCTCTGACCGTTATTCGGTCTAGGGCCCATAGGCCTTGGGCCCGGTTTGAAAGGTGCTGCGATAGTTCTTCCTCCTATAATTATATTAATACCTATATTTTACTTGGACAATTCTTCAGCGACTGCTGCCTTGAAGAAGTCCTTGAATGCATCTATGGTCATAGCGCCCTTGTCAACTCCACCCTGCCTTACTGAAACGGTGGATTCCGCTACTTCTTTTTCGCCTACAATGACAAGAATCGGGACCCTGAGCAATGCAACCTCGCGGATTCTCTTGCCAAGAGTCTCATTCCGGCTATCAACCGAAGCGCGAATTTCGGAATTTTTCAGCAAACTACAAACTTTTTCAGCATATTCAGCATATTTTTCGCTGACTGGCAGTACTTTAACCTGATCAGGAGACAACCAGAGAGGCAAATGGCCGGCAGTATGCTCGAGTACCACAGCAGTAAATCTCTCGATTGAACCGAACGGAGCTCTATGAATCATTACCGGACGCTTCTTCGAGCCGTCCGCATCTGTATATTCGAGCTGGAATCTTTCAGGAAGGTTGTAATCCACCTGTATGGTTCCAAGCTGCCATTTTCTGCCAATGGCATCCTTGACCATAAAGTCGAGCTTCGGGCCATAGAATGCAGCCTCTCCAAGTTCCACAACGGTCTTCAGACCCTTCTTCTCAGCTGCGTCAATGATAGCTCTTTCAGCCTTCTCCCAATTCTCGTCGCTACCGATGTACTTGTCCTTGTTCTTAGGATCACGGAGAGACACCTGAGCCATATAGTCTGTCATCTTAAGAGTCTTGAAGACATAGAGAATAAGGTCAATAACCTTCTCGAACTCCTCCTGGAGCTGATCCTGGCGGCAGAAGAGGTGAGCATCGTCCTGGGTAAATCCTCTTACTCTGGTAAGTCCGTGAAGCTCTCCGCTCTGCTCATAGCGATACACGGTTCCGAACTCTGCATATCTGAGAGGAAGATCCCTGTAAGAATGAGGGGATGAGCGGAATATTTCGCAATGGTGAGGGCAGTTCATTGGCTTGAGCATATACTCCTCACCCTCCTGCGGGGTTTGGATAGGCTGGAACGAATCCTTGCCGTATTTTGCATAATGACCTGAGGTCACATAAAGATCCTTGGCACCGATATGCGGAGTGACGACAGGGAGATATCCGAGTTCAGCCTGCTTCTGACGAAGGAAGTTCTCGAGGATATTGCGCATCACAGCACCGCGAGGCAGCCACAATGGCAAGCCGAGGCCCACGCGCTGTGAGAAGGTGAAGAGTTCCATTTCCTTGCCTATCTTGCGATGGTCTCTCTTCTTGGCTTCCTCCATAAGGACGAGATACTCATCAAGGAGCGATTTCTTCGGGAAGGTGATACCGTAGATACGGGTGAGCTGCTGGCGCTTCATGTCTCCTCTCCAGTATGCTCCAGCAATTGCCGTAAGCTTTACAGCCTTGATGAGCTCAGTGCTCATAAGGTGAGGTCCGCGACAGAGGTCGGTAAAGGCACCGTTCTTATAGTAGGTAATCGTTCCATCTTCAAGCTCGCTGATGAGCTCGCACTTGTACTGGTCACCCTTGTCGGTGAAATATTGCATAGCCTCAGCCTTGGAAACATCGATTCTCTGGAAGTTTTCCTTGGTTCTGGCGAGCTCGATGATTTTCTTTTCGATCTTTGGAAGGTCGGCCTCGGAAATCTGATTGCCATTGAGGTCCACATCATAGTAGAAACCGTTTTCAACTGCAGGACCTATACCGAACTTCACACCCGGATAGAGAGACTCGAGAGCCTCTGCCATAAGATGCGATGATGAATGCCAGAAGACCTTCTTGGCCTCATCATCCTCCCATTTCAGTAGTCTGATTCTGGAGTCCTCATTGATAGGACGCAAAAGATCGAATGTTCTGCCCTCGCCGACGCTTTCGTCGTCAGCTGATTTTATGGATACAGCCAGGACCTCAGATGCAAGTCTCGGGCTGATGCTCATAGCGATGTCGTAGCCTGTGACTCCCTCATTGTAAGTCCTTACGCTACCGTCAGGAAAAATGATGTTGATCATATATAATCAAATAAGTGCTTAATATCAGTCAAGTTTACAAAGGTACTACTTTTTTTCTATCTTTGCATAAACAAAGACCTCAAGATGGAAAATTCAATTACACGCAGGATTATTTGGGACCGCGCATCCAAGGCAGGACTTGCTTTTGGCGGCATCTCCATTGCTTATATGCTGATCAATTCAATTATGCCCACCACCGAATCGGTCGGTACAGGTATGCTAATCAGCCTGATAGGCGTTATTCTCTGGGCTGTCAAGTTCTTCGGCTGCATCTGGCTTATGAAGTTATTTATGAAGAAACTGGTTCAGGACCATTCCGAGGCGTCCAATGCAGACACTTTCCGTTTTGGAGTGGCCACAGCGCTTCTGTCTGCTTTGATTTTTTCAGCCTTCTATCTGCTCTACACCACGGTCATCAATCCCGACATCTATGTCGAAGCCCTCGCATCCGTCAAGGAGGCCTATGCCGGAATCATGCCGTCAGAATCAATGGAAGTTCTGGACAATATCAATTTCGCTACGACAGGTTTCTTCTCCCAGCTGATTTACTGTTTCCTCTATGGAACAGTACTTTCCGCCATACTCTCAAGGAGCATTCCATCCAGAGACCCATTCGCCAACAACACAAATATAGATTGACCCAAGGTCATTGCTACTGAACCAACAGGCAAGCGATTATGAGCTATCCTATAGACATTTCAATCATAGTTCCTTCTTTCAATGAGAACGAATCCCTCCCAGAACTGACGGCCTGGATTGCCCAAGTGATGGAAAAGGAGGATGCGGATTATGAAATAATAATAGTTGATGACGGCAGCACTGACAGGAGCTGGGAGACTGTCAAGACCCTTTCTGAGGCTAATCGCAATATCAAAGGAATACGCTTCAGAAGAAACTATGGCAAGTCGGCTGCCCTCTTCTGCGGTTTCGAGAGAGCCAGGGGAGAAGTTGTCTTCACAATGGATGCAGATCTGCAGGATTCACCGGACGAATTGCCGGAAATGCGCAGAATGATATTGGAGGACGGATATGACGTCGTTTCAGGCTGGAAGCAGCATCGTCAGGACAATAAAATCACGAAGAATCTTCCATCTAAGCTTTACAATGCCACAGCAAGACTGATTACCGGCATAAAGCTTCACGATATGAACTGCGGACTGAAGGCCTACAGAAACGAAGTGGTAAAAAACATTGAGGTCTATGGCGAAATGCACAGATACATCCCGTATCTCGCCAAGAACGCAGGTTTTGACAAGATAGGCGAAAAACCGGTTCATCACCAGAAAAGGAAATATGGAAAGAGCAAATTCGGAATCGAGCGCTTCATTAATGGCTTCCTCGACCTCCTGTCCCTATGGTTCCTGAGTACCTTCGGCAAAAAGCCAATGCACTTCTTCGGATTCTCCGGACTGATGATGTTCCTGATAGGATTTCTTATGACAATATGGATAATCGCTGCCAAGCTTATACATCAGGCCCAACACGTGAAGTTCAGGCCTGTAACTGAGCAGCCCCTCTTCTATCTGTCTTTGGTTGCGGTAATCTTAGGCGTAGTTCTTTTCCTTGCAGGTTTCATCTGCGAAATGATATCCCGCTCATCAAGCGATCGCAACAAATACAACATCAAATCGGAAATCAATTGAGTCCAAGCCTTGTGGGGCCTACTCCAATGAATATCGGCTTATCTTTGTGAGCAACACGCGCTTATACCCGCACATCGGAAGACAGGCTGTACACATACAAACACAAACTGTACACATACAAACAAAAAAAAGGCTCCGGGTCAACACTGACTCGGAGCCTTCGAAGAACCGCGGCTGCCTACTCTCCCACCTGGTGGGGCAGTACCATCGGCGATGGCGGGCTTAACTTCTCTGTTCGGAATGGGAAGAGGTGGTTCCCCGCCGCT
>JALEPJ010000042.1 GCA_022766385.1 Rikenellaceae bacterium
GTATTGCCGCGGCGGAGATTGCGACAAGTAGAATTCTTAACAGTACGCTCCTTAAAAACCACGACATTGAGAGCCCAATCATCTTCCTAAGGAAAATCAACCTGAGTAACAGGCAGGCAAGGCCTACCAGGATAGCGACAACAAAGACAGCAGAGGGTGAACACCCCAGCTTCAACGCAATATAAGAGAAAGGAAAGTTCATCATCAGCATTCCCCCTACGGCAATCTGGTAATTCCTTATCTTTCCTGTGGCATTCTGGGCAGTGATAAGAGTATTGGATATTACGTCAATCAACGAAACTGCCAGCATAAGGCGCACGAATGCGACAGAATACTCGGGATAATCTCCAAGCCAGATTGCCAGGACGTGGTCGGTTTCGAGCATCAGAGGGATGGCAAAAATGAGTATGAGATAGAATGAGAAACGTGAGCCTCGGTCTATCAAAGAAAACATATATTCCTTGTCCCCTGACGCATAGGATTTTGTTATCTGCGGATTGAGGGCCGTCATGAAGTTTCCTGCAAAGCCACTGACAGCCGAGTTCACCGTGCTGGCAACTCCGTAGGCGGCATTGATGACTGTTCCGAAAAACAGGTTCAATAGCATATTGATGCCCTGTCCCTTGAGTATTGCGGCGGTACAGCCGATAAAATTCCACACAGAGAAGGAGAACATATCCCGGAAATAGCCCTTGTCGAACTTTGGACGAGAGCGGCACTCCTCAAAATGCCTCCTGCAGAAAAACCAATATGACAGCTGAATGCAGATCCCCATACCGATCATGAGAGTAGGGAAGACCACCAGTTTGTCGAAATTGAATGGTGCGTACGCTACAAAGAGGACAAACACCAGCTTCATGACGACTTCAAGCACGCCCAGGAAGGCAAAAGTGTCCATCCGTTCGTGGGCAATCACTGCCGAAGTGAATGGAACTCCGATGATGCTGATTAAGAAAGACAGGACAGAGGCTTGAAATACATAGTTTGCAACCGGCATTCTGTACTCGGGGATTACCATCTTTTCATTCAGGAACCACAAACCGAAAGTCTCAAATGCAAGCAGGACAATTGCCGCCAGTACCAGATGGATAAAAAGAGCATTGGAAAAAACCTTCCCGGGATTTCCGTCCTTCTTTCCCAGTTCGAAGGTGATGAAACGGCTGGTTGCAGCACTCAAGGCGCTGGAGATGATTGCAAACATCGAGACGAAGCCGCCGACGACATTGTAGATGCCATAGTCTTCTACTCCCAGCATGTTCAGTATCACCCTGGAAGTATAGAGCGACACTATCATGCTGAAGAGCATCCTGACATAAAGCATCAGGGTGTTCTTCGCTATGCGTTTATTGTTGTCGGATTGGCTGCTGCTCATAGTGTTGTCCCAAAGATAATCATTTTTTCTTCCAATCCTCGAACCCCGGGCAAAGTCTGTCCTTTTCCGAGAGTATGGCCGCCTCGAGAGGGATGCGCCAGTCTATTCCCAGGCTTTTGTCCGTCGGGTTGATGCCCGCTTCTGCCTCTGGGTGATAGAATTCGTCGCATTTGTATTGGAAGATGGCGATATCGGAAAGGACGGCGAAGCCGTGGGCAAAGCCCTTGTCAATGAAGAATTGCCTCCTGTTCTCTTCGCTGAGCTCCACAGCGAAATGTTGCCCGAAGCTGGGCGAACCCTCGCGTATGTCCAACGCGATATCGAGCACCCGGCCTTTGATGCAGCGGACAAGCTTGCTTTGGGCGAAAGGCGCTTTCTGGTAGTGAAGGCCGCGAATTACACCGTAGGACGACATTGACTCATTGTCCTGAACGAAACGTATCTGGCGGCCGATGAGAGGAGCGACTTTTTCGTCGAATTCCCTTTGGGAATAGCTTTCGAAAAAGTATCCGCGGCTGTCGTTGAAAATCTTCGGCTCAATGATGAGCAGGCCCTCTATCGGAGTTGTGATTACGTCCATAATCGTCTATGCGTCAAGCTGTTCCTTTTCGTCAATCATTCGCAACAGGTATTGCCCGTACTGGTTTTTTATCATCGGCTTGGCCAGTTCGCGCAGTTTTTCAGCTGAAATCCATCCCTGGCTGTAGCCTATGCTTTCGAGGCAGGCGATTTTCAGCCCCTGACGTTTCTCAATGACTTCGACGAAGGTCGAAGCTTCCGAGAGCGAGTCGTGAGTGCCTGTGTCGAGCCAGGCAAAGCCTCTTCCGAGTGTCTGCACCTTGAGATCGCCGTCTCTGAGGAAGCACTGGTTGACGCTGGTGATTTCGAGCTCTCCGCGCGCTGAGGGCTTGATGCTCTTCGCGACCTCCACTACCTTGTTCGGGTAGAAGTACAGGCCGACGACGGCGTAATTGCTCTTCGGCACCTTCGGTTTCTCTTCGATGCTGAGGCAATTGCCATTCGCGTCAAATTCGGCTACGCCGTAACGCTCGGGGTCGCTGACCCAATATCCGAAGACGGTAGCCTTGGCGTCCTGCTCTGCGCTGCGGACAGCCTCCTTGAGCATAGAGGTGAAGCCCGCACCGTGGAAGATGTTGTCACCGAGGACGAGGCAGGCGGCGTCATTGCCAATGAAATCTTCGCCGATTATAAACGCTTGAGCCAGTCCGTCGGGACTGGGCTGCTCAGCATATTGGAAGTTTACTCCGAAGTCTGACCCGTCGCCGAGCAGTCTTTTGAAGCTCGGAAGGTCCGTAGGCGTGGAGATGATGAGTATGTCGCGTATTCCCGCCAGCATCAGGGTGCTGATAGGGTAATAGACCATCGGTTTGTCGTAGATGGGTAGCAATTGCTTGCTGACACCTTTGGTAATGGGGTAGAGCCGTGTTCCGGACCCTCCAGCCAGTACTATTCCTTTCATTGTTTCAGTGTTTGTGTTTGTTTAGAATTTCTTGCCGAATGCAATGCTGCAGAAAGTCATAAAGAGTATCTTGGCATCAAAGGCAAGTGAACGGTGCCTCAGGTAATAGAGGTCGTATTTTAGTCTTTTGACCATCTTTTCCACGGTGTCGGTGTAGCCGTTGAAGAGGGTAGCGTATGAGGTTACACCTGGACGTATCTGGAAGAGATAGTAGAATCTCGGGTCAATTTCGATAATCTGCTCGATGAAGTACTGCCTCTCAGGTCTAGGCCCGATAAAGGCCATATCGCCTCTGAAGACGTTGTAGAGCTGTGGCAATTCGTCGAGATGATGCGCTCTGATGAATCTGCCGACCTTGGTGAGTCGTGGGTCGTTTTCGCCAGAATAGAGGGCCGGTCCGAACTTCTCAGCATCGGTGCGCATAGACCTGAACTTGTAGATGTAGAAAGGTCGTCCGAAGCGTCCTATTCGCTCCTGCTTGTATATCGCAGGCCCGCCATCCTCGAGCTTTATGGCAATATACACTATCAGGAAAAGAGGCGAGAATACCACCAGGCAGATGGATGAGATAATGCAATCGATGATGCGCTTGCTGATGCGACCGAAGCGTCCCATACCGTCGGCAATGTATTCAACGTCCGCAGTAATCTCCTTGACTGCCTTCTGGTTCATATTGCCGAATCTGACGTCCTCGATCTTCGGTGCAACGAGTATGTGGATACCGAGTTCGAGCCAGAGGTCAATCAGCTCGTGCTTCTGCACTTCTTCCTTATCTTCATTGGCATAAAGTATACATTCGATGCCCTGCTGTTCTCGGAGGAGGGCGAGCTCACCCCTGTCCTTGTAGGCGAAGACTTTGCGGCCGTTTATGATCTGGCCGTCCATTGCCGCATTGTCGGTGATGAAGCCAATGATGTCGTAGTGTGGGGATTCGTCGAGACGCGCCACCATTGCAATGGACTTGATGCTTGTGCCATAGACAATTACGCGGAGGCGCTCTATGTTCTTGTCCATAGTCAGAGCATTGGTCTTCAATATGTGTATCATCACGACTCTGACAATGATGAGTATGAAGACCGAGAAGAGGGCATCAAGCACAAGGGTGAAGATGTCTATCCTGGTGTGGCCACTGCCAATCAACTTGAGAAGGATGCATATACCCAAGAGCAATTCCTTGATGAGCGTGGCCTTGGTCAGGGCCGAGATGGCGTTGAAATTCGAGTACCTGATTACTATCATGTAAGTCTTCGTCAGGTAGAATCCTATAAAAGAGGCAATCCCGGAGAACAAAAGCCAGAGCAGGGTGAACTTCTGGAAGCCAAAGAAAGGCTCGGACATCCATCTCATCAGCAGAATGGCAATAAGCGATGCGGTGCAGGAAAGACCGAGGTCAAGCAACATAATCATCCAGTTGCTTGCAAAATCTCCTTTTTTCTTGAATAGTGTCATTTCTTTACAATGCAAGTAGGTACATTCAAAGGGAATCGCTCCCACTTCTGTTAAAGGAGCACTTGTGACTGTGGAGAGTCAACGGATACGCGACTGGCCTCACCAGGGTGTCCGGTCATTCAATCTGTTCTTGCTCTCGTTATATCATGCTAGCGTCCTTCGCCAATACAAAAGTAATCATTTAAAAGATTATGTGATAATAAATTCAGTCACTATTGTACAAATGAGAATGCTTTGCGAATATTTGCTATTGTGAATTGTATTATTTATAATTGCAAAGATATTTTTTCAATATCTCACTTATTTATAATAAAAGATATGGCTTACAAAATCGTTGACATTGAAGGTATCGGCCCGGTTTATGCCGAAAAGTTGAACGCTGCTGGCATCGTTAATGCTGACCAGCTTCTTGAAAAGTGTGCTGCTCCTGCAGGCCGTAAGGCGCTCGAGGAGGAGACAGGTATCTCTGGTAAACTCATACTTACCTGGACTAACCATGCTGACCTCTATAGAGTAAAGGGTATCGGTCCTCAGTTTGCAGAACTTCTTGAGGCTGCAGGTGTGGATACTGTAAAGGAACTTGCTCACCGTAATGCTGCCAATCTCGTTGCAAAGATGAACGAGGTTAACGAGGAGAAGCATCTCGTCCACAGAGTCCCTGTAGAGCTTGAAGTCCAGAAGATGATTGACCAGGCCAAGGAGCTTCCTGGCGTAATTACATACTAATCAAGTGCCTTTGGTCCCGCTGCGGGGACTGCCTTTGAG
>JALEPJ010000043.1 GCA_022766385.1 Rikenellaceae bacterium
CTGCTATGTTCACTGCCGCTGTCGCATCCGCACAGGTCGTAAACAGTAAGACTGCTAAGGACAATGGTGACGGAACCTATACTCTTACTCTCGAGTCATTCGTAACCGGAAGTCTGGGTCAGACCATTTCGACATCCAGAAAGCCAATTAATGCAGTTCTTGTACTTGACGTATCTGGTTCTATGAATGATGCTTTACCGAATAAGCAGGGCGCTTCGGTAAAAAAGATTAAAGCTTTGAAGGATGCTAGCAAGGCTTTCGTTGAGGCCATAGCAAAGGATGCAGAGGAGAACAATATTAACCACAAAATCAGTCTCGTTAAGTTTTGCGGTCTTGGTGATGATCTTAGTGATATATATTATAATAATGGTCATATATATATAAATAGAACCGAGACCGTTGTGACTCTGGACAAAGGAAGTGTCTTGACCAACAAGAACGGTCTGATCAGCAAAATTGAAGGCTTATATCCAGCTGGAGCTACTCGAGCCCACGATGGTATGAGACTGGCTGCCAAAGAGATTAGTCAGGCTGATACGAATGCCACCAAACTCGTAGTGATGTTCACAGACGGTAACCCGACAGAAAGTAGTGGATTCCAGGAGAAAGTTGCAGGTCAGGCCATCAATTATTCTAAGCAAATCAAGGATAATAATGCCAAGGTTTATTCCATCGGTATCTTCAACGATCAAGATTATACACCAAAGGTGGAGCAATATATGAACTATCTGTCATCCAACTATCCTTCTGCAGAATACATCGGTGATGATTCGAATTGGTTGTTTAAGGGAGTTGAATCAGCTAAAGACACCACGTATCACAGCCGTGTGGATAACTCAGAGGCCCTTACTGGAGTATTCGAGAGTATTGCCAGCGAGAGTGTCAAGGGTGGTGCAGACGTCGAAATGGAGACCAGCCAGACCGTAGTCAAGGATATTCTTTCAAGCAGTTTCGTCCTTCCTGAAGGCACTTCGGCCAGCAAAATCAGAGTAAGCATTGCGGATTTCGATGAGGAAAACACTCTTGAAAATGCTTCTAAGGCTGATTATAAGTTCAAGACCCCTGTCGCCGCTACTGATCTTACTGTTGAAATCGGAGAGGAAGTGATTGATGGTGAGACTCTTCAAACTATCAGTGTGAAGAATTTCGACTTCTCTAAAAACTGGTGCGGTCCTATTACTGTGAACAAGAATGGCGTAGTGACCAAGAGCTGGAACCCAGGAAAGAAGCTCATCTTCTCTTTCGAAATTATTCCTAATCCTTCAGCTGTCGGAGGACTTGTGACCACCAACCACAAAAATTCAGGTGTATACTACAAGGATAAGCTTACTAATGAGTTTGGCAGTGTAGCCTTCGAAGTTCCTGCTCCTCAGTATACTCCTATGGATTTGATTATCCGCAAAAAGGGACTTAATCCGGGTGAGAGCGCTATCTTTGAGGTTACAAGAAGCGTAAACGGCAGCCTTGACCCTGATTTCAAGATTACGGTAGTTATGACAGCCGGTTCAGAGGGCGCTACCGATGATGCTGTTATCGTTAAGACCCCTGTCAGGGATGAAAACAAGGTTGATTACGTTTATATCGTGAAGGAGACCTCTTGGTCTTGGGCATACAAACAGACAGAGGCTCTGAGCCATAGCCTTTACAAGGCCGACGGCAGCGCTGACAATGTCTTTGAGTTCACCAACGTAACCAAGACTGATCTTCCTAAGCATTCAGAGAAAGCTAAGAACAACGTTTTTGAATAATATTCAATGCTTTTTTGTACCTTTGGACCATCAGGTGACCACAGGACAGAAAAGATGAGAATTAAGGATAGACAAATAATAAAATTGAGGAAGATGGGTTCGCGATTTATGATCGTGAATCCATCTTCTTCCGTAATCAATTTGACAGACGTATATACACTCAATGAGAGCGCTGCTTTTCTCTTAAGTAAATGTCTTGAGTGTGAGAGCTTTGAGACTGCTGATCTGGCTGCTTGGTTACTAGAGGAATATGGCATCGACGCGGAACTGGCCAATGCAGATGCTGCGGCTACGGCCGATGAATGGCTCAGGCTTGAGCTCGCCGAATCCTGATACACTTCTTTCAGAATTATGCTCACTGCGCATACATATAACGTTGCGGGGCTGAAGCTGGTACTGCTCCTTCCTCAGGAGTTCGATGCCGGCAAGGGCTTGCCGAACTTCAAGGATTTTGTACTTGGAGAAGATGCTAAATCCGCTGAAGCTGCCCTCACTCTCAAATGGGTGGAGGCACTGACCTTGCCAGAGGATGCGCGGCTCCTTTTCACAGAAGACAGCGATATGGGGAGGACGAGCTACTTTTCCTGCGGGCGAGAGTCTTGGTTTTCTCTGGATTTCGTTGGTTGTAAGGCACTTATGCGCGTAACTGAGGATTATCGTCAGGCCATTTTCTCTATAGATCCCGCAGCTCCTACTTCAGGAGTGCTTATCTCATCGCTGATGCGCGCACTCTTCGCGCAGATTGTATTGCTTCACGACGGCATTTCCATTCACGCTTCCTGCGTCATCCGTGACGGAAGAGCCTATATGTTCCTCGGCAAGAGCGGCACAGGCAAGAGCACCCATTCGCGCCTTTGGCTCAGCGCTTTCCCTGGCTCCGAGCTTCTGAATGATGACAATCCCGCCGTCCGTATCTTCCCCGACGGCCCCCGCGTCTTCGGCACCCCATGGAGCGGAAAGCTGAAATGTTGGCGCAATGTCTCTGCACCGCTTGCGGGAATTGTTCGTTTACGACAGGCGCCTTTTAATTCTTTTGAACTGCTTGATGAACTTCAGGCCTTCTCGCAAGTATATCCCGGATGTTCCGTCCTGCGCACGGATAGCTTCCTTCACGACAGGATGTGTGACCATCTCTCTGTTCTCTGCTCATCGCTTAAGGTCGGAATGATGGATTGCCTTCCAAATATTGAGGCAGCACATATGTGCGCTGCAGGCCTCTTGGAGGGCGTTTTGGGCATAATTCGCTGATAATGACCAAAAAAGAATCGTCATTTTTATTGAAATTCTTTGGATTTTCTTTTTGTCTTTTCTAAATTTGCCGAATATTTGA
>JALEPJ010000005.1 GCA_022766385.1 Rikenellaceae bacterium
TTCCACAACTGGTCACGAATGGCAAGCTGGCGTTCAAGAGCCGCATCATCGACGCGGATTCCCATACTCGACACCTCAAAGGCGCTGTCCAACACATTGTTCCACAGCAGAATATCTCCGTTCAGACCCTTATAGCCATCAGAATTAGGAGTGCTCCAGTCGTCATAATCAGCCGCTCTGCCATCGTGAATGCTTCCGTCTGACAGCTCACCGCCAATACCTATGATGAATACAGCTCCGTATTTGCGTGTGATTTCATTCTCCCTCTGCTTCGGGCTCAATGAAGGATACATCTGCAGCAATTCCTCCGAGTGGATGAAGTAAATATCCTCGGGAAGTTCAGGCACTATCTGAGGAAACTCGACATACAACTTATTCTCTGTCACCTTGATAGCTTCATAAATACGGCGCACCGTCTTCTTCAGGAAATCCAGGTTTCTATCCTCAGGACGGATTACGCGCTCCCAGTCCCACTGGTCAACATAAATGGAGTGAATATTGTCCAGATCCTCATCGGGGCGAAGGGCGTTCATATCGGTATAAATGCCTCTACCCGGCAATACTTCAAGTTCTGCAAGCTTCAGTCTCTTCCATTTGGCAAGAGAATGAACCACTTCAGCCTGACGTTCCCCCATTCCTTTGATAGGGAAACGGACAGGACGTTCCACCCCGTTGAGATCATCATTGATACCTGTTCCGGTCAACACGACCATAGGGGCTGTCACTCTGAGCAAGGCGAGTTGGGCTGAGAGATTGTCCTGAAACATAGTTTTGACGGCTTTGATGGCCTTTTCGGTATTCTCGGCGGAACCGAGCAGGTTCCTGTAAGAGGCAGGTAAGAACAAAGACATAACAATCAGTTTTTCGTAGAACGCAAATATAGAAAAAAAGCATATCTTTGCCACTATGATAGGCATTTTTGATTCAGGTGCGGGCGGTTTGTCCGTTTACAGGGAGATCGTCAGATTGCTCCCCAATGAAAGATATGTCTATTTTTCGGACAATGCCCATTGCCCTTACGGAGAGAAAAGCCAGGAGTACATCCTCGCCCGTGCGCGCTGGATAACGGAGCATCTCATCAGCCGCGGCGCCGATGTGATAGTCATAGCCTGCAATACAGCCACAGCCGCGGCCATTGCCACACTCAGGGCAGAATACGGACTCCCCTTCATTGGAATGGAACCGGCAGTCAAACCGGCAGCCCTCAAGACTCATAGCGGAGTCATTGGAGTGCTGGCTACGGCTGGCACGCTGAAAGCTTCCAAGTACTTGGATACCAAGGACAAATATACCGATGGAGTGAAGGTCATAGAGCAGGTTGGGAAGGGCTTTGTCGAATTGGTAGAAAACGGAGAACTTGACGGTCCCTATGCCGAGCAGGTCGTACGCGAAAGCGTTGAGCCACTTATTCTGGCAGGCGCCGATGTCATTGTCCTGGGCTGCACCCACTATCCCTTCCTGCGCGGGACCATAAGCCGCATAGCTGGAAGCGGAGTCAGCATCATTGACCCGGCACCCGCCGCTGCCCGCCACCTTGTCGATGTTATGAGCGAAAGGAAGCTCTTCCGCAATGATTCCCGGAGCGGGGGCAAAAATATCGGCGACCCGAAGGCCGCCGATGTGGAATTGTCCTCAAGCGGTGACAGAAGCGCTCTCGAACGTATTTTCAATCTGCTCTAATCATTGTAATAGTAGTTGTAGCGGTGAGCCATCGAACCGTACATCTGACCGAGGACTTCGAGGCAAGGAATGCCGTCGATGAGCACGAGACGATAAACAGTATCATCCACCTTGTAATACTCAACTCCATTGAGGACTATGATGTCGTAGTCGTCAGGAAGTTCATCAACCAGAGCTCCTGCAGGAGGGACTATCACCTCGAAACGGCCATTCCTCTTCACTGTATAGAAGACTCCGTCCTGATAGAAATAATCTTTGTCAATGCCGGCAAAGCTCTGAATGAGACCGAGGGCGCGAGCAATATCATATGATGAGAGGGCTCTTGAAGTGTTCAATGCCAGCGCCTGGTTCTGACGGGCCAGAACAGCATTGTTTCTGGCTATTTCCCTGTTTTGCTCGAGAATGATGCGGTAGTTGCGGTCAACCACGTCAAAAGGACGGTAAACATCAAAGTAGTATGCGAAATGCACTCTCGAAAAGTGGATATCGTGGGGTCCAAGGTCAATTACTATTCCGACAGGAGGACGGCATACGACGTAGCTGTTGCCATAACGTCTGTAATAGACATTTTTGTATAAATAATAATCCACTCCCCAGTATGTATAGCGCTTGTATGAAGGAGGCAGGGTGTGGATTCTGTATCCATACATATGGAGATCGTCCTCATAGAAGGATGGAATCCTGTCATAACTCATATAGCCTCGCTCACGTGGAGGGATGCGATTGATGTTTCTATCATCATCCAAACGTATGGCATCGCCGCGGCCGCCGTAATTGATTTCCTGACGCGTCCCGGTAGAGGCCTTGTTCGAAGAAGTCAGGCCAACTCTCGATCTGACGCTTGTAGCGCGGACAGGAGCGGAGCCTGTGGCAGTCTGGGCATTGCCGGTAGCAGAATTGCCGGAGCTGGAGTTGTTGACTGCAGCATTGCCGGTAGAACGATTGCTGCTTGCACGATTGCTGCCGGCAGTGACGTTTCCAGTTGAATTGCGTTCTGTGTTGCTGCTGCCGGTGGTACGGCGGACCTGACGGTCATTGCTGCTTGCGGTACCTGCCGTTGTCGAACGCTGGGTAGAGGAAGTGGAGCTGGCCGTTGAACGCTTTGCTGCCGAACGGTTTTCGCTACCCGAAGAAGTATTGCTCGAGCTGGTGGTTCCGGTTGTGGTGCGGCGGGTCTGAGCATCAGTTGAATGTGGAATCAGAGCCATTGCCGAGCTTATCAAGCCGACCAATGCGATTCTGTAGACTTTTTTCATAACACCGGGTTTTTTGGTTAGTATAAATAGTATTTCCGGGAAAGATTCCTGAAGGATTCAGCGTCCTTCTGCCAATAATCGTATATGTCCGATACCTTGAATCTCTTCTGAAAACTCTGCCTAACATAATCCGTACCACAAACGTTGTCGAAGCTTGAAGTCTTCACCTTCGCAAAGGGATCCATATCAGGATAAATGGCCTTCAGGGCCTCCAGAACGTAGAATTGTACAAGTGTTAAATTTGCTGCAGAATAATCTTCAAAATAGTATTGGACACCGTGGAGCAGCTTTCCCGCATCAGCGCCGGAACTGGGTTTGTAGTGTATGGTCCGGAAGTTCAGTCCGGGTATATCCATAGAATCAAGCTTCTTTTTCAGAGCATCAGCGTCTATCCACGATGCCGCGAAAGTGCCGAAAGGAAGAGTGTAGCCCACCCCAATATTGAGGAAGGACAATTCCCCGACTATGCCAGCACAAGGATAGCCGATTGCGCTTTGAGGATAAGGGATGTTCGGCGATGGGAGGACCCATGGCAATCCGGTCTCGAGGAAGGTCATCGAACGCTTCCAGCCCTTCATGGGAACAACGGTCAAACGGCACTTTAGCGCCTCTTCATTGCCCTTGATGCCCCGATTGAGGCCTTCCTCATTAAGGAGCATTGCCAATTCTCCCACGGTGAGCCCATAGACATAGGGGATGCTGAATTCGCTGATGAAGCTGTAATATCCTTCCTCAACAACACAGCCCTCTACCTTTTCCCCACCGAGAGGATTGGGACGGTCCAGCACCATCAGCTCTATATCCATTTCTGCACAGGAGCGCATCAAAAGTCCGAGGGAACTGATGAAGGTGTAGGAGCGGGTGCCAACGTCCTGGATGTCGTAAACGACCACGTCAACTCCCTTAAGCATTTCGGGACTTGGCTTTTTCGTGCTTCCGTAAACGGAATATACCGGAACACCGGTAGCTTCGTCAACAGCATCCGACACCTTGCCCCCGGCATAAACATCCCCTCTGACCCCGTGTTCGGGTGCAAGGAGGGCAATCAATTCCACTCCGGGTGCATTATACAGTATGTCAATGGTGGAGCGGAGCTTTCTGTCAATGCCACTGGGATTCGTCATCAGCGCCACTTTTTTCCCGACCAGCCCTTCAAAGCCTCTCTCGACCAGGACCTCAATGCCAGTCACGACTTCTTCCGTCAGAGGCTGGACAAGGGTATTGCTTTCAGACTGCGTCACATTGTGGGCGCAAGCCGGCAACGCGAGCAGGAGCAATGAAAGCAGCGATACTGCCAAATGACTTGATTTCAACATATTGCAATATTATTTCTTACCATATTCGGGATCCACCTTAACCAGCAAAGTGGCTCCCACAGTCACCAGACAACAGATGAGGACCATCACGAAAAATCCGGTGTAACCGAGGGACATCTGGAGCTTGCCTGCCACCAAACCCGGAAGAAGCATACTGAAGGTCATCAGGACCGTACAGAAAGCATAATGCGAGGTCTGATAGGAACCGCGTGAGAAATAGAGCATATACAGGGTGTATGCGGTGAATCCGAGCCCGTAACCGAACTGGTCCAAAGTAATGCAGAGATAGATAGGGACCAGGCTATGAGGCTGTGCTACAGCCAGATAAAGATACACAGCACAAGGAAGCGCGAGGCTGAGAGCCATTGGCCAAAGGCATTTCTTGAGTCCGTAACGACTAGCCAGAATGCCTCCCAGAATACCGCCGACGGTAAGGGCTATGGTTCCAACAGTACCGTATATCCAGCCCACCTGCTCAGTGCTCAGTCCCAGGCCGCCCGCGCTCAGAGGATCTTTCATAAAAGGCACGAGCATCTTGACCGAAAAGGCCTCGGGAAGACGGTACAGCAGGAGAAAAAGGATAGTCACAATTATTCCCTTCTTTGTAAAGAAGGTGATGAATGATTCCGCCAGATTCCTGAACACGACTCTGGAGGAAACGGCACTTTTCTTCGAATCCGCTGCAGGACGGGGAAGGAACAGCAGGTCCCAGAGGGCAATCAGAGCGAGGATCGATGCAACTGCGACAAGGGTGAAGCTCCATGCAGTGTTTATTGCCATAGACTTTTCGAGTTTTCCCGCCAGTACGACGATAAGGCCCTGCCCACACACCGTGGCAATTCTGAAGAAGGTGCTGCGTATGCCGACGAAGAGGGATTGCTGATGGTCATCCAGCGCGAGCATATAATAACCGTCCGCGGCGATGTCGTGGGTCGCTGAGGCGAAGGCTGTGATACTGAATAGAATGAGCAGGAGACTCAGGCTGCATTTCGGGAGCAGGAGAGCGAGGGCGAGGGTGCAGACCACCATAAGGACCTGCATCAAAGTGGCCCATTGCCTTTTGCTCGCAACGGAATCGACGAAGGGGCTGAGCACAATCTTGAGCACCCACGGGATGGATAGCAGTGATGTGTATATGGACAATCTGTCATTGGGCATGCCCATATCCTTGAACATCACCAACGAAATATTGTTGACGACAGCGTATGGTATGCCCTCGAAAAGATAGAGAGTCGGCACCCAAAGCCAGGGGTTATTGCCCTTCAGTTTCATTTTTCAGTCAATTCTGCGCCCGGATAATAGTGGGCAAGTATCTGTTTATAATTATATCCTCTGCAGGCCATTACCGCCGCACCGATCTGGCACAGACCGACACCGTGGCCCCAGCCCTTGCCTCGCAGGATGAAGCCCTCCCCGGTGCTTTCAACCTCGAAGGCGGAACTCTTCAAATGGCTTTCTGACAGAGTCCTGCGTATCATCAGTTCCTTTCCAATAACCATCGATCCCTTGTCTCCTACAAGTTTGAGGCGGCTTATGCGTCCCGAGCCTCCCCTCTCCAAAGGAATGAGCTCACGCAAGCTGCCCAGACCTAAGCCGCTGCGCCTCTCAACGAGTTCGGAGAGCTCATCACGGGTATAGCGGCGCTCCCAACGGAAGAAGTCAGAGGACTCCAGATCATAATCGTTCAGGACCTGTGACAATATTGCCTTATCATCTGTATCGCAGAAGCAGCGCGTGTCCGGCGTTCCGTCAGGAGTGTCGTTGATGACTCTGAGATAAGGCAGGTCGCGGTCCTCCCAGCAAGTGCTGAAGCGTTCGGTCACACCTCCGCAGCACTTCGAAAAGCGCGCGTCGCAGATACTGCCCCTGAAGCGGAGCACCTGCCCCCATGTCGCATCTATCGCCTTACGCACATTTTCTCCCACCGCCATCGTAAGCCCCTGATAGCGTTGGCAATGGTCATCCGCGCACACATCGAAAAGGCTGTGGTCATCGTGGTCCCACCATTTGACAAGCTCGCCCGATGCGACGCTGACGCGTTCCGAAGAGCGGGACGCGAGACCCTTGGGACGCTCGAGCTGAGACATAAGCCACGAACGGGAGATGACCGCATGAGCCTTGAGCAATTCGAGCCCGGCGCTGGCCTTCATCTCCGAAGAGATAACGCTCAGCAAATAATCCTCAACACCTATCGTATTGATTGCCAGCACCTTATTATTTGAAGCAATGAATTTCAGCGAACCGGCGAATGTCTGGTCGAGCTTCCTCTCCCAATGGAAATCCACTCCTATAGTCACAGCATGGAGCACAAAAGACGCTTCAGCGAAGAAGGTGGAACGGGTTACGGCATCAAAGTAAAGCTCGTCATAGAGAACACCGTTATAGTCAATGCGGCCGTCACGAATGCTGACCTTCTGCGGGCCGGCGCCGTCCGAAATAATCTCGAACACTATCTCATCTGCTGACATTATGCCTACATCTACAGTCCTTTGCTGACGTGTAAGCCGCCAAATGATGTCTTGCTCGGACTCTGCGGAGAGGGACACCTCATCCACCATCCCTGCAAGCATCTCCTCAGTAATCTTCGCAAAGTCCTCCGGTACCGGGACAATGAAAAAGCCGGCCATATCCGCACAACCCAGACCCATGGTCAGATGGTCGGGACCGTCGCTGAAGTAATGATGTGACCAATGGCGCTCACGAAAAACGACGATTGCCCTGTACTCCCCTTCAGCTGCATTGGCTCCTGACCCTGCAGTGTAATAAGAGAAGAGATTGAACTTCGGTTCCTTGTCATCCTTCGAAAGCGGAGCGCATTCCAGCAGACGGTAAAAAAGCTTGCCCATCGACTTGGCCGTACATGCGCGCAGAACGAAAATTCCACGCGTAAACTGCTTGTAATGATATAGATGAGCATCCAGAAGCGAGCAGATATGCTCAAGTTTACCCGGCAGGTCCAAAGGCTTTCCGTCCTCATCCTGAGCAGGGAAGGAAGAAAGGCAGGAATCGATTGAACGCTCAAGAGGCATCAGATGCCTCGGAGCTCCCTGAAAGTGCATATGGTCCGGAGCAGAGGCTCCGCACTTGGGACCATTGTAAAAGAAAATATAGTCGCTGAAAGCCTTAGAGAGATCAAGCATATCCACGAAATGATGCCATATGGACTGCTCGCAATGTCTAACCCTCGGTATAACCAGGTGGCGAGGGAAAATCGGGAAAGGATTGATCTGGATATTGTACTTTCTGCCCTTGCGTCCGACGAAACGCATGCGGATCTGCTCTGCGCATTGATTGTCCGGGCACAGGAAGCATTCGCGGGCCTTCAAGGATTCCTCGTCAATGCGGGCGGTTGCAGATGACAGGCGCGCCGGATTGTGCTGAAGAGTCACATCAAGTCCACCTATGTTCATAGTTCTGGTGGATACATTTCTGAGGTCGCGGTACCTGTTGGAGACTTCACTCCAAATCGAAAGTTGGTCTTTTATGAATTTTTCAAGATTCGTGGCCATAATCACAAGAGAGCCTCAAGGGGTTTCCTGATCATTTGGAACTCCTTCTCAAAGTTAGGAGTAAAAATCATTTTTGACAAATTGGCGTCTATTTCCTCGAAAGACCAGAAGCGCCCCTCATCTACCTCATCCAAATCCGGATGGAGTTCGAAATTGCCAACAGTCGCAAAGGAGTTGATAAGCTCCCTCTCGGTATCGGATTCGAAAACGTAAGAAAGAAGCCAGACAGGATTGAAATCATAGAAGCCGAGTTCCTCCGATGCCTCGCGGAACAAAGCCTCGAGAACGCTCTCACCGTAACCAATGTGACCGCCTACAGCAGTATCCCAGCGACCAGGAAGCAAGTCCTTCTTCATAGAGCGCTTCTGGATATACAGCTTTCCTTCCCTGTTCAGGATATGAAGGTGCACTACGGGATGAAGGGGCTTTGCTCCCGAATGGCAATACTTGCGAGACGCTTGGCCTATCACGAAGCCGCTTGGATCGACCACAGGCAGCATTTCAACACCTTGTCGGAGAACTTCCAAGGGCTCAGCCCCATTACCCAAAGCATGGCGCAATGCCGCAGTAATCTTTTGCTTCGGCTCTATGTCAGGCGCAGTAGCACCGATAGGATATACGAGTTCTATCATTGGAAATGGCGAATCAAATCAAGTTCCTCTGCCGAATAAAGCAACCTGTCGATAAAATCCGGGGCAATCCTTGACAACAGAAGGAAAGTGCCGAAGAAAAGGATCAAGGCCCCCACGACAGAAATAAGCAGAATCCAAGCCCAATGAAGTTTCTTGTCTTTCTTCTCTGGAAGGGGCTGGACTGGAACTGTCTCTTCTGTTACTGTTTCCGTCTTAGGTGCTACAGCTTCCTGGACTTCTTCTTGAACCTCTTCTTGGACTTCTTCTTGAACTTCTTCCTGGACTTCTTCTTGGACTTCTTCCTGGACAGTCAATTCCCGAGTTTCAGTTTCCAATGGAACATCCTGATTCAGAATAAGTTGTATTGAAGATGCAGCAGCAGCAAAATCATCCTCTGTTTCAACGTGAGTCTTCAAAGAAATAGGTTCAAGGCCTAAACCGTCAGGATAAATATTCAAATCCTCGTCAGGAATAAAAAAGAAATTGTTCTCCTTTGTTGCCCTCAGACGACCAAGACCTGGAAACACTATGGTCTTTTTCTGCATCAGACTGGCCTTCAATTCTGCAAGGAAATGGACAATGATGGAGGTGGCAGCATCCCTATCCACACCGTTTGACCTGGCATAGAAATCAACCAGACGGGAATCCGCGAGCTCGTACTGCCGGAAAGACAGTCTCCTGTATGGCGGATTTATCGTATAGCCCTTGTCCGAAAAGCTGGAAGGGATGAGCTCAGCAATGAAGGTGCCTACACCAGGCAAAGTAAGCTCATCATTGTCCAGCATAATTTCCTTAACGATTTTCGAGAGTAAAGCTATATCCATTTCGATAGAGATACTTTTTCAATTATACGCATCACAAAGATAGAAAAAAAACGTAAAAAAGTTTGGAACTTTAAAAAAAAGCAGTACCTTTGCAATCCCGTTCAGAAAGAAGGGGAAACATTCCTCCTTAGCTCAGTTGGTTAGAGCACCTGACTGTTAATCAGGGGGTCCTGGGTTCAAGTCCCCGAGGGGGAGCCAAAAAAGAGGCTGACTAAAAAGTCAATATGACTGATTAGTCAGCTTTTTTAATTTGTACCCCTCGGCCCCAAGAGACAGCGACCCTTAGAAAAACTTAGCGGGCGAAAATCAGGGTCAGGATACCAGCGAGGGCCATATAAGCATAAACCACCTTTCGTATTGTCCCGGCTGGCAGCTTCTTATATACCTTTTCACCCAGATATAGGCCCAGAAAGCCGGCAGGAAGTCCTACAAGCCACATCTTCCCAACTGTCGGAGTAAGGAAACCGTGGCTTGCCCTGAAAAAAGTCAGGGCAAGATTGCCAAGGAAGAAATACCATTGGGTCAGGGCAATGTACTCGTCCTTGTCTTCAGCGGATGAAACGAAATAAACGATAGCGGGAGGTCCCTGCATTGCAAACAGGCCTCCCATCAGGGCTGAAAGGCTACCCATTCCGAATTGAACGGGCAGAGTCGGAGGTAGATGTATCCTTTCGCTGAGAAAAAAGAAGTATATGCTGACCACTATCATTATCACTCCGAGCACAAGCTTCAGAGAGCGGTCGTTCACGGAGCCCAAAAGCAGTACCGCAAAAAAGGAAACCACGATGAAAGTCAGGAGTATGGGCAGCAATTTCTTCCAGTTCACGGCTTTCCTGTATTTAACAGCTGTCAGGAAGGCAGTCACCATAGCCAGAGTCCCGGACAGGGCGGTAGCCTCGGCATAACTTGGCATAATGAAAGGTAATATGGTCATAATGAAGATGCCAAAGCCGAAGCCAGTCACCCTCTGAATGAAACTGGCAGCCATTACACCAAGAAACACGAATATGAACGCCTCCGTCATTTGCGGTTCAGATTGAAGCTTGAACTAATGCAGGAAGGAAAGTCCTCTTTGTAATGAGAAACCATTATCAAGGTCTTGCCCGGCTTGCTGCAAAAGGCTTCTATAACCTCCTTGGCAAGGCGGCAGTTTCTCTCGTCCAGTTCGAGGGTCGGCTCATCAAGAATGAGTAGGGGCGGATTCTTGACAAACGCCCTGGCCAGCATTACCAGCCTCTGCTCTCCTCCCGAGAGGCTTGTAAAGAGACGGTCGCGCAATGCCGATACCCCGAAAATGTCCATCCAAAACTCGCAAGGCCCCATTGCCTCACTCAATGGAGCACGATATAGTCCGGCAAAATCCTGATAGCCGCTCGCGACAATATTGATGACGGGAACGGGTTTCTGGAAGGCTCTGCACATCTCGGGGCTGACATAGCCGATCCGTTTCTTAATATCCCAGATGCTCTCACCGCTGCCCCTTTGGCGTCCGAAAAGGGACACGTCGCATGCGTAGCTTTGAGGATTGTCAGCGCAGATTATGCTGAGCAGTGTCGATTTTCCCGAACCGTTACGGCCCTCGAGCGCCCATTTCTCGCCTCTTTTCACAGTCAGATCAATATGGTCGAGTATGGTTCTGCCGGCGTATCCAATACTAAGATCACGCAACTCGATGATATTGCCATTGGGACAATCAATGCCTTCGGGAAGGCTGAGGATGGCATCCCGTTTCTCAGATGTGAGCTGCTGCGGAAGCTCCGGAGAGCGGTGGCGGGCAGCGAAAAATTGCCCCACAGGAAGTTTCTGCCCGCAGCAGAGATTGTCGACGGGCACGACGTGGGTAATCAGAGGCGGAATTTCGTCGTCGCGGGACAGAAGCATCAGAATCTGGATACGGCCAGCTTTCACCAGTTCCTCGAGTTTGGAAGAGAGTGATTCGCGGGTAGGAGCATCGAGACCGACATAGGGATGGTCCAGTATCAATACCCTTGGCGCGTCATAAAGAGCCATTGCGATTTGGAAACGGCGTCTTTCGCCACTTGAAAGCATAACCACCCTCTTATCGAGGAGACTGCCCCCGTTTCCGTCATCCAGTAGTGCGTCAATGTCAGGACGGAAAGCATCATCTGATACTTCAGGGACTATATCGCGAAGAAAGGGAGAAAACTCGGTATCCTGTGAATGCCAGCGTTGCTGATAATAGAAATCCGCCCCGGCCACATCTCCGTAGAGATCCCTGAAAGTCACCATACGAATGTTCTTGTAAGGCGGTCGCCTATCCGGACCGAAGTCGTACTTTACGCCCTCACCCAGAAGACGCCAACGTCCCCGGATGAGGTCGACGAGCCGTGATTTGCCCGAAGCGTTCGGACCCACTATGGCAATCTGCTCGCCTTCCATCATAGAAAAATTGACCGGCTGAGCCATGCTGTGCTCAGGAGCGGTACAGATTCCATTCCTTATCGATATAGTTTCTCTCATCTTCTTTTCGACAGTCCTCTTTGAGCATTAACAGCCGTGCAGACAGCTCTGTCTGCACGGCAAAAGTATCCGCTCCTATTCGGCTGTATCAGATTCATAAGCCAGCACGTCGCCGGGCTGGCAGTCCAAAGCCTTGCAGATAGCATTCAGAGTACTGAAACGCACCGCCTTGGCCTTGCCAGTCTTGAGTATGGACAGATTCGCAGCTGATATGCCCACCTTTTCGGCAAGTTCCCCACAGGACATCTTCCTACGGGCGAGCATCACATCTACGTTTACTATAATAGCCATATCAATTATTTGTTTCTTCCTTGTTCTCCTGAACGTCAGCCTTGCCCTTCAGGTAATCCGGAAGGTTAAGTCCTGCCATCCTGAAGAGGTCGTTAAGAGGAGGAACCGACTGCATCATTCCTGAGATAAAATTAGACGTAGCGGTCTTTCCGTCCTTGGAACCTGCTCCATCCCAAACAGTTACCTTATCGATCTTAATGCCCTTGACCGCCTCCACCTGAGTCTTGACAAGTTCAGGAAGCTTGTCGGCAATAAGCATCGTGATAGCCTTCTCAGCATCTCCACCGGCAGAATCAACGAGCTGACCGAAACCGCTCGCCTGCTTGGTGAGAATCTCGAAGATACCGCGAGCCTGCGCATCCATCTTCGCGTAAATAGCATCTGCTTCACCCTGTGCGGTGCGTCTCATCTTCTCAGCCTCAGCCTCAGCCTCGATTATTGCCTTTTCCTTGGCAATCTGCGCAGCCACGACGATATTTGCCTCCTGGGTCGCTTTTTCCTTCGCTGCGCGTGCAAGTTCGGCATCACGCTCGCTCTTGTACGCCTCCTCGAGAGCCTTCGCAGCCTGAACCTTCTCTGCTGCTACCGCAATTCGCTCAGCCTCAGCCTGTTTCTCGCGGCGCAAAGCGTCAGAATTGGCAATGGCAATACGCGAATTGTTCTCTCCTTCGACAGCCTTGGCATTGGCATCAGCAGTGCAAATTCGGGTATCGCGACTGGTTTCGGCAATTCGTATATCCTTATCCCTGTCAGCCTCAGCCTTACCGATCTCACCGAAACGGTTCTGCTCGGCAACGCTCTTTTTCGCGTCATTGATAGCCTTTGCAGCAGCCTCCTTACCGAGGGCCTCGATATATCCAGACTCGTCGCGGATATCGGTCACATTGACATTGATAAGCTTAAGACCTATCTTGCGAAGCTCCGCTTCGACATTGGTGCTGACGTTCGCCAGGAATTTGTCGCGGTCGGCATTGATTTCCTCAATATCCATAGTGGCAATGACAAGCCTTAATTGACCGAAAAGAATATCGGTAGCGATATTTCTGATATCGTCAGTATGGAGTCCGAGAAGACGTTCAGCAGCATTGGTCATATTCTCCGGCTCGGTGGAAATACCGACGGTGAAGCGGCAAGGCACGTCAACACGGATGTTCTGCTTCGAAAGGGCGTTGGTAAGATTGCACTCAATGGAAATGGGAGTGAGATCAAGGAAGGCATAGCTTTGGAAAACCGGCCAAATGAAAGAGGCGCCGCCGTGGATACAGCGTGCAGAAGAGATGGAACCGGTCTTGCTCTTTCCGGTCTTACCATAGATAACGAGTATCTTGTCCGATGGACAACGTTTATAGCGCTTGAGTATGGCTGCAAAAGTCACAACGACTATAAACACGACGATGAGGATAATTTCAATTCCCATAACAGCTTGATTATTCATTAATGATTGTACGTCAATTATTATAAGGCTCAGACTATAAACGAGTTGAGCTCCTCAACCAGCAGAGTGCCCTGATTGATGACCTCAATCACCTTGATTGGGGTCCCGGTCTTGATGGTTTCCCCGTCGGTCAGGGCGGCATACTCGCGCACGGCATTGTTTATGGTAATCTGCACCTTTCCGTCGCCCTTGCGTTCGCCCGGAATGGTAAGATAAACCGTACCTGTACAGCCAACTGCCGATTTGTATACGTCAATGTTGCCTGACTGCTGCATATCGCTCATCCACTTGAAGAGGTACATAACAATAGCCACGAGTCCCAAGCCGACTGACAGGGCAATGAATATGAGCAGCGCTGTGGAATTGATGCTACCCTCAAGAAGAATAAGGGTCCATCCGAAACCGAGGAGAAAGTTTACAAGGTTTCGCAAGGTGTAGAGATTCATTCCGGAATGGCCCAAGGATGAAGCATCAAAACCAAGATCTCCGTCAGGCGCGTCAAAATCTCCGCTTGTGTCGGCCCCAATGAAAGTCATTACGGTCTGGATGATAAAGACAAGCGAAGCGGAGAGGGTCAAGCCCCAGACCACCCGCATAATCACACTCAGTGAATTCCACCACTCTGATAACATAGCAAAATAAATTAATTGGTTATTGCTTGCGAAAGATAGATAATTTATTGAAAAACAAGAAATTTTTCAGTGTTTTCGTCAAAGTATGCTTCATTGTTTTCAAACGGCGAAGGTTATACAGTACCATCTACGAAAAAAGGTGGCTGAATTGCTTATCAGTCACCTTCTTGAATATGTGTTTCTATTGCTAGAACGCGTACTTGAACATTGCCTGGAGCCTATTGTTGCTTACCCAGTGGAGTCCCTTGTCATAGAGACCCTTTTCAAGGTTCATACCCGTAGACTTGTCACCGTACTGAACTGAAGTGAGCTCATACTCGAGACCGATGGTCACCTTTCCGAGATTGCGGATGATAGTAGGAGTAAGCCTGTACATTGTGTTCATATTGGCTGCGCTGTTCTTGCTGAACCAGAAAGATTCGTCGCTTACAAGCGCCTTCTTTGTACCGAAGTTCTTTGAGAAACCTCCGAAGAGTACAAACTGCCAATCCTTGCCATAAGAAAGGCTGACCCAGCTTGAAGAGTTGTTGGTAGGGGTGTAGCCACCCTCAGCTGCACGACCGTAGCCGCCATTGAGGTTAAGGTGCTCACCGGCCTGTGCAAAAATGGTTTTTGCCTTTACAGAGAAGAGACCTTTCTTGTACTGAGCATAGAGGAAAGGAGACACAGTATTGAGGCGGTCCTTTTCAGTCTGTACAGGCTTGATGCTGAGGAAATTGACACCGAGTCTTACCAATGAATTCTCTCCCTTGTATGAAACACCCGCATAGAGCTCAGGGATACCACTGTACTTAATGTAGTTTGCTGATGCTCCGGCAGGACCTGCAGAAGTGTACTGCATCTGCCATATTGCCGCAGCAGTCATTGAGAATGATGAGCTGAAGCTCTTGTCGAACTGCATCAGCGGAGTACGTGAGAATGGTCCGAATGGAGCTCCCGTGTTAAGGGAAATAACGTCCGGCATATCTGCTGCCATCGGATGCCAGGCCTGTCCTATCTTGAGTGTGGTAGGAAGCTTGTCCTCATCCTTCCATCCAAGGGTCATATAAGCCTGACGGAGGCGGAGCACAGCAGTTCCGCTTACTCCGCTTACACCGCTGAAGAAGTCTGCCTCAATCTTGGCTGAAGCGGACATATTGCCATACTGGTAGCCGCTTACATCAACACCTAAGCGGCTGGTGATAGCTGTAAAATGATAGGTGGTGTTGTCATTGTCGTTGTCCTTAGGACCGTAGCTGAAGAGGTCGGCAGTACCGGCAGTCATCTCGTGAGTGTCAATGTGGGCGAAGTTGCGGATGAATCCGTAGAGCTTGATCTGTGCATCCTGTGCGGATGCGCTGACAGCGCACAAAAGAGCAAGCGCTGCTGCAGGAATTCTGGTTTTCATACACTGTAAAATTATAGGAAGGGGACAAAAGCCCCCTTCCGGATTATCTAAAAATCAAATTATGCAAAAGGGAAAATCTTTGTAAGCCAGAAGAATCCGAATACAAAGCCGATTGCGCCGATTATGATACCCACCTTGGTCATCTCCTTGGTAGGCACGAGACCTGTTGAGGATGCGATGGCATTAGGAGGTGTAGAGATCGGGAAGAGCATAGCTATGGATGCACAGGTAGCCACAAAGATAATCATGGCATGGGTACCTCCCCAAGAGAGGAACTGTGCATTGTTGGCAGCTGCAGGGTCGCTCATTGCCATAGCCACAACGATGAGGATAGGGATGAGCAGGGCTGCTGTCGCTGAATTGCTGATGAAGTTAGAGAGGAAGTAGCATACGACGCCGGCGATTATGAAGATAAGGAGCACTGACATCTGGCCGAAAGGAATAGCCTCGATGAGAACCTTTGCAAGACCGGTTCCGTTCATATCGGTACCGAGAGCGAAACCTCCGGCAACGAGCCAAAGCACTGTCCAGTTGATTTCCTTGATATCTTCCTTGCCGAAAAGACCTGTAGCAGAAAATACTGCGAGAGGAATGAGAGCGACAACGTTGGAGCTGACTCCTGTGATAGCCTCAGTAGCCCAGAGCAGTATGGTCACAGCGAAGGTGACCCATACGACATAGGTCTTCCAGTCGGTCTTGCGCTCACTTGGAGGTATGTTGAGTACGAGTTCCTTGGTCTTGAAAGGGAAGAGCAGCTGGAGAAGTACCCAAGCTATCACTATCATGATCAGGACGAAAGGTATCATATGCATGGCCCACTCGGCAAAGGTGACATTGATGCCGTTGTCAGCAAGGAAACCTACTGCAGTTGCATTCGGAGGTGTACCGATGGTGGTTCCGATACCACCGAGGTTTGCTGCTATAGGAATAGCGAGGGCAAGTCCGATACGGCCCTTGTCATCCTCAGGAAGAGAAGCGAGCACAGGTGCGAGGAAAGCGAGCATCATTGCAGCGGTTGCCGTGTTCGACATGAACATCGAGAAGATAGCAATAATCACGAGGAAGCCGAGGAGCACCCATTTCGGTTTCTTGCCGAAAGGCTTAAGAAGAAATCTGGCGAGAGTCACGTCCAAACCGTATTTCGAAGCCATAATAGCCAGCACGAAACCACCGAGGAAAAGCATTACGATAGGATCCGCAAAGGCGGACATAATGCTCTTGTATCCTACAAGCTTGCCTGCCTCAGGAGTGCAGAGGAAGGACAATCCCTTGTCGGATACCAGCAGGAGGGAAAGGACGATTACAAGAAGTGAAGTGGTCCAGTTCGGAATAATCTCGAACATCCACATAAGAGCGGCGAAGACAAACAGTGCGATAACACGCTGCTGAACTGCCGTAAGGGCCTCAATACCATAGAATTCGGTAGGCACGGCCCAGAGGAAGATTGAGACCAGGAGCACAATAGGCAGAAGGACGCAATACTTCAGGTTGAGCTTTTTGGTTGACATTGTTAATATTGCTTTAATAGTACTTAGTTCAAAGGAGGCGCGAATTTAATCATTTTCACGGAATAAGCCGTTGAAATTCGCCAGCGATAAGCTATTCGGTGCAGTCTTCATAACCGAGGGCAATGACGCAGAGTACGCGCAAGCCTTCCTTAATTCCCAGCAGTTCGCGGACATAATCCTCCGCAAGCCCCTTGGAAGCATCTGTCTTCGAGCGTTGGCGTTCACGAACGTGCACCCAGCAGCTACCCAAATCCATAGCCGTAGCCGCAAGCTGAACGAAGGTAGCGGAAATGGCGCAGTTTTCCACCCAGATGTCTGTCTTGGTCTCATCTCCGAGCACAACAATGGCGGCCTGGGCATTTTTCATAAAGGCCGAGCCACTGTCCCTCATCTCCGAAAGGGCGCCGAGGGTATCCTTGTCCTCAACGACCATAAAGGCACTGCTGTGACTGTTTCTCGAAGACGGCGCTGTGGCCGCGATGCTGAGTATGGTGTCAATGATTTCCCTGTCAATAGGCTGGTCAGTATATTTTCTAACCGAATGCCTCTTTTCGATTACTTCTGAGAATTCCATAACTATTTGCCCGCAATTGCATCTATTTCAACTTTCACACCCTTAGGAAGAGCCACTACCTGATAGCACACGCGTGCCGGCTTGCTTTCAGGAAAGAACTCCGCATAAACGGCATTCATTGCGCCGAAATCAGCGATATCCTCCAGAAGAACGGTGGTCTTCACGACATCATTGAAACTGAGTCCGGCCTCTTCAAGTATGGCTCCTATGTTCTTCAGTGACTGTCTGGTCTGGGCCTCGATTCCCTCAGGAACACTGGCGTCGGCAGGATTCACGGGAAGTTGTCCCGACACGAAGAGTATACCGTTCAGTTCGATGGCCTGAGAATATGGGCCGACCGCTGCAGGAGCGTTGTTCGATGCAATTATCTTTTTCATTGTCGTATCAATTAATTCTGCAAATATAACCAATTATTTCTAATACGTCCCTGATTCGGGTCATTTACGCCCGCGCACAGGAACGCAGCTATGCTCGAGGGCATAATGAAGGCTTCTGGCGAGCCTGTCAATGGAGTGCATGGATTCGGTTTCATCGCACGCAAGGCCGGCATAGCATCCGCTTCTCTCCCTCGCACAAGCCTCAAGGGTGCAGCGCAATTGTCCTTCGCGACTCAATGCGCCACTTATCAGATAGCCGCAAGCCGCGAAGACCGGGGGCGTTCCTCCATTGCCATAAAGAATATCATCGAGGAGACGGAAGCGAAAGCCCATCGAGTGATCTTCAATCCTGAAGGCACAGACGATGGCATCGTGACGGCCTATGCTTTCCCGAAGGTATGAGGCAAGTTCACTGCAGCAGCGCAAGTCCCTGATATTGAGCACCTCCGTAATATAAGGCAATCTGGCCTTGAGGCGCGAAACCATTGCAGGCAAGCGACTGTCCCCCGGCGCGGAGTCCATCACTATGGCTATGCTTTTCCCGTGCGACAGGGACAATACCTCAGGAGTGACACTAAGCAGGTCGGCAAAGGGAAGCTTGACCGGAGTAAAATCTTCAAGAAGAAGGCGCGGAGTCTTGAAAATGCCCTCAGAGATGCTCCAGAGCACGAAAGAAAAGAAATCATGTGCGGCGCTCAATACTTCTTTCGAGCGCAAGGCCTTCTCCTCGGCGCTGAAACCATCTATGAAATTCAGGCCAAGTTCAGCGCAATTGTCCTCAATAAAGGCCCGCACAAAGCCATCGGACAGCGGTCCCGCAGAGCAGAGCAGGGTCGCAGCCTTGCCCTCAAAGGACAGTTCTCCCCTCTCCACGGTCTGCTTCATCAAGGCGATGATGCGATGTATGGGGGTTGGAGCAAAGTATGAGCCTGCCCTGAAAGAAAAGATGAGAAGATCTGCGGTGGCAATCTGCCTGGCTGCGCTTTGGAAGCTGTTCTCCAATGCGCGAAGCTCTGAACCTGCATCAAGCAGTTCGAACTCGTGATCGGGGAAAGCCTTCTCTATTTTTTTGCAGGCCCTCAGAGCGGATGTTTCCTCCCCTTCGGGGTTTCCATTGATAATCAGAACCCTCATTTCGGCATATCTTTGTCGGCAAAGTTAATCAAGTACTCCGGCTTTTCAAAAAATCGTTTTACAAAAAAGAACTATACAACTTTGGATATATTTTGAATATCTACGAACACGGAGAATCGGTATACAACAACTGATTCCTGTATTCGACTTGTTCATTTACGTCTTTAAGGAAGAAGGATGGCCAGGGCTTTGATTCCCCGGTCATCCTTCAATTCATCTGAAAGGAGGGATTAGATAATACCCTGCTCAAGCATTGCGGTAGCCACCTTCATGAAGCCGGCAATATTCGCACCCTTTACGTAGTCGATGCTGCCGTCCTCCTGGGTTCCGTACTTGACACACTGCTCGTGAATGCATTGCATAATAGTGTGAAGCTTGTCATCCACTTCCATGGCTGTCCAACTGATGTGTGATGCGTTCTGGGTCATCTCAAGGCCGGAAGTAGCCACACCACCGGCGTTCACTGCCTTCCCCGGAGCGAAGAGTATGCCGTTGTGCTGGAAGTAATGGATGGCGCCCGGCTGGCAGCCCATATTTGACACCTCACAGCAGCACCAGCAGCCGTTCGCAACGAGTTCCTTTGCATCCTCCTCGGAGAGCTCATTCTGGAAAGCACAAGGCAGGGCAATGTCGCAAGGGATGCTCCAAGCCTTCTTGCCTGCAACGAACTGTGCCCTGTCCGGGAATCTGGTAGCCATATCCTCAACCCGGTCACGGTTTGATGCGCGCATAACGAGCATATAATCAATCATTTCCTTCGTAATACCCTCAGGGATGGCGCAGACACCGTCAGGTCCAGAGATAGCCACCACCTTTGCTCCAAGTTGAGTAGCCTTGATAGCAGCGCCCCAAGCCACGTTTCCGAAGCCTGAGAGAGCTATCCTCTTTCCGGCTATGTCCTTTCCTGCGTGATGAAGGACGTGCTGGGTGAAGTAGAGGGCACCGAAGCCTGTTGCCTCAGGGCGGAGTATGGATCCTCCCCAGGTTGCACCCTTTCCGGTAAGCACACCAGTATTGTACTCGCGCGCAAGCTTCTTGTACATACCGTAGAGATAGCCGATTTCGCGACCGCCGACGCCGACATCTCCGGCAGGAATATCCTGATCAGGACCAATGCACTGCCAGAGTTCGGTCATAAAGGCCTGGCAGAAACGCATTATTTCTTCATCTGAGCGGCCTCTAGGATTGAAATCCGAGCCTCCCTTTGCGCCACCCATAGGAAGAGTGGTAAGTGCATTCTTGAATGTCTGCTCAAATCCGAGGAACTTGAGCATTGACGGGGTAACAGCCTTGTGGAAACGGAGACCTCCCTTGTACGGTCCGATAGCGGAGTTGAACTGAATACGGTAACCGAGATTGGTCTGAACTTCTCCCTGGTCATCAACCCAAGTGACGCGGAAAGTGAAGATACGGTCAGGCTCGACCATTCTCTCCACTATTTTAGCCTTTTCAAATTCAGGATGCTGATTGTAAACATCTTCGATTGACTCGAGCACTTCCTGAACTGCCTGGAGATACTCGCTTTCCCCAGGATACTTGGCCTGCAATCCGGCCATGATCTGTTCTGTTTTCATTAAAAATGTGGTTAGTGTTAAGTATTGGTTCAAGGACTGCAATTGCAGTCCTTACGCGTGTATATTCTTAACCCTCAAGAACTTCATAGCTCTCATTATAAGACGAGGAAGGGTCTTGCGGGCATCTTTGTTCTTTACATTGAGGTATATACCCAATTTCTTGTAAACAGGAACCCTATAGGTCTCAACCAGCTCAATAAGTGTGCCGTCAGGATCCTCTACATAGGTAAAGTGGCCGTCGGCCTCAGCCATCTTGAAGTCAGTGCCTCCATCGCAGACAAAATCATGTCCGAGAGCCTTGGCGCGGGCTCTCATACCCTCCATATTGCGGATATCAAAGCAAATCTGGATGAAGCCTGGATCACCCCACCATCTGCCCTCGAAGACCTTCTTCGGAGTTCTGTCATAGGCCTGGAGCAGCTCAATGACGCCATAGCCATACAATTCCGCGAAAGGACCCTGGAGAGGAGCTGTGGTGGTAATCAGGACGCGACGGAATACTCCGTTACCTCCGGGAAGACCCTTAAGATCCTCGAACTCTCCAGTACTGTCGAAGAGGACTTTGTCATAGCCCAGAAGTCTGGCATAGAAATCTATTGACTTGTCCATGTCTGACACTCCAATTACGGCTCCGTGAACGCCTCCTGTCGGATACTCCTTGAGATTGAAGAGGGTGTAGTCATCCTCAACGATTTCAAAGATATTGCCATAAGGGTCGGTGATGTAGAAATGACGCTTCCCATATGGGGCCTCGGATATGCCTCCGAGCAAGGATGCGCCTTCGAGTTGTCCAAAATGGCTGTAAGCCCTTTCAATCTCGAGAGCTTTCACCTTGCAGACTGCAATACCGTAGTCTCCCAGCGCTGCAGCTTCCTTCGGAGGAGTGATATTATTGTCCATAGGCTGCCAGACTTCGAGACCGCCGCCACCCTTCAGATTGGCAGCGAGCACAGCGCGACGAGGACGCGGTTTACCCCCTGTATAAGGAAGCATCCTCTCGGCAACTCCCAGGGCATCAGCCACAAGGATGTCGACTCCGAAAGCCTTGATGTACCAATTATAAGCCTCAACTACATCTTTGATTCCGACGCCCACCTGCTGGACGCCACAAATTATGGTAGGTTTTTCCATGATTATGTTGCAGATATACGGCCCGCCAGCTTGTAATAAAGCCAAGGGCACCATTTTTTTATATATACCATTGTAAGTTCGATTCCACCGATGAGCTTTCTGTGCTTGCGCTTGGCAATAGCCTTGACCGCCACCCTGGCGCACTTGTCGACATCCATTCCATTGGCCTGCCCCTTATCCATTTTCGCATAGTTGCTGCCATCCTTGAGGACAGCGCTCTTGCTGATAGGAGTATTGATTCTGCCAGGAATGAGGAAAGTCACCCTGACATTCGGGTTCTCTAATTCGAGAGACTCGAAAAAGCCAAAGAGAGCATGCTTCGATGCGCAATATGCGGAGCGCAGAGGAAAGCCGAACAGACCTGAGATAGAGGTGGTTACAGCCAGGCTCAAAGGCCTGGTGCCAAGTATCTGGGAGCGGATTTTCTTGGTCAGGTAAACCGGACCGAAGAAATTGGTTTCCATTATCTTCCTATCCACCTCAAAGTCAGTCTCCAGAGTCAGCGCCCGTTGCGAGATACCGGCATTGAGCACTATCACGTCAAAGAGCAGACTGCGGTCCTGGACTGTCTGCGCGAAGGCATCAATAGATTCCATCGAGGCCATATCCACACAAAAAGTCTCTGCATATGCTCCAAGGGCAATGCATTCCTTCTTTACCTCTTCCAGTTTGTCGATACTTCTGGCCACGAGGAAGAGCCGTCCGCCGAGGGCGGCGAAACGGAGGGACATTGCAGCTCCGATTCCGGAACTGGCACCCGTTATCAGTATGTTCTTGTCCTTGAAATCAATCATATTCTCGATGCCAATTAGCTGATAATCATTTTACTTCCCAGGTAGAGCCGCTATGGAGAAGGTCGTCCACACAGTGAATCTTTGACTTCATCATCTGCTCCTTCACCTTGTCACGTACTCCGTCATCGTAGGTGATGTCCTTTACATCGCGTATGACACCGAGGGCAACAGGATAGTCAGGACCCTTCATATCTGCGAGAGCCATATGTATTCCAATATTGTCGGTGTGAGCATCGTGAACGAGTATATCCTCCTCAGTGAATCCTCCCTGGCCTATGGTCACCACCCTGATCTTCTTTCCGTCATAGATGAGGCCCTTTTCCCTGTCCTTTCCGAAAATCATCTTTTCACCGTGGCGGAGGACAATGGTCCTGTCTGCCTTGACCGCCGGATCGGAGATGGATTTATGGGTTCCATCATTGAAAATCACGCAGTTAGTGAGCATTTCCATTACTGAACAGCCATCGTGAAGGGCTGCCTGGGTCATTATTTCCTCATTGAGCTTAAGCTCAGTATCAAGGCTGCGGGCAAAGAAAGTACCCTTGGCTCCGAGCACAAGGCTGCCGGGAGTAAAAGGATGCTCCACCGTACCGTATGGAGAAGTCTTGGTAATGGCGCCCAACTTGGAAGTCGGAGAATACTGTCCCTTGGTCAGACCATAAATCTGGTTGTTGAAGAGAATTATATTGATGTCTATATTCCTTCTGATTGCGTGAATGAAGTGGTTTCCACCAATTGCTAGTGCATCACCGTCTCCGCAAGCCTGCCAAACGGTAAGAGTTGGATTAGCCACTTTGATTCCCGTGGAAATGGCGGTAGCACGTCCGTGGATACTGTGGAATCCATAAGTGTCCACATAATATGGGAGGCGTGATGAGCAGCCGATACCTGATACAACTACATAACGCTCCTTTTCGTAATTGAGGGCCTGACTCACCTTGGGGAGGGCTCTCTGAAGAGCGGCCAATACTGCGTGGTCACCGCAACCCGGGCACCAGCGGACTTCCTGGTCACTCTTGAAATCCTTGAATGTCAAATTTGCCATAGTCTACAATGCCTTTTCGATTGCCTGGACAAGCTCGTTCACGAGGAATGGCTGGCCCTGTACCTTATTGAACTGAAGATAGTTGAACTGAGGAAGCCTGCTCCTGAGATAGTTAGCGAACTGGCCGCTGTTGAGCTCGCAAACAATGATTTTCTCAAATGCTGCGAAAACCTCAGCAGTGTTCTTAGGAAGAGGCTTGATATAATCAAAATGAACGCAGGATACTTCCGTGCCTGCTTTGCGCAGTTCATGCACTGCAGAAATGATGTGTCCGTATGTTCCTCCCCAGCCGACGACAAGCAATTTGCCCGATGCAGGTCCATCGACCTCGAGAGCAGGGATATAATCCGCAATCTTTTCGATTTTGGCCTCTCTCTCGTTCACCATCAGCTGATGGTTGTCAGGATCTGAAGAAATGACTCCTCTGTGGTTCTTCTCAAGACCGCCGATACGATGTTCAAAGCCTCTCTGACCAGGGATGGCCCATTTGCGCACAAGTGTTTCAGGGTCGCGCTGGAAAGGCTGGAAACGACCTTCGCAAGAAGTCGCGAAAGGAGGATTGATATCCGGATAATCAGACATCGAAGGTATGAGCCAAGGTTCGGATCCATTGCCGAGGAAGCCCTCTGAAAGGAGTATGACAGGAGTCATATGTTCAAGTGCAATCTTGGCGGCGTTGAAGGCAGCATCGAAGCAGTGCGATGGAGAATGGGCTGCGACAATTGCCACAGGGCACTCGCCGTTGCGGCCGTAGAGGGCCTGCGAGAGATCTGTCTGTTCAGTCTTGGTCGGAATTCCGGTAGAAGGGCCGGCTCTCTGCACGTCTATGATGACAAGTGGGAGTTCAGTCATTACCGCCAGACCGAGAGCCTCGCTCTTGAGTGAGAGACCCGGGCCAGAAGTGCTTGTAACGGCAAGATTGCCGGCGAAGGATGCGCCAATGGCTGTACAGATGCCGGCAATTTCATCCTCTGCCTGCAAAGTCTTGACTCCAAGGCAATTATAGATTGCCAATTCCTCAAGGATGGCAGTGGCCGGAGTGATAGGATAGGAGCCGCAGAAAAGAGGCAGATGCGCCTTTTCGGAAGCGGCGAGAAGACCCCAGGCAGTAGCCTGATTGCCGTTGATATTCCTATAGATACCTTTTTTCAATTTGGCCGGCTCAATCACGTAGGTGTCTGGGATGGCTTGGATGTTTGAAGCGTAGTTGAATCCATCATTGAGCACCTTCTTGTTCGGCTCAATCATCTCTGGATGCTTCTTCGCAAATTTACGCTCAAGATAGTTATAGATATATTCAAGAGGACGGTTGTAGATGAAGCAGGCCATACCGAGCGTGAACATATTCTTGCATTTATGGATACTCTTGGTATCCATACCCGAATCCTTGAGGCTCTCCTCGGTCAAGGATGTAATATTGGCGGCGATGATGGCCTTGTCCTCAACGTGGAGTTCTTCAAACGGGTTATCCGAGACGAAACCGGCTCTCTTCATTCCGATTTCGTCAAAGGCATCCGCATCTACCAGAATCATAGCATTTCTCTTGCACCATTTCACATTGGCCTTGAGAGCTGCGGGGTTCATAGCTACAAGGAGATCGCAATAATCTCCTGGGGTGTTGATGTCCGAGCTTCCAATATGGACCTGGAATCCCGACACGCCCGAAACAGTGCCGTGAGGGGCACGGATTTCTGCCGGATAGTCAGGGAAAGTGGAAAGCTCATTTCCGTAAATGGCCGACATATCCGCGAAGAGTGAGCCTGTAAGCTGCATTCCATCTCCTGAATCGCCGGCAAAACGGATTACAACATCATTGACGTCAATGACTTTGTGTTGCATTACTATTTATATTGGTTATTATGTGGTTTGATTTGCCTCAAGCGGCAAAAAAGGCGAAGGAAGCCCTCCGCCTGTGGTTGTTAGCTTATTATTGTTGCTGCTGGGCCTGAAGCTCAGCCTGTAGTGATTCAAGTGTACGGTCTTCAGGGATGCCGAGTTCCTTTCTGGCTGCAGGTGTAAGATCCACACTCTGAGCAGGATCCAGATAAAGTACCTGAGACTGTTCGAATACATAGATGTATCCTCCGTCCTTGGCAAGTTTTTCTACAACCTTTGTAGCCTTCTCATAAATAGGAGCCATCAGCTGGTTCTGCTGAGCCTGAAGCTCAGTCTGTATGCTCTGCTGGAATTCATTAATTCTCTGGTCGAGGTCGGAAAGTTCCTTTTCCTTGCTCTCACGTATGGTCTGGGTCCAGGTTGAAGCCTTCTGCTGGTAAGTGTTGTACTTTGACTGGAATTCGTCCACCATAGTCTGGAAGGTCTCCTGGGCCTCATTGCTGCTGGCTGTCATTACAGCGCGCGCTTCGTCAGCTTCCGGCATGAGCTGAACGAGTTCGCTGAAATTGACGTGTGCAAATTTTGACTGGGCAAAACCGGTAATAGAAGCAAATGCCATTGCGGCAATCAATAATACTTTTTTCATATCAGATGTTATTTTGATTTTTCCTAAACTAGAACTGCTGTCCGATGACGAAGTGGAACTGGCTTCCACCATATTGTGAATCATCAAAACCGTAACCCCAGTCAACACCGAGCAAACCGACCATCGGGAGATATACTCTTACACCGACACCCGCAGAACGCTTGATTTGGAACGGATTGAACTGACGTATGTCAGACCAACAGTTTCCGCCTTCCAGGAAAAGAAGAGCGAAAATGGTTGAAGTCGGCTGAAGAATCACAGGATAACGGAGCTCAACTGTGAATTTGTCATAGACATTACCTGCGTAAGACTCACCGTAAGAGTTGTAAGAGCTCTGGGTAGTAGGGGTAAGCGAGTAGTTCTCGTATCCTCTGAGAGAAACGATTTCTGATCCGTAGGTATTGTATCCCGACATACCGTCACCTCCGACCATAAAGCCTTCGAACGGTGAATAGCCCCAGTTTCTGTTGTAATAACCGAGGAAGCCGAACTGGGCTCTGGTCATAAGCACCAGATTGTCAAACAGCTTGGTGTATACGGTTCCTGAGAACTTCCACTTGTGATACTCAATCCATTTGAATCTTTGGCTGGCGGTCCAGTTGTCGTAGTTGATGTCACGCCAAGAAGACACCTGGGTAGGGTTTCCGTCCGCATCGAGCTTGCCCAAATCGCTCTTTCTGAAGAGGGAGAACGGAGGAGTAAGCTGCAGGGATGCTGTGAACTCTGAACCCTGACGCGGATAAATCTGCTGGTCGGTGGATGTTCTGTTCAGTGTAAGCGAATAGCTCAGGTTATGGGAGGTACCGTCATTGAAGAGGAATGAATTGGTGTACCAGTTCGTGAGCCTGTAGGTCTGCCAGCTGAGTCCGTTGTAGAGCACGAAATAGTTGTCAGGCCACTTCAGACGTGTACCGAGTGAGGCAGCAAAACCATATACCTCGAACTGCTTGTCATTGTTGAGAATGTTGAGTGCGAGATATGAGTTGGTCTGTCTGGTATAGTAAGTCGAAAGATTGAGCGAGGTAGGTTTCTTTCCGAAAAGCCAAGGCTCAGTGAAGCTGGCCGAGAGGGCGGTGTAATAGGTACCGCTGGTCTGGAATCTGAACGAGAGATTCTGGGCGTCTCCAAGAGGCACAGGTCTCCAGGCATTCTTCTCTAACATTCTCCTGGTAGAGAAGTTATTGAAGCTGACGCCGACTGTAGCCACGAAGGTACGTCCTCCCCAACCACCGGAGAGTTCAAGCTGTGATGAAGGCTTCTCTGTAACGTTGTATATGAGGTCAACGGTATTGTTCAGCTGGTTAGGGATGATGGAATAGCCGGTTTCGCTCATAATGGCCTCAGGGTCAAACTGGCCGAGAGAGGCGATTTCACGAATTGACCTCTCAAAGTCGGATTGGCTGAAGAGATAGCCCGGACGGGTGAAAAGCTGGCGCCTTACAACCTTTTCGCTGGTCAAATCATTGCCATTGATGACAATATTGTTCAAAGTCGCAGGCTTGCCTTCGGAAATCCTCATCTCCACGTCCACGGTATCGTTCTGGATATTGAGCTCCACAGGAGTGATGTTGAAAAAGAGATATCCGTTGTCGCGGTAAAGTTTGGAAACAGCCAGTTCGTTCTCCTTGCCGCCTCCGACGAGCCTCTTCTGCATTGTGACCATATCGTAAACATCACCTTTGTTGATGGCTAGCACCTGGTTCAGCACATCCGTACTGTAAACGGAGTTTCCTGTCCAGGTGATGTCTCCGAAATAGTATCGGTCACCCTGCTCGAATTCGAGATCGATGCCGAGTCTCTTTGAAGGCTCACCTTCATGCTTAGGAGGAAGATAATAGATGCTGTCCCTTACCAGTCTTGCATCACGATATCCGGCCTCGTTGAAAGCATTTAAGGCATTATGCTTGTCGTTTTCGTATTCCTTTTCATTGAACTTCTTGGTTTTGAAGAAGTTATAGAATTTGGCCGAGTTTGTCTTCTTCATTTCCTTGGCGATTTTGTAATCGCTGACATCCTCGTTATTGCCAATGAAATTGATGGTCTTGATTTTTATGCGGTCTCCCCTGTCAACCTTGAATTCCACCTGGATAGCATTAGCCACCTTAGGGTCTTCCTTGACAACAGGAGTTACCGTAGCATTGATGAAACCTTTCTCAGCATAGTAGCGTTTGATAATGTCAATGGTGGTCTTGGCTACATATTCCGAATACTCACGTCCCGGTCTGAGCGAGACCCTGTCCTGAATCTCCTTCTTGTCACCACTCTTGATCCCGGTGAAGCTCCACCTTGACACGCGCGGACGCTCCTTGACCACTACTTTCAGATACACTGAATCCCTTTTTGCAGAAAGGCTGTCCACCTTGAGGGCGACATCCTCGAAGAAGCGCTGGGCCCAGAGACGGTCAATGACATTGGAAGCCTCCTCGCTTGGCAGAGTGATGGTCTGGCCGACCTGAAGGCCGCTCTGCTGGATTATCATCCTCTCGTTGAAGTACTTATACCCCTCTGCGCTCAAACCGGCGATAACATAGGTTTGAGGTCTGTTATAGTCAATGACAACATCCTGCCGCTGCGCACCCGCCACAAAAGGGATAAGCGCAGACAGTACCAGGACAGCAATTCTATATGGTTTCATCAATCTCTTTTCCATTTATCAATTTGCAAATATAAGGAATTATTTCACTTTTCCATAGCGACGGTCTCTCTTTGCAAATTCCTCGAGAGCCGAGAAGAATTCCTTCTTTCTGAAATCCGGCCACAAAACCGGGCTGAAAATGAATTCAGAATATGCGCATTGCCACAAAAGATAGTTGCTGATTCTCTGTTCCCCCGAAGTCCTGATGATCAGGTCCGGGTCGGGTATCCCTGCAGTAACCAGACGGGAAGCGATATCGGCGGAATCGAGAGCCTCGATTCTTTCACGATCCCCTCCGCACTCCAGGGCAATGGCCTTGGCTGCTTGGAGGATATCCCATTTGCCGCTATAGCTAAGGAAGATGATGAGTGTAAGCCGGTCATTGGCCTCAGTTCTATCCATCAGGCTGTCGATGGCGCGGTTCAATTCATCCGAAAGGCGGGCACGATTGCCAAGAACGACAAAGCGCACCTGATTGTTCATCAATGTGTCGAGTTCATCCACCATTGACTTGAACATCAATTTCATCAAAGTGCTGACTTCATCTTCCGGACGGCCCCAGTTTTCCTCTGAAAAAGCAAACAGCGACAGATAGCTCACCCCGGCCTCGACTGCCGCTTCAGTGCAGGCTCTTACGCTCTCCACTCCGTGTGTATGTCCGTATACGCGTTCGTGGCCTCTTTCCTCGGCCCACCTGCCGTTGCCGTCCATTATTATGGAGACGTGCTTCGGGATTCGTACTTTATCTTCCATTACAATTGGTTTCTGACATCTTCTCCCCAGAAAAGCTTGTTCTTGAGAGCTTGTATGAAATTTGACTTATGAAGGCGGATACGCTTGAGCGAAAACTGTGCCACTGAAACCGACACCTTGGTGGAACTCGGGGCAATCAGATTGGAATTGTCAAAGGTAACCATCACAGTGGAGTCCCTGGAGGAGAGTGAGAGTTCAATTCGGGCCGTAACCGGCACAACTATAGGACGAATATTGAGATTGTGCGGGGCAATGGGAGCGAGCACCAGGACATCGGCGTCCGGAGTGCAGATAGGGCCTCCTATGCTCAGAGAGTAGGCTGTCGACCCCGAACTCGTCGCGACCAGAAAACCGTCGGCCCAACAGGTCGGCATAGGTTCGCCATCTATCTTCAAGTCAATGCCGAGCATAGCTGCGCCATTCCTGTGCAACGTCACTTCGTTAAGCGCAATGAACTCATTGTCAGAGCCTTCCACCTTCGCGGAGAGCATGTGTCTGTTCTCGATTTCATAGTCGCCGCTGAGCAGGCTCTCGACGACATCCTCGGGAGTGTATTCGGAAAGGAAGCCAAGTCTGCCGAAATTGACGCCGAGAACGGGTATTCCGCTCGAACCCACCAGTCTCGCGGCAGAGAGGAAGGTTCCGTCACCGCCGAGGCTCAAAACTGCATCGGTACCCTCGCGGAGATTGGCTTGGGATTTGATATCATATAATTCGCAGGCTCCCGCTTTCAAGGCGGACTTCAATCCGTCGATGCGGGAATCTCCTGCCAATGAACTGTTCTTCAGATATATTGCCAGCAGCATATTAATAATGGTCCTATAGAAATGAAAGTTCAAAAATATGAATTTATTCAAAAACTTTTCACAATATTGACTATTTTTGTCACTTCCACGCTTATCCGTGCAAGAAACAAACAGTTATTACTGAAAGGATTGTAGTTATGACCAGACTAAGTGTCAACATAAACAAGATTGCCACAATCAGGAACGCCAGGGGAGGCAATGTTCCCGACGTCACCAAAGCAGCTGCAGACTGTGAAAGCTTCGGTGCTGAAGGCATCACCGTCCACCCGAGACCGGACGAGAGACATATCAGATATGCGGACGTCAGATCGATAAGACCAATCATAAAGACTGAATTCAATATCGAGGGCAATCCCATACCGTCCTTCATAGACCTTGTATGCGAGGTTCTGCCGGACCAGGTAACTCTCGTTCCAGATGCTCCGGACGCCATCACATCCAATGCCGGATGGGACACTGTCAAAAACAGGGAATTCCTCAGTTCGATGTGCGCCCTCTTCAAAAGCAAGGGGATACGCTGCTCCATCTTCATTGACCCGAACCCGCTGATGGCCGAAGGCGCAAAGGCCTGTGGAGCAGATAGAGTCGAACTATATACGGCAGCATATGCAGAGCGTTATCCCGAGGACAGGGAGTCTGCAATAGCGGATTACGTACGTACGGCAGAAAGAGCCAGGGAACTGGGACTCGGGCTGAATGCAGGCCATGACCTCAGCCTGGAAAACCTTGAGTATTTCATCAGACGGATTCCTTGGACCGATGAGGTCTCGATAGGTCACGCCATCATATCCGACGCCCTTTACCTTGGTCTGGAGAAAACTATACAGGCATATCTTTCAAAGATTAAGATATTTTAACTATTTTTGCATTTCCACGCTTGATAGCGCATTAAGACAATTATAAACAGTAAAGTATACAAAATGAAAAGATCGACTTTGATTTTCAGCGTTTTGGCCCTCTTCGCCGGCGCTATCTCCCTCTCTTCCTGCCAGAATCAGGCAGCAGAAACCAATAGCGCGGAGCCAGTTGAGGCCGCTGCCAAGAAAGGAGCCATCGTTTATTTCAATCTTGACAGAGTGCTCAACGAGTATGATATGGCCAATGACCTCAGCAGTGTAGTTCAGACCAAGGCACAGAGCATCGAGCAGGAGCTCACAAGAAGAGGCAATAAGCTTCAGGGTGATATCAATACCTTCCAGCAGAAGGTTGACAAGGGACTCTTCACCAGATCAGTAGCTGAGGCTCAGTCACTGAAGCTCCAGCAGCAGCAGAGCGAGTTCGAGACCTTCTACAACCAAAAGCAGCAGGAAATGCAGGAGGAGCAGGCAGTAATGATGAACCAGATTGCAGATGCCATCAAGACCTTCGTTGACAAGTTCAATGCAGAGAACGGCTACGCAATGATCATAGCTACCCAGGGAGACATCCTCCCATCACCTGTAGTGACCGCAGACCCTGAACTTGACATCACCGATGCCATTCTCGCAGGGCTCAACGCAGAGTACGTACAGAATAAGAACTCAAACAAATAATTTTGAAAATAGCCATACTGTCCAGTTTCTATCCTTACAGAGGAGGAATAGCTCAGTTTAATGCGAATATCTTCGAAGAACTGGGTAAGAAGCACGATGTCAAGGCATTCACATTCTCGAGACAGTATCCTGATTTTCTTTTCCCGGGCAAGACGCAATACGTCACGCCGGACGATGAAGCCGTAGCCATAGAGTCGGAAGTACTCTTGGATACGGCTAATCCGTTTACATACATCAAAACAGCCCGCAGAATACGCGAATGGGATCCGGATATACTTGTCATCAGATATTGGATGTCCTATTTCGGGCCTTCCCTCGGTTATGTCTGCAGGCATATGAAAAAAAGGTGCAAGGTCATAATGATTGCGGACAATATAATTCCGCACGAACCGAGATTCTTTGACAGACCTTTCACCAAATACGTACTCTCGGGTACTGACGGGGTCATCTCGATGTGCGGCGAGGTTGATTCAGACCTGCTTAAGTTCACTGACAGCAAGCCCCATATTATCCAGAACCACCCCCTCTACAGCCATTTCGGAGCCAAACTACCCCGCAAAGAAGCTGAGAGGATACTTGGAATAAAGGAGAATAAAAAGAATATTCTCTTTTTCGGTCTGATTCGGAAATACAAGGGACTGGACATTCTGATAGACGCATTCAAGGAACTGGGCGAGGAGTACCAACTAATAATAGCCGGAGAGCCATACGGCTCATTCGACAGCTATGCAGCACAGATAGAGAAGAGTGGAGCGAAGGACAGGATCCATCTCTTCCCGGAATACATCAAGGACTCGGATGTGAAGAAATATTTCTCCGCCGCCGACCTTACCGTCCTCCCATATCGCAGTGCCACACAAAGCGGAATCAGCTCCGTTTCCTACCACTTTGAAGTCCCTATGGTCGTTACCGATGTAGGAGGTTTGAAAGAGACTATCGGAGAGCGCGGCACGGGAATTGTCACAGAAAGGCCCGATCCCGAGTGCATAAGGGCGGCTATCGAACGATATTTCGCGGACTCAAGCATACGAGAAAACTGTATTGCCCACATACGGGAGGAAAAGGAAAGGCTCAGCTGGAGCCGTTTTGCTGAAGGACTTGTTGAATTTGCGAAGAAGATATAATAGAGTGAATAAAATGAAGAGAAACATTGCAATCATATCAGCGCTTCTGCTGCTGTGTTCCGGCTTTACCGCCCTTGCCCAGCAGGAGTATGTCGCTACCCCGGTAAGCATATCCAAGGAGAAGGTCAAGGACAAGGATACGGGCATAGTCTATTATTCCCATCCCGTTCTGGCCAAACAGACCCTGTTTTCAATTGCGAAGGCGTACGGTGTGACTCTGGAAGAAATATATGAGGCCAATCCAACTCTTCATCTGGACACAGAACCACTCCAGCAATATCAAATTTTGCGTATTCCTGAAAAGTCAAACAGCATACAGAAAGGGAATGCGGTCGAGAAATCCGGCAGTGCTGAAGAGGCCGTCAATGCCCCAAGCCAGTCCGTAAATGAAACGACACAAGTTCAGGATGGCAAGGACGAGTACCTGACACACGTTGTCAAATGGTATGAGGATCTCGCCGGAATTGCAAAGAAATACGGTATCAGCCAGGATGTCATAATTAGCTATAACAGCCTGAGCGGCAGCACATTGACCAAGAGACAGAAGCTTAGAATCCCTCAGGGCAATACACTTGCCAGAGAGATTGCCAAGCTTTCGGGCAGTGGAAGCGGCGAAGAAAGCAAGGAAAACGAAATGCAGGCGGATGCTGACAATGTCAGCGACAATATCTCGGAAAAACTCGACGAGATCTTCGGTATCACAAAGAAAGAAATCGACTTCTCGCTCATACTTCCTTTCAATTCGGCCAAGACTCCAAGTGAGAACAATCTCGACTTTTACAGCGGAGTGCTGCTTGCTATGCGCGACCTTGAAAAGGAAGGCATCAAGACAGAAATCAGTGTCTATGACTGCGCGGAAGGGAAAATGCCTGTAAGCGCAGAACGCTTCGCCAAGAGCGATTTCGTCATTGGACCCGTCTCTGTCCAGGATATTGGCAACGCTCTCAATATCAGCGAAGAATCGAGTGTCATCATCTCCCCTCTCGACCCTAAGGCTGCGGAGCTTGCAGCAAGCAGGAGAAATATCGTACACGTTCCGACCCCTGCTGACCTGCAGTGCCGCGACCTGATTGCCTGGATGAAACAGGAACTCGGTCAGGGGGACAAGGTGATATTGCTCAGCGAAAAGAATGTAACTCCTACCGAGAATGCAGCTCTGCTTATGAAGCATCTTTCGGAGTCGGAAGTGGAATATTCAACCATTAGTTACGGAATACTCGAGGGCAAGGACATCAGCACTGTGATAGAAAGCCAGAGCAAAGAGAATTGCACCACCCATATCGTAATCGCATCTGAAAGCGAGGCCTTTGTAAACGACGCTATCAGAAACGTCAACCTTTTGGCATACAAGGGTTTACCTCTATCAATCTACTGTCTGTCAAGGGTCAGGAACTTTGAGACCATCGAGGTTGAAAACTTCCACTCCTGCAAGCTCCACATTTCTATGCCTTATTTTGTGAACTACGACTCACCTGAAGTCCAAAGATTCCTTATGCAGTACAGGGCCCTGTTCAACACGGAGCCGGGACAATTCGCATTCCAGGGCTATGACATTACCCGCTATTTCATCAAGAAATGTTCGGAGGGAGGAAGATTTTGGCTTGACAAACTCGAAGGCAGCACAGAAAAGGGACTGCAGACCAACTTCCGTTTCACCGCCCAGGAAAACGGAGGATATATCAACACTGCCATCAGACGCATCCTCTACGGAAGCGACTTCAGCATAAGAATGGTCAATTAGAATCCGCTGCAGTCAGCACGGATCGGAAAACTAGAACAAGGTATCCGATGGTAGGGAAAGAAGTTCCCTCGCGTTGGCAATGGCCGCTGCAGAAACAGTGGCACCGCTGAGCATACGCGCCAATTCATGCACGCGTTCCTCATCGGAAAGCCGGTGTATGGTCGAAACAGTACGGCCGCTCCGAATATCGCTGCCCTTCTCCACGAGGAAATGGGCTTTGCCCTTGGCTGCAACCTGAGGCAGGTGGGTTATGGCGAAGACCTGCATATTCTCTCCCATTGAGCATATCATCGAGCCCATTCTATCAGCAACGCTTCCTGAGACTCCTGTGTCGATTTCATCGAATATCATTGTCGGCATCGATGTAAATTTTGCCATCAAAGCCTTAAGGCTAAGCATTATACGCGAAAGTTCTCCTCCCGAAGCGCACTTTGCCGCATCTACTGCTGTGCCACCCGTAGCCGAGAAAAGAAAGGTAACGGCGTCCGTACCGCTGGCAGACACAGGCACATCCTCGAGCTTCAACTCAAAAACGGCGCGCTCCAGCTCAAGGAAGTGAAGCGAGTCGCAAACGGCATTGCCAAAAGACTTGGCCGCTTCCGTTCTTGAGCGATGCAAATCGGCAGAAATTCCCGCAAGAGTTCCTTCCGCAAGATTCAACTCCTTCAGAAGCGCATCCCTGCGAAGTTCAAGAGAACTGGAATCGAAGAGCATTGCAGAATATCGGTCACGGATCTCGATAAGGCCGGCAATGTCACGGCAAGCGTGCTTCTTCATCAGTTCATACAGCAGTGACAGTCTGTCCTCTACCATCTGAAGGCGGTCACCGGACAGTTCAAAGCCCGAATTCAGGGCCTCAAGCTCCTCCTTGATATCATCAAGCTCGAGCCTGGCAGAATTAACTCTGGCTGAAAGCTCCTCAGCCTTAGGAATATAGCTGGAAAGCTTCGTGAGAAGACGCTCGGACTCGCGAAGAGAGGCGTCAATGGACATAAGCTCATCCTGGGACGGTGTAAACAGCGACTCCAGCTGACAGAGGCCTTCCTTTATCTCCTCCGCATTGGCGAGCTGTTTCTGCTCACTCTCCAATTCTTGAAGTTCCCCGTCTCTCAGCTTTGCTGCATCCAATTGGCGGAATTGGGCCTCATTGAAGTCCCTTTCCTTCTCCAAAGAAGCGATTCTGTTCTCCAGCTGGCTGAGTTCGGATTTAAGAGCATTGACCCTGTGAAATGCCTCGGCACAAGCCGATAGCAATGAAGCATTGCCGGCATAAGCATCGAGCACGGACAACTGGAAACGGCGGTCCGTAAGCAGCAGGGTCTGATGCTGAGAGTGTATATCGATCAGATGGGAAGAAATCTGTGACAGAAGCTGTAAGCTGACGGGGCAGTCGTTGATAAAAGAGCGCGAGCGTCCCGATCTGGCAAGCACGCGTCTCACTGTAAGCAGCCCCTCATCCTGCTCTACCTCATTCTCTTCCAGAAGCCTGCAAAGCTCAGAGTTGCCTCTTGTGTCAAATACCGCCTCCACTACGCAATTGTCCGCGGAGCCTCCGATAAGCGAGGCATCGGCCTTTGCCCCCATCAATAGGGAAAGGGCTCCGAGCAATATGGACTTGCCGGCGCCTGTCTGACCCGTAATGATTATAAGACCCTCCGGAAACTCAACTTCCAGAGAGTCAATCAGCACATAGTTTCTGACGCTGAGGTTTCTGAGCATAGAAGAATCAGTCGTCTTTCTTTGCCTTTCTGAAATAAAGTTCCCCGTTCTCGAACTCGGATATGGCTACGAGGTCCGGTTTAGGCTGACGCTCATAGTATTTTGAAATTTCTATCTGCTCCTTGTTCTCGAAAGTCTCTTCCATAGTGTCGCGCTCCTGCTTGAAGTCCTCGAGCTTCTTGTTGAGCTCCTTCTTCTCTGCAAGGGCTATCTGATTGGCCCTCTTGTAAAGTACTACAACTGACTCATAGATGTTTCCTGTTGGCTCTGCCAGATTCTTTACATCCCTGGTAATGGTGTTGGTAGGGATCTGCTTTTTCTTGTTATCTTCCATTTCTTTATTTATTGTATCAATTTACTATTTCAAGCTGTTACATATGCCTTCAAAATGAATACCGTTCCAAGCAGTGAAGAAGTTTCAAAATTTTTCACAATGATGTGACAGGAAAAATACTATATTTGGAAAATTAACAGTATTTGTAATACTGATACTATGACCAATCGTAAGCATCTGGCTATGTGTAGGATAATAAAAAAGATTGCCGCTGTTGCCTTCATTATGGCAATGACGTTTTCCCTTCCCCTGACAGCCCAGGAAAATGTAATAACCCTGTACGGCAAGGTAACTGATTGTACCAGCGGAGAAGCGCTTTTCTTCTCATCCGTCAATCTTGAAGGCACGAGAATCTCCAACATATCCAACTCGGAGGGAATATTCTCTTTCAAAGTGCCATCAACAAGCCCTGAAGATGCGTCCATAGTCGTAAGTCACTTGGGCTATCTATCCAAAACGCTGAAAATCAGCGATTTTAACAAAGCCAGTTCGGAAAAGCCTCTGGCAATTGCGCTGTTTCCGGTAAGTCTGAATCTGAATCCGTCCGTGGTGCGTTCGGTCGATGCGAAGTCCTTGTTCCAGTCCGCCTTCTACAGGGTCAAATATAATTATCCTCAGGAAAAACTTGGGATGACTGCCTTTTACCGGGAGATGATCAAGAAAGGAGCGAATCGCTATCTTGTTATGAATGAAGCTGTTCTGGACATCGACAAGGCTCCTTATTCCGGCTATTCCCTTGATAAGGTAGGCATATACAAGGGCCGGGGTACCATCAATTATGAGAGCTCCGACACGCTTTTCGTCAAACTTCAGGGAGGAGTGAATACGGCTTTGAATCTGGATGTTGTGAAGAATCCTTTCATCGGAACTACGGTGATTGACGCGGAGCGCTTCTATGACTTTTCTGTAGAAGGAGTATCCACCATCGACACGCGTAGTTTCTTTATGCTTGGCTTCAAAACAAAAGCCGATGTGGAGGATATACTCTTCAAGGGAAGGATGTATATCGAAAGTGAGTCTTTGGCAATTGCCCGTATAGAGTTTGAGATGGATTTGGAAGGCAGGGAGGAGGAAGCGTCACGTTTCTTCATTGTCAAAAGTTCTCCGAAGATGCGCTACGAGGTTACGAAGGCTGAGTACATAATCAATTACAAGGAGTTCGAGGGGCTCTGGTATTACGACTATTGCTGCGTGGACGTTGACTTCGTAGCCAGGAAGCAGCACTCCCTTTTCCGCAGGAACTTCTCCATCAAGGAGGAAATGGTGATGACAGACCACAAGTCCGGCGGCATTGCAATAGAGCCGGCTTCGCGACTGAAATTCAAGGACATACTCTCAGACAGGATTGCAGACTACGAAGACGATGGCTTCTGGGAGGATTACAATATTATTGAACCGGATAAATCCATTGACGATATAGTCAAAAGAATTATCCGGCAATTGAATCGTCGCCAGCATAAGGCTTCGTCCACTCCTTAGTTCTTGGCCGCTGTCTTCTTTACGTAGAGCAGATCCTCGTTATAGGCTTCCTTCTCCTGTGAGAGGTAGCCTCCTTCGTTCTTGAACCAGTCCCATTTGAAGTTCAGAATGATAGCATCGCCAACTGGTGCGAGGTACTTGCTGATATCGAAGGATACCATCTCATTGACGAGGACAATATTGCTGCTTGGGATGTCGGTATTGTCGAAACTCTCACCGAAAGCATTGTGCATCAATCTGAAATGCAGCGTGTCGGTATTGTCAACCCTGTCGTTGAAGACGAGGCTGTATGCATGCTTGGTCTTGGAACCGGCCTTGGCGGTGTATTGTATCTGCATATTCATATAAGGACCTGAAACCCAGCCCTGGAAGATATTGACACCATCCACACCCATATCATCCATGCCTGCATTGCTCATGTCGATGGCTTTCTTGATCTTCACGCTGCCGAAGCTGTTAAGTCTGATATCGTATTCACTGACAGCACCTTCAGTCTTATTGAGCAGGTCAAAGCTGATATATGCTCTTGAAACGGTGTCAATCTTACCTTCAGCCTTGTATTCAGTAATATTGTACTTCAATCCATCATCAGTGATCAGCTGACCGTCCACGACGTTGCAAATGTCAGTCAGACCGTATGAGAGCACGTTTTCTGAATCACAGGAGAAAAATGAAAATGCAGCGAGGGACAATGCCGCCAGCGCAAGTAACTTTTTCATATACATGTCTTTTTTGTATTGTTTCTTTTTGTTGAAGGGTGACAGATTATCTGTATATCCACCCTGTCAAGTTTGTATCCTCTGTACCGACTGCTTTTCAGCAGTTTGGCCTCCACCAGACTGAGCAAGTCCTCATCCAGAACATCCTTGTATTCGTGATTCACGCAGTCGTACAGGTGAATGTGGTTGAAGGTGTTGAGATCGAAGAACATCTTGTTGTTGGCACTGAGTCTATGACAATAGATGCCCAGCAGCGTTAGCTGGGTCAGTATATTGTATACTGAAGCCACGGTTACGTGAGCTCCGCCATTGGCACTGATCCACTCGCTTACCTGGTCGGCGCTGGCATGGCCAAGAGATATCATTGCCCTATGGACTGCAAGCCTCTGCGGTGTAGCTTTCAAACGGTATTTCTTCAGAAGTTCAGTAAATGATTCTTCAGTATTGGCTCGTTTCAGACTGGTATTGGTCATTTGGGAAAAATCTATACTCTTTGCAAAGATATGAAATTATCCTTTCTACTGCAAAATCGACGAAAATACTTATCTTTGTCCGATAAAGTGAAACAACAATGGAAAAAGTCAAAATACTCATAATAGGCGGCGGTCCTGCCGGCTTTACTTCAGCGATTTATGCATCGAGAGCATCGCTTTCCCCTGTTCTTTATGAAGGAATGGAGCCGGGTGGCCAGCTTACCACCACCACCGTTGTGGAGAACTATCCAGGTTTCACCGAGGGTGTGGATGCCAACCAGCTGATGAACTCGATGCGCGCTCAGGCCGAGCGCCTTGGAGCTGATATACGCAGAGGCTCGGTGTCCAAGGTCGATTTTTCGTCGCGTCCTTTCCGCATCGTCATTGACAATGGCGATAAAATCGAGGCCGAGGCCGTCATTATTGCCACAGGAGCAGCTGCTAAATACCTCGGTCTGCCATCTGAGCGCAAATATCGCGGAATGGGAGTGTCCGCCTGTGCGACATGCGACGGCTTCTTCTACAGGAAAAAGGATGTCGCTGTAGTCGGAGGAGGAGACACTGCCTGCGAGGAAGCTGCTTACCTTGCCGGACTTTGCCGCAAGGTCTATATGATAGTCAGACGCGATGTCCTCCGTGCATCGAAGGCAATGCAGCAGAAGGTTCTATCGCTTCCGAACGTCGAGATACTGTGGAATTGCAATACCCAGGAAGTGCTTGGAGATGAGTACGGAGTCACCGGAGCCCGACTGGTCAGAAAGGATGGTACTGTTTTTGATATTGACATCGACGGCTTTTTCCTCGCCATCGGCCACCATCCCAATTCAGACCTCTTCAAGGAATGGATTGCCACCGACGTGCAGGGCTATATAATAACTGAAGGAAAGTCCACCAAAACCAACGTCGAGGGCGTTTTTGCCGCAGGCGATGTCCAGGACCCAAGCTACCGTCAGGCCATCAATGCCGCTGCAGCAGGTTGTCGTGCCGCTTTGGATGCAGAGAAGTACCTGCTCGGACTTTAGGATGATTCCAGCTATTTTGACAATTGAGTAAAGAAATGAGATATTTTAGAGCTATCCTTCCTCTGCTTGCCGGAGTGCTTGCGCTTGCCTCCTGCAAGTCTGAATACGACCTACTGCTCGAGGGCAATGACATCGACGCTAAATTCGAGGCCGCCTTCGATTATTTCAATCAGGGCAAGTATGCTAAATCAGCCCAGCTTTTCGAATCAATCTCTCCAGCTACCAGCGGAACAGCGAGAGAGGATACGGTACTATATTATTGGGGCCTGTCAAACTACAGATACAGAGACTATTACACAGCGGAGACCAATTTCACCTCATTTGTGATGAACTTCCCGAGAAGTCCTTTTGCCGAGGATGCGAGATTCTTCAGAATTGATTGTCTGTACAGATCCACCCTTCGCTGGGAACTGGACCAGAAGCCTACCCAGAACGCTATCAGCGCCATTACCGAGTATATGAGCGAGTATCCATCCTCGCCTTACATCGTGGCTTGCGACAGGATGCTTGTGGACCTCAATGAAAGGCTTGACAAAAAAGCCTTCGAGAATGCCCGCCTCTATTACAAGATGGAGGATTACAGAGCTGCAGGCGTCGCCTTGAGAAACGTGCTGAAGGATGATTCGGAAAATATTTACCGCGAAGACATACTCTACTATATAGCAATGTCTTCCTACAAGTATTCCAATATGTCCGTGGACAGCAAGAAGAAGGAGAGATATCTTACCTTTGTGGATGATTACCTGAATTTCATCGGTGAGTATCCTGATTCTTCACACAGGTCCGAACTGGACGCTCTCTACAGAAAAGCCCAGAACATCTTGGGAAGGAATGCCGCAATAATAGTCGGAGAGGAGAGTTAACCCTGATTTGGAGGACTTGGCTTCGGGCTGTAAGCCTTGAGGAGAGCAAGAGCTGAACCAAGCCAAAGGGCACTTCTCACCGTAAACGATGCTTTCATTTTCGAGTAGCAATAAAAAGAAGATGGCGACCAATAATCAATTATTGATCGCCATCTTCTTATGTGGGGTGCAATGTGGGGCTCGAACCCACGACAACCAGAACCACAATCTGGTGCTCTACCAACTGAACTAATTGCACCGTGTTGGGATTGCAAAGGTACGAATAATTTTGGAGTAAACAAGAGTATGTAAAAAAAAGTTTTCTATTATCGTTCGCCCGTGTGCTTTTACCTTTTCTTTGATTATATTTGTATGCTCTGTACTATGCATTCAAAACACGGACGTCCATCAATGGAGTCCAGCCAGTTTTAGGAGCATCAGTAGCTTGTTAGTTGGATAGAATAAATAGCACTATTTGATATATGGCACGTGAAATAAAATTCTCCCTTGTATACAGGGATATGTGGCAGTCCTCCGGCAAATTCCAGCCGAGAGTCGACCAGTTGGTCAGGGTAGCTCCCGCCATTATTGATATGGGATGTTTCGATCGCGTTGAGACTAACGGAGGCGCTTTTGAGCAGGTCAACCTTCTTTACGGTGAGAACCCTAACAGATCAGTTCGCGAATGGACCGCTCCTTTCCATAAGGCAGGCATCCAGACACATATGCTTGAGCGTGGTCTCAATGCATTGAGAATGAACCCGGTACCTGCAGATGTCCGCGAGCTTATGTTCAAGGTCAAGAAGGCTCAGGGTACTGATATCTCACGTTCTTTCTGCGGATTGAACGACCACAGAAACCTTAAGCTTTCTGTAGAATATGCCAAGAAAGCCGGAATGATTTCCCAGGCAGCCCTCTCCATTACCAACTCCCCTGTCCACACGGTTGAATACTATATGGGTCTCGTGGACAAGCTTGTAGAGTATGGTGCAGATGAAATCTGCCTAAAGGATATGGCAGGTATAGGCCGTCCTAATTTCCTTGCCGAACTTACCAGACAAATCAAGAAAAAGTATCCTGAAATCAAGGTTCAGTATCACGGCCACAGCGGTCCAGGCTTCTCTCCAGCCTCAATGCTTGAAGTTGCCCGTGCCGGCGCAGACTACATCGACGTAGCAGTTGAGCCTCTCGCTTGGGGTAAGGTTCATCCGGACGTCATCACCATCAGGGAGATGCTCAGAGCGGACGGTTTCATTGTCAAGGATATCAATATGGATGCGTATATGGAAGTGCGCAGCCTCACACAGGAATTCATTGACGACTTCCTCGGATATTGGATCAACCCTTCAAATGCTCATATGTCCTCATTGTTGGTAGGCTGCGGCCTTCCTGGAGGTATGATGGGCTCGATGATGGCGGATTTGAAAGGCTTCAAGGATGCCATCAATGCAGCAGAAAAGTCTCACGGACAGCCTGTCAGCAGTCTTGATACCCTTATGGTCAAGCTCTTCAAGGAGGTTGAGTATGTATGGCCTAAACTCGGTTATCCGCCACTCGTGACTCCGTTCAGCCAGTACGTGAAGAATACAGCCCTTATGAATCTGTTCTCTATGGCTCAGGGCAAGCCGCGCTTCTCTCAGATTGACAAGGACACCTGGGGAATGATACTCGGCAAGATGGGTAAGCTCCCTGGGCCTCTCGCACCTGAAATCATTGCCCTCGCAAAGGAGAAGGGTATGGAATTCCAGACTGGAAATCCTCAGGACAATTATCCTAACGAGCTTCCGAAGTTCCGTCAGATGATGAAGGACGAAGGATGGGATTGCGGCCAGGACGACGAGGAGCTTTTCGAGCTTGCAATGCACGAGCGTCAGTATCGTGACTACAGGTCAGGTGTGGCCAAGGAGCGTTTCAACAAGGAGCTCGAGGAGTACCGTGCAAAGGCCGGGGCGCCTATCATCGTGACACGTCCTGTTGTTGAAGTACCAAAGTTCAATGCAGAGGAATACGCTGAGAAATATCCGGCAGCAGTGCCTGTTCAAGCTCCTGTCAAGGGACAGCTCATATGGGAGTACGATGTAGAGGATGCAAACAAGGCACCTCGTACCGGCTCAAAAGTGAGTGCCGGCAAGGCTATAGGCTACGTTCAGACCTATTATGGTCTTGAGGAAATAATGCCTGCAGTGGATGGCCGCGTCGTTGCTGTTACCGGAAAGCAGGGCGAGCACGTGGCGAAGGGCGAGATTGTGGCTTACATTGAGAAGGTGTAAGCCAAACCAAGCCTTAAACCAATTTGCAGAGCAGGGTCGCGGAGGTACAGTTAACCACTTCTACATCCACGTAATCTCCTGCCTTATGACAGGTATCGGGGAAAACACACATCTTGTTGTTTGATGCCCTGCCGCAAAGCTCTTCGGGATTCTTCTTCGACGGGCCTTCCACCAGAACGCGGAAACGCTTGCCGATGTCTTTCTTATAGCTCTTCAGACTCATTTTGTTCTGGAGGGCTATTATTTCATTCAGACGGCGGGTCTTGGTTTCCAGATCCACATCATCAGGGTACTTTCTGGCAGCAAGCGTGCCCGGTCTCTCCGAATAATAGAACATAAAGGCGGTATCGAAGCAGACCTCCTCAAAAAGGGACAAGGTCTCCTTATGGTCCTCTTCGGTCTCCGAGCAGAAACCGGCAATCACATCGGTGGTCAGGCCGCAGTCAGGAATCACACTGCGTATCTTGGCAACTCGCTCAAGATACCACTCACGTGAATATCTCCTGCGCATCTTTTCAAGCATTCTATTGGAACCTGACTGAACTGGGAAATGGATATGCTTGCAGATGTTCTCATATTTTGCCATAAGCTCTATGACCTCATCCGAGAAATCCTGAGGATTGGACGTAGAAAAGCGGACACGCAGTTCAGGACTGACTTGAGCCACCATTTCGAGAAGCTGAGCAAAGTTCACATCCTCTTCCCCGCTCTGCCAATGGTACGAATCCACATTCTGACCAAGCAAGGTCACCTCTTTATAGCCCTTGGCAAGGCAGTCACAGGCCTCGCGTACAATGGTATGGGCATCCCTGCTGCGCTCCGCACCCCTGGTATAAGGGACAACGCAATACGAGCATACATTGTTGCAGCCTCTCATTATGGAGATGTATGCCGATACTCCGTTCTTGTCGATGCGCACAGGGTTGATATCAGCGTAAGTCTCTTCACGTGAGAGCATTACATCTATCTGAGGATTGCCATCGGATACGGCTTTCAAAAGTCTTGGCAGGCTTCGGTACGCATCAGGACCGGCTACGATGTCAACCTTATGGGTATCGAGAAGAGCATCCTTCAGACGTTCAGCCATACAACCAAGGATACCTATGACTACCTTACGGTTCTTTCTCTGGAGATTGAACTGATCGACGCGCCCCCATATTCTCTGTTCAGCATTGTCACGGACTGAACAGGTATTGGCCATAATGACATCAGCTTCTTCTATGTTTTCCGTCCTTTGATAGCCTTCCTTGGCCAAAATGGCAAAAATAACCTCGGTGTCATTGACATTCATCTGACAGCCGTAGGTCTCAATATAAAGTTTTTTCATCTTTCAATATTCTTATTATCAAGCCATTGCCTTCACAAGAGGCCGAAGCGCTCCCATTTGGCACGACTGTTGAGCATAACAACTGCAAAGATAGGATTTTTTTGTATCTTTGTCTGCAAGGAGACGACTTGTATGAAAAAGCTACTATATTTTCTTGCAGTTGCTGTCGTTACCCTTGTAGTCGGCAGCTGCTCCAGTGTGAAGGATATACGCATATCCTCGTGTTCCATAAAATCAGTAAGCCTCAACGGGCTTAAATCCGTGAAGGCAATGCTTTCATTGGGTATTGACAATCCGATTATGGCCTTCACCATCTCCGACCTGCAGGGTGTAATCAACAATAACGGAACCGAACTGGCCACCTTCTCTGCAGGAAAACTTCCTGTACAGAGAAAATCATCGAAGGTATATCCCCTGAGCTGCGATGGTACTATAGGTGAGCAGATTGGCCTGATAGACTTGATGAGATTGGCAGGGAGCAGGGATTTCAGCGGGATGACCGTAGATTTATCCTTGAGAATAAAGCTCCGCTGCGGATTAGGCAAAACACTGAAATTCAAGAATTTGAAGGTATCCGATATGATGGAGCCGAAAGTCGCGGCCGCATTTATCGAGACACTGATAGACGAAATGGCAATATGAAAAGAATGTTCATCATAGCCGCAATTGCGGCCCTCATACCGGCAACATCCCTCAAAGCCCAGGTGGCACAGACGCGTGACTCCATAGTTTTCGTCCGCTCTGCCGGAATTGACGAGAGTCTAGTCGGAAAGGATGTGTTCTCCGAGCTCAATGTTCATCAGTCCCAGGATATGAGGGATGCGATGAAAAGAAAGATTGAAAACAATAAGTCAAAGAGAATCAGCGGTTATCGCGTCAGAATATATTTCGGAAACAAGCAAAACTCCAGAACAGTATCCGAGGAAGTCAAGAAAAGCTTTGACCTGGCCTATCCGGGAGCAGGCAGCTACAGGACCTTCTCAAGCCCATACTTCAAAGTGACTGCCGGTAATTTCAGGACGAAATCCGAGGCTATGCAGTTTCTGCAAAGCATACGTTCCGATTATCCTTCTGCCATCGTGGTCAGGGAAAACATTGAATATCCAACTGTTGACAAAAAACATTCATACAGGATTGATACGGTCACTGTAGCCGGAAACGAAAAAAGTAACGTACAAAGATGATCAAGCAAGGACTAGAATTGAAGCAGACTCAGAAATTGTCTCCGCTTCAGATCCAGACCATCAAGCTCATAGAATTGCCTATCCAGGAGCTGGAACAGCGCATTCAGGCCGAGTTTGACGACAATCCCGTGCTTGATGACTGCAGAAACTCGGAAAGCAATGAAGACAATGAGCCTAAGGATGTTTCCATTGATGAATTGAAAGGCAGTGATGACGATATCCCTGCATATAAGCTTAGGGTCAACAACTACGGAAAGGACGAACGTCCCGAGTACAATACTTTCTCCGTGAAGGAGAGTTTCTCCCAAAGCCTGCTTGAGCAGCTTGGCTTCAGGAATCTTAACGAGCACAAGATGCTGATAGGCCGTTACATTATCTGCAGCCTCGATGAGGGTGGATACCTTCGCAGGGATCTTGACTCCATTGTAGATGATTTGGCTTTCAGGGAAAATGTTGAGACTGACTATGAAGAAGTGCTCGAAATGCTGAAGCTTGTACAGAGCCTTGATCCGCCGGGAGTGGGAGCCAGAAACCTCAGGGAGTGTCTTTTGCTTCAGCTCAATGCCATGCAGCAAAGCCCTGACGTTATCAATGCCAAGCTTATACTCAGCGACTACTTCCATGAATTCACCAGCAAGCATTTCCAAAAGATTATCAACAAAATGGGAATCAGCGAGCAGGAGATGAAGGCAGCCATCAACAGGATAGTAAAACTCAATCCGTCTCCAGGAGGACAGATAGACGACTCCTACACCGACCAGGCTCAACAGATTATCCCCGACTTCCACCTGGAATACGAGGACGGGAAGCTGAACCTGACTATGCCAAGGTTCAACATTCCAGAAATCAGGGTGAACCGTCGCTATGCGCAGATGCTGGAACAGTCCAAAGGAAGCACGGACAAGGCTGAAAAGGAAGCCGCCACCTTCGTAAAGCAGAAGATTGACTCGGCAAAGTGGTTTGTAGAAGCCCTCAAGCAGAGGTACAACACACTCGAAAGCACTATGAAGGCCATACTCAACTACCAGCATGACTACTTTGTGGATGGTGACGAAAGCAATCTTAAGCCTATGGTGCTCAAGGATATAGCTGAGATAACAGGCTTTGATATTTCGACCATTTCGAGAGTAGTCAACAGCAAGTACATTGAGACTCACTTTGGAATCTTCCCCCTCAAGTATTTCTTCTCAGAGGGTCTGGAAAACCAGGCGGGAGAGGAAGTATCGACAAGAGAGCTGAAGAAAGTGCTGAAAGAATGCGTAGATAACGAAGACAAGCACAAACCGCTGACTGACGACCAGTTGGTGGAAGAGATGAACAAGCGCGGCTACAAGGTTGCCAGACGAACAGTTGCCAAGTACCGGGACCAGTTGGGAATAGCTAAGGCTCGTCTCCGCAAGGAACTGTAAGAGCAGCGGAAGAGTATACCCTTTCGTCGGCGAAACTATAAAAGCAGTCATCGCAGACTATCACATGATCCATCAGTGAAATATCGAATGACAAGGCGGCCTGTTTCAGGGCCGCTGTCTGTTTTGTGTCTTCGATTCCCGGGCGGGGATTCCCGCTCGGATGATTGTGCGAGAGTATTATGCCAGAAGCCTTTTTTTCCAGGGCAATGGACATTATCTCCTTGATGTCGAATACTGTGGCGCATAGTCCTCCTATGCTGAGTTTTCTCATCTCCAACACCACATTCGCCCTGTTCAGAAAAAGCGCCCAGCATTCCTCGCGCTTCAGGCCCTTCAATTCTGGAATGAGCATATCATAGACTTGCTTCGGCGAGCAGATGCACTCCCCCGCCTGCCTGTTTCTCTCCCCGACAAAACGTCTCCCGAGTTCGAAAGCCGCCATCAGAGGCAGCAGTTTCATCCCTCCAAAGCCGTTAATACTCCGCAGACGGCCCAAAGGAATGGAAGACAACTCCGACAGCGAACCTTTCGAGAGGGACAGCAGCCTTTGTCCCATTTCAAGAGCGCTTTCGCCCTTCGTACCGGTACGCAGGAGTATGGCGATCAATTCGGCATTGCTCAGGCTCCCCGCCCCTCTCGACAGCATACGTTCGCGAGGCCTTTCATTCGTGGATAAATCTTTGATTTTCATAGTTTTATATCAAGAGCTCAGATTCTGCAGTTGCAATATTGTAATATTCCCGACAATGCTTGATAAGAAAGATAAAAACTTAGGGGGTATTATCTATTTTATAAATCTTTTATGCCCAGCTGAAACAAGAAGGAAAAAGGTGGAAAAATTTGGAAAATAGTGGGAGAAAATGGAAAATAATTTCATATCTTTGTCACATCGCGTGAATCAGAAGTATTAAAATTGAAGTATGGTCACTTTCGTAGGCAAATATCCATCGAAAATCGACGACAAAGGCAGACTCGTATTGCCTTCGCCGTTGAAGAGAATGCTGCCCGAAGGTACCGAAATGAAGTTTGTCGTGAAAAAGGACATCTTCGAGGACTGCCTTGAAATGTACACTATGGAAGAGTGGCAGAGACAATCTGAAGAGACCCGTTCACGGCTTGACAACTTCAATCCGGATCACGCGAAGTTCTGGAGAGCATATATGCGTGACCGTGACATCGTGGAACCGGATGCCAAGTACGGCCGTATCACTATCTCGAAGGAACTGTTGAACAGCATAGGTGTCAACAAGGACGTGGTATTTTCCGGAAACGATTACAAGATTGAGATCTGGGCCAAGGAAAAATTCGAGGCTTCTGCGATCTCGAACGAGGAATTCCTATCGATAGCCGGAACACTGCCCGCAAAGAGGTAGGAGGCTATTCGGATGTCGGAATATCATATACCCGTTCTTCTGGACGAGAGCGTAAGCTCATTGGTCACAAACCCATCAGGAACATACATTGATGCCACTTTCGGTGGCGGCGGTCATTCTGCCGAGATTCTGTCAAGACTCTCCGCGGATGGAAAACTCATTGCCTTCGACCGCGATAGCGATGCCATTGCGAACAGGCTGGACGACAAGCGTCTTGTCCTGATACACAATAACTTTCGATTCGTCCATAACTTCGCACAACTGGAAGCCCATAGGGCAGCACGCGATATCCGGTCGTGCGAAGTGGACGGTATCCTTGCGGATCTTGGAGTCTCTTCACACCAGTTCGACACTGCCGACAGAGGCTTCTCATTCCGCTATGACGCTCCGCTCGATATGAGGATGAACACCCGTGCCGAGCTTAGCGCCGACACCATTGTCAATGAATATGAGCAGGAGGACATCGAGCGCATCCTGCGCATTTACGGCGAGGTGGACAATTCACGAAAGGCGGCGGCACTGATAGTCGCAGCCCGTCAGAAAGGCAGAATCGGCACCACAGGTGAACTGGATGCTGCCTTGAAGCCATTGCTCCCGCCTTATGTGGAGCACAAGTATCTGGCGAAAGTCTATCAGGCGCTCAGGATTGAGGTCAATCAGGAAATGCGCTCTCTCGAGAAATTCCTCGAAGGAGCGGTAAGGAGCCTGAAACCGGGCGGCAGACTTGTCGTCATCACTTACCAGTCCCTCGAGGACAGGATGGTGAAGAACTTCATTAAAAGCGGCAACATCGACGGCACTGTTGTCAAGGATGTCTACGGCAATGTACAGACTCCCTTGACAGCCGTGAACCGCAAGCCTATACTCCCTAAGGAGAGCGAGATAGCTCTCAATACGAGAGCCAGGAGTGCGAAACTGAGGGTGGCCGAAAAAACTGAAGGCGGAGCGAAGGGGAGGAACAGCTGATGAAGGAGATGAAATGGAAAATTCAGGATGTGGGCAGGCTGTTGAAGGACTGCTTTCTGGCCATACTCAAGGGTCAGTTCCTTCTGAGGCTGAACATAGGAAGATATTTCATCCACATCGTCTATGTCTTCTTCCTGTTTGCGATGCTTATTTGGTACAGTCTCAGGGTAGATTCCACTCTGAGCCGTATCGAGAGCAACAAGAAAGTGCTCAAGGAGCTGGAAATCAAGCATTCCAACATGGAATTTGAACTCCGGACCCTGAACAGGAGAATTACCATCGACGAGATGCTCCAAAAAAGCGGCTCGAAGGTGACGGAACCGGAAGCGCCTGCAACGGTTCTGAAGAAGTAAGCGGGTATAAAGAATTGGAAATGAGCGGGAAAGAAGAGAAAAAAGGAAGCAGGGACAGAATAGGCAAGATTCTGTACATCTTCTATATCCTTGCGCTTATCGGGGCCTTGGCCGTGGTAGGCAAGCTCATCTATACCCAGTGGTTTTTCAAGCCCGATCCAACTCTCACCAAGATATTGACACCGGCGGTAACCAAATCCATCACCAAGCCCGAGCGCGGAGCCATACTCGCCAGGGACGGACGCGCACTTGCCATCTCCTTCACCACCTACACCATTGCAATGGACCCAAGCGTGATGAAGGATGTATTCGCAGCTGACAAAGAAAAAGGGAAGGAAAGGGAGAAAGCCTGGTTGCAAGAAGCCAGAGCTCTCTCGGAAGGTCTTGCCCGGATATTCCCGGAAAAGAGCTCCGGAGAATACTACGAGATGATACGCAAGGACCGCGAAGCCGGCAAACGCTATCGCGCTATTGGACAGCCTGTCAGCTATGAAACCCTCCAGGAAATCAAAGCCCTGCCACTCTTCAACCAGGGCCAGTACAAGGGAGGTCTGATCGTGACTCAGAAGGATGTAAGGCAATATCCATACGGCAGCCTCGCGAGACGTACCATAGGTTTCGTCAGGGACAATACCGACGCGAGCTCCAACAACTACATCGGCCTTGAAGGCAAATACAACCACCGCCTCCACGGTCAGCTCGGATATCAGTATATGAAGACCACCGACGGCAGAAACAAGATAAAGAGCTATGACAGCCTTTCCGTAAAAGCCGTTGACGGTGAGGATATCAGAACCACGCTGGACGTTGATTTTCAGGATCTTGCAGACAAGTCTCTAAGAGCGCAGATAGACACAAACCGAAAAATAGAAGGCGGATGCGCCATTGTAATGGAGGTCAAAACCGGAGCCATAAGGGCAATGGTCAATCTGAAGCGCAATCCTGAGAGCGGCAATATGGAGGAATCCATGAACTACGCTATAGGCCGCGCAGGAGAGCCGGGTTCGATTTTCAAGGCCACAACCATTATGACTGCAATAGAGGACGGCTATCTGACATCCCTTGACGAGAAGATACCGACCAATCACGGAGATATAGCAGGCTTGCCTCACGATGCCCACATCAGCGATTGGGAGAGGGAGCATAACACTAAGGAAATCAGCGTACTCGACGGATTGAAGATGTCGTCGAACTATGTGTTTGCATATTTGGCAATACACAACTATGCAGACAAGCCGCAGGATTTCATTGACAAGCTCTATATGTACAAGCTCGGTGAGGCCTTCGACTTCGATCTGGACGGAATGGCGACACCGGTGCTACCTAATCCCAAGACTGCCGGCTGGAGCTTGAAGAGCCTCGGCACCACCGCCTACGGCTATTCTGTCGCTGAGACACCGCTGCACATCCTTACCTTCTACAATGCCATTGCCAACGGTGGAAAAATGATGAAACCTTATCTGGTGGAATCCATTGAGAAGGACGGTATGGTCACCGAAAAGCTAGGACCGAGCATATTGAACGCATCGATATGCAAAAAGGCGACAGCCGACACCATTACCCGTGGTCTTAAGGCCGTTGTTGGAGAGGGTACGGCAAAACGCCTGAAAAATACAAAAACAATAGTGGCAGGAAAGACGGGAACCGCCCGCATCGTCCTCGATAACTCCGACTCCCCTACCCACGCCGGCAGATACCAGGACGAGAGGGGCAGAAAGAAGAATCAGGCCACTTTCGTAGGCTTCTTCCCTGCAGACCAGCCAAAATATTCCCTTATCGTGGTGGTTTACTCCATTCTGGACTCGGAGAGCTTCTATGGAGGCACACTTCCGGCATTGGCGGCAAGGGGTATAGTGGACGGAATCTGGGCCATCGAGCCGGAATGGAGGGAAGAGCTGCAGGCCAATGGAAAGCTAGCTGCAGTTGATTTCAAATTGCCCGAAATCGAGTGCAAGGATGATAATTGCGTTTTGCCTGAGCTCAAGGGCCTGGGACTGAACGATGTTCTCTACCTCCTCGAGGATGCAGGCCTTGAGTGTGAATACTCAGGAGTGGGGCACGTGGCAGGCCAAAGCCCGAAAGCCGGAACAAAAGTGAAAAAAGGAAGCAAAATTAAGATAACATTGAAATGATGAGACTCGAAGATATCATCAAAGGAACGGGAGCAAGCATCTCCTTCGGAGAAGCGGGAACCGAAATCAGCGCGATTTGCAGCGATTCAAGAAAGGCAGCCCCGGGGTCACTCTTCATTGCCGTCAAGGGATGCAGCATTGACGGGCACGATTTCATCGATGCAGCCCTGAAGGCAGGTGCAGCCGCTGTTGTCTCAGCGGACAGGAAGGCTCTTGCCCTCTGTGCAGCAAACTTTTACGGACATCCATCCGAGAAGCTGAAGCTGGTGGGAATCACCGGTACCAATGGCAAGACGACCACCGTGACCCTCCTCTACCGTCTCTTTATGGGACTGGGCTACAATTGCGGATTGCTCTCGACCATTGCCAATTATGTGGGCACGAAGTGCAGCGAGACTGCGAATACTACCGCCGATCCTATCACCATCAACTCGCTGATGAGCGAAATGGTGGAGGCGGGCTGCGAATATTGCTTCATGGAAGTGAGCTCCATCGGCGTGGAGCAGGAGAGGATTGCAGGCCTGAAATTCGCCTGCGGCATATTCTCGAACCTTACCCACGATCACCTCGACTACCACCGAAGCTTCGCTGAGTACCTCAGATGCAAGAAACTCTTCTTCGACAATCTGCCTGCTGACTCCATTGCCATAACCAACATCGATGACAGGAACGGAAGCGTGATGGTGCAGAATACGGCTGCCAAGGTCGTGACTTATTCCTGCCGAGGCATTGCCGACCACACTTGCCGGATAATGGAGGAGAGTTTCGAGGGTATGATGCTGAAAATCGACGGCACGGAGGTCTGGACGAGGCTCATCGGCCAGCATAACGCGTACAACCTGCTCGCCATCTATTGCGCAGCCATCGCTGTCGGGGCCGGCCGCGAAGAGGCCTTGCTCGCACTGAGCAAGCTTGAATCAGCACCGGGACGACTGGAGAACCTTCGCGGTCCGCGCGGAATCTCGGCCATTATCGACTACGCCCACACTCCTGACGCAATGATAAATGTCCTCAAGACTCTGCGCGAAATCGCTCCCGAGAAGCAGCTCATCTGCCTCTTCGGCTGCGGCGGTGACAGGGACAGGACAAAGAGGCCTGAAATGGCCAAAGTGGCTGAGGATTACTCTGATAGAATCTTCGTCACCTCGGACAACAGCCGCACAGAAAATACTGAAAACATACTCGCGGATATACGCACAGGATTCAGTCCTGAAGGCCTCGCGAAGGCCATCTTCATCGCTGACAGGAAAGAAGCCATACGTGCGGCAATAATGACAGCTCCGGACGGCGCGACCGTGCTTCTCGCAGGCAAGGGTCACGAGACCTACCAAATTATCGGAAAGGAAAAGAGACATTTCGACGAGAAGGAAATCGTCACGGAGATATTCGAATCAATGAACTAAAAACTTGAACCTTAGATGCTGTACCACATCGCACAAGCCCTCAGGGACTGTGACATACCTGGAATTGGACTCTTCAACTACCTGTCATTCAGAGCAATGCTGGCGAGCGTAATCAGTATGCTCATCTCTTTTCTGGCAGGCGGACGCATCATACGCTGGCTGCAGAAGAAACAGATAGGTGAAGAAATCAGGAATCTCGGACTCGAGGGACAGATGAAAAAAACCGGAACCCCTACTATGGGTGGAGTGTTCATCATTCTATCCTTGGTAGTCACTGCCCTGCTCGTTTGCGACCTGACCAATATATACACCCAATTATTGCTGCTTACCACCCTTTGGTGCGGGGCAATTGGATTTACGGACGATTATATCAAGGTCTTCAAGCACAACAAGGAGGGTATGAGCGAGCACAGCAAGCTCTTCCTCCAGATAGGTTTGGGTTTCATTATCGGACTTACAGTATGCTTCAGCGACAGAATCGTAGTGCGCGAAGACATTGAGACTATCAATGACAGTTCCATCGTAACCGAAAGCAAGAAGGACCTCAACGTTAATTCGGAGAGGCTCGTGACCAACGGCCATCACAGCGAATACGTGGTCAAGAGCACAAAGACCACCATTCCTTTCGTCAAGGACCACGAATTTGACTACAAATCCTTCTCTCCTTTCAAGGGAAAGTGGGGCTGGTACTGCAAATGGGCTGTCTATGTGCTGATGATAGTCATCGTTATCACGGCCTGTTCAAACGGAACCAATCTCACGGACGGACTCGACGGCCTGTCCGCGGGCTCTTCGGCCATAGTGGGAGTAGTAATAGGCATACTGGCCTGGTTAGGTGGCAATGCCTTGAATTCTGAATATCTGAACATTATGTATATCCCGGGAAGCGGTGAAATCGCAATTTTTATGGCGGCCTTTGTAGGCTCGCTCATCGGCTTCCTCTGGTACAATTCATATCCGGCACAGGTATTTATGGGCGATACGGGCAGCCTGACTATAGGTGGCATCATCGGAGTCAGCGCCATACTCATCAGAAAGGAATTGCTTCTTCCCATACTCTGTGGCATCTTCCTGGTGGAAAGCCTGTCCGTCATCATTCAGAGATTCTATTTCAAATACACCAAAAGGAAGTACGGACAGGGACGCAGGGTATTCAAAATGGCACCTCTGCATCATCACTTCCAGAAGGTGAATATTGATGCAGTCATCCAGACTCCTGCCAGGGAAATCCCTGAGGCCAAGATAGTCACAAGGTTCTGGATAGTGGGATTGATATTGGCGGTAGCCACATTGGCACTTCTGAAAATCAGATAGTCGAGATAAAAGGAACAGAATAGAAAACACGATATATGTCAAGATTAGTAGTACTTGGTGGAGCTGAGAGCGGAGTCGGAGCAGCCGTTCTCGCCAAGGTAAAGGGTTATGATGTATTCCTTTCAGACAAGGGGAAGATTGCTGACCATTACATCGATATGCTGAAGCAGTGGGACATTCCTTTCGAGGAAGGACAACACAGCGAGTCCCTCATTCTCAATGCAGATGAGGTAGTAAAGAGTCCGGGCATCCCTAACGCTGCCCCTATGGTGCAGAAACTGATGACCCAGGGTGTACCTATTATCTCCGAAATTGAATTCGCCGGCAGATACGACTCGGCAAAGAAAATCTGTATCACAGGTTCGAACGGAAAGACCACAACCACCTCGCTGATATACTATCTGCTTCAGAATGCCGGCCTCAACGTCGGCCTCGGAGGCAATATCGGCAAGAGCTACGCCTATCAGGTAGCGACAGAGAAATATGACTATTACGTACTGGAAATCAGCAGTTTCCAGCTTGACAACGCCTACGATTTCCGCCCGGACATCGCGATAATCACCAATATCACTCCCGACCATCTTGACAGATACAACTACAATATGGAGGAATATGTGAAGGCCAAGTTCCGCATCACCAGGAATCTGCGTCCCGAAGACTGCTTCATCTTCGACTCGGACGATGCCATCACCATTGACCACCTCAGCAAGATCATCCTGCAGGCCAAGATGCTACCTTTCACCCAGGAAAGCAAAGTCGAGCAGGGCGCTTATATTGAGGACGACAGGATTATCGTGAAATATGAAGAATCTGAAAGCGAAATCTATCTCAAGGAACTCGCTCTCGGAGGAAAGCACAATGTATATAACTCAATGGCCGCAGCCCTTGCAGCCAAGGCTGTGGATATCGATGACGAGACCATACGCAAGAGTCTCGCCAGCTTCGAACCAATCGAGCACAGGCTTGAGCCGGTGTTGAGCATCAAGGACGTGCTCTACATCAATGATTCCAAAGCCACCAACGTGGATTCAGCCTGGTACGCTCTCGAATGCCAGACCAAGCCTGTCGTATGGATAGTCGGAGGCAAGGACAAGGGCAATGATTACTCTGTACTCAATGAACTCGTCAGGACCAAGGTCAAGGCTATAGTATGCCTCGGCCTTGACAACACCAAGATTCACGCAGCTTTTGAGGAAATGATTGGGTCTGAGAACATTGTAGACACTCATTCGGCAGAAGATGCAGTCAAGGCTGCAAGCCGTTTCGCCAGCCCTGGAGACGTGGTGCTCCTGAGCCCTTGCTGCGCCAGCTTCGACCTCTTCACCTGCTATGAAGACAGAGGCGAGCAGTTCAAGCACGCTGTAAGAAACCTTTAGGAAACTGAAATACAATGGCCAAGAGCAGGATATGGAACTTCTTTGACGGTTTGAAGGGTGACAAAGTCATCTGGATAATCACACTGACCCTCATACTCATATCGGGGGTCTGCATATTTTCGTCCACATCCTTAGAAAAAGAAGTGCTCAACGGAAGCAAGACCCGCATAGATATGGTTCTGGATCTGATGAAGACCATATGTTTGGGTATTGTCGCCCTGCTAATCTGCTATAACTGTTTCAATACCAAGGCATACCGCATAATCTCCCAGTTCTGCTATGCCGCTTCCATCATACTGCTTCTCTTTCTGGTCTTCCACCTCAAGATAGGACCGGTAAGGGCCAGCTCCATCAACGGGGCCTGGCGAACCATAAGCGTCGGAGGACTTCAGATCCACGTTTACGAGATAGTAAAGGTGGCAATGGTGATGTATCTGGCATGGGCGGTGGATGAGATAAAGAAGGGAAGTTTCTTTCTGGCCAAAAGACTCAGCAAGCTGAAGCATCTCAACTGGCTGAAAAGTGAATTCGCCCAGAAAGCGATATACATCTATTTCCCTATGCTCAGTATAGTGCTGCTGATCGCGATGGGCAGCGGTTCGAGTGCGGTATTCATTGGAATGATAATGTTTGCTACCGTCCTTATCGGAGGTCTGAGCATCAAGGAGCTCATATTTCCAGGCTTTGCCCTCGTGGGAATCGTTACCGCATTGGTACTCATAAACAAGTCGATGGACGGGAGCTTGCTGGAGAATACCCGACTCAACACCTGGGTCAGCAGACTTCAGGGCGGTGAAAACTGGGAAAAGATAGTGAAGGAAGCGAAGCCGAACTCCATAGAGTGGCAGACTGCCCTCGACAAGATCAGACAGCCGTACAGCGCGAAGATTGCCATAAAGCAAGGAGGAATATTCGGCAAGGGCCCCGGACAGAGCACCCAGAGGTACATAGTGCCCGTGATGTACGAGGATTATATGTACAGCTTCATTGTGGAGGAGTATGGTCTCTTTGGCGGAATAGTGGTGCTGATACTCTACATCAGCCTCCTTGCGAGAGGATCGGTAATAGTTAGAAACTGCAAGGACAGTTACGGCAAGATTTTGGTTGCAGGACTGGTATTGATGATAAGCAGCCAGGCTATGCTGCATATGATGGTCAATGCCGACGTCATACCTCTTACTGGTCAGACTCTGCCGCTGATCAGTTACGGAACCTCGTCCTTCCTTATGTTCTGCATAGCTTTCGGTATAGTGCTCTCCGTCAGCCGGGATGCAGAAAAGAAGATAGCCGGAGAAACCAGGAAAGCCCTGCCGCTGACTATGCACAGAGAAGGCGTACAAGGCGAGCTGGACGCATTGGACGATTTCGAGTCAGGTGCGGACAATGAAGATGAGATAGAAGAATAAAGCAGGTAAGTATATGGAATACAGACCATTGAGAGTAATAATCAGCGGTGGTGGTACGGGAGGTCATATCTTTCCGGCCGTTTCGATTGCATCCAAGCTCAAGGAGCTCAATCCTCAAACGGAGATACTCTTCGTCGGGGCCGAAGGCAAGATGGAGATGGAAAAAGTGCCTGCTGCAGGTTTTGATATTGTAGGTTTGCCGGTTGTGGGTATTCAGAGGCAACTCAAGCTGAAGAACATCGTCAACGACCTGAAGGTTCCTTTCAAGGTGCTTCAAAGCCTCAGAAAGGCGGGAAAGGTGATAGATGGCTTCAAGCCTGACATTGCCATAGGTGTTGGCGGCTATGCAAGCGCTCCCCTGCTCTGGAAAGCCTGTTCGAAGAAGATACCGGCCCTCATTCAGGAGCAGAACGGCTTCGCGGGACTGACCAACAAGATATTGTCAAAGAAGGCAGGAAGCATCTGCGTCGCCTATGAAGGGATGGAGAGATTCTTCCCTGCGGAGAAAATCGTCTTCACCGGCAACCCTATACGCAAGGAGATAGTCCCTGCCACGCCGGAAATGATTGCAGAGGGTAATGACTTCTACGGTCTCGACCCGATGAAGAAGCATATTCTGATAGTCGGAGGAAGCCTTGGAAGCCGCTGCCTGAACGAAGCGATGAAGAAATGGATAAGGGAAGGCTGCGCAGGAGGAGAGAATGTCCAGATTTTGTGGCAATGCGGCAAATACTACAAGCCTGAGATTGACGCATTTATGGAAAATGCCCGTGAAAAGGCTCCTTTGGCCGACATTCATCACTCCGATTTCATTAAGAGGATGGATTTGGCCTATGCCATCGCTGATGTTGTGATTTCCCGCTCGGGGGCAAGTTCGATTTCCGAGCTTTGCGCAGCCGGAAAAGCGGCAATCTTCGTACCTTCGCCAAATGTTGCGGAAGACCACCAGACTCACAATGCCATGGCCTTGGTAAGGAAGGATGCAGCCATTCTGGTCAAGGACGCCGAGGCTTCCGAGAAACTGATGGGCACCGCTCTCGAGCTTGTTCGCGATGAGGCGAGACTGGCCCGTTTGGGAAAGAACGCCGGGAAACTGGCGAAAACTGACGCAGCTATGGACATTGCCAAGGAAGTGTACAGGCTGCTTGATAAAAAGGAGAAATAGTGATGGCTGAGTACAAGCACATTTATTTCATAGGCATTGGCGGCATAGGAATGAGCGCCATTGCCAGATATTACAAATTCAAAGGCTATGAGGTGTCAGGCTACGACAAGACTCCTTCGGAGCTCACAGCCAGACTCGAGGCCGAGGGCATAGTCATTCATTATGAGGACAATACGGACTTTATCCCGAAGGATGTGGAGCAGACCCTGGTCATTTATACCCCTGCCATTCCTGCCGATATGGGAGAGTTCGTCTATGTGCAGGAACACGGGTATCGCGTAATCAAGCGTTCGAAGGTGCTTGGAGAAATCAGCAGGGGACAGAAATGCCTTGCGGTAGCGGGAACACACGGCAAGACCACCACCAGTACCCTCACCGCCCATATCATCACGGAAAGCGGCGAAGGCTGCACAGCCTTCCTGGGAGGTATTTCCAAGAATTACGGAACCAATCTCCTGATGAGCCACAATCCCTGTGTAGTGGCGGAAGCGGACGAATTTGACCGTTCATTCCACCAGCTCTACCCGAGCATTGCGGTGATTACCGCAATGGACGCCGACCATCTGGACATTTATGGTGACCTTGAGCACGTTCATGAGGCCTTTCGAATCTTCGCATCGCAGGTGTCGGATATACTCATTGTCAAGAAAGGCCTGCCTATTGGAGCCGGAGATACCAGAGCGAAAATATTGACCTATCATTATGAGGACAGGGACGCTGACTTTCACGCTGAGAACATCAGGCTAGACAGCCTGGGGCACTACAGTTTTGATCTGGTTCATCCTGAAGGAGTCATACGCGACATCACTCCGGGAGCCTTGGGATGGGTGAACATAGAGAACAGTGTTGCCGCGGCGGCGGTCTGCCTTGGCTATGGCATTGCGCCGGAGGCGATAAAAAAGGCAATAGGAAGCTTTTCGGGAGTGCAACGAAGAATGGACGTGCATGTCAACAGGCCGGGACTGACCTACATTGACGATTATGCACATCACCCTCAGGAACTTGCTACCGCCATCTCATCCATCAGGGGCATATTCCCGGGCAGGAGGATTACGGCAATATTCCAGCCTCACCTCTATACGAGAACAAGAGATTTGGCAGCAGAGTTCGCACAGGCTCTGAGTGCCGTTGACAAGCTGATATTGCTCGACATTTATCCGGCGCGCGAACTTCCTATCGAGGGTGTGAGCTCAGAAATCATCTTCAAGGATGTCACTGCAGCGGAAAAACTGCTTATTAGGAAAGAAGAGCTGATGTCCGTCCTGGAGAAAGAGGATATAGATGTGCTCGTAAGTTTCGGGGCGGGCAATATCGACCGCTACATCGCTCCGATAACAGAAATGCTTGAAAAGAGATGAAAAAAAGTGTACGCAGAGTCATAAGCATCGCAAGCCTCGTTGCGTTTTCGCTGGGTTTTGTCGCCGTCATAAAGATGACAGCGGCCGACCGTTCGCTGAAAACCTGTGACGGCGTCAATCTCATCTACACGGACGAATACCGTTTTGTGGACTTGGATGACGTCAAGGGCTGGCTGGACAAAGGGTACGGAACATACATAGGGCAGAGATTGGACAGCATACAGCTTCACAAGGTGGAGAAAGTGCTGAATGCCCAAAGCGCGATACTGAAGACTGAGGCATATGTAACCGACGACGGGAAACTGAACGTCAGCATTTCACAGAGGGAGCCGGTTTTGCGCTTCCAGACTGGGGATTACGGTTTCTATGCCGACGTGAACGGATATATCTTCCCCCTTCAGGACAACTATACCAAAAAGGTGCCGGTAGTGGACGGAAATCTTCCGATCAACTATCCTAAAGGCTATAAAGGCGCTCCAAGGAGCGAAGAGGAACGCCTTTGGGTGAACAGGGTCATATCAATGGTAAGCTATATACAGGACAGCAAGTTATGGAACGGAAGGATAGTCCAGATTCACGTGGATGAAAATGGGGATTTGATTCTGATTCCGCGCGATGGCAACGAACGCTTCATCTTCGGAAGCCCCACCGGAGTGGATGATAAGCTCAGCAGGATGGAAAAATACTACAAATACATCCTGCCGGAGAAGGGGCAAGGGTATTATAAGACTGTAAACTTAAAATTCGATAAGCAGATAATCTGCAAGAAGTGATTATGGATGAAAGATACATTGCGGCGATAGACCTTGGTACTTCAAAAATCGCCGTTACAATAGCTCAGATAAACAACCAGGACGTCCAAATGCTTTACTACAAGGAAACTCCTTCCGAGGGCATAAGGAACTCCTTCGTGTTCAATCCGGCCAAGGTGGCAAGACCACTGAAGGAAGCCATACTTGAGGCCGAGGCCGAACTCAAGATAAAAGTCCGCCAGGCCGTTGTGAACCTGCCGCGCTACGAGGTACGCCAGGAGACAGCCTGTGCGAGACTCCAAAGGACTGACAGCGAGAGTGCCATCACCCTCGAGGAAATCAATTATCTCAAGAGCAATGCCATAGAGTCCTATCCTCTTAACGATCCGGCTAAGGAGGTTATGTACGGGGTAGTGGCCCAGTCTTTCTCTACCGACGATTACATCCATACACTCGAAAGCGACATAGAAGGAATGGTCAGCGACTCTCTCGATGGCAATTTCAAAGTATTCATAGGAAGAAAACGCCATAGTGACAATGTGGACAGGGTGATGAACCTCGTCGAAGTGGCCGTAGCCAAGAAATACTTCCCTCCGGAAGTCACCGCCAAGGCAGTGCTTACGGCTGAAGAGATGGAGAACGGAGTCGCCCTTATTGAATTGGGCGCGGGCTCGACTTCTGTCACCGTATATCACAAGAGCATATTGAGATACTACTCTTCCATACCTTTCGGAGGAAGGACGATTACCAATGACATCAAGCTGGAGTGCGGCATATCGGAAAGTCTGGCTGAGAATATCAAACTCGCCTACGGAGTCTGTATGCCTGAAAAACTGCAGACCCTAAGGGACAAAATCATACAAATCAACGATGATGAGTCCGGTTCCTGCAAGCAGCTTTCAGTCAAATACTTGTCTGAAATCATTACAAGCCGTCTGAATGAAATCATCTCAGCCTGCCTTTATATGATTCAGGAAAGCAGATTTGCCGATACTCTGCGCAACGGAGTAGTGATAACTGGAGGAGGCGCAGGAATTCCCAACCTTTCCAGTCTCGTAAAGGACATGTCGGGCTACAATGTACGTATGGGCTATCCTGTACACAGGTTTTCATACTTGGGCTGCAGCGAAATCAATCAGAAAAGCGCTGTCGCTTCAGTAGGTATGGTACTCTCAGCCAAGGAGAACAATTGGATCAACTGCCTGTCTGAAGCACCGCTCAAACCTGAGCCTTTAAAGAAGAGTGTACTTGAAACCACTGAAATTGAGAATCCGGCAAGGGAGGAAGACATAGTGGAGAGCACAATTTCTTCAGAGGAGCCAGAGAAGGAATATGTAAGTGAAGAGACCGCTGTAATTGAGGAGAAACCTGTAACTGAAGAGAAAGCCCTTGATTCAGAAGAGATCCAGGAGGATAAAGAAAGCCGGGAGGAAGAAAAAGACAAGAAGAAAGAGAAGATAAAGACTATTCCAGTCAAGAAGGAGAACATCTTCACAAGGATTACCTGGAAGATAGCCAAGAAAGTGGGAGGAGCGGTAAACGACGCCATCAATGCAGGCTATGACAGTATGGAGGACGAATAAACAATGAACGATATGGGAGAAATAGATATACCTGAAATTGAAATCAAACCGTCAGACTGGGTGGTAAAGGAATCGAAAATATCCGTCATAGGCATAGGTGGAGGCGGCTGCAATGCCGTCAACTATATGTTCAATGAGAACGTGCAGGGCTGCAATTTCATAGTCTGCAACACCGACTCCCAGGCCCTTGACAAAAGCCCTGTCCCGACTAAGATACAGCTAGGACACGGACTCGGAGCCGGCACAAATGCCACTGCCGGAAGGAACGCCGCCCTCGACTCGCAGGACGAAATAGCCGCCGTGGTCTTCGGTGGCCAGCTTGACATGCTCTTCATCACCGCAGGATTGGGTGGAGGAACCGGCACTGGAGCGGCTCCCGTCATTGCCAAAATGTCGAAAGAGAGAGGAATACTCACAGTCGCAGTCGTGACCCTTCCTTTCGAGAACGAAGGCACTGAGACGCTCGGAAGGGCGATTGACGGAATAAACGAGCTCAAAAAGAACGTCGACAGCCTCCTTATCATCAACAACGAGAAGCTGTACGAGCAGTTCGGGAACCTCCTCATCCAGGATGCTTACCCCAAGGCAGACGAAGTCCTGTCCACCGCCGTCAGAGGAGTCATCGAAATCATCAAAAAGCACGGCTATGTCAATGTCGATTTCGAGGATGTGAAGACCGTGATGAAGGACAGCGGTCTCGCACTGATGGGCTGCGGCTCCGGCAAGGGTCCGAGCCGTATTGACGACGCCATCAATGCAGCCATCAATTCGCCATTGCTCAATGACTTCGACGTCAATACAGCGCAGAAGGTGCTGCTCAACGTGACAGTTGCCAACAACGAAAACGGCCTCAATATGGACGGCCTCAACGAGCTGACCAATAAGATAAGGGAGAAGCTGGGCAAATTCACAATGTTCAAGCGCGGTATCATCTGGAACGAAGATCCTAATGCCGACGACACCATAACAATCACCGTCGTTGCCACCGGCTTTGAATACAACAAGCTCAATATCATCACGAATGTGGACTTGGGCAATCTGATCATAATCAACAACAAGTTCGTCTTCGACAAGGAAAAGAGCTTCTCATCGGAGGAAGGACACAGCCTGCCAGCAACGGAGGGCAGTGTCACCCAGACCATAGGATTCTCAAATCCGTCAAACAGAAGGACCTTCTCCTTCGAAGAGAATGAGAAGCCGACACTCATTACTTCTCCGGGCCAGGATATAAGCCTGCTGGAAAGCATCCCGGCCATCAGAAGAACAAGCAGAAACGAAAAGAAACAATAACAGCATGGAAAGAAGAACCAGAGTTAGATTCGCACCTTCCCCTACCGGACCTCTCCATATGGGAGGTGTAAGAACTGCACTTTACAACTATCTCTACGCCAAACAGAGAGGCGGAGACTTTATCATCCGCATAGAGGATACAGATTCCCACAGATTCGTACCTGGAGCTGAGGAGTATATCATCGAGTCGCTCAAGTGGTGCGGGATAATTCCTGACGAGGGTGTCGATGAAAACGGAAAGGTAGTGGAGCAGGCCAGCCCAAGGCATCCTCACGCCCCATACCGCCAGAGCCAGAGACGCAGCATCTACCGTCAGTATGCTGAACAGCTGATTGCGAACGGATACGCTTATTACGCATTCGACTCTTCCGAGTCACTGGATACGCTCAGAAGTGAAGCAGAGGCCAGGGGCGAGACCTTCACCTACAATCAGAAATCCCGCGGAAATCTACGTAACTCGCTGTCACTCAGCGAAGAAGAGACAAAAAGACTACTTGAGGAAACCAGCGACTGGACCATACGCTTCAAAATGCCGGAGAACACCATAGTCAAAATGGACGACCTGATCCGCGGCCACATTGAGGTCAATACGGACACTCTCGACGACAAGGTGCTTTGGAAGAGAGCAGACGAGCTGCCAACCTATCACCTCGCCAATATCGTTGACGACCACCTGATGGAAATCACCGAAGTCATACGCGGCGAGGAGTGGCTTCCTTCACTCCCCCTCCATTATATGCTCTACAAAGCCTTCGGATGGGAAGAGTCACAGCCACGCTTCGCGCATCTTTCATTGCTCCTCAAACCTGTGGGCAACGGCAAGCTGAGCAAGCGTGACGGCGACAAGATGGGCTTCCCTGTCTTCCCTCTCCAATGGACCAACGCAGCCGGCGAGACTTCTCACGGCTATCGTGAGGACGGATACTTTGCAGAGGCCTTCGTGAACCTGCTCGCGATGCTGGGCTGGAATCCCGGCAATGACGAGGAAATGTTCACTATGGATGAACTTATCAAAGCCTTCTCTTTGGACAAGGTACAGAAGGCCGGAGCGAAGTTCAACCCGGACAAGGCCAAGTGGTACAACAAGGAATATCTGCGTAAGAAGAGCGACGAAGAGCTCACTGAACTCTTCATCCCTATACTTGAATCCAAGGGCCTGAAAGTAGTTGAGTGTCCGAAATGCGCTGCAAGGGAAGGCGCTGCTCTGAATGCAGCAGGAGCTGACTTCAGCAAGAGAATCTTCACACGCGCCTATGTTCAGAAGGTCGTGAACCTGGTCAAGGAACGCGCAAGTTTCGTAGCTGACTTCTGGACCATTGCCTCATATCTTTTCATTGCACCGAGCGATTTCGAAGCCTTCGGCGTGAAAGCCGGTGCGGCAAGCGAAAAGCCTGCAGACCCAAGAAAAGCCGCAGACCCGCGTGCAAAGGTATATGATGATGCCGCCACGGCTCCATATCTGGCCAAGGATGTGGACAAGTTCTGGAAGCCTGAAAACAGCAGCCTAGCCCTCGAGGCAGGAAGACATATGATGGAATGGAGCGCTTCTGCAGATTGGAACAAAGAGAATATCGAGCAGGAGCTCGAAGCCTTCATCAAGGGCAATGAATGGCCTATGGGCAAGGTTATGAACTGCCTCCGCCTGCTGCTCACAGGAGCTTCAAGCGGACTCGGTATTGCTGACATTCTCTCTTTCATAGGAGCGGAACAGTTCTGCTCACGCATGGAGGCGGCAAGCGCAAAACTCGGATAATCAATTAATTAAACTCAATATGAAAATCGGAATCTGCTGCGATCACGCAGGAGTGGAGTACAAGACAAAACTGATTTCCTATCTGCTCGGAAAGGGTTATGAGGTTATAAATTTCGGCACGGACAGTAGCGACAGTATGGACTATCCCGATGTCGCACATCCCCTCGCAGAAGCGGTTGAGAATGGCGAAGTGGATTTGGGCATAGCTTTCTGCGGAACCGGTAACGGTATGGCAATGTGCCTCAACCACCATCCCGGCATACGTGCAGGACTGGCCTGGAATACGGAAGTAGGAAAGCTGGTCAAGGAGCACAACAATGCCAATGTGCTTGTGATGCCTGCCCGTTTCATCAGCTACAATATGGTGACAAGCATAGTCAGGGCCTGGCTGAACACAGAATTTGCAGGAGGACGTCATCAGAGGAGGATAGACAAAATCCCCGTAAAGTAAATGGAAGCATTGGTAGCATACAGGGGTCTGGTCCTAAGCGAAAGCATTGAAGACTATCCGGACGGAATCATCATCCCCATAGACAAGCCTTACAGATGGACATCAGCAGATGTTATCCGCAAGGTCAAGTATCACGCTATCAAGCACTTCCATAAGAAAAACCTGAAGGTGGGCCACGCAGGGACCCTGGATCCCCTGGCTAGTGGAGTGCTATTGGTCTGCATAGGCAAGGCCACGAAACTGGCAGAGGAACTCCAGAGACACGACAAGGAATACATTGCAGGAGTAAGTTTCGGAGCTACCACTCCTTCATATGACCTGGAAAAAGAGATTGACAGGGAATATTCTCTGGACGGAGTTTCAGAAGAGAGCCTCAGGGCTGTTCTCCCTTCATTCCTTGGATGGCAGGAACAGATTGCGCCCCTGTTTTCAGCCAAATCCGTCGATGGAGTCCGGGCTTACGAAATGGCCCGCAGGATGTACAGGACAGCATGCAGGGAAGGTGGGGATTTCGACCACTCAGCGACTGAATTGCTCAGCAAACAGAATATTTGCATCAATTCCATCGAGCTGCTGTCATACCTCGGCGCGGATGAAGCTATGAACAGAGAAGTCGCCGCTGCAGATACTGCTGCGAGGGAACGCATACACGTGGCCGACATCAGCGCATACAGACTTCCCAAGGCGGAAATACGCGTTTCATGCACCAAGGGCACATACATTCGCGCACTTGCGCGCGACTTGGGCGAGGCTTTGGGCAGCGGAGCCTTCCTTCATAGCCTGAGACGCAGCCGGAACGGAGCTTTCAGGGTCGAGGACGCACTTGGCATCGAAGATGCCATTGCCATATTGTCAAATTAACAGAATATTTGTAAATATCGGTAGCATTGTGACACAGATATGATCATTGATTTCAATAATATCGAGGAAACCGTCATCCCGAACTTCAAGGGAGGCGAGAAGGAAGTAGCAGCACGTATGTTCTTCGACGGAGCAGTACGTATTCTTAAGGCGAGACTGGCTCCTGGCGCGAGCATCGGCTTTCATACTCACGAGGACAGCTGCGAGGTAATCATCATTCGAAGCGGCGAGGGCAAGGTCTATTACGAAGGAAAAGAGTTACGCGTAAAGGCCGGCGATCTGCATTATTGCCCTAAGGGACACAGCCACACCCTGATTAACGATAGCGATGCGATGCTGGAAATCACTGGAATAGTGCCTCAGCAGTAGAGAAAGAACACTAATACTATATACCAAAAATTTATGAAAAGAAAGAATATTTCCACCGCGCTGGCTATGCTGCTGGCTGCGGGCTCGCTTGCGTATGCTCAGGAACAGCAACAGCCACAAAGGCCTGCTCGCCAGAACCCGGAAGTTTTCACCGGAGTAGTAATCAATGGGGACAATAGCGTCACCTTCCGCTACAAAAACCCGAAAGCCGTAAAGGTAGAGGTTTCGGGCGAGTTTATGGAGGGCTCGGCACAGCTTGTCGAGAAGGATGGAATCTGGACCTACACCACTGCCCCACTCGCTTCCGAGATGTATTTCTACACCCTCAGCGTTGACGGTAGTCCTATTGTCGATATGAACTATTCAATGACCAAGGACATTCCGAGATGGATGAACTATTTCATTATCAGTGGCGAAAAAGGAGATATTTACAGCGTACAGGACGTTCCGCACGGAACTGTCAGCTCACGCTGGTATGAGAGCAAGATGCTACAGATGCGCCGCAGGGTGAACGTCTACACCCCGGCCGGATACGAGAACAGCAAGAAGAAATATCCTGTATTCTATCTGCTGCACGGCAATGCCTGCGATGAAAACTCATGGCTCGACCTCGGAAGAGCAGCACAGATACTGGACAATCTGATTGCCCAGGGCAAGGCAGAACCGATGATAGTAGTGATGACCAATGGCAATCCTGCTCAGCAAGCCGCTCCAGCATATTTCGGAGACACCTATACCAACGCAAACACAATGCCTGGCATAGCTGCCTTCCCAGATACCTTCTCAGAGGTAATTGCCTTTGTAGAAAGTAACTACAGGACAATTAGCAAAAAGGAAGGAAGGGCTATAGCTGGTTTCTCAATGGGAGGCGGTCACGCTTTTACTATCTCGAAGGAAATGCCTAACACCTTTGATTATGTGGGACTTTTCTCAGCTGCCGGAAGCAATATCAGCAGAGACGAGGAAAAGGCGAAACTTCTGACTATGAAGAAGAACGGCTACAAACTGTACTACATCGGCTGCGGCACTGACGACTTCCTTTACAGAAACGTTCTGGCCTACAACAAACAGCTCGATGATATCGGTTTCAAATATTACTACAGGGAGACCAGCGGAGGCCACACCTGGGGTCCTTGGCGCATCTTCCTGAGCGAAATGGTACCGATGCTCTTTAAATAAGCAGAGAGTCTGCCAAGGCCTCCAAGCCTGGCAGATCTGCCTTCTTCAATGAAGATTTGATGGTAATCTGAGGCTCCACTATGCTGACGTTCTTCAGAGGCTCCAACAGGGCCCTCATAGCACGTCCCGCAGAAGGAGCCCAGCTTCCATTTTCTACAATGCCGACTTTACGGTTCTGATAACCCTTCATTCCAAGTTTCCAAAGGAACATATGCATAGGAGGGAATACATCTCCGTCGTATGATGCAGCGCAAACAACCATCCTGCCCAAACGGAATGCGTCCTCGATAACCTCAGCCATATCGTCACGGCAAAGGTCAGCCACCACTACCTTTTTCGCACCTCTCGCGCGAAGGATTTCCGCAAGCTTCTCAGCAGCAGCGGCGGTATGTCCGTGGATGGACGCATGAGCGACAAGAACTCCCTCTGTTTCAACATCATAGGCGCTCCATATCGTATAGAGACGCAATGCCTCCTCAAGCTTCTCACCATCGAGTATCGGCCCGTGCAGAGGGCAAATGGTCTGAATATCTAGGGCAGAGGCCTTCTTGAGGACCGTAGCCACAGGAATGCCGTACTTACCGCAAATATTGAAATAATAGCGTCTCGCCTCGCAGGCCCAATCGTCAGGATCTGCATCCTTCACACCGAATTTGCCGAAGCCGTCAGCTGAAAAGAGCAGCTTCTCCTCAGGGCAATAAGCCATCATCACCTCAGGCCAATGCACCATAGGTGCAGCAATGAACTGCAGTTTCCGCTCGCCAAGGTCAAGGATATCACCCTCCTTCACCGCAAGGACGGGCTCGACCTGCATATCCTCATCAAACTGCTGCATAAAGGCAATAGCCTTGGCAGAAGCCACAATCACAGCCTCAGGATAGAGCTTCCTGAAAGCAGATAATGAACCGGAATGGTCAGGTTCCATATGCTGGACTATGATATAGTCCGGCTTGCGTCCATCAAGCGCAGCATTAAGATTGTAAAGCCACTGCTCGCTCGTCCTTGGATCTGAGCTGTCCATGACGGCCACCTTCCTGTCAAGTATGACGAAGGAGTTATAACACATTCCATCCTGGAGCGCATATTGGCTTTCAAAAAGATCGAGTCCGGCATCGTCACAGCCGATATATTTGATGTTATCAGAATACATATGATTCAATAATTATTTGATTTTCAATGCTTCATACTTATATCCAAGGCGATGCAGCTCAAGGCAGGCACCAATCTGATACATCACCTTCACGCATCTTATCAGCACATAGTATGCCTCAACGCTTCCGGACTCGAAGCCCTCGTGGCGAATCAGATTCAGCGTAGCCTGGGCACAACTGCTGAGAGTAGCAGCAATCTCCACGGCTTCTCTCGAATCCAAAGCATAGCCGAGTATGTCGCGTACTATATGTTCATCCATATCGTCATAAGCACGGGCACCATAATAATCCCTGTACCTGTACTTATGGTTGGCTCTCCAGTTCGAATCCCAATGGCAGGCAACACCCATTCCCAAATAGGCAGCCCAAGCCATAGTCACTTCAGGATAAGAATTGAACTCGTGCACTGCGTCAATCATATAGTCCCGGCCGAACTCGTTCCATTTTCCGTCAATATCCTCGGACTGAAGCAGAACAGGTTCTGAAAGCATCCCCAATTGGGAACAAAGTTTGAGAAGCTCCTTCCGGAGCTTCTCTTCAAAAATATCGTAGATTTCTTGAGCCATTACTTCTCAATTCTGCCAGGATAAGCCTTGAGACCTTCTGCAAGGACATTCAATGCCTTTCTAAGCTCAGGAACCTCAAGCACATAAGCTATTCTCACCTGACGGGTTCCCTCTCCCGCTGTCTTGTAGAACGAAGCTACAGGAGTGGTCATAGTGGTCTGGCCCTCATAACGGAAATCAGTAAGCATCCACTTACAGAAATTCTCGGCGCTGTCAACAGGCAGCTCGGCTATGGTATAGAAAGCACCCATAGGCTTAGGAGCAAACACACCCGGCATAGCATTCAGCATCTCGATTGCGCAGTCGCGGCGGGCAATGTACTCAGCCTTCACTGCATCAAAATATTCCTGAGGAGTGTCAAGGGCTCCTATAGCCGCATATTGTCCGAAAACAGGAGGACAGAGACGGCTCTGGCCGAACTTGAGGGCAGCTGCCATCACATCCTTATTGTGACTGACTGTACAGCCAACGCGGGCGCCGCAAAGATTGTATCTCTTTGATACTGAATCTACAAGTATCACATTCTGCTCCATGCCCGGGATATTCATCGCAGAGAAATGAGCCTCGTCAGTATAGCAGAACTCACGGTAAACCTCATCAGAAATGAGGAAAAGGTCGTGCTTGAGACAGAACTCACCTATCTGAAGCATCTCCTCCTTGGAGAAGAGCTTACCCGTAGGGTTTGAAGGGTTGGAAATAAGTATTGCCTTGGTACGGGGAGTCACGAGCTTCTCGAACTCTTCCATACCCGGAACCTTGAAGCCGTCACGGATATCGGTATGAACCGCTTTAAGAGTGATGCCGTAAAGACGCGCGAAGGTATTGTAATTAGTATAGTAAGGCTCAATGACAATAATCTCGTCACCTTCATCGGCCACAATCTGCATAGCCACGGAGAAAGCCTCGCTTCCCGCCACATCAATCATAATCTCAGGGAGCTCGATATCGATACCTATCTTCTTGTAGTACTTGTCGATCATTCCCTGCCTGAGCTCGGCGAAACCGAGAGAATTGGTATATGAAATGTGGTCGTTCTTCTTGCAGGCGTCAACTACAGCCTGAAGAGCACACTCCGGGCTTTTGATATCCGGAGCTCCTACATTCAGATGATATACCTTGATACCGTTTGCCTTCGCCTCGTCAGCGAAAGGAACTAGCTTTCTAATAGCTGAAGCCGGCATTGACTCGGCTTTCTTTGAAATATGGGCCATATTATCCTTAATGAGTTAATTATCCAATCCAGATACAGATTCAGGAACTAAACGATACCTGAAAAACCCAGGAATGCGAGGGCCATTATGCCTGCTGTAACGAGTGCAATAGGGAGTCCCTTGAAGGACTTAGGCACATCATTGAGGGCAAGATGCTCACGAATACCTGCAAAGAGTATCATAGCGAGGCCATAACCGAGTGCGGTAGCAAAGGCGTAAACGGTAGCCTGTCCGAGATTCATATCCTTCTGCACTACAGAGAGAGCGACACCGAGAACTGCGCAGTTGGTGGTGATGAGAGGAAGGAAGATTCCGAGAGCCTGATAAAGCGACGGACTGATCTTCTTGAGCACAATCTCAACCATCTGTACAAGAGCGGCAATCACAAGGATGAACGCTATGGTCTGCAGGTAGGTAAGTTCCAATGGTACAAGCACATACTTGTTCAAAAGGAAGGTCACGACAGTAGCCAGGGTGATGACGAAGCATACGGCTCCGGACATACCGGTAGCGGTAGAGAGCTTGTTGGATACACCGAGGAAAGGACAGATTCCAAGGAACTGTGAAAGAAGGATATTGTTTACGAATATCGCGGAAATGATGATTACTAAATATTCCATATTGATTCCTCCTTACTTTTTAATGTACTTGTTGAAGAGAGCCATAAGGTAGCCGAGGACGATGAATGCACCTGGAGCGAGGATAAAGGCAAGAATGGCATCACCCTGGATGAACTTCCATCCGAAGATAGCACCAGAGCCAAGGATTTCACGCACAAGACCTATGACTGTCAAGGAAATGGTGAAACCAAGACCTATGCCTATACCATCGAGGGCAGAATCCAGCACCCCGTTCTTGTTTGCAAAGGCCTCAGCGCGTCCGAGGACGATACAGTTCACCACAATAAGAGGGATGAACAGACCGAGAGTCGCATAGACAGACGGCAGATAAGCCTGCATAATCAGCTGAAGCACAGTCACAAAGGTAGCAATAACCACGATGTAAACAGGAATGTGCACCTTGTCAGGCACTACCGGAGCTATAAGTGAAATCACAATATTGGAAAGGATAAGGACGAACATAGTTGCAAGTCCCATCTCCATACCGTTGACTGCTGATACAGTGGTCGCCAGAGTCGGACACATACCGAGGACGAGCACGAATGTAGGGTTATCCTTGATGATACCCCTGGTGATAAGTGATAGTTTACTCATTGCTTGTTTCCTCCTCTGAATTGGTTGTAGGTATAGATTTCACGAGTTTCACTGCCTGCTCGACAGCCTTGGTAAAAGCGCGGGAAGTGATGGTCGAAGCTGTAATCGCATCAATGTCTCCACCATCCTTCTTCACTGCCAGATGGCCGTTGAAGTTCTGGAACTGGGTACGGAAGTCAGAATCCGCTTCTGCGCACTTGGCACCGAGGCCCGGAGTCTCACTGTGGGCAAGAACCGAGGTATTGTACACTGTGCCGTCAGCGAGTACTCCTACCATAATGGTGAGAGTGCCACCGAAACCGTTGGTTGAAGACTTTACGGCATAAGCCTTAGGGCTGCCGTTTTCAGAAAGAACGTAGTACTCATCCACGCCCTCGAGCTCAGATGCATTGCTCTGCGAAAGTTCGCCTCCCTCAGGAAGCACAGCCGAAATGGACTCTGTAAGAGCCTTCTGGGCCGCAGCATCGATAGGAGCCTTGGTGAGACCGTACACTCCGCCAAGAACGGCGGAACAGATGAGGCAGACTGCTGTCAGGCAGAGAGCCATATTCAAAAGTGTTGATTTCGCTGCCATAGTCTAAGCCCTCCCGAACTTTTTCTGATGACAGTACTTATTGATGATAGGCACTGCCATATTCATAATGAGTATTGCGAAGGATACTCCTTCAGGATATGCACCGAAGTAACGGATGAGCATAGCGATAAGACCTATGCCTATACCGAAAATCACTCCACCCTTGTCGCTCATAGGAGAGGTGACATAGTCGGTAGCCATAAAGCAGGCACCGAGTATCATACCTCCGGTAAGCATATTGAAAACAGGATCGGTGAACTGGGCAGGATTGATGAGCCACATAATGCCCGAGAACACGAATACGGTTCCGAAGATAGAGAGGGTGATATAAGGTTTGATGACCCTGCGGACAAGGAGATAAACAAAACCGACCAGCAGCGCAATGGCTGAAATCTCACCGGCAGAACCGCCCAGATTGGCGAAAAGCATCTGAGCATAAGAGTAACCGTGCTCTGCCATGAGATCCTGTACACTTGAGCCCTGCATAAGTCCTTCCTTGATTGCTCCGAGAGGAGTGGCGCCGCTGACTGCATCGACTCCGAAGAGACCCTTAGGCATTTCCCAATGGGTCATTGCAGTTGGGAATGAAACAAGAAGGAAAACACGGGCTGTAATGGCAGGATTGAAAATATTCTGGCCGAGACCTCCAAAGGTCATCTTGGCCACGCCGATTGCCACAAGAGCACCGATGAATACTATCCACCAAGGGGTGGTGTAAGGCAGATTCATCGCGAGAAGAAGACCTGTCACCACAGCCGACATATCAGCGACGGTCGAAGGCTTCTTGAGAAGGAAGCGTGTGATGAGGTACTCCAAGGCAACACAGAAGAATACGCTGGCAGCAATCACAAGAAGCTCCTTCCATCCGTAGAATATGACTGAAACTATGAGCGCCGGCGTTAATGCAATCACCACATCGCGCATCAAAGAGGCGGTAGAGTCCTTTGAATGCACGTGAGGAGAAGGTGAAACCAAATGTTTATCCATAACGTCTATTATTTAGCAGTGTTGGACTTTGCGGCCTCTACTGCAGCCTTTGCGGCTGCGGCGCGGGCTCTGATTATACCCATTACCTGACCCTTGGCGAGACGTATATTGTCAAGAAGGGCAATGTTTGCAGGACAGCTGTATAGACAGCAGCCGCACTCAATGCAGTCCTGTACGGCATTCGCCTCAAGTCCGTCTGTATCGCCGGCCTTGTAGAGACGGTTCAGGAGGAAAGGCTCGAGACCCATAGGGCAGGCATCGGCGCACTTGCCGCAACGTATGCAGTTCGATGAAGGATTGCGCTTGGTAGCAGCTTCCGAAAGGTATAGTATCGATGAAGAGCCTTTGACGGTACAAGCGTCGAGGTTTGCTATTGCCTTGCCCATCATAGGGCCGCCGCTGATGAGCTTAGCCGCAGACTCAGGTACTCCCCCGGCATACTCAGCGATGTAGCTGAGAGGCATACCTATGCGGAAAAGGTAATTGTGCTGCTTCTCCACAGGGAGGCAGTCGCCTGTAATGGTCATAGTATTGGTAACGAGAGGCTTGTTCTTCTGTACAGCCTCATATACCGCAAGCGAGGTAGCGACATTCTGGACAACGGCGCCAACGCTGATAGGGAGGCCGCCTGACTTCACCTGACGCTTCATTACTGCGTCAATGAGTTGTTTCTCACCTCCCTGGGGATACTTTTTCTTAAGAGGAAGTATCTGAATATTAGGATATTTGAGCTCTGAAAGTGCCTTGGACATAGACTCAATGGCCTCAGGCTTGTTCTCCTCGATACCTATCACGCAACGGCAGTCCCCGAGTACCTTCTGCATGATGGCAGCTCCGATTACTATCTCCTTGCTGCGCTCAAGCATGATGCGGAAGTCGCTGGTAAGATAAGGCTCGCACTCAGCACCGTTGAGTATCAGACACTCAGCCTTGCTGCCGGGAGCGGGGTTGAGTTTCACGTGTGCAGGGAAGGTCGCGCCACCGAGGCCGACAACACCGCAGGCCTTGATCTTCTCAAGGATAGCAGCCCTGTCGTCAGGAAGCTCTGTGACAAGAGTGTCTGAAAGGTCTATTCCCTCCATCCACTCGTCTCCTTCCACAGCTATTTCAATGTGTGTCATATAGTTGCCGGCAAGATCCTTGCGTGGGGCAATGGACTTGACGGTTCCGCTTACAGAAGAGTGCACATACGCGGAGATGAATCCGCCCGGCTCGGCAATAACCTGACCGGCCTTCACCTTGTCACCGACTGCGACTATAGGCTTTGCAGGAGCTCCAAGATGCTGAGCCATAGAAATATAAACCACCTGCGGAAGAGGAAGAACCTCTATCGCGCAGCCACGGGAAAGCTTTGCATCATCCGGATGCACGCCTCCGATTCGGAAAGTTGTCTTAGCCATAATTCTTCTCCTTACTTTACTGGTTCTGCCGATGGAGCAGGTGCAGCAGCGGCAGCGGCGGCGGCAGCCTCCTTAGCCTTGCGGTTGCGCTCCTGGATGCGTGCCTTCACAGCCTCCTTGTCAAGCTCCTTAGGGAAGCCCACTCCGTGGATGGCTCCGGTAGGGCACATAGCCTCGCACTCACGGCAAAGCTTGCACTTTTCGGAATCGATATATGCTACATTATTGTCAAGCACGATTGCTCCCTTGGTACAGGTCTTGACGCAGATACCGCAGCCTATGCAGGCAGCTGCGCAAGCCTTCTTGGCAACAGGACCCTTGTCGTGATTGATGCAGGACACGAATACCCTCATACTGCGAGGACCCTTGTTGCGGAGCTCGATGACATGCTTAGGGCAGGCCTTGGCGCAAGCGCCGCAAGCCGTACACTTCTCCTCATCCACAACAGGAAGTCCTGTCTCCGGGTTCATAGTGATGGCGCCGAACTTGCAGGCTGCCACACAGTCCCCGCAGCCCAAGCAACCGTAAGAGCAGCCTGTATCTCCGCTATAGAGAGCCGCCTTAACCTTGCAGGACTGGAAGCCGTCATAGACGTTGGTCTTTGGGCGATTGGTGCAAGTACCGTTGCAACGCACCACAGCCACCATAGGAGCCTTTTCCTTAATCTCGTAACCGAGTATGGCTCCTACTTTCTTCATAACCTCATTGCCACCCACAGGACAGAAGTTGTTGTCGAGGTTCGGAGCCTTCACGGCAGCGTCGGCGAAAGCACGGCAACCCGCGAATCCGCAACCGCCGCAATTGGCGCCCGGCATCACCTTCTCCACCTCATCGATGCGCGGATCCTCCTCCACCTTGAACTTCTTCGCGATGAAGAAGAGGACGAGGGCAAGCACCAGGCCGAGGGCAGACAGGATGACAATGGTCCAAATGATAGTTGTTGACATTATGTGAAATTTTTGATTAGTTTTCTATGCTGAAGACGTATTCGTTGCGTAAACGCTCACGTAAGAGCCATATGAAGAAATAATAGACCCCGACAGCGGCAATGGACAAAAGTCCGGAAGCCAATTCACCGACACCCAAGGCTAAAAGCCCAAGCAGCACCGCCATCATAACAATCAGAGGAGCCACATAGGCCAGCCATACTGCCTTGTGTCCCATCGAAGCCTTGAGCACCACCTTGACGTCCTGCCCAATCACGAAATTGTCCCAGCCTCTGGTCGGCAGCTCTATCGCCTTCCTTTCAGACTCGGACATTCCGCAAAGCCCGGCAGCGTGACACTTCGCACAAGCGGATTCGCTAATGATTTCCACTGTAGTCCACTCCGGAGTGATACTTACTATTTTTCCTTTATGACTGATTTTCTCCATATCCGTCCATTCATTGTCACGGGCATCAAGAACCTCTGTTAGAGAACATTAAAAGCCTGTATCAGCGAATTCTCCACCGGAAACTCCGGAAACGAAAGGATCGTCGCTATTCATTATCGACTCTACAGGACTGTTATCCAGCAGCGAGTCGTCATTCTCAACAAAACGCACCATCGAACTTTTGAAACGCATAGGTATGTCTGCCGTCTCACCGTTTCTGTGCTTTGCAATGATAATCTCCGTCTTTTCCTTGTCTCCCGGTTCCTCGCTGAGGCCGAGATAGTCGGGACGGTGTATGAAGATTACCATATCTGCATCCTGCTCGATTGAACCCGATTCACGCAAGTCGCTGAGCTGAGGCTTTCCGCTGCCTCCCTGACGCTGAACCGCATTTCGTGAAAGCTGTGACAGGGCAATGATAGGAACACTCAGTTCCTTCGCAGTAGCCTTGAGGGTACGTGAGATGAATGCCACTTCCTGCTCACGGTTGGCACGGAGCTCCTGCGGACCCTGCATCAGCTGGAGATAGTCCACAATGACAAACTTCACACCCTTGTTCTTCACCAGGGTCTTCACCTTCGTACGGAACTCCATAATAGGTATGCCAGGAGTATCGTCAATATAGATTGGTGCTTTCGAGAGAGCCTTCAGCTTGTACTCCATCTGCTCCCACTCGTAATCCTCCAGGCGGACTCCGCCCTTGATTTTCTCTGCGGGTATGCCCGACTCGCTGATCATCATACGCTTGGCAAGCTGCATAGCCGACATTTCAAGCGAGAAGAAAGCCACAGGCTTATGGTCAATGACAGCAGCGTTTCTGACAAGGTTCAATGCAAAGGCGGTCTTTCCGACAGAAGGGCGGGCGGCAAGAATGATAAGGTCAGATGGCTGCCAGCCTCCAGTTATGCGGTCAATCGTAGGAAAGCCCGAAAGAACGCCCGTAGGACCGTTAGTATCCTGTTTGGCCTCAATATCCGCCAAGGCGTCGTTGATGACAGAGCCTATGGTCTGAACCTCCCTCTGCACATTGTTCTTTATCGCATCATAGATCTTGGTCTGAGCCATATCTATGAGGTCATCCACCTTGGTGGTATCATCGTATGACTTGGACAGAATCTGATATGAAGCAGTGATGAGATCGCGCTGAATTGACTTCTGCTTGAGTATCTTGATGTAGAACTCAAGATGTGCCGCAGCACCCACCTTCTGGGAAAGGTCTGCAAGGACAACAGCGCCGCCGACTAACTCAAGATTGCCCTTGGCCCTGAGACTGTTGGTTACGGAGATGGTGTCAACAGGAGAATGGTCCTGAACGAGCGAGGAGATGGCCTCGAAAATCATTCTGTGGCGAGGACTGTAGAAACAGCTCGGTGTAAGCTCTTCCATAGCCCTGTCCACACTGGACGACTCCAGGAGCATCGCTCCCAGCACAGCCTCTTCAGCCTCAAGCGCCTGTGGCGGCACATTACCGCCCATCACGGCACCCAAAGAGTCGAGGTCGGGCGCATTGCCCTTCTTCTTTCTGACAGCTTTGTTCTGCTCCGGCATAAATCACACATTTGAGGCTGATGAAAGCCTCGGATTACTCGTTGTCGAAATCCTTATTGACTATGATACGTCCGCAGTGCTCGCAGATTACGAGCTTGTTGTTTGAGGCAATGTCGAGAAGACGCTGAGGAGTGATGGTATTGAAGCATCCGCCGCAAGCATTTTCATTGTACACGCCAACTACAGCAAGACGGTTGTGGACACTGTTCCTGATACGCTCATAAGCGCTCATGGTCCTGGCGTCAATCTTGGCTGCGCAAGCCTCTCTCTTGGACATAAGGCGCTTCTCCTCCGCAGATGTAGACTCGACGATTCCCTCAAGCTCAGCCTTCTTCGCCTTCAGGTTGTCCTTGCGGATTTCAATCATCCTCTCGGTATCCTCAATGTCGGCCTTGGTATTGGCAATGGCGAGTCTGGTCTCGTTGATATTCTTCTCTGAAATGCGTCTGAGATAGCCCTGGTTCTCGATTTCCTTGTTGATGGAGTCGAACTCACGGCTATTGGCGATATTGTCAAGCTGATTGCGATATCTCTCGATCTCTTCGTCGAGGTCGATAATATTCTGCTTGTGTGATGCGATGGTGCTGTTGTACTTCTCGATGAGAGCCTTGTCAGAAGCTACCTTGTCCTCAAGGCTGGCAATCTCCTTTTCAAGTGCGGCAGCCTCCTCCGGCAACTCGCCGCGGAGCTGAAGTATCTTGTCTATTTCCACATCCGCCTCCTGAAGCTCATAGAGTATTCTGAGCTTTTCCTTCACGCTGAGATCGGAATCCTCTACGAAGTTTTTCTGAAGGGAGACGAAGGTCTCTCTCTGGTCGATAGGGGTCTCGACTTTCTTGAGTTTCTTTGCCATATATCTTTGTTCTATTTATTTGCGAAATGCAAAGTTAAGGATTTTTTTCTACTTATAAAGACTTTTTGATGTCCTCCAACTGTTGTCTGATATTTTTCAGAGACTCCAGAACCTTGACATCCTTTTCAACCGTACGTTTCGAGTTCTTGAGCGCCTTGTTCACGCCTTCTAGAGTAAGTCCGTCAACGTTTACAAGATGATGAATCTGCTTAAGCGTCTCAATATCCCCTGCGGTGTACTTCCTGTCCCCTTTTGCCGAACGTTTCAGCTTGAAATGGGAAGAAAATTCATTGGACCAGTATCTGACAAGGGAGGTGCTCTCGCCCAGGATTTCAGCAACTTCGCCTATACTGTAGTAAAGTTTTTCCATATAATTGATTATAAGTGTGTTAATCCAACGACTGCCGCGTCCTTGAAGCCATATAGCTGAAGTCGGCATACTCCTTCGACCTGACTGACGCAAAAAGGAAATTGACAGGATCGAGAGCTTCCCCGTCCTTGAGCACCTCATAATGGAGGTGAGGCGCGAAGCTGCTGCCGGAGACCCCTACTTCCGCAATCTTCTTCCCCCTCAAGACATTCTGGCCTCTCGATACGGCAATATCACCAAGATGCGAATAGCGGGTGACATATCCTCCCCTGTGGGTAATCTCGACCACATGCCCGTCTCCCCGGCCGGAACGCACGACTGAAGTGACCACGCCGTCAGCAGCAGCCAGCACAGGATCACCCTGCGAAGCAATCAGGTCAAGACCGCTGTGGAAGCTCTCCACCTTGTAGAAAGGATTCACCTTGTTGCCCATAGACGCACCCACCTGCGCTGCCGAGATTGATTCCAGCGGCAATGACATAGGCGGCAATGCCTCAGTGCCCTCGGCGCATAGCTGCATTATCCGACGGAAGTTCTCTTCAACCTTCGAAGCCGAAGCAGTGACATTCAGACCCTTGGCGTAAACGTATTCGACCATATCCTTGTCCGGGATAGAATCGACTGCCGAGGAAAGGTAAGCGTCAAGCTTGAACAGGTCAACGGAAGGAGCCGAAGAATGGAAGATATTCTCGTATATCTGATTGTCTTTCAATTGAATGCCATCGATAGCATCGGAAATGAGCCTCTCCCTTTCCAGCATATCGGCATAGGTCTTCTGATAGAGTCTGTTCTCGTAGCGAAGAGCCTTCTGAGAATCAGTATTGACAACAAGGGCGAAGATGACATAATAGAAAACGGCCAGGGAGACCGTGGCGATAAGATAGCGCAAAAAGGACTTCAGCACGTTGAGAGCAGTGCGCTCAACCTGCCTAAACTTGAGGTTCTTGTCCATTATGACCGTTTTCTTCCTTCCAAACATACTCTTATCTGCTTCTTAGGCTGAATGGCTGGCTGAGCAGCTCCTTCGTCTGCGAGCTGCGCAGGTTGACCATAGCCTTATACTCATCCACACTCATTTCCAAGTCCATGAAATTCATAGGATTGACCCTGGAATCCCTATAGATGACCTCATAATGGAGATGAGGACCTGTGGACTTTCCGGAATTGCCGCTCTGGCCGATGCAATCGCCTCTCTTGAGCTTCATGCCCTCCGTAATGCTAATGATGCTCAAATGGGCATATCGGGTCTTGTATCCAAAACCGTGGTCGATAACGACCTCATTGCCATAACCGTTGAATCTGAAATTCACCGATTCGACTACACCGTCTCCGGTAGCATAGATGGGAGTGCCGGATTTCATAGGGAAATCCTGACCGGTATGGAACTCCCTGCCTCCGTATACGGGATCGGAACGGTAACCGAAGGAGCTGGAAATGCGATACTTGCTCTTATCCGGAAGGAAAGGCGGGATGGCAGGACGGCAGGAGGCCATATCTCCGGCACGTTTCGAGAGTGTCGCCACCTCGTCATATGACTTGGTCTGCAGGAAAACCTGCCTTGTCATAGCATCCAGACGGCGGGCAGTCCGGGCAAGAGGGCTGTTCGGATTCACATTCTCCAACAAGGACTCGTCTATCGGGCCTGTCGGAGTGTTGCCGAAGACTCCGGCCGGCATATTGTCCATACCGAAAATGGAACGGTAAACGTCACCGTTTCTGGATTCAAGGCCGCCCAGTATCTCCTCATACGCATCCAAGCGCGTGTTCATCAGCTCAAGGCGGGTCTCCCAACGGGCATTCGTTTTCTTCATTATGACCGTTTTCGGAGAGTCATAACCCAGGACCACAGTATAGATGAAAAAATAGAGGGCAGCCAAGGCTACACTGGCCAGAAAGACCAGAGTCGCCTTGGCGAACACCGTTCTTTTTGACACTTCCTTGATCTCATACAGCAGAGTCTCGTGATTCAGTTTGTATGTTTTCCTCTTCGCCATTATATATATGGTCACATTTGGGCAAATATACTCTATTTTTGCGAAAAAATAGCTATTTTTGTGGTCTGTATCAATCAAAGCGGAAGATAAAAACAAGATATAATCATGACTTCAAAAGAAATCAGACAGAAGTTTCTGGACTTCTTTGCATCCAAAGGACACAGCATTGTGCCATCGGCTCCTATGGTGGTAAAGGGTGACCCTACCCTTATGTTCACCAACGCCGGAATGAACCAGTTCAAGGACATTTTCCTCGGCAATACCACCAGCAAATTCAACAGGGCTGCCGACAGCCAGAAGTGCCTCCGCGTCAGCGGCAAGCACAATGACCTCGAAGAGGTAGGACACGATACCTACCACCACACAATGTTCGAAATGCTTGGAAACTGGAGTTTCGGAGACTATTTCAAGACCGAGGCCATCGATTGGGCCTGGGAGCTTCTGACTGAAGTCTACGGCATTGACAAGAACATACTCTACGCCACTGTTTTCGAAGGCTCTGAAGAAGACGGCACAACTCTCGACGAAGAGGCCAGACAGGCTTGGCTCAAGTACCTTCCAGAGGACCATATCCTGCTCGGAAACAAGCACGACAACTTCTGGGAGATGGGAGACACAGGTCCTTGCGGTCCTTGCTCCGAAATTCACGTCGATATCCGTTCCGAAGAAGAGAAGCTTGCCAGCGGCATACCGGGACGCGAACTTGTGAACAAGTCCGACCCTCACGTCATTGAGATCTGGAACCTCGTGTTCATGCAGTACGAGCGCAAGGCTGACGGACACCTCGAGAACCTCCCTGCCAAGAACATTGACACCGGTATGGGTTTCGAGCGTCTCTGTGCAGTGCTCCAGGGCAAGAATTCAAACTACGATACCGATGTATTCACCGGAATGCTCTCCAAAATCGGCGAACTTTCAGGCCACAAATATGGAGAGGACAAGAAGACCGATGTGGCGATGCGCGTCATTGCAGACCACATACGCACCATCTGTTTCGCCATTGCTGACGGTCAGCTGCCATCGAATGCCAAGGCCGGATATGTCATCCGCCGCATCCTCCGCAGGGCCGTACGCTACGGTTACACCTTCCTCGGCTTCAACGAGCCTTTCCTCTGCAGGCTGCTCCCTCAGCTCATTTCGGATATGGGCGAGGCATATCCAGAGCTTCCTGCACAGCAGAAACTCATTGAGAATGTTGTACGTGAAGAGGAGCTCGCATTCCTCCGTACCCTCGACAGGGGTATCAAGCTTATGGATGAGTATATGGCGAAGTCAGCGGACACGAAAGTCATTGGCGGCGTGGATGCTTTCACTCTCTATGACACCTTCGGTTTCCCTATTGACCTGACTGAGCTCATTGCCACAGAAAACGCTTATACCGTGGACCTCGAAGGCTTCAAGGCCGAGCTGCAGAAGCAGAAGGAGAGGGCACGCAATGCCACCGCCAACGAATTCGGCGACTGGGTGGAGTACCGTTCGGGCGAGAGTGAGTTCCTGGGCTATGACAGCACCGAAGTCGAGGACGCACAGCTCCTGAAACAGAGAATAGTAAAGCAGAAGAACAAGGAGATGATTCAGCTCGCCTTCGACCGCACTCCTTTCTACGGTGAGATGGGCGGCGAGGTCGGCGATACCGGATTCATAGTTTCCGAGAGTGGCGAGAAAATTGCCATAACAGATACCATCAAGGAGAACGGGCTCACCATCCACATTGCCGAGAAGATGCCTTCCGACCCAAGCGAGAGCTTCAAACTCAGCGTTGATGCCGAGCGACGTCAGAGAATTGCCAACAACCACAGCTGCACACACCTCCTCGACGAGGTGCTTCGCGAAGTTCTCGGCACCCACGTCGAGCAGAAAGGCTCATACGTTTGCGACAAGTACCTCCGCTTCGACTTCTCGCACTTCGAGAAGATGAGCGATGCTCAGATCCGCGAGGTCGAGCATAAGGTCAATGCCTTGATACGCCGCAATCTCGCTCTCGAAGAGAAGCGCGACGCGACTATGGAAGAGGCTCTTGCAATGGGTGCAATCGCACTCTTCGGCGAGAAATACGGTGACAAGGTACGTGTGGTCAAATTCGGAGACAGCGTCGAGCTCTGCGGCGGTTGCCACACCTCGAGAACGGGCAATATCGGATACTTCCAGATCGTCAGCGAGTCTGCCATTGCCGCAGGCGTAAGAAGAATCGAGGCTGTGACCGGCTTCGAGGCTGAAATGTGCTCAGAGTCTGCACAGGAGACCATACGCACGATGAAGTCCTTCTTCAAGAACATCCCTGACCTTCCGGGAGCCATCCAGAAGCTCATCAACGAAAACGCCAACTACAAAAAGCAGGCAGAGGCATTTGCAAAGCAGAAGGCTGCCGAGTACGCCAAGGAGCTCTCAACGAGAGGCCAGAACATCAACGGCATCAATGTCATTGCAATAGGTCAGGCCAAGGACAATATCGAGGCGGACCCTGTTGTGGTCAAGGACGCTACGATGCGCCTCCAGAAGGAGCTTCAGAACACAGTCATCGCAGCTGCTGTGCTCGCTGAGGACAAGCCTCAGCTCATACTCGTATACTCAGCAGACCTTGTTGCCAAAGGCAAGAATGCCGGCAAGGACATACGAGAGGCAGCCAAGCTCATCCTTGGAGGAGGCGGCGGACAGCCAGGCTTTGCCACTGCAGGCGGAAAGAACGCCGAGGGCCTGAAGGATGCTCTGGCGAAACTTATTGAGATTGCCACGAACTAAGGTCTTACGGGCAGCACAACCCTTATCCGGATCAGCGCATCATTGGAATGAAGAAACTGGACAAACTCTTATTGAGATCATTCTTCGGGTCGTTCATCGCGATCCTGCTGGTGGTCATATTCATTCTGGTGATGCAGTTCCTTTGGCTCTACATTGACGAGCTGGTCGGAAAGGGTCTTTCACTGCTCATCATCCTCGAATTCCTCGCTTGGGGAGGCACGTCGATATTGCCGACGGCATTGCCTCTGGCCACCTTGCTCGCTGCGATGTGGGCTCTCGGACAGATGAGCGAGAACAACGAGCTCATTGCCGTAAAGGCTGCGGGAATCTCGCTCGCCAGAACGATGGCGCCGCTTTTCATTGCTTCGCTCATCATCAGCGCAGCCACCTATGTCATCAGCGACAGAGTGGTGCCGCTGGCCTGGAACAAGATGTACACCTTCCAGGACGATATACAGAACACCAACAGCGAAATCAAGATTCCTTCCGGCATTTTCTACAACGGAATCGAGGGTTATGTACTCCGCGTGGACGAGAGGAACAAGGATAACGGAATGCTCTATGGGGTAATGGTTTACGACCATACTGACCGCAAGGGCAATATCAATGTCACGTTGGCGGACTCGGCTCTCCTGAAGATGTCCAAGAGCAAGGATTACCTCACCTTCACCCTTTACAACGGCACAAACTACGCAGAGAGCAATACCAGAGCCTACCGTGACACCAGCTACGAGGTTCAGAAAATCAATTTCCGCAAGCAAGACCTGATCATACCGCTGGAGAACTACAGCTTCGAAAAATCAGACAGCACCAGGTTCAGCGACCAGGTCAAGACTATGAGAAAAATCCAGCTTGTCGAATTCAGGGACTCGCTTGACAGGAACTTCACCCAAATGCACCAGGACCACCTGAGGATGTTCATATACGGCGGCAATTTCTCAAAATACCGGCAGCTAGACACCGCCACAATCGAAAAGGAGCTGAAGCCTTTCGAGTGCGACAACTATATGGTATGGGACAATGCAAGTGACGAGTATTTCGCCTATGAACAGGCCTTGAACAAAGCCGTCAATATGGAAACGCAGCTGGTAGGAATGGGCCGTGAGCTGAACGAGTCTCTCTTCTATCTGAGAAGGGTAAATCTCTGCATACACAAGCTCTTCTCTGTAGCGCTTGCCTGCCTTCTGCTCTTCTTCATAGGAGCGCCGTTGGGTTCGCTTGTAAAGAAAGGCCAGCTGGGAGGATCAGCTATCCTTTCAGTATTGTTCTTCGTTCTGTACTGGGTGGTGAACTCGATAGGAGAAAAGATGGCCAAGGACGGCGCAATGTCTCCTTTCGAAGGCAGCTTCCTTATGGTGTTACTATTGGCCCCTATGGGCGCCTTCTTTACCTGGAAGGCCGTCAACGACTCTTCATTGTTCAATATGGACCAGTTCAAATCCAGCTGGCGCCGAATCAAAACCAAAGTAATGAGCATTTTCAGGAAAACAAGGATAGTGTATATGGGCACCCCGGAATTCGCCGTTGCCCCTCTTAAAGCACTCATTGACAAGGGATACAACATCGTGGGTGTGGTTACAGTAGCCGACAAGCCTTCAGGGCGCGGACTCAAGATGAACGAGAGCGCCGTCAAGAAATTTGCAGTGGAACACGGCATTCCTGTGCTTCAGCCTGTCAAACTCAAGGATCCGGAATTCCTGGAAGCCCTGAGTGCATGGAAAGCAGACCTGTTCGTTGTGGTAGCTTTCCGAATGCTGCCTAAGGAAGTGTGGTCTATGCCTAAGCTTGGCACCTTCAATCTCCACGCAGCCCTCCTGCCTCAATACAGAGGCGCCGCCCCTATCAACTGGGCCGTCATCAACGGAGAACAGATTACCGGAGTCACTACCTTTATGATTGACGAGGACATTGACACAGGAAGCATAATGCTCAGACAGGATTACCGCATCAAGCCAAGTGACAATGCCGGTGATGTCCATGACGCTCTGATGGAAATCGGAGCATCGCTAGTCTGCGACACTGTAGAAGGTCTGATTGAGGGCAATATAGAGCTGCGCGTTCAACGCTCCTTCGTACAGGGTTCAGAGCAGCTCAAGCCGGCGCCTAAGCTCAGCCGTGAGCTCTGCCACATCGACTGGAACGACAAAGCCAAGAACATCCATAATCTCATCAGAGGTCTCAGCCCTTACCCGGCAGCTTTCACCGAAATTCTGCCTATAGATGAATCTGTTTCTGCACCGGCAGTACAATTGAAGATCTACTCTTCTGAAATTATGAGCACGGAAGAAGCCGGCCGACTCCTCGGAGCAAGCGATGGCTTGAATGTGCCGGGCAGCATCCTGTCAGACGGAAAAGGCATTCTGGCAATACGCACAGCCGACGGATTCATCAAAATCAACGAACTCCAACTGGCCGGCAAAAAGAGGATGGACACCAAGACCTTCCTCCTTGGCTTCCGAAATCCTCAAAACTATCGTTGCACGGAAGGCAGCTCTAAAGCGCTTCTTGATTCCGTCCGCAAATAACTGAAAAATGAAACCTACAGGGTTTCCTGCTTAAGTGACTCGATATAGCGGTCTATACGGCGGAGTTCCTGAGGGATACGTATATGCTGCGGGCAATGAACCATACACTGCTGACAATTGATGCAGTGGTCCGCCTGCCTGACAGTAGGGATAGCCTTGTTGTATTCAAGAAGGTAACGTTTGCGAAGCTTGTGATATTTCTCCTGCTCCCTTGAGACTACATAGCTGCCGTCATTTACTGACTTGTTGTAGAAGCTGAAAATGCCCGGTATGTCGATTCCGAAAGGACAAGGCATACAGTACTGGCAGCTTGTGCAGCCGACCAAAGGATAGTCTGCAATCCTGGTGGCCACCTCTCCTGTGAGGAAGTCTTTCTCTTCCTCTGTCAAAGGCTTGAATTTCAAGTAGGTATCCAGATTGTCCTGGAGATGTTCCATATAGGTCATTCCACTCAGCACGGTCAATATCCTTGGATAAGAGCCGACGAAGCGGAAGGCCCAGGATGCTATGGACTTCTCAGGCTCACGAGACTTGAATTCATCGGCAACGGCCTTGGGAACACTGCTCAAACCGCCTCCCCTGAGGGGTTCCATTATGACTATCGGTATTCCGCGCTCATCAAGGCTCTTGTAGAGATGAGCGGCATTGGTATTGCGCCCTCCGGCATTGTACCAGTCCAGATAGTTCATCTGTATCTGGATGAAATCCCAATGATAGGTCTCGTGGGTCTGGATAAGCTCATCCCAGTCTCTCTGGCTTCCGTGGAAGGAAAAGCCAAGATTTCGTATATGTCCGGCCTTGCGTTCCGAGAGGAAGTAGTCAAGGAGTCCTGTATCTATAAACCTGTCCTTGAGGTCAGCATAGCCTGAGAGGGCGTGGAGAAGATAATAGTCGAGATAGTCTGTCTCGTAGTTTGCAAGCGACTGCTTGTACATCTTGACGCCTTCCTCGAAAGTGTTCTTACGGCTGTTCTTGGTAGCGATGAAATAGCTTTCACGCGGATAGCGGAGCAAAGCCTTGGCAGTAGCCCTCTCACTCTGGCCCTGGAGATATACAGGAGCGGAGTCAAAGTAGTTCACGCCGTGGCTTATTGCATAGTCGACAAGTTCATTGACAGAATTCTGATCTATTATTTCATTGCCGTTCTCATCCTTGATCATCTGCCAGCGCATACAGCCATAGCCCAGGAGAGAGACCTTGTCACCACTGTTAGGATTCGTTCTGAGCGGCATTCCTTCAGATACTTCCGTCGTTTCTGACGTCTTTTTTCCTTTGTCGGGGCCGCAGGCAATAGCTGCACCCATAGCCAGAGCACCTGCACCGGCTGTTTTGAAGAATTGTCTTCTGGAAATATCTTTCATAAGGCTATTCATTTATGTGTTTCTTGAGGCCTTCGACGTGGATGGCGCTGAAAGGCCGTGAAGGGCAGAGGAATTCGCACTTACCGCAGCCAATGCACCTGTCCTCAATTACGGTAGGAATCAGAGCTGAAGACACATCGCCCTTGATCTTGCGCACCATCGAGATTGCCCCCATAGGGCAATGTGCGGCGCAACTTCCGCAGCTGACATCACCGGAATTTGCAAGGCAAAGGTCGAGGTCCACGACAGCGTGCCCAATGTGTATGAAGGTCTTCTGCTCGACACTGATCGGCTTGATGGCGCCGGCAGGACAAAGCTCGGAGCAAGTCGTACATTCCGGACGGCAGAAACCGCGGTCGAAATCCATCTTCGGCTGCATCATATGACCGAGGTCAGTGCTCGGGCGGAGGACTTCGTTAGGGCAATTGGCAATGCACAATTGGCAGGCGGTGCAATGGTCGTAGAAATTCCTTTCTCCGTCAGAGCCAGGAGGAGTGATTCTCTGTTCGCGCTTCGGTGCCTTTTTATCAAGTACAGCAGCCAGACCGCCGTCAAGTTTGCGCTCCTGTGCACCGAGAGTCAGAGACGAAGCTGCGAGGACGGAGCCGGCGATAAAAGCTCGACGACCCGCATCAGGAGCATTGTGCATAGGTTTGCGAGCCACCTCACCATAGGCGAAACGGTATTTGAGAGCACCAAGCTTACAATGGTCTATGCAGTCAAAGCAGTCTACGCAACGGCTTGTATCGACCTTTCTGTTTTCAACGTCGATGCAATGGGACTTGCAGGCCCTCTCACAAGCGTGGCAGTCCACGCACATTGACTTGTCAATTACAGGACGGAAAAGGGCGAAGCGCGATACAAGGCCGAGGGTCGTGCCGACCGGGCAGATGGTATTGCAATACTCGCGGCCGCTGCTCCAGGCGAGCCATACTACGAAGACGAGGGTCAGCGCGGCAATAACAGGAACCAGCCACCCGTGAGGGGCCACAATGCTATTGACGATGCGCCCATATGCGCTGTACGGTGCCAAAAGTGCGACAATGACCTGAAGTCCGGCAATAATGCAGGCAATGAAGATAAGCCATATGGCGTACCTGACCAGCTTATTCTCCTTTTTATAGCTGTATTTGAATTTCTTTCCGCCCGTTTTTCTGCGTATCCAGATAATAATATCCTGAAAAACACCCATAGGGCAGATTACTGAGCAATAGATGCGGCCAACGACAAGGGTCAGAAGAAGTATCCCTACGATAACAGCCACATTGAGAGCCAGACAAGCTGGCAGGAACTGCAGTTTCGCCATCCAGCCGAACCACTGCTCAGCTATGCCTACCAAAAGTAGGGTGATGCAGATAAAAAAGACAGTGGCAGCTGCGATTCTGATTTTTTTCGCCATATAGTTTTCTTTTTTCCGGGAACTGACTTATTCTCCGGACATTATACAGTTTTCGGGGCAATAGACCCTCCTCCAAAGTTATAAAAAAAAGAGACGGATAGTACAGCAAAAGTTATAAAATAGATAAAAAAGTACTTTTACTCCCCTTGTTCGCTTATGCCGAGTTTTTCCAGAAGAGCCTCTATCTGAGGATCGTGGCCCCTGAATTCCCTGTACAGTTCCCTCTCATCGCGAGTGCTGCCCTTGGTCAGAATGCATTCCCTGAAAGCATCTGCGGCTTCTTTGCTGAATATGCCCTTCTCCTTGAAAAGAGAGAAAGCATCCGCCTCGAGCACTTCCGCCCATTTGTAGGAATAATAACCTGCCGAATAACCACCTGAAAAAATATGATTGAAGGAACTTGATATGCAGCAGCCCTTTACTGACGGGAGAACTGAAGATGCCTCGAGGACATTCTTTTCAAAGTCAAGGACTGAGCCCTCCACTTCTTGGTGCAGACTGTGCCAAGCCATATCCAGAATGCCGAACTGAAGCTGGCGCAGCTGCAGATATCCTGACTGGAAGTTCTTCACCTTCACCATCTTATCTATTAACTCCGGAGCAATGGTTTCCCCTGTCTCATAGTGTCTGGCGAAGGTATTGAGCCACTCGGGTTCAAAAGCCCAGTTTTCCATAAGCTGCGAAGGGAGCTCCACAAAATCCCTGGCCACATT
>JALEPJ010000031.1 GCA_022766385.1 Rikenellaceae bacterium
GCAAGAATACCGTGGAGGGCGTGGCCGAACTCGTGGAGGAAGGTGACAAGCTCATCGTGGGTAAGAAGTGAAGGAGAAGAGGCTGTAGCCTTGCTGAAGTTAGTGACTATGCTTATGAACGGGCGTTTCTCCACTCCGCCGACTATGCTCTGACCACGGAATTCAGTCATCCAGGCCCCTCCCCTCTTAGACGCACGAGGGAAGAAATCGGCATAGAGAAGGGCTTTGTGAACGCCTGAGGCATCAGTCACCTCAAACACTTTCACATCCTCGTGATAAACGGGAAGATAGTCAAGAGGCTTGAATTCCAGCCCGTAGAGAGTATTTGCAAGGCCGAATACAGCCGTGATACAGTTCTCGAGTTTGAAATAAGGCTTGAGCAATTCATCATTGAGGCTGTAGTATGCGTTTTTGTATTGCTCCGACCAATAACTGAAGTCCCAAGGCTGCATCTCCTCCTCTTCATAGCCTCTGGCTCTCGCGAACTCAAGCACAGCTTTCACATCCCTGCGCGCTGCTGGCAATGATTTGACCAGCAATGAATTAAGGAAATCATTGACCGTTTCTTCATTGCCGGCCATCCTGTCTTCAAGCGCATATCCGGCATAATCGTCGTACCCGAGGAGGGCGGCTTTGAGCCTCCTCAGCTCAGCCATACGCGTGACTATAGGGGAATTGGTCTCCACCGCCCTTGTATTGTAGGCCATATACATACTCTTGCGGAACCCGCTGCGGGCGCTGAACTTCATAAAAGGACGGTAGCTCGGAGCGGTGAGATCAAAAAGCCAGCCATCGAGTCCTTTGAGAGAAGCTGCTTCAGCAGCTGCATCGCGGACATATTGCGGCAATCCTTCCAAATCAGCTTCATCGCTTAGATGAAGAGTGAAGGCATTGGTCGCATCGAGGACGTTCTTGCCGAACTGGAGGGAGAGCAGCGACAGCTCTTCATCATAGCTACCTAAGGTCTTTTTCGCATCGGGGTCGAGATTGGCTCCATTGCGAACAAAGGCTTTATAGCTGTCTTCCAACAACTTGCGCTGGTCGGGCTGGAGATTCAGGCTGTCCTTACGGTCATATACCCTCTTGACTCTGGCGAAAATGGCCTCATTTAATGTAACATAGAGCTGGTATTCAGTCAGCAAGGGAGAGACCTTCTCGGCTATCTCCTGCATCTGCTCGTCAGAATCGGCTTCAAGCAGATTGAACAAGATATTGCAGACAGAATCCAGGGTGGCGCCGGACTGTTCAAGCGCGACTATAGTGTTCTCAAAATCAGGCTCACGAGGATCGGCAACGATGGCGTCCACATCCTCCTTGGCACTTGCTATCGCCTGCTCAATGGCCGGCAAATAATGTTCTTTCTTTATTTTATCAAACATCGGAGCCCCAAAAGGCAGCTCCGATGTCATCAGTAAAGGGTTGTTCTTTATCATAGAGGTAAGGAATCCTATTTCTAAAAACTGAAACCTATGCCCAGCATTGCCGAGCTTCCAATTGTAGGAGATGACAAGAGATAGGTGAAATCAAGGGCAAAGCCTTTAAAGGCAAAACCGCAGCCCATAGACAGAAAATCAGGGAGGACGGCTCCTTTATGATAACCCACTCTCGCAAAAACCATTTCATTCCAAGAGTATTGGGCTCCAGCACCAAAGGCAAGGGCATTACAGAAATAATAATCGGCAGCAAGCTTGAAATCGACGGCATTCTTTACGGCAAAACCAAGTCTATAGCCCAAATCTGCAGAAAGGGAGCATGGAAGCGGACTATCAGCCACTTTGCTTCCCAAACCACGAATACCAAAGCCCGCATTAAAGTCATCGAAACGGGCTCCCATCATTATATCTGCATTGAAAGCAGAGTAGGAGACATCTTCTCCAATTGAACTTGTGAGATAACGTCCGGACAAACCTATCGATATGTTCTTTGTTATCGCAAAGGCTGCACCTGCTCCGAAAGCCATATCTGAGGACTTGATACCATCTATTTCAGCTCCCATACTCAATATTCCGTCAAAAGTCAGAGCCAGCCTGTCAGTAAGACCATATGCCAGATTTACCCCGAGATTGTTGGATGGGATATCTGATTTGAGACCAAAATATGATAGCTCGGAACTGAAGTCCTTTCCGGAAAGCACGAAAGAAGAAGGATCATATACTGTCGGAGTAGCTCCCATTGCCAATGAAGAAGCTGTCTTCGGAAGTCTTGAAAATGGCATAGCCAAGGATTCAACGCCAGAAGTCTGTGCCTGAGACACAAGCGCTGATGCCAATAGGCTTATAGTGATGATTATTCTTTTCATAAGATCTTATTTCTTTACAAACACTGAAGTAAAGTTTCTGCCGTCATATTCGGTTCTGATGCTATATCGGCCAGGGGCGAAAGAAGTAACGTCTATCTTTATCGGCTCGAAGATTCCGCTACTGATGCTTCCATCGAATACAGCGGATCCTAATGAATTGGTTATGAGAATCTTGACCGCTCCATCATAGTAGGTATCCACAGTGAGCTCATTATCCTTGACAGATACTTCAGGCCCCTTTTCAGGGTTTCTTACAATAACTGAGAACTCAACTGAGACACTTTCACCCAGGGTATCAGTAGCGCTGAGGGTAATGGTAGTAGCTCCATAGCCAAGAGCCGTTATGACAATGTTTTCAGCCTCCTGATAAACATGAGCAATATTTGCCGTGTTGGCTTTGACAGAATACTTTATGCGCTCTCCGTCCTCATCCCGGAAATACTCGTTCGCTTTCAGAATCAGAGACTCTCCCGTCTTGGTAAACAAGACGTTATCTATTTTCTTTAGGCTGACAGGAGCGTGGTTTGGCAGGATGGTATATGGGAACTCTAACAAGGTGCTTGCTCCAAATTCATCCGTAGCTGTAATCCTGGCAGTATAACTACCTGCCTCCGCATCGCGTCCTACAAACTTAAGATTCCATATTGAAGGTTCTGATGTGCTTGACAGTGAAAGCGCGGCGCTTCCAGGAACGACATTCTGGCTTATGGCATGACCGTCAGGGTCAGAGATGGACAGCTGGACCTGAATCTCTTCGTGTGCGTGTACCTTTAGCGGTTTCTCAATTTCCTGCATTATCTCAATCTGAGGTGAAGCATTATCGCCAGTAGTAACAGTTTTAATAGGAGACAAGTCAGAATAATTGCCGGAATAATCTATCGCCATAATCGCCACATAATATAGGGACGAGAAATCCAAGCCACTGATAGTATGAGAAATAGGCTCTCCAAGTTTCTTTCCCGATGTGCTGGCGATGGTCACCTTCACATCAGGGTCGGATACCTTTGGAGAGAAGTTTTCAAGACTCTCCCTATTTTTGGAAGCAATAAGCAAATACTTGTCTGCGATGTAGTCATCAGGGTCAGCAGTGACTATCCAATCCATAGTAACAAAGTTTGATGCTACTGATGTCTCGAAATCCTCAACCGCCTCCGGGACGCCATCGCTGCCATAGGTAATGGCGCCAAGGGCATCCACGAGCGGACCAATCAGATGAGAGTACTGATAATCATAATTCGCTCCCTTAAGGAGACACTCCTTGAGCATATCATTGGTAAAGCCAAGTCCACCTCTATGGGAGACAACCAGAGCAGCAACTCCGGAAACATGAGGGCAAGCCATTGAAGTACCCTGCTTGTTACCGTATGATGCGTTCGGTATAGTACTGTATACTGAAGGACCGATTTTTACATCACCGCCCGGGGCACAAATATCAACCCAAGAGCCGTAATTCGTATAGTACGAAGGAGTTCCAAGGGAGCTGATGGCGCCAACCGCCACCACTTGCTCGTACATAGACGGCCACGCATAGTCAAAAGCATCATTACCGGCAGCGAAGATTACTATACCGCCCCTCATAGGGCCAACCTGATTGCCATCCTTGTCTATTCCTGCATTTTCGATGAAATAGTCAATACCCTTCTTGTCATCAGCGGAGATATATCCGTTCTTTGCATCTTCATTATTCTTGTACCCATAAGCCCAGCTGTTTTGGGAGATAACGGCTCCGTGATCGGCAGCCCAAACAAATGCAGCTGCCGAATTTCCGCCAATGGTTTTGTCTGGATCGCTCGGATCTTGCATAAGAATAGGGGTAGACATAATCCTCACTCCACCATTTCCGTCAAGACCTCCTGCGACACCGCAGACACCGATTCCATTGTTGTTGATGGCGGCAATAGTACCGGCAACGTGCGTCCCGTGGTCGTCAGCAGGTATCTCAAATCCGCCATAACCATTTATGAATGAATAGCTTCCATTCTCTCCCCCTGGTATGCAGACAGCAGCAAGGTCAGGATGGGTCAAATCGACACCACCGTCCTCAACACATACGATTACTTCGGGAGAACCGCCTGTATATCTCTCCCACACAGGAAGAACATTGATATCCGCACCTTGCATATAGTTGCTTCCGATACCTGGATTTATATAATGCCACTGATAGGACAAATATGGGTCATTGAACAGCGCAGTCTGTACCTTCATTCTTTCAGGCTCAGCGGAAAGAACTTCAGGAAGAAGATCAAACGAGTCAACTGCCTTCGTAACCGGAACGGAGCTATCAAAATTGACGTAATAGAAACGATGCAGTCCATGTTTTCTGTGTCTTGGCTCCCATTCTTCATCATAAGGGAAAACACGTTCAAGGGACACAACTCCATAGGACTCAAGAAGAGCGTTAATATCAGCAGATTTGGTTGTCGGAAGAGAATTGCCTGACTTAGTCCTTTCTATATCATCTGCAATCTCGTCAGTAAACTCTACAAGCAAACGTCCCGGGACAATGTAAGGATCTTCTTGACTATGTTCATCAGACTGGTAATCAGTTACATCTACAAATGTTTCGTCCTTAGCGCAGGAGCACAAAAGCCCCAAAACAAGGAGGGTGAAATACAATGACTTCTTCATAGAGATAAAAAAAGTGGTCTGAAATGTTTCAGACCACAATATAAGCAATTTTTGTCAAATATTTACTTTACACTTGATACAACAAGGTTCTCAGTCTTCCAGCCGAAGTATCCAGCTGAAACTGTCCAGTAGATATCAAAGCCGACCTTGCAGCCTACAGTGAGAGTTCCGTCTCCTGCTGCGCCCTCGATAGTACAATATTCCGGATCCGGGTCAATAAAACCGCTCATCACACCGTAAGAAGGGTGAACGGCAGCAGAAACAACCTCAATCAAAGGGTAAGAAGGAAACCACTTGTTCTTCACTGGGGCAGTGAGAGGATAGAAATTCTCTCCATCTACACGGAACTCAAGATCAGTTGGAGAACCATAGAGACCAAGAATCTTATAGTAGTTGGTAGTGAATTCAGCTCTCTGAAGAGTATAAGTCTTGTTCTGGAGGAGTGATCCTGGATAGCAATATCCAATGGTGACAGTTCCATAATCCTTGTATGTGAGAGGCATCATAGCAGATACTTTATAAACATTTGCACCTGCTGCTGACATATTCTTCTCATCAAATGAAACTGAGAACCCATAGTCAACCGTTGGCTTGAGAGCAGTGATGTCATAAGAAACAACAATCTCAGACTCATATTGATCCTTAGCGAAAGCGACTACCGGAGTCTTAAGTGTATATACTCCCATAGGGTCATCAAGGTTGATACCGAGAGATAGTTCTTCGGTAGCCACACCTCTGGCGATAGGGATAACGATATCCTGGCCCTCAAGTGATACGGAAGCACTGGTTTCGAGGAATGAAACATCCTCGTTGTCAGGAACATATATAAATTCAGGCTGCTGACAAGAAGCGAAGGCAACAAGTGCAGCAAGAATGATGAATAATGTCTTTTTCATGTGAGTCATATTTATTTGGTGTAACCAGGATTCTGCTGAGGCTTAACCTGAGGGTTTGAGTCAATCTCTGCCTGAGGGATAGGCCAAAGCCATCTATAATCATCAGCTGCAATTGAAAGGTCTGTACCTCTCTGGAATACAACGTCTGAGTTCTGGATATCAGAACGGGTCATACCCTGACCATATCGTTTAAGGTCATAGAAACGGAAGCCTTCACCGATGAGTTCCTTGAAACGCTCAATACGGATAGCATTTACAAGAGCATCACCGCTTGCTCTGGTCTCAACAGCTTGAGGGTCTCTTGCCATTGCAAGTGCATTGTAATACTTAGCGGCTTTGACTTCGTCTCCGCTGAGTGCATAAGCCTCAGCTGCGATGAGATACTGCTCAGCAATACGGAAAGGCTTGATCTTCTGGATATATTCGCTGGTAGGAGCTGTAGCATCCTGAAGAGCCGGGTTGCCAGGGAACTTGTTGAAAAGATAAACATCACCGTTGATACCTGCCACAGTAATTGTTTGTGGCTCAAACCAAGAAGCTCTAAGATCAGTACCGGTATACATCTCGACTACTTCTGTCTCAGGAATGAAGTCAGGAGCATAAACGCCGACATTGTTTTTTCCGTAGTAACCGTAGGTAAGTGAATTAGGTGTTGACTTATCCTTATAACTTGCATAAAGCTGAACGATACACTCATCACCACTGTCGTTCTTCCAAAGATTTGTCCAATTCTCGGCTGCATTTTCAGACTTCGCATCGATGAGAGGATAACGGCCGCTATCAACAAGAGCAGAAGCAACAGCTGCTGCAGTAGCATAGTCCTTCTTAGAAAGGGCTACTCTCGCCTTAAAAGCAGCGACTGCATCAGGAGTAATAAGTTCTGAAGCAACTATATTAGGATTTTTGACCTTAGCCTCAGCAATGGCGATATTGTCCTCAATATACTTGTAGGTATCAGCCATTGAAGAACGTGGAGGGTACTTTGACTGGTCTGAAGTAGGTGCATAAGAATTTACGAGCATTACACCAAGGTCTGTGCTTGCAGTAGATGCGTTATATGCAGGGCTGTACTTCTCAACAAGAGCATAGGTAGAAACTGCCTTGAGGAAAGCAGCCTCACCTACGAAGCCGTCGAGCTTAGCAAGCTCGGCCTCGGTAAGATCAGTCTTGTCAAGCTCATCAATCTTGGCGATGAGATAGTTGGCGTTGGAAATGCTTGCATAGCAAGAAGCCCAAAGAGATTCACAGATGCCGGTCTCAGAAGTCATCTCCCAACGGAAGTAGTCACCACCACGATTTCCGTAACCGATAGTCGGGTGGAAAATATCTGTAGCTATCTCAGAAGAATAGATATATGATCCGGCATACAATCCTCTAAGACGTATATTGAAATAGTTTGCTACTTTCTGCGCGTCTTCAACCGACCTGATGGCGGTAGCATCATCAATGCTGCTGACAGGATAGAAATCCATATTGCAAGATGAGAAGAGAACAGCTGCAAGTGCAATTACCAATGTATTCTTTTTCATTTGTCAAGCGAATTAAAATGTTATCTCTATACCAACTGAATACTGCTTAGTATTAGGATATGCACCCAAAGTCAAGTTAGAGTCAACCTCAGGATCGATACCTGAGTAATTGGTGAAGGTAAGGAGGTTTCTACCGATAGCATAAAGTCTGAGACCTGACATAAAGCCTGTCTTATCCAACAGCTGCTGAGGGAGAGAGTAAGAAATCTGCAGGTTCTTGAGACGTACGAATGATGCATTCTCGATGAAACGGCTACTGAACTCAACAGGATACTGTACACCTGGAATATCTGTAACGTCACCTGGTTTTGTCCAGATATTGAACAGGTTGGTGGTTACATTTGCCTCATCAATGAAGTTAGGGTTCTCAAGGAAGAACTTGTCATTGTTGATGAGATACTTGCCGAATACACCTGAGAATGTAGCGTTGAGCGAGAGTCCTCTCCATGTAGCATTGAGCTGGAGACCGCCACTCCAAGGAGCGTAACGGTTGTATCCTGTGAACTGAGCATCATCGTCTGAGTAAGTCGATGTAAGAGTTCCGTCAGGACGTTCGTAAACCGGAGCACCAGTTGCTGGATCAACACCACGGAAAACAACGTAATAGAGATCTCCATAAGTCTTGCCTACCTGATACTTGATACCGGTATTAGGAACGATGAACTCGTCACGTCCGCCGAAGAGCTCAGTGATGGTGTTCTTATTGTAACCGAAGTTGAGAGAAGCATTTACATACCAATCCCTGTTCTGGAAGATGTCGTAAGAGAACTCGAACTCGACACCCTTGTTGGTCATAGAGCCGACATTACCCCAACCACCGCCGAAACCGGTAGAGTATGAATAAGGAATCTCCATAAGCATATCGGATGTTTTCTTTGAGTAAAGGTCGATAGTGGTTGAGAGCTTATCGAAGATTCTGAAATTCAAGCCGATATTCGCGCTGGTCACTGTCTCCCAAGTAAGATCTGGATTAGCAACCTGTGAAAGTCCCCATGTAGCATTGCCCTGATAGAGGCTTGATGAACCGAGAAGACCGTATGCGAGATAGTTGTCAATGCCTGAGTTACCGGTGGTACCATAGTTGACTCTGAGCTGGAGCTGGTTGAGCCAAGATGCATCCTGGAGCCAAGCCTCTTTTTTCATATTCCACAATGTACCTACTGACCAGAAGCTTGCCCAACGTCTATTGGCACCGAAGAGAGATGAGCCGTCACGTCTGAACGAAGCTTCAAAAGAGTATCTTCCGAGAAGGTCATAGTTTGCACGGGCAAAGTATGAGTTGTAGCTGTATTCATTGAGAGAATATGAAGGCTGATTATAGGTAGTACCATCGCTGATTTGTGACTGACGGATATCTGTCTGGCCTGTTGAAGAAGCACCGAAGCCGTTTTTCTTTGACATGATAGCCTCCTGACCTGCAAGAAGGACGAACTCGTGATCCTTACCGATAGAGAACTTGTACTCAGCGGTGTTGGTAAGGGTGATGCTATAGTTTCTGGTGAAACCTTCACTTGCCTGAGGAGTAAGAGGAGAACCATTCTCAGGAATTGACTTTCCTGAAGATCTGTAATCATATCCCTCAATAGCCTGTGAAGCCTTGAGAGTCAAGCCCTTGATAGGTTGAATCTGCTCGTAGGTATTACCCTGGAGACGGAGATAGTTATACTCTCTTGGCTGAAGGCGCTGAAGGTAGAAGTAGTTTCTCAGACCACTCTCAGGGAAATAGTCAAGTTCCTTGTCACCGAGTCCGGTTACATTGCCCTGTTCATCATAAAGAATCTCATAAGGCACAGTGTATGGGAGGCTCCAGTGAGCGATTGAAATAGGGTTGTACCAGCTATTACCAGTAGAATAGCCCTGTGTACGTGTAGGCTGGTAGGTAATGGCAATGTTCGAACCAATCTTGAGCCAAGAGTTTACCTGGCTGTTCACATTGGATCTGAGAGAGTATCTCTCGAGGTAGGTGAAAGGCTCGATACCTTCCTGTGTGAATGCGTTAGCTGACACATAGTAGTCAGAAGCCTGAGATCTGCCTGAGATAGAAAGATCAATGTTCTTGGTAGGTGCATTCTCGTTGAGAATCCAGTCCTTCCAGCTGAAGTTGAAGAGGTCAGGACGTGATACTCTTTGCTGCTTGAGAGCCTGGAACTGAGAGTTGTCCTTAAGGGAAGGATTGATGAGCTCACGAAGCTCGAAGTACTCCTCAGTATTACACATATCAACGCGGTAATTGGCGATATTCGATACACCATAGTTTGCGTTGACTCTTACTGTAGCCCTCTCCTGTGAACCCTTTCTGGTGGTGATGAAAACGACACCGTTAGCTGCACGTGAACCGTAGATAGCGGTTGAAGATGCATCCTTGAGAACTGTGATGTTCTCGATATCATTAGGGTTCAATGATGTAAAAATAGAAGCACTTACAGGAGAACCGTCGAGCACATAAAGAGGAGTGTTTGAAGCATTTATTGAGTTCACACCTCTGAGTCGCATAGAAACCGTTGCAGAAGGCTCACCTGAAGAAGTGAACACCTGAAGACCTGCAACCTGTCCCTGAAGAACGTCACCGACAGAAGCCACAGGGCGATTCTGAAGGACTTCCTTCTTGACTGTAGAAGCAGAACCGACCACTGAGCTGATGCTCTTCGCGGTACCGTATCCTACTACGACTGTTCCCTCGAGAGCCTCTACATCCGGATTGAGGGCAACATTGATAACACTGTTTCCATTTACAGCCACCTCAGAGTCCTCATAACCGACTGAGCTGAACACTATAGTTCCGCGGGAAGAAGCTGAAATAGAATACTCACCATTTGCATTTGTGCTGGTTCCGGTCTTGGTTCCCTTGACCTGAAGAGCTGCGAATGGGATTGGCTCACCGGTAGTTGCATCACTTACAATACCCGTTACTGTAATGTTCTGAGCCTGAAGGACTGCAGAAATACAGAGAGCCGCTGCTACGAAAAATAATTTAATTTTTCTCATTAGCTGAATCTTTTGTTTAACATAAATATTGAATTGAACTCTAAACACTAATAGCTCACCACGCTTATTTTTGTAGCATAAACCACAAAAGAGGCTACAGCACTCACCGTCTTTATGGACGGAAAAAGGCTCTGTAACGAATCAGGCATGGTTGCCTGCACAATAAAACGGACGTTTTCCAATGCAGAGCAATTGCAAAAATATTATAAAATTTCAATATTTCAAAGGAGAGGGAACTTGATATGCAGCATTTTAGTATAGTTAAACACTGCTTTTCCCCTATTTTTTGCTTTCAATTTTGTTATTTTTTCACTTTTCTACTAACAAATTCCAATCTGCTTTGCCGAGAAAGTCCCTAATTGGATTTTTTATTTTTTTTTAAATATTATCATTTCATGAACGGAGACACTTGTCCAGAGTATTGCGGTGTACTCCATATTCGCGCGCAATGGAAGACTTGCTCTCACTCTTTTCAATGCGAGCTCTCACCATTTCAATCTCATCACTTAACTTCCTCACTTTCGGAGTCATACGAGATGGCCGACCGAGTTTTATCCCAGAAATTCTTTTGATTGCAAGGGCTTCTTTTGTCCTTTGGGATATGAGATTGCGCTCGATTTCGGATGCTTGCTTGAGCGCTGATTCTTTTGGCTTTGAGCACCTGTCCGCTTCTGTTTCTTACGGCATTTGGGCACCCCTAAACTCAAACAACAAGCTGATGGGGTTCAATGCCGGAATGAATTTCGGAAAAAATTTCTCAGCCCGAATCAAAGCGGCACATATCTCGGACAGGGAGAGCGGGACATTGTATAACGAATATGGAGCGTCTGTTGGAGAATACAAGGGAGCCCTCCCATCTTATTCTACAGCCGGAGCAGGGTATTACAGCCAATTGCTCAAAGCAGAGGCGGAATTTGACTATTACTTCTCTGGACACATTGCAGCAAGCCTGGGAGGAGAGTTTAATATCAAAGATCTTGTATTCCTTCGCGCGGGATACCGTTACGCTGGCAAGAGCGCTCCCCTTCCGTCGTTTGCGAGCGCTGGATTCGGCTTGAAGCTGTTCGGTGCAAGTCTTGAGGGATGCTACCTATTCGCATCTCCCACCCTCGGCGGAACGATGATGTTCTCGTTCGCTTACGATTTTTAATGCAGGCTATCATACGCACTGTTCAATACCTCATCGCTATCCCGGTTCTGCATCTGTACAGAACCGGGATTTCATTTAATGAGGGTACATATGATAGAAAAAGCGTATATTTGCAGAATCAAAAATCAAGACTGTTTTATGAAAAAATTCCTATTGACAATTGCCACCCTATTGTATGCCTTATTGTGCTTCGCCCAGGATCCAATAATCAGTTGGAACTATGAATTGAAGTATGAAGCAAATAATACTGTCAACGTCATCTTTACAGGCAATATAGCTCCCGAATTCCATACCTACACCCTCGACGACGAGATTTCCCCAACCGAAATTTTTGACGTGGTTCTCGAGGGGGCAGAAGAAAGCGAGGCAATCTACGGAAGCACTGATACCAAACTGATTGATGGTCACCAGGCTTATGAAGGGCTGATAAAGCTCACTCAAGCTCTCAGGCTTACTTCAGACAAAGGCAGATACAGCGGAACCATTTTCACGGTGTCCTGCAAGCATGGGCAATGCCGTAGCGAATACTACGATTTCAATATTGAGCTGAGCGCGCCGAAAGAAGCTGCCGCGACTGCGACCATCAGCCAGGCACCGGACGACAATGCCGGAGGCAAAAAGAACGGCGGAAGTATCTGGAGCCTTATACTTGAAGCAATCCTCTGGGGATTTGCAATGCTGCTGACACCTTGCGTGTTCCCTATGGTGCCAATGACCGTTTCCTTCTTCATGAAGGGCAGCGGTACTCCGGCTCAGGGCCGATTCAAAGCCAGTATGTACGGCCTGTTCATTGTTCTTCTTTACACCGTCCCTATCTCCATTATCATCCTGCTTACAAGAGTCATTGGAGGTGATGCTGTGACTGCGGATATCTTCAACTGGCTGGCTACCCATTGGCTTCCAAATATCATATTCTTCATTGTCTTTATGGTATTCGCCGCTTCCTTCTTCGGCGCTTTCGAGATTACTCTGCCGTCGAAATGGACCAATGCCGCAGACAAGAATTCAGACAAAGGCGGTCTTGGAGGCATTTTCTTCCTTGCGCTTACTCTCGTTCTGGTAAGCTTCAGCTGCACAGGACCTATTGTGGGCACCGTGCTTATCAAATCCACTCAAGGAGAGTTCTGGGCACCTATGGTCACTATGTTGGCGTTCTCGATGGCCTTCGCTCTGCCTTTCACCCTGCTTGCTTTCTTCCCGTCATTGATAAAGAAATTCAGGCAGAGCAATGGCAGCTGGCTGTCGTCAGTCAAGGTGGTGCTCGGATTCATTGAACTTGCCCTCGGCCTCAAGTTCCTCAGTACTGCAGACCAGACCTACCATTGGGGAATACTTGACAGGGAGGTTTATCTCGCAATCTGGATAGTCGTATTCGCTCTGCTGGGCTTCTATCTTCTGGGCAAGATCAGATTCAAGGGAGAGGAAAAAGTTGAGTATATAGGAGTAACAAGACTCTCCCTGGCAATTGCAGTATTCTCGTTTGTAGTATATCTCATCCCGGGAATGTGGGGTGCTCCTCTCAAGGCGCTCTCCGGCTACCTTCCTCCAATCACCACCCAGGATTTCATACTCTCGTCGGGTTCAGGCAATACAGCAGCTACATATCAAGAATCAGAAAGTGGCAGCGAGAACAGATTCGGGCTTGAACTCCCTCTTGGACTGAAAGGCTATTTTACTCTGGATGAAGGACTTAAGGCCGCAAAAGAGGCTGATAAACCCGTTTTTGTAGATGTCACCGGGCATGGCTGTGTTAATTGCCGCGAGATGGAAGCAAGGGTTTGGAGCGACCCTGAAGTGCTGAGAATCCTTCGCGAAGAATACATCATTGTAGCACTCTACAACGATGACAAACAGAAGCTTGACGAGAAAGACTATGTGACAGATGCTCAGAGCGGCAAGGTTTACAAGGATCTCGGCAGAGCCAATTCATACCTGGCAAGGACCCTGTGGGGAGTGAACGCGCAGCCGAACTATGTACTCCTTTCCCCTGATGGTGAGCAACTTGCCCCGGTCCGCGGGTATGACCTCTCCATTGACGGCTTCATCGCCTTCCTCAAAAGCGGCCTTGAGGCTTACAGAAAGTAAACTTCCCGTTAACCTATAAATGAAGAAGCCGGCCCATTTTTTTCTGGACCGGCTTCTTCATTTATAGTATTGATAAGCAATCAGTTAGTACTGATAGCAGCTATTTGTTGTAGCTGTATGCTACTGAACCGTTTGCCGGACAATCTACGACATTGTTTGTCGTGTAGGCATCACCGCTTGGGTTAAGCGCATTGACTATGCCCAGAACGTGCAAATTCTCACTCACCCAATTATCATCCAAATCAAGGAGGAAATACTGCTCGACGCTTTCGCCCGCCTTTAAGCTGACTCTATCGCCCGTGAAATCCTTGCTGGAATTCTGGCCGATAATCAGACGGACGCAATTGTTATGGGTGTCATAACCTTCAGGACTTGTGCCACCGTTATTTGCCTGCTTGGCAGAAATGCCATCCTCGAGTACCCAGAGAGCCAGACCGTAATCCCCGTCTTCTGCAGCCTTGACACCAAGCTTCACAACGAGCTGATTGCCATCCAGAACTGATGAAACAGCTATTCCGGCTTTGGCCTTCGCAGAATTGTACTCTTTGTTGAAAAGACTCTGGAAGCCATTGAAGTCATTGTAATTGCTCCATCTTGTGGTCTTGTCGAGATCAAGACAGACGGTCGGATACCCGCCTATGCCCATTGCACCGTCTATAGGTGCTGAAATATAAGCAGGGTCGCTCTGGTTGTAAGAATGGATGGCAGCAAGAAGCCACTTGTCCTTATTGAGAGGATTTGCAGCGAAGCTTCTGAGCAGATCGACCATAAACGGACAAAAGCCGCAATTGGTTCCCGTGAACTGCTGGATGAGCACCCTGCGGCTGAAATCAGTGCTTGATGGTGAAGGATCGGCAGGAAGCACAGGAATGGCTGCTGAGATGGCCGTAATGGTCACTGTACCGCTGTGTTTGGTCTTGTACGCAGCCCAGAACGAATACTTGCCCGGGGTGTCTGTGGTAAACTTCATATTCGGAATTACCACAGGCTTGTTGGTCGCAGCATCATAAAATGTGACGCCCTCATTGACTTCTACATCACCCACCTTGACAGTGATTGTAGCATAGGAATCACCGTCAGCGCGGATAAGAGGTTCATCCACCTCAATGGTCATTTCTCCATCGAGGTTTGTACCGCCATCATCAGGATCTTCCCCTGTAAGGGTACAGGACACAGGCAGGGCGAGGAATGATAGAAGAAGAGTAAGGAGTGAAAAATTATTAAATCTTTTCATTTCGATTGCTAGAATGATGTTGTTAATAACAGATTGACACCCGTATAAGCGGGGCTATAGCGGCATACTCCACCTGAGCAAAGGTAGCCGGCACGATTGCGGCCGTAGCTGAGCTGCAAACGGCTGCGTTCCTTGGAGTAGCTCACACCGACATTGTAATAATGCTTGTGGGTAAGGCCAATATTGTACATTTCGCTCGCGAAGACATTCAACTTGGGCGCAAAGCTGAGCTCAAGCAGAGCTGCAGCCCAATCACCCTCATAGTCCTTTGAAGCAAGATACTGAAGCTCAGCACGAAGCGTAAAGCTGTCCTTGAAACGGTACTGGCCGTCTGCGACAAAGATATTGGAGACATAAGTGCCTTCCTCAAAACCGTGAGAAGGGCTCCATTCCTGACGGGAGTAAAGCAGAGTCGTCTTCAGATTCTTGTTCCAATGGATCTCTGCATCGGTGCTGATATCCATCCACATAAGTCTCTTTGAGGAATCATCACTCTGAGAAGGAGCAATGGTATAGGCATTTGAGAAATTGCCGTGGAGAACCATATACTGGCTCCTTGAACGCCTGAGAGTATAGAAGAGATCTCCCTGGAACGCAGCCTCGCCAATCACATTGACCTGGTATGGATTGAGATTGGCAAGCATATAGGTATAGTGCCTTGTCAGCGAAGGAAGGTAGTTCAAACTATTGCCGGTACCGCCGGTGCCCATTACTCCCGAAGCGACAGAGAGCATAGTGCCCATATGGTCGAGGATTCTGAAAGTGGCAGATGCGCTGAGGGATTTGTAGTCAAAAATGGCCTCAGTGAAGATGGCTGCTCCACGATGGGCCTTCTGCTGGCTAGGCGAAGCTATATCCTTGCCTTTCATAGCATACTCAGCCTTCAGCGAGAGGGCATCCCAGCCAAAATCAAGAGCGGCGCTGTACATATTGAGCTCTGGTGAAGTAACACCCATAGAGCTGAAATCAACACTTGGATTGTTGTCCAGAGACTCGTGGCGGTTCACAAAATTGCCCTCAAGATTGAGCAGGATGGCATCCCAGTTCAGCAAGCGGTCCAGGCTGAACGACAAGCTGGCGGAGCGCACCCAGGTCGAAGTATAGTCTGAGTATAACCTCGGACGTCCGGCCAAACCCTTGACAGAGAGCCACTCAGTGGGACTGAAAACGGCGCTCATACCCTCAATGGAATTGTTGAAGCCGAGATGACGATCTTCGTATGAGCGAAGTAAAAGTCCGTTCCCTAACTGATCATAGATATCTCCTATGTGCACAGTGAGATTGTTATTGGTCCATCTCACATATTTCGAGGCGAGCATAAACTGCCTTGGATTGCCAAGAGTACCTACCTCGTAACCGTAAAGTGCAGGGAGATAAGCCTCTATCTGAATTCCGGCAGAGAACTGGCCATTGCTGTAGTCCATCTTCAGGTAGTCATTGGCACCGAAGCGGTCGTCAGGGCCGGCAACGCCAAGCCCATTGTCCTGGAAATAGGCAATATTGTTGGATTCAAGGCTCGCCGAAAACACACCAATGCCGGTCTGGGCACTGGAAACAGTACAGCACACCAGACCGGCTATGGTAATAATCAGAGCTTTAGTCTTTTGAAACATAGCTTCTCACATAGTTCCTCATACCTTCTTCGAAGTCAACCTTCTTAAGCACAACCGTTTCGTACTTCTTCATTGCGCCGAAAGCAGTCTTGCTCTTGGCAACGAATTCTATCGGAGCCAATACGCCGTTAGCTGACTTGACAGGAGTTCTCTCAATCGCAGGAGTAAAGCTTGAAGACTTCTTTACGCTTTTTGCTGTTGCAGAACCAGACCATCCCTTGGTAAGAGTAGGTGCTGCGAGAATCTCGTAACCTAAAATATTGCCATATCCGTAGCTGTTGAGACTCATAGGCTGAACGTAGAATGGAACATCTGCGTATGTGAAAGGATTGATTGTAAGTCCTGTCATATCATCGTTCACACTTACAGGGAATTCGATATTAGATCCATCCGCATTCACGCCGAGATATCCCATAGTCTCCTCTCTCAAATCGAGACCCATCAGATAGAGCGTCTGTGAAGTAGACTTGAGAGGATACATCCTAGTTGAATTGATAGGAACCACGAGAGAGCCATCTTCTTTAACTTCAAGATACCACTTCGGACCGCAATCCCAGATCATTGACTCATTGTCATATCCGTTGTATGTCTTGCTGCAGAACAGGTCGAAAGCAGATTCGGTAGTGAAGAAAGAAGTAGCGTAATGCTGCTCGGTTTCAGGATAATCGAAGCCGAAGCCGAGGCAGAGCAGACGGTTCTGACCTTTAAGCTTGGCATTGAACTCGTCAACTTCCTGCTTGAACTCCTTGTAGAGAGCGTCAACCTGCTCCTTGTTCATTCCAACGAGCTCCTTATAGGTCTCATATACTTCCTCAGAAAGGGTCTCAGGATAGGTCAAGCCTTCGCTGATAGTAACCTTGCAGCTCTGTACACCTGCATCATATTTCTCGTAATAATAGTTTGTTCCTCTTACAGGAGCACTCATAGTCCAATCACCGAGAAGAGAGGTGAAGAGAGGTGAATCAATCTTAGCTTTGTCAGGCTCACGGAGTGAAGAAGCTTTTGCAATAGCTGAAGAGCCTTCCTCGATGGTGTTTGGAGTATCCTCCTCGTTGTAAGCCATAACCGCAAGAAGGGTTGTGGCATCAGGCATAGAAGAGAAGGTCACATTGAGACCCTCTGCAGAATTGATAAGAGCAACTTCTTCAGAAGAGAAACTGTTGGCCATCTCGACAATGTCGTTGTAGGTATAACCGGCATTGATCATCATAGCGAACTCTCTCTCGTAGTTGGCAGCATATTTTACGCTGACAGCATTCTGGCTGGTACACTTTACGTTGAACCAAACATCGTAAGGTGAGCCCTCTCCTGTTGCAGGATTGTTGATGGCCTTTACCTCAATGACAGGAGCAGCAAGAGTCTTGGCTGTAGTGGTAAGAATCTCGTGATAGAACTTCTGGGTCTGACCTGTCTCGTCTCCCATAGCGGTAAGAATCAGGTGGTAGTCTGTCTCAGGTTCAACTCCCCAAAAAAGCTCTGACATTTCAAGCTTTGCAGGACCCTGCTGTGAAACAGCTCCCTGATACATTCCGAAGTATGAAGTAACAAACCACTGGAGGTAGTCCTCGTTATTGTCGAGCATAGGGAGCAAAGACTGATATGTACCCTCATCGAGTACTATATAGCAGTACTGATATACATTCTCGTCCGGAGTAATGGTGATGGTTCCATTGGTTGCACCCATCTCCGCTTTGATATCCACATTGGCATTGAGAAGTTCAGGTGCAGGAAGAGTCACGTAACGGCGGGTATAATATCCAGTCCAGAACTGATCCTCGTCAAAACCTTCGCCATCAACTTCTGCAGCCCAAGGGCCCCAGCCGCCGCCTTGACTGTCCAGCCAAGCATAATATGCCTCGTAATCATAAAGAGGAACGAAATAATCAGGCTCGTTCATGCCCCAAGGATTGTCCTCGGCTTCTCCCAGGGCATACTCACCAGCCACAAACACCAATGGTTCACCAGGTACGAAAGGAGTGTGAAGCATGGTCGTCATAGGCTCTCCGCTCCAAGGGTCAATCTCCTCTACCTCAACGTTTGAATTATCATAAAGAAGGGTACGATCCTCGGTGGTGCACTGCTGACCGTTATTGATCAAGAACTGAGCATCTTCCAAAGTCCACAAACCGTACTTGTATGAAAGGTACATAGGAAGAGAACCGATGTTATAACGGAGGGCGTGTTTTGCATCCTTTACACTCTGAGGCACTTTGATGTGGAACTTGACTCCGTCATACTTCGTCTCAACCGCTGTGAATGCCTCTACATAATCTGTAGTGGTCAGGTTAACAATGAGATTGTTCTCATAGAAATTCTCAGCATCCTTCTTGAAAGCGAACACTACTGTATATTCAGTCTGGCCTTCAAAACCGCTGATAAGCACAGTGTTGTTACCGTCAACAAGCGTTCCGGTAGTACCGGTAGCGAAGATTACCGCAGGATCCTCGACTACAGTCTCATTAGCTGAAAAGTAACGATAAGCGTATTCGGTAAGGCAGGAGGTATTGAGAGTAAGCTCCGCGCTCATAATATCCGGTACTACTGACACTACAGTAGCGCTTACCTGGGGCTTGGTCTCACGATTACATCCTGAAAGAATAGTCAGGAGCATAGCCATCCCCATAAGGAAAGGTAAAAATGATTTTTTCATTATATAAAGTTTAATTGAGTGATCTTCAATCAGTTAAGGCAAACCAACTATTTGACACTACATGCGGGCAAAAGTAAGGATTTTCGAGGTATTTTCAAAATATCCGACTATTTTTATTAATTTTGTACTCTTTAATACGACAAAAACATATTGAATATGAGACCAATCAGACTGATTTGCACCCTTAGTCTTCTTACTCTTTTCTGCTACAGTGCATTCGCACAGATTCCCCCTGTAAAGGTGGAAAACCGCGCCGGCAGAGAGATATCCGCATCCTCTATCGTGGACGGCAAGACCCCGGCCATCATTTCCTTCTGGGCAGTGACCTGCGACCCCTGCATTCAGGAGCTGGACGCCATAAGCGAGTCTATGGAAGACTGGCAGCAGGAAGTCGGATTCAGAGTGATGGCAATATCAACAGACGATGTCAGGCATATTGCCAAAGCCAAAGCTCTCACAAGAGGTCATATGTGGGACAGCTTCACCCTTATTTTCGACCCTAACAGCGCTCTGAAAAGAGCTATGAACGTAGTGGATACTCCGCAGGTCTTCATTATTGACAAGGACGGAAAGATAGTCTATTCGCACACAGGATACACACCGGGCAGCGAAAAAGAGCTTTTGAAGGTACTCAAGACGCTCAAATGATCCGCGATTAAGAAGCAAACTCTATACTTACACACTTGGATGCAGATTTGAGCATCTCTTACCTATTGTGATATGAAACGTACGACACTTATCGCATTGTCGGTCTTGTTGTCTTTCTCCTGCACCAATGAGATTAAAGACCAGGCAAATGCGGAGTTCCAAAAAACCCGGGAAGAAGAAAAGCTTCTGACATCCAAGGTGACTGGAGAACAGTTTTCGGCCGTCAACGTGAACCTGGGCCGCCTTGTTGTCAAGTTCAGCGAAGAATATACTGCTTTGATTGAAGGATGCAATGCAGATGTGAAAGCACTGTCTGCAGACACGAGGAGCGCTGACAATCCTATGAGCCTCGTATCCGGAAAATCATTGCAAAGAGTCTTCCCATATGACGAAAAATATGAAGGAAGAACCAGAAGGGAGGGCATGCATCGTTGGTATTATGTGGACCTCAACGATTCCCAGGACTTTCTGGATGCAGAGGAACTTCTCGTCAACTGCTCTGAAGTGGAGCTCGTGGAACTTGACCGTAAGATACTCCGGATAGGAACTGATGATGTGGTGGTAGCTGAGTCCTACCCTCCAGTAAGGAGAAGCGTAGATGCACCGTTCAACGACCCACGACTCGGTGAGCAGTGGCACTATTACAATGACGGTTCACTGAACTCAAGTGTCGCCGGTGCTGACATCAATGTATATCCTGCCTGGAGAAATTATCCTGCAGGCGAATGTAAAGTGGTGGTCGGTGTCGTAGACGGACTTGTCGACACCACACACGAGGACCTCATTGACAATCTCTGGAGCGATGAGGATGGAAGTCACGGCAAGAGTTTCGTAAACGGAGCGCAAGGACTGGCGGATCAGCACGGTACACACGTTGCCGGCACAGTGGCCGCAGTCAACAACAACGGAATAGGCGTCTGTGGTGTTGCCGGAGGCGATAAGGCCCGCGGAATAGCCGGGGCAAAAATTATGACCTGCGGCATCTTCGAGGGCAATGCCAGCGGCGACGGAGCCCAAGCCATCAAGTGGTCCTGCGACCACGGAGCCAACATCTCCCAAAACAGCTGGGGCTACCAGCCCGACACCAATGGAGACGGAATCATTTCGGCAATGGAGCTCGCCGTCTTCAAGGCAATGAAAATCCCTGCCACAATAAAGGACGCCATTGACTACTTCAACAAATACGCCGGCTGTGACGACGACGGCAACCAACTCCCGGATTCTCCGATGAAGGGCGGTGTTGTCATTTTCGCTGCGGGCAATGACAATATTGACTTCGACCCCATCTGCTATTACGGAGACGTTGTAAGCGTGGCAGCCATCGGCGCCGACTTTCAGCAGGCCTACTACAGCAATTACGGAAGCTGGGTGGACATCTGTGCTACCGGAGGAGATGCCCGCAAGGATAATTGGATACTCAGCACCCTGCCAGGAAACAGCTACGGCTATATGCAGGGGACCTCAATGGCCTGTCCTCACGTATCAGGCATTGCCGCTCTCATTGCGAGCACATATCAAGGACAAGGATTCACGAGGGAAGACCTGATCCAGCTTCTTCTGGGTTCTACCGACAAGAGCCTTTACAACTACAACAGCGGATTGGAAAACAAACTCGGCAAGGGTCTTGTAGATGCTGCTGCCGGACTCTCATTCACTTCCGAAACACCGGCCCCTGTTAACAATTTCAAGGTCGAACTCAATTCCAACAGGGCGGTGGTCAGCTGGGATGTTCCGGCAGACAAGCTTGTGTTCGGATACAGGCTTTATGTTTCCAAGTCTTCACTCTCAGAGCTTGATCCAGCCAATCCTGGCAAGGATGTGGACGTAATCGTCATCGACGGGGTGGACTGCGATCCCGGCTACAGGAAGACCTTCACCATCGACAAGCTCATATTCGAGCAGGATTATCATTTCAGAATCGTGGCAATCAACTATAAGGGAATGGCATCTGAACTGAGCAGGGAAATCACCGCTACCACCTCTGCCAACATCCCTCCTACAATCGAGGCAATCGACGGTACTATGTTCAGAATCAAGCCGTTTGAGAGCCCTGAGCTGCATTTCAAGGTCAGCGATCCTGACGGACATCCTCTCAAGATCACACTTACGCCAAACAATCTTGCGACGAGTATGGATATATCCGGGGAAACGGTCACAATAAGCATAATAGGTACCAAGCTCGTTCAGGGACATACATACAATTACAGGCTTAAGGCAAGTGATAGTTATGCTGATGCAGTCCTTGACTTCTCAGTAGAAGTTCTTTTGAACAATGAACCTGCGCTCATAAAGCCTTTGGAGAACGTTGTAATGGGCGATTTGTCAAGCAGTATCGAAATCGATCTTTCCGAATATTTCAAAGACGAGGATGGAGAGCAACTCGGCTATACTCTCAGCAAATCCGGAAACACGACTATCCACCGTTACACCATTGAAGGAAACAAGCTCACACTGAAGAGCTTTGCCTTCGGCACTTCAACACTCACACTGAAAGCCACCGATGCCTGTGGCAAGAGCGTCTCATCGACATTCAAGATGCTTGTAAGGGACGGCACTTACCCTGTTGACCTCTACCCTAATCCAGTTGTGGACGTTCTGAACATTCGCACCCCTGAGGATGTGAAGACAAAAGTCCTTATCAGCAACAGGGCAGGAGCGACTGTATTTGTGGATACAGAAGCCGAAATCAGTCCTTTCGAGCCTCTCAGCATCGATATGAGCAAACTTCCTTCAGGTGTTTATTATGTGGAGCTTGGCAATCAGGAAAAATCTTTCAGTGTGATCAAGAAATAGTATCTGTCAACTATGAAAAAGACATTAATCATCATAAGCCTTCTATGCGCCGCTTTTGCAACCAGGGCGCAGAATGCTCCGTCACTTTTCATACCATCAGACCCGGAAAGGCTGTCAATGGCATGCTGCGAGCTTTCAGCAGCCTATAAAGCACTGGATAACAATAGCTTTGATTCATATATCAGCTACGGAATCTGGAGTCCTTCCATCGTCAACAACAATCTGCTAAGCGCAGGTGCAGGTATTGATTTCTCCAGACTCCATTTATCCTTCAAAGGCAAATACCTCGCAGACAGAGAGCCGGGCATACTGTACAATGAGATGGGAACACCTATGGGCGAAAGCAAATCGGCGGAACTCTGTATGGAAGTCGGAGCAGCATACCGTATCGCCGAGAAATTCTCGGCAGGCCTCAGTATGAGCTTCCTTAATTCCGCCCTCAGCTCAGATACCAAGGCTAGCGCCTTTATGGCCAATATATCCGGTGCGTACCGTTCAGGCTCCATTGATGCCCATTTAGCTTTGAATAATCTGGGAACTCCGCTCAGATACGGCTCATCTACCGTATCCCTGCCTATCTGCCTTATGGGTGGTGCCGGATACGAAATTGCCGACTTTGCCCGCGCCGAAGCTGAATTGGCTTATGTGTTCAGCGGTCAGATAATGGCATCTGCAGGAATCGAATTGAATTACAACAAGATGGCCTTCCTACGCGCAGGGTATCACTTCGGAGGAGACAAAGCCTTACCATCTTTCATTGCCTGCGGCCTTGGCCTGCAGCTGATGGGTATCAAGGTGAATGCCAGCTACTTACTCGGATCCAAAACCCTTTCCGGGACTATAATGTTCGGATTGGGTTATTCCTTTTAGAACTTAATTTTTCCAATTCATCTTTTTTTGGCACGATTATAGCAAAACAGGCTATCAAGAATCAAACATAAGTATTGAATTGGATTGTATAAAATAACCGGAAGAGTCGTGAGATTCTTCCGGGTTTTTTATCTGGTCAGGCCGCTCATCAAATCGAGTATTTCGAAGGTAATCTTCTTCTGACGGCTCTTGTTGTATTCCAAACTGAGATCCTGCAGCATCTTTTCACCATTGTCGCTTGCAGTCTGCATTGCTACCATCCTGGCTGCATGTTCGGAAGCGCTTGAATCCAGGATTATCGTATATATACGCAGGGATAACGCTCGTGGAATCAGGGCTTTAAGAAGGGATTCGGCATCAGGTTCGAGTATGAAGTCACGGAAAGATGCTGGACTTCCATCGGAAGCCAGGCTGGCCGTATCTATTGGAAGATAGATGCTTCTGCTCACTTTATGGGTGGAAATCGAGACGAAGTGGGTGAAAATCATCTCGATACGCTTGTATTGCCCGGAGATAAAAGCCTTGGTGAGACGATTTGCGAAATCAGCAGCTTCCCTGTATGACGGATGTGTCAAAAGGTATGAACAGTCTTCCGAAGAGCAATTGCCGAGCTTGCGCATTGCATCGGACATTTTTCTGCCGACGGAGAATACTTCAAGCTGCTCTCCTTCCGCTTCGAGTTCTGCGATGCGGGCCTTGGTCTCGCGTATGACATTGGCATTGAAAGCGCCGCAGAGGGTGGTATTGGAGGAAAAAGCGATGATGGCTACCTTATCGGCTGATTCGGAGGACTGGGTTAGACGCTTGTCAACAGCCACCGAACCTGCCACAAGCCTGCGCAGAATCTGGTGCAGCTCTTCATCATAAGGAAAAAGCTTCTCAATAGCACTCTGGGTGCTGTGCAGCCTCGCCGATGAGACAAGCTTCATTGCCGAAGTAATTTTCAGCGTACTTCGAACCGAAGCTATTCTCCTTTTTATTTCCTTGAGTGAAGCCATTGCGAAAAGCTATTATTTTAAAGTGGTGACTACGGATTCGGCTGTCTGCTTGATGACGCTGATGGCTGCATCATCAATGGCTCCGGATGCAAGTTTATCAAGAACATCCTGGTGGAGGGCTCTCATTCTGTCAAGGAATGCATCCTGGAATACCCCGACCTGTTCGATGGCAATATCCTTCATTAGAGCATTGACACCGCAGTATAGAACAGCAATCTGCTCACCTACAGGCATTGGAGCATACTGGGGCTGAATCAGCAGACGGTTGTTCTTTCGACCGCGGTCAAGAGTCATAGCGGTAACCTTGTCCACATCACTGCTGAACTTCGAGAAGGACTCGAGCTCATTGTACTGGGCCTGGTCCATTTTCAGAGAACCGGCAACCTTCTTCATTGACTTGACCTGCGCGCTGCCTCCCACTCTGGATACGGAGATACCGACATTGATGGCCGGGCGGAAACCCTGGTTGAAAAGGGAGGTCTCAAGATAAATCTGACCGTCAGTGATCGAAATCACATTGGTCGGGATATAGGCCGAGACATCACCGGCCTGAGTCTCGACTATAGGAAGGGCTGTGAGCGAGCCGCCGGCCTTGACCTTGCCCTGAAGAGATGCAGGGAGGTCATTCATCTGCTCAGCAACATCTTGCTGGCCAATGATTTTCGCGGCTCTTTCGAGCAGTCTTGAGTGAAGATAGAAGATATCTCCCGGATAAGCTTCCCTGCCTGACGGACGGCGAAGGATGAGCGACATCTCGCGATAAGCGACAGCCTGCTTCGACAAGTCATCATAGACCACAAGCGCTGCGCGGCCCGTATCACGGAAGTATTCGCCAACGGCCGCTCCCGCAAAAGGTGCGAAATACTGGAGGGCTGCAGGATCCGCTGCTGTAGCTGCGACGACGACCGTATAATCCATTGCTCCCTTCGAACGGAGAGTCTCGACTATATTGGCAACAGTCGAACCTTTCTGACCCACTGCGACATAGATGCAGTATACGGGATTGCCCTTGAGATACTCGCTGCGCTGATTTATAATGGTGTCAATGGCAATGGCGGTCTTGCCGGTCTGGCGGTCTCCGATGATGAGCTCGCGCTGGCCTCGACCTATAGGAATCATCGCGTCCACAGACTTGATGCCGGTCTGGAGAGGCTCCTTCACCGGCTGACGATAAATGACGCCCGGAGCCTTGCGCTCGAGAGGCATCTCGACCAGTTCCCCTCCGATGCGGCCCATACCGTCGAGAGGATTGCCAAGAGGGTCAACTACACGGCCCAGCATCGACTCGCCTACCATTATTGAGGCAATGCGGCCAGTCCTGCGCACAGTCATATCCTCCTTCACCTGCTCCGTCGGGCCGAGGAGCACCGCTCCAACATTGTCCTCCTCAAGATTCAGCGCGACTGCCATTATTCCGTTTTCAAACTCCAGCAGCTCTCCCGCCTCGGCGTTGGAGAGGCCGAAGATGCGGGCAACGCCGTCGCTGACCTGAAGCACTTTTCCGCTTTCTTCGAAATGCGCAGAATTGTCAATACCCTTCAGCTGATTGAGAAGGATGTCGGATATTTCACTTGGTTTTATGTTCTGGACCATATAGTTACACTAGTCTGTTGTTCTTTACTACCAAACGGCGACGGAGTTCCTCGAGCCTGCGCGAAACGCTGGCATCCAGAAAGTCATCCTCCACCTTGAGCTGGAAACCGCCTATGATGGAAGGGTCAATGGAACTTTCCATAAGGATTCTGGACCCTGTCTTTTCCTCCAGCAGTTCCTTCAGTCTTTCCTCAAGCCCTGGAACTGCTACGGCTGTAACGAGATGAACACGCTTTCTGCCCTTGCTAAGGTCGTACATCCTCAAAAAGGACTGGAAAATGAACTTCACGTACTCCATCCGCCCCTTTTTTACAAGCAGTTCCACAAAAGCGTGCAGTTCAGGCTCCATTACGAAGCCTGGCTGCTCCTGATGCTTGAGAAGCCTGTCAACCTGCCGATAGACAGCGTCGCCGTTGCCGCTTTCAAGGACCAGCTTCAGCAAAGCTTTCGCATATCTGGATGATACGATTCCCGGAGTCATAATCCCCTATTCCTTGTTTGATTCTATCAATTCGTCAACAAGACTGTTTATGAGCTCGACCTGAGCTGCATCATCGGACAGATTCTTGCGTATGACTTTTTCTGCCACTTCCATCGAAAAGGCAGCCACCTCGGCACGAATATCCTTGAGAGCGGCCTCTCTGTCGGAGGCAATCTGTTCCCTCGCATGCGCCATCACCTTGTCTGCCTCGGCCTGAGCCTGCTCGTGAGCCTGGGCAATGATGGTATCCCTCGAGTGGGCAGCCTCCTGGATGAGACGATTCTGCTCCGATCTCGTCTCTTCGAGCAAGTTAGCCTGCTGCACCGCAATCTCATCGAGCCTTTTCTCAGCTTCTTTCGCAAGCTGGAGGCTCTGCGTGATGCGCTCATTGCGCTTCTCCACCATTCCTGTAATGATAGGGAAGCCGAACTTCGCCAAAATGAAAAAGACGATGGCGAAGATGAGAGTCATCCAAAAGATGAGACCGAAATCTGGTGTAATCAGCGACATAGCCTAATTGAGGATTCCTAGCAGGCAGACGAGGATGGCAAAGAGGCAGGCACCTTCAACGAGGGCGCCGATGATGATAGCGGTGAGGCGGTAATGTCCAGCCTGCTCAGGCTGACGCGCTCCTGCTTCAAGTGCAGATGAACCGATCTTGCCGATACCTAATGCGGCTGCCAAAGCTGCCACAGCGGCACCAATTGCTGCGCCGAACTTGCCAAGTGAAATGCCAGCTGCTGTCTGGAGAATCATTGTGAGTAACATAATCTACTGTATTTTAATTAATTGACTATTTTGCTTCAGCTTCCTTGCGGGACAGTCCGATGAAGACGCTCGAAAGCATCGTGAACACATAGGCCTGCAGGAAAGCCACCAAAAATTCCAATAAATCCATAAAAATGCCGAACAATACGGCTATCACGCTTAGCCCTGCATTCAGGCCGGCACCCATTTTGGCCGTGAGGAATATCACAGCCACCACGCCGAGCAGCATAATATGACCGGCCAATATGTTGGCAAAAAGACGGATCATAAGGCTGAAAGGTTTAGTGAATACGCCGATGAGCTCGATGACGGGCATAATAGGCAGCGGAATCTTAAGCCAGGCAGGGACCTCGGGCCAGAAAATATCCTTGTAATAATCCTTGTTTCCGAAAAGATTGACTGCCAGAAAGGTAAACATGGCCAGGCAGAAGCTTATCGCAATATTGCCGGTAAGGTTCGCTCCTCCCGGGAAGAAAGGGACTATGCCCAGCAGGTTATTGAACAGAATGAAGAAGAAGGCCGTCAGCAGATAGGGCGAATAGCGCTTGTAGTCTTTTCCGACACATTCCTTTATGACGTCATCCTGTATCATCATCACTACCATTTCCACCATACCGGTGAAGCCCTTAGGGACTTCTTCCATCGCATCGTGCTTCCTGTACCAGCGTGCGGCAAGCAATACCAGGACGACAAGCACTACGCTGCTTATCATCAGGCTGAAGACATTCTTGGTTATGGAAAGGTCAAGAGGCTTGACTATGGTGCCATCTGCTTGCTGCTCAACGATTTTCCCCTCGTGAGGCTCGCCCTTGCCAGCGATTCTGAAGCCCTGATACTCACCTTCTTCCTCTATGTGCCTGAAAGAGAAGATATGCCAGCCACTGGTCTTGGAATGGACTATGACCGGCAGAGGCAGGGCAAGGGTATGCCCGTTGACAGTGGTAATGTGCCACTCATAGGCATCCCCTATGTGCCCGAAGATATACTCCTCCATATCCAGGTCCTGGGCCCCGAGAGGGACCGATACCAGGGACAGGAACAGAAGTATGAGTATGTTCTTCAATCTACGCATAAGGTAATATTATCGTCAAGGACTTCCACGAAGCCTCCCTTTATTCCGAGTTCTTCCCTTTCGGTCCCACCCACTCTGTCATAGCGCACGAAACCCTCTGTCAATGAACTGATCAGGGGCGCGTGACCACGAAGAACCATAAAACGGCCCTTGGTGCCCGGCAGTTCAACAGCCGTCACCTCACAGCATAAATACTGCTTCTCCGGGGAAATGACCTTGAGTATCATAATCTCGTTTTTCCTAATTCGTTTCGGTAAGAATCTGCTCTCCCTTGGAAATGGCATCCTCTATGGTTCCGACATTGAGAAAAGCCTGCTCCGGCAGATGGTCCACCTCGCCGTCAATAATCATATTGAAGCCCTTGATGGTATCCTCGATATCAACCATCACTCCCGGCGTGCCCGTGAACTCCTGTGCGACATAAAAAGGCTGGGACAGGAATCTCTGCACCCTTCTGGCGCGGTTTACGACAAGCTTATCCTCGTCAGAAAGCTCGTCCATACCGAGTATGGCAATGATATCCTGCAATTCGTTGTATCTCTGAAGTATCTGCTTCACCCTCTGAGCCGTGTCATAATGGCTCCTGCCCACCACATTCGGATCAAGTATCCTGGAGGTCGATTCGAGAGGGTCCACTGCAGGATATATACCGAGCGAGGCTATTTTTCTGCTTAGCACGGTAGTCGCGTCAAGGTGGGAGAAAGTGGTGGCCGGAGCAGGGTCAGTAAGGTCGTCCGCAGGGACATAAACCGCTTGCACTGAAGTAATTGACCCGTCTTTAGTAGAGGTGATTCTCTCCTGCATCTTACCCATCTCCGAGGCAAGGGTAGGCTGATATCCCACCGCTGACGGCATACGGCCGAGCAGAGCTGAAACCTCCGAACCCGCCTGCGTGAATCTGAAGATATTGTCAATGAAGAAGAGGATGTCCTTCGGCCCATTGACGCTCTTTGCGTCGCGCAGGGATTCGGCAATGGTAAGGCCCGATAGTGCGACTGAGCTTCTTGCCCCCGGCGGCTCGTTCATCTGGCCGAAAACCATTGATACCTGGGACTTCTTCAGTTCCTCCATATCGACCTTCGACAGGTCCCAATTGCCCTTTTTCATACTGTCGACGAAGGCCTGACCGGTCTTGATGACACCGGACTCAATCATCTCGCGGAGGAGGTCATTGCCCTCCCTCGTGCGCTCGCCGACGCCCGCGAAAACGGAAAAGCCGTTGTGCTTCTTGGCAATATTGTTGATCAGCTCCTTGATAAGCACGGTCTTGCCTACACCCGCACCGCCGAAAAGACCGATTTTTCCGCCCTTGAGATAAGGTTCGAGCAAGTCAATGACCTTGATTCCGGTGTACAGCACCTCCTGAGTGGTGCTAAGATTCTCGAATTTCGGTGCCTCTCTGTGAATGGGGAGGCGGGCTTCATTGTCAAGAGAAGCAAGTCCGTCGATGGCATCGCCCGTGACGTTCATCACGCGGCCCCTGATATTGACACCTGTAGGCATTGAGATTGGCGCACCGGTGGAAACGGCCTCCTGACCGCGTTTCAAACCGTCGGTCGAATCCATTGCCACACATCTGACGGTGTCCTCGCCAACATGCTGCTGCACTTCAATGATAATACGGCGGCCGTCGGAGCGCGTTACGGTCAATGCATCGTTGATGGCCGGGAGAAGGACCTTGTCTCCTTCCGCTTCAAAATGCACATCAACGACAGGTCCTATGACCTGAGATATTCGTCCTGTAAGAGCTGACATAGTTTCATTTGTAATGATAGCAAAGTTACTTACTTTTTTCTTAAACATGTATCATTCATTCACGTCTATTATGCTGATTTGTCTCCTTTTTGTAAGAAAAAGGCACTGTTTTCGCAGGCGGGCGACAATATGACTGATTCATTTTATAAAAGAACCAATTGAAAATTATGAAAAGAGCATTGACCACTTTGACAAGTATCGCAGCACTGCTTATCTGCATCGAGGCTGCCGCACAAAATACTGTGACCAAAAAGTATGATTACAAAGGCTTCAATTCAATAGAAGTCTCATCTTTCTTCAATGTAACTGTAGAAAAATCGAGGAACTACAGCATTGAGGCAATAGTATCCGAAGAGTATGAAGACTATCTCGAAATCAGGCTCAAGGGCAATGAGCTCAGTATAGGATTCAGGTCATTGCCAGCAAAACTGCTCGTGTCATCTTTCAGTGGAATCGCTTCAGTGAAAGTGAGTATGCCGGAGTTGAGCCGAGTCGAATTGTCTGGCTCCAGCAAACTCAGTTGCAATGACAACTTTGACCTGGGAAGAGGTGTTTTCAACCTCTCTGTCAGCGGAACATCCCGATTGGAAGCTTTGTCAATCAGCGCTTCAGAGGGTAGAATCTACGCCAGCGGAACGAGCAAAGCAAGAATTGACGGAGATTTCATAGATCTTTTGATCAACAGCTCAGGCACGGCGCGTATAGAAGGAGACCTTAGCTCCGAAGATTTTGAAATCAAAACATCGGGAACCTCGGTATTGGATCTTGAGGGACAATTTGAGGACTTGGAAATTAATGCATCCGGTGTGTCCAATGTGACACTTTTGGGACTCGCTGAGAGTATTGAGATAAATGCAAGCGGGACTTCAAGCGTGGATGCTTCAAAATTGGCAGTAAAAGAGGCCGAAGTGAAGCTCTCCGCTGCAAGTGTGGCAAAGGTGAATGCAAGTCGCATTCTGGAGGTAAGTGCATCAGGTACATCAAGATGCAGCTATAAGGATAACGACAATCTACAAGTAATCGAAAAGGGTATCTCCCGCACATCCTTCCTTAGAGCCGAGTAAGGCTTTATGGTTTGGTTTCGCGGCTGAGGCCCAGCAGCTCTACGACTTCTTGGGGCGGTTATTTGGTCTCGGGTCAATCAGCGCTCGCGCTTGCTTCTCTATCGCACTTGCTTCCTCATCGCGCTTACTTTTCTATCGCTCCGTGGGACCTATCCCATTGAATATCAATGCCTTAAGCACTTATCTATGGTTAATTTTGACCATAGACAAAGCTTTAATTCGTTGTGTATCAGGAGGTTAGCCCCCACGAAGAAGGGGAGAAGGGTGAAGAGCAATGAGCCCACACGAAAAAGTGGGATAAGGGTGAGCTGCGAAGAGCCCCCAGGGCAGGAAGGATGGAATAAATAGAGATGTAAGCGACGGAAGGACCATACGCACAGACACAGATACACAAAAAAGCTCCGGGTCAACACTGACTCGGAGCCTTCGAAGAACCGCGGCTGCCTACTCTCCCACCTGGTGGGGCAGTACCATCGGCGATGGCGGGCTTAACTTCTCTGTTCGGAATGGGAAGAGGTGGTTCCCCGCCGCTATAGCC
>JALEPJ010000032.1 GCA_022766385.1 Rikenellaceae bacterium
GATGGTGACATCGCCCTTGGCCAGTTCCCCGTGGATGGCAACGCCTATTCCAGACTCGAAATGCGTGTCGTAGGAGTACCTCTCGACCATATTGAACGGCACTGTGCAGTGCGCGAGCAGCATTGTTCCGGAAACAGGGTCAATCTGTGACGGGTTCGCCTGGAAGCCGCTGCGTCCGGTGAGTGCATTGCCTATGACCATCGAGAGCAGCGCCGGGACATCTCCCTCGCAGGCGGAAGGGAGTCCCTCGGCATTGAGAAGGGCGAGTGCAAGGCATCCAGTATTTCCAAGAGTGTCGAGAAGGTCGAAACAGCGTATGGTCAGTCCCGAGAGACCGTATCTGCTGACTATCTCCCGGAGTGCAGCATATATGCTTATTGCCCCCTCTACATACTTCCTGATGGAGTCTGGAGCATCTTTTCTGAGACCTTCTATAATCGCTGAAGCCGGCTCCGGCAGGGGAGTGCCGCAGGCTTTTCCGGCCGTCTCGATGAGCTCCCTGATGTCAATGTCCAGAAGTTCTATCCCCAGCTTCTCTGCAACGGCCGTCTTGTCTGGCTGGCTTGCGATGAGCCAGTCCGACGGTTTGCCTATGATGCCGAGCTTCTGCCCGTCAAGTTTCCTTTTTGCACTGTTGACCTTCGCCAAGGTGTCAAGTCTTCCTGCTATATACTGAGCGCTGCCGTGCAGGACTTCACCCTTACGCCCGTTCTGAGTGAGGAAGGAAAGTATCTCCAGAGATGCTGCAAGGGAGTTGCTCTTGCCCGAGGTCAGAAGCAGGATATTGCCGGAAAGGGTAGGGAATACCTCCCTGAAGAGCCCTTCGGAGCCTCCGGTCCGGATGAAGATGACATCCAGGTCGCTCTTGCCGTATGAGGAGAAGTCATCGCCACGGAAGTCGAACCCGTAACCGAGAACAGTCTCGATGGATGACAGGAATTCAAGTGAGACCGCATCCACAGCCGATTTGTCGTGCAGGGATGATGTAAGTGTATAAAGAGCGATATTCATATAGCTTCGTTTTTATTGTTGAGCTTGTTACTGATCAATATCCACCAATCGCAGGTGACCAAACAGTTTAGGAACAGAGCCGAAAAATTGCTATCTGCAAATATATACAAATACGGGTGAATTCCCTAAATCCCCCGTAGAAGTGGGCGCTTCCTGACCAACTACTCCGCGATTGAGTTGTTCTTCAAGTGGATAAAGCAGCAGCACATCAAGATCTTATATGGAAGCACCAAAAATGCAGTCTACACGCAGATCTGGATAGCTGTTTGATACTATCTTCTTCTCATTATTGCCAAGAAGCGATATGGTCTGGTTCCAAGTCTTCATTTATACATCCCTTCAGGAATGATTACCTCTATTTTGAGATTCTCCGGGTTGTCAATTCTGTATTTGATTTTGTTTCCTTCCCAGGAACAGTCTACAGTAATTCGGCCACGGGCTTTGAGTCCTGTGTATGAACCACTCTTCCACAAAGAGGGGATTGCAGGAAGAAGCCGAATGACTCTTGCCCCATCTTCCTTTACCTCGTGTGACTGCAGAAGCATTTCCATAATCGCAGCAGAACCGCCGAAGTTTCCATCGATTTGGAAAGGTGGGTGCGAGCAAAGGAAATTCGGGAATGTGCCTCCTCCTGTGTAGTTGACTCTTTGGCGGCCTTGTAAGTCTTCCTCATAAAAAGAGTAAGCGGGCTCAAGAAGACTTTTGAAAAGTTTATAAGTTCTTTCTCCGTCTCTCAGTCGAGCCCAGAGGCAGGTTTTCCAAGCTCTGGACCATCCCGTCGCCCCATCTCCGCGACGGTTAAGAGTGATTTTGGCTGCTTCCATCAATTCGGGGCTTTGTATTGATGTCCCCGGGAATAGACCGAAGAGATGTGAAACGTGTCTGTGGTGGATGTCCATCTCCCTGTAGTCTTCAAGCCATTCTTGCAGATAGCCATCCTTGGCTATCTGCATTGGAGGAAGTTTTGATAGTGTCTGCTTGAGGTTTTCAGCGAACTCCTGGTCAAAGTCAAGAATCTCAGATGCTTGTATTACAGCCTTGAAAAGTTCGCTACAAATCTGAGTGTCCATCACAGGCCCCATACATATATAGCAGATATCATCGTCATTGCCATTCATATAGAATCCGTTTTCAGGAGAAGTGGATGGTCCGGTAACTAGCCATCCGTGAACCGGTTCCTCGAAAAGTTGGGATTGCATATATTCGGCAGCACCTTGCATCATTGGGTAAACTCTAGCCAGAAAATCTTTGTCCAGACTGTAGAGATAATGCTCCCATAGCTGGAGACATACCCAAGCGCCTCCAGTATTCGTGGCTCCCCAGGATGGATCTTCTGGAGCCGTGAAGCCCCAGGCATTTGCAAGAACATGTGCACACCATCCTGGAGCATTGTAGAATGAAGCTGCAGTTTTTGCTCCAGATTCAGAAAGCATCTTTACATAGTTTTCAAGAGGGGTAGTAAGATCCCCAAGCGCACCGGTTTCAATGGGCCAGTAATTCATTTGTATGTTAATGTTCAGGTGGTAATCGCCATTCCAAGGCGCAATCTCGGAATCTGACCATATTCCCTGCAGGTTTGGAGGTAGTGTTGAGTGTGCTCCGGAACAAATGGCAAGATATCGTCCGTACTGCATATACAGCGCTGATAATGGATCGTCGGGGATAACTAAACTTACTCTGTCAAAGTATTCCCGGAAGGCTTTCAAATGTCTTTCTTTCAGTGTCTTGAATGATTTTGAAGCGGCATGATTGAG
>JALEPJ010000007.1 GCA_022766385.1 Rikenellaceae bacterium
AGGCGAGTGTTCATTATTCTAAATAGTACTGTTACAAATGTACAAATTGCAAAATTAAATTCAAAGTCAAAAAAGTAAATTCATCAAAGGGGAAGGGTAGGGGCCTGTATACTTTTGTATATTATTAATCTAAAATAAATAGTTAGATAAATATATATAAAATACTGATAATCAATGATAAAATGTCAAATACTATAACCGTAATAGACCTATATCGCCCTGCTCACGCCTGATTTACACACAACACCGCAATAATTAATCAAGATTAATCAAGATAATCAACTGAATACCAAATAATTACAAATCATAAAACCGCCCAATAAATTTCCCTTATTATACAAATGTAAACAATTCACAACGTTTTTCGAATATATTAGCAAATGTTTACAAATTTACAAATAAAGATTGTGAATTTAGTTTTGAATACAGGCTGAGCTCTCATTTTTAGCCTTTTTCATTTACTCTTGAATTCGTTATTTTTTTCATAAATTTGCATTGAAATGTAATTATGTATACGAAAATATGATTCCTGACATAAGAATTGAGGATTACAATTATATGCTTTCTGACGAGCGGATAGCGAAATATCCTCTTCCTGATCGAGATTCTTCCAGACTGCTTTACTATAGTTCAGGGAAAATCGAAGAGAGAATTTTCCGAGATTTGCCTGATCTTCTCCCCACGGATTCCATTATTGTTTTTAATGATACCAAAGTTGTACCTGCCAGACTTCATTTCCAAAGGGCAAGTGGTGCGCACATTGAGATTTTTTGTCTTGAACCTATAGATCCACCTGAGTACAATACTATTTTTGCTGTAGACTCTGCCTGCCGGTGGCGTTGCGTCATTGGAAACTCCAAACGATGGAAAGATGATGTTCTTACTCTTTATAATCCTGAATCGTCTGAACTTGTCAATGAACTGTCGTTGGAAGCAAGACTAATCGAGAAGGAGGGTGAAACAGGCATCGTTGAATTCAGATGGAAGAATTCATATCCATTTTCAAGGGTGCTGGAAATCTGTGGCACTGTTCCTATTCCGCCCTATCTGAACCGTAAGACAGAGGCTATAGATTCTGAACGTTATCAGACCCTTTATGCCCGCTTCCGAGGCTCCGTTGCGGCTCCCACTGCGGGATTGCACTTTACTGAAGATGTGCTTACTCGAATCAGAGCCAAGGGAATTGATATGGAGAATGTTTGCTTGCACGTCGGAGCTGGTACATTCCTTCCTGTAAAAAGCAGCAATGTGGCTGATCATCCTATGCATCGAGAGCCTTTTGTTGTGAAGAAAGACTTCATCAGAACTCTTTTGGAAGCTGGAAAGGGCGTAACTGCAGTAGGAACTACAACTGTGCGAACTCTTGAATCTCTGTATTATGTCGGTGTGAGTTGTATTGAGAAAGGGAAGGCTGAAGATGTCGACCAATGGGCTCCATATATCAGAGACTATCAGTATAGCCTTCAAGAAGCTTTGGAAGCAATATTGTCTTGGCTTGACTCCGAGGCTCTCGACGAATTGAAGGTCGGAACCAGAATTATTATTGTACCCGGCTTCAAATTCCGCATAGTCGAAAGACTGGTTACGAATTTTCATCAGCCAGAGAGTACCCTGATACTCTTGGTGTCTGCCTTTGTAAACGGGGATTGGAGGTCAATATACAATTATGCTCTTGAGAATGGCTTCCGCTTCCTCAGCTATGGAGATAGCTCGCTTTTGGAAAGGGCGGATTTGTAGATTAAAACAAAATCCCTATCTTTAGGGTCTAAAACCAAACCTGATTCTCCATTAGGGGATGACTTGATGATTATGGAAGACAAAAATACAGAATTTGAGAGTATCTGCCCGTATACTGACCAAGAAGCAGTAAAAGCGCTTAACGAAGTAGCCGGACATCCAGCCATACCGTTCTTATCCAAAGCCCTTTTCCCTGATCAGCCCGCCGGCTTCCTGGCCAATGCTATCAAGGGGGTTCACAGCATAGACGAATTCCAGCAGGTAGTTATGTCCAAAGCCGTGGAATGGTGCTTGAATACTACTGTGCACAATTTCTCCTATGACGGAATATCACATATTAAGAACAAAGAGGGAAAATTCCTGATGATGTCAAATCATAGGGATATCATACTTGATCCTGCGCTGACTCAATATATCCTTTTCAGCAATGGTGTACCTATGAGTGAGATTTGTGTAGGAGACAATCTGCTTTCAAGCAAGACTATAGAAAAACTTCTCCGTTCGAACAGGATGATCAAGGTTATTAGAGGAGTGTCTGCAAGGGAACTGTATCTCTCGTCCCAATTGCTGTCCAGATACATCAGACAGACAATTACAAGCGGAAAGAGTTCTGTATGGATTGCGCAACGTCAAGGAAGGACAAAGGATGGTATTGACATCACGGAACAGGGTCTGCTCAAAATGTTCGATATGAGCGGAACTGGCACTTTTCAGGAGAATTTCAACGAATTGAACATAATTCCGTTGAGTATTTCATACGAATACGAACCTTGTGATATCAGAAAGGCCAGGGAACTTCTCATCTCAAGAAGCCAGAAGTATGTCAAAGGCCCTAGGGAAGACCTCCACAGTATAATAATCGGTATAAGACAGAAAAAGGGCAATGTGCATATCAATATTGGCAAGCCTTTGACCCCCGAAGAGATTGAAGCTGCCTCTCATTGTGACAAGAACGATCGCTACCAGGCCATACGCCACGCTGTGGATATGCGTGTCATCGAGGGCTACAAACTATGGAAAACGAACTACATCGCTTACGATCTCGTAAACGGTGGCAATCGCTTTGTCGACAAATATACTCCTGAGGATGTAGATGCTTTCCTTGCTTATACGGAGCATCAAATGAAGAAGGTTGAGAGAAAATTGGACAAAGATACTCTCCGCGATATCTTCTGGCACATTTATTCCAATCCGGTGGAGAGCAAACTTCGTTTGGAAGAGGAAAAGGCAAACGGCTGAAGCAATCAGTTGTTTACCTTTACATCCAAATGAGGGTATGCGAAGTTGAAACCGAGTTCAGGCAAGCGCTCGTACAGTTCTTTGTTGATGGCAAAGTTGACTGTCCAATAGTCTTCAGCCTTAACCCAAGCCCTTAATGATAGTTCAACACTGCTGTCCTTCATACTGCTTAGGACGGCATATGGGTTTTCTGCCCCTTGGAATTCCGAATTGAGTATCCTTTGATCCTTTTCGGCTATTTTGACCATAGCCGAAATGCATTTTCCGACGTCTGTACCGTATTCGACCCCTACCTTCCACTCAAGTCTCCTGATAGGTTTGAGAGAGAAATTGTCAATGGTTCCGTTCGAAAGCGCTCCATTAGGAATCATTATGCACCTGTTGTCAGTAGTTAAAATCTTTGTGTTTACGATGGTTACATCAGTAACGGTGCCAGTGAAACCCTGGACTGAGATAAAGTCTCCGACTTTGAATGGCTTGAACAACAGAATAATCAATCCTCCCGCGAAATTTTCCATCGTACCGCTCAAGGCCATTCCTATGGCCATTGCACCGGCTCCAAGCATAGCTGCTATGGATGTCGTATTCACCCCCAAGGCTCCAATGGTCATCAGGATGAGGAAGAGGGTCATCAGGATGCTTGTGAGCGATGTGATGAAGGATGCCAGAGTCGGCTCTGTTTTCTTCCTTTCGAGAAGCTTTGAAATTGAGCGCTTGACGCGTTTGATAACCCAAGCGCCAATAATGTATATGGCAATTGCTCCAAGAACTTTCATACCGAAATCAACGAAATCCTGAAGCAGAGTGCTCATAAATGCACTAGGATTATTTGCGATTTCCTGAGCTATATTATGTGCAGCAGTTCTGACGGAGTCAGCCACATTGATTGACTCCGTCGTAGAAACACTGGGTAAAGCTTGAAGCAAATTGAACATTATCAATCAGTTTAGAACAGTGACTTGACTTTGTTGACGATGATGTCTGCCGGTAGTTCAGGGCTTAGGACGAGAGCGGGCTCAGCCTCAAAGAAGCCCTCTTGCTTGGCTATGAGCATACCGCCTCCTGTGACATTCAGCATCACGGTGTCATCGCTCTTGATGCTGCCATCCTTGAGAGCCTTGGCTACACTGGCAACAGCGGTGGCGGCTGCCGGGAAGATGTCATATCCCTCGCATTGGAAATATTGGATAAGCCAGGTCACAATTTCATCATTGGTAATGGTATACATATCTCCCCCTGTCGCTTTGAGCGTATCGTACAGTCCGCCCTTTATGCTGTATGGCGGTTTTCTGTTGGATAGCACCTTGGCCAGGATGACTTCGCTGTCACGTCTTGACTGCTCAGGTGAGTAATCCACCAATGCGCGTGAGCCTGCCTTCCATGAGTCGTACATAAGAGTGAAAGGCTCGTTCTGTGAAACGAAGATTTTCATCAGATGCTTGCCGAATCTTCCGTCCTCGATAAGCCTCAAATTGTTCTCGTATGCGGCAATGGCTCCGGTACCGCTTCCAACAGCCTGGAAGTAAGCATCAGGAATGCGTCCTATGGTCTCGACAGCGCTGAGAAGGGTCGTGCCCATACCGTCACGTCTTGCTATGTTCTTGGCTCCGCCTTCAGCGAGGAACATAGGGTCGGTGCAAAGCTTCTCTCCCAGAGTAATTGCATCGAAATAGTCTGAACCTGAAGGAGCTGCAACAATCTTTACACAGCTCTTCAACCTCTTGGTAAACCACATATCGTGCTTGTTGTCCTCAGGGATGCAGATGACAATTGGAATGTTGTTGTCCGAACAAACTCTGGCGAAGGCTCTGGCTGTATTGCCGGCGGACTGTACAACAAGCACCTTTCCATTATTCTTTGGCAGCCTTGCGCATACTGAATAAGCTTCAGTCTCCTTGAAGGAACAGGTGGTCATTAATGCTCCAATTTTAGGATAGTAACCGGAGAAGGTAATGTAGAGATTGTCCATTCCCAGACGTTTGGACAATTTGCGGCTCTTGTATGTCACAGGTGCGTGAGAATCCTTGAGCATTCTCTTGATAGGCATCCAGTTGGAGTATCTGTATAAGCCGTCGTGCCCGTCAACAGGGGCGAACTGCTTGGTCTTGTAAATCGCACGGACCAATGCCGGCTCCGTAGCCATAGGATCGGACAGAGTCCAATCTCCGTCGTCAAAGACTCTGCCGGTCTCGACGTTCATCAGTTGGTATTCAGTTGGCTTGAACCTCATATTGTCAAGGTTTAGTTTGGTTAGCTTATTTCGTGTCATAGATTTGTGAATAGCCAGATTAAATATCCTATTTCACAAGCAAGAAGGAGAGCTCCTTCCACTCGGTTTATCTGCATTTTCTTGCCTGCAAAAGTACCGAACATCAGAAGTAAGACGCTCGCCAGCAGTATGCCCATATCAACAAGGTTCATACCGGAGAAGTCCAAAGGAATCACGACGGCAGAGCAGCCCAGGATGAGCAATATGTTGAAGACGTTGGAGCCGAGGACATTTCCCAAGGCCAGCTGACCTTTCTTCTTCGCCGCCGCAACAACGCAAGTCGCCAATTCAGGGAGGGAAGTACCTCCAGCCAATACGGTTATTGCAATGAACTTGTCTGATACTCCTAACTGATGGGCTATGTCTGTGGCAGAATTGACAAAGAGCTGACCACCACCTATCAAACCGCCCAATCCGCAGACTATCAATAAAATACATTTTCCTATGCTGAACTTTTTGTCTTCTCCGCCGTCTTCCGCGCCAGTACCGTTCTTGAAGCAGAAATATATATAGACCGCGAAAACGAGAAGGAAGAACAGACCTTCGATTCTGCTGATGCCGTCGTGCTCTCCAATTCCGAGAATTGTGGCATTCATACCCATCAGGATAAGCAAGATGGTGACGAACAGATTGATTGGTATGTCCCTGTATTTGTTTTCCTTGGTGATAGCAAGAGGGGCGATGACCGCTGTCAAACCAAGAATTAGGAGGGTGTTGCAAATGTTTGACCCTACCACATTACCAATGGATATATCCGAATTACCTGCAAAAGCGCCTGTAAGACTGACAACCAGTTCAGGGCACGATGTTCCGAAGCCGACTATGGTCAAGCCGATTACGAATTCACTGATGCCAGCCTTCCTGGCAACGCCTGAAGCACCGTCCACCAGCCAATCAGCTCCGAGGACAATGAGTGAGAGACCAGCAATCAGAATCAGAATATTTAAAGCAATGCTCATTTTTCAATTCTTTTTTTTCAAAGCACATACGTTCTCCACGTGGTGGGTATGAGGGAACATATCCACAGGCTGGACCGCAGTAATCTCATATTTAGTGCAAAGAATAGCCAGATCACGGGCCTGGGATGCCGGATTGCAGCTAACATAGACCATCCTGTCAGGTTCAGCGTCAAGAATGACCTTGGCGACATCCGGATGTATTCCGGCTCTTGGAGGGTCAAGGATAATGACATCAGGTTTTCCGTGCTCGGCAATGAAACTCTCAGTGAGTATGTCCTTCATATCTCCAGCAAAGAACTCGCAGTTGTCAATGCCGTTTTTGGCAGCATTAAGACGGGCATCTTCTATGGCTTCGGGTACATATTCTATTCCTATAACCTTTTCAGCCTTCCCTGAAACGAACTGTGCGATGGTTCCGGTACCGGTATAAAGGTCATATACTACCTCATTGCCACTGAGTCCGGCAAATTTGCGGGCTACTGAATAAAGCTTGTATGCCTGGGGACTGTTGGTCTGATAGAATGACTTCGGGCCGACCTTGAATACCAGATTCTCCATTCTCTCATAAATGGCGTCCTCTCCCTTGTAAAGTATGCATACCTGATCTCCTATTGAATCATTCAGTTTGGTGTTGATGACATAGAAGAGGGAAGTGATTTGCGGGAAAGCTTCGTAGACGGCATCAAGCAGGGCTTCACGCTTTAGCTTGTCATCCTTGAAGAAACAGAGAATGAGCATAAGCTGACCGTCTTCAGTAGTTCGGATTATCATATTGCGGAGAAAACCGTGGTTTTCCCTTATGTCAAAGAATTCCAGTCCGTGTTCAATAGCGTATTCCCTGACGAAGTTCCTTATGGCATTGGAAGGCTCTTTCTGGAGATGGCAATGTTTGATGTCAACCACCTTGTCGAAAAATTTTCCTACGTGGAACCCCAGACCGCAGCGTTTGTTTTCAGGAATTTGTTCAGGATCCTCACCGTCAAGGAACCATCTTCTGGAAGAGAAGGTGAACTCCAGCTTGTTCCTGTGATATGAAGTGTTGTCGGAGCCAATGATAGGGGAGATCTCCGGTATTTCAAGATGACCAATTCGAACCAATTGGTCAAAAACCTGCTGCTGTTTCGCTTCAAGTTGCATATTGTATGGCAATGGCTGCCATTTGCAACCTCCGCATATGCCGAAATGATCGCAGAAAGGTTCCAAACGGTGTGCGGAAGGCTTTTTCATTTTCAGAATGTAGCCCTCCATATAATTTTTCTTTTTCTTGGTAACTCTTATGTCCACAACGTCACCCGGAACGGCAAACTCCACGAAAAGCACTGTGCCGTCAATATGAGCCAAGGCCTTACCCTCGGCGGCAACCGTTTCAATGAGGACATCCTCGAGTACAAGATCCACTCTTTTTCTGGCCATAATGTTTACAAGATAAATATCCCGAACAAACAAAAATAGCAAATTCTGTCGGTTTCCCCAAAAAAGAAGGCAACAATCCGCTATAGACGGGACGCTCTTGCATCTATGGATTCTTCGCAACGCTCCCCGTCCTTGGCAGACATAATGCCGTCCCATGTCAGATTGCGCACAGTCTTTCTTTCATTGCACAGCATCATACGGGCAGCCTTGCTGGTCATAGCGCTGGCATATGCCTCCGGCCAGTCAATGGCCAACTGCTCAAGGCAGGCGCGCATATGCTCAATGTTCTCACGGATTTCACTCTCGAGGACAGGGAAGATGCGCGAACTCATTTCTTCAGGAATACCGGAATTCCTAAGAGCAGCAAGTTCATCCTGGGAATCGCGCTGGAGACTCATGAAGCCACGGCCAATATCGCTCAGATTCACCACCCTGCGAGTCAATGGACGCTTGAAGAGCCGGCCCAAAGAAGGATGCTTGCGAATGAAGCGCAGGAATCTTCCATTGTCGAAGAACTTGAAGATGTATGTTCTGTCTGAAAGGGGGAGGGAGCCGTCACTGTCGAAGTGACGCTCCTGCGAGTTGATGAGCTTGTGATAGCTGTCGGCGGAAATTGTGCCGTCGGAGTATAATTGCCTTACCAATTGGCACTCAGTGCCGTAGATGGTCATCCTGATATGGTGGAGCAATTCGGTCTCATTGCAATTGGAGATGTCCGGAGCCTGCTCCGGCTTGGGGAGGAAAGTGCGAACCTTCTCCCAGTCGGCGCCTGCAAACGCTTCGCGGTGGCTCAACTTCTCGTAATAGCGCTGAGCTGCTTCATTGACACGGTTCCTAACACTGTAATCAACAAAAGAACGGGCGGTAGGTATTTCTGTAAGTCCCAGTTTTTCAAGTAGATGCCTAATGGTCGTTGCATTGACGGTCAAGGTCAGGGCAACGACACCGGCTGTCAGCAGCAGTACCTGGCTGCGTATATCATCAGGGATGGTCATTGTTGCTGAAACCATCAGCGCAAGAGTAAGGCCGAGCGCACCTCGAAGGCCGCCCCAGCTCAGAATGATTGCCTCGCGCTTGGTCAAACCGTATCCGAGATGCTTCATAATAGGGAAGAACAGGAACACCACGCCGGTACGGATGAGATTCACTCCAAGATAGACCGCCACAACGACTGCAAGACTGACCCAGCTGATATTGACATGAACCGATATGATTATACCTACAATGATGAATACCAAGGTGTTGGCAATGAAAGAAGCAAGGTCCCAGAATTTCTCGGTGAACTCGTTTGCCTTGGGGCTGAAGAGAAGTTTCCCATGATAGGTCATTTCAAGACCGAAAGCGACAAGCGCAATAACTCCGGAAAGATGGAGATAACCCTGAGCCAGGATGAAAGTAAGGTAGGCTGAGAGGATTATAACACTGTTCTGGACCATTTCATCGCCTTTAAGGCAGGTGATGAAGAATATGGTCAGAACGGCCATAATGTAACCCAGAAGGGCACCTCCGAGGGCAACAAGCAGAAATTCCATAACAGGGGAGCTGCAGAGTGGGCTTGATCCGCTGAATGTTCCGAAAAAGAGCATAAAAAGGACGATACCCGTGCCGTCGTTGAGCAATGATTCACCATCCACCAAGGTTGAGAATCGCTTGCTTGTATTCAGTTCTTTGAGCAATGCAACCACGGCTACAGGGTCTGTTGCGCTCACCAGAGCACCGAACATTAAGGCGAAGGTCCAGTTCCAGCCTCCGAATTCAGGTATCAGTTTTCCGATGCCCATCATCATCAGGGCAACCAATCCCATAGAAATCACAACGCCCGGTATGGCCAGAAGGCTCGAATTCACGAAGGTCTTGCGAAAAGTGTGAAGGTCGAGCTCATATGCTGCACCGAAAATCAGAACCGGCAGAAAGATGTACAAGAGTGTGTCCGGATTGATATTGCCGGCCTGTTCGACTGCGCGTTCCATAAGGCCTTCAGCGGGAAACAGACCGCTTCTGAAAAGGACCCCGATCAATAGGCCGAAACAGAAAAGTCCCACGGTATATGGAAATCTGGATTTCTTCAGCAACAGTTTGAGAAGCGCTCCTATGAGCAATGCACCCATTACGAAAAGCAAAGGGGCCAGGCTGTATTCGTTTTCCATTATTATGCCTTCATTGGTTGTTTATACAATTTATATTATGTTAACTTGTGCCTGCTTATCAATTAGTTTCACTATCATCAAAGTGCAACTGCTGAAATTGCTTCCACGATTCCATAAAGTTCTTTCTTCTTTTAGAAACTAATTGATATACCAAGGTTTATGGCTCCATAGCAGGCTTTGCTGCTCCTGATGAACTCATTCGGAATATAACTGCCGTTTTCCCGGCTCGGCACCTTGGGAGCATCGGTACACAACTGCAGACCAAGGAGCAAATCCATACTGTTCTTATGACTCAGGGCTATTCTGTAACCGCCTCCGAATTGTCCCAGAAACGAGAGATATTGCTTGTCTTTGTGCAATCCTATGCCTTGACTAAGGTAAATCAGGGCTCCCCTGTCCCGATTCTCGTTGAAATGGTAACACTCCCGCAGGAAGACCGGTATTATTCTCGTATCCTGTTTGATTCCCTGCCAGCCCAGATTCAGGCTTGCACTTAAGTGTCTGGCAAACTCCAGTCCGGTGCGGAGGTATAGCATTCCATTGGAATGATAATTGGGATCAATTCCTTTGACATCGACTCTGTATCCATCTTCAGGGTCGGTGTAATTGTAGTGGTATGAGATAAGTACAACTGCGGAGTAACCCCATTCCAGACCGTAGAAGAAGCGAACATCCCTCCCCTCCTGCCCGGCTGATGATACAAGGCAGGATAAGAATGCTAATAGGCTGATTATCAATTTCTTCATAAGCGGCTTCAAAAGGATTACTTAAATCTGTATAATATCTTTATTTCAGGAAGCAGAGGCTTTAATAAGCCCGAGCCGTATAAACTCAATATAGTCCTTCTGTCGTCCTTAATCAGTTTAAAGGCAAGGTCGAGACTGAAATTGAAACTCAACTCAAGTCTGTGACCGTATGATAACAAGGCTCCAACCGTACCGTGGATGCCTGCAGTTATTGATTTTGGAGACTTGAAATCGCTAATATACCCGCAGCAGAGTCCGGGACCGGCATAGAGACTGACAGTCTTGTCTTCCCTTTCAATGGTTTTGAACACGATGTCCCGGGTATAATTGAACTTGATTCCAGGGGTTGAATGTTCTCCGATCAGGACTCCGCCCATATCTGCATATAGACAAAATGAGTCGAAATTGTACTCGTCTATTATTTGCTCATAACAAACACCAAAGCCTTTTGCTGAGTGGAAACTGCCTATTCTGAAAGAGTTAGTCTCCTGTGCACTGACAATGCTGCCCATTCCGAAAAGGAGCAGGAGGCAAATGACGGCTCTATTGATGCATTTTTTCATACTTGTTTCTGACTACTAAGTTATGAAATTTTCTTTGAAATGGATGTGAAATGTCATATATTAGCATCTCATTTATTAACCTGAACCTGATAATATGGGTGTAACCATAAAGCAAGTGAAGAGCAGAAAGGAGTTGAACTCCTTCATCTCATTTCCAATCAATCTTTTCAAGGATGTTCCTGGATATGTTCCTGCCATCCGCTTCGATGAAAGGGATACACTGGATCCGAAGAAGAATCCTGTGTACGAGTTTTGTGAATCCGCATTGTTTCTTGCCTATAAAGACGGAAAAATCGTTGGCAGAGTGGCAGCAATCCTGAACAAGAAAGCCAATTCCGAATGGGGGCATAAAGAGATTAGATACGGCTGGCTTGATTTTATCGACGATCCTGAAGTTTCCAAGGCTCTTCTGGATGCTGTAATTGAATTTGGCAGACAGAAAGGTATGGATACGATAGTAGGTCCTCTCGGTTTTACGGACTTCGATCCTGAAGGTATGATGGTCGAGGGCTTTGAGCACCAGAGCACTATGGCATTGCGCCATGCTATGCCTTACTATAAAACGCATATGGAGGCCATGGGCTTTGTCAAGGAAGTTGACTGGGTAGAGTTCAAGATATTTATGCCTGAAAAGATGCCTGAGAAAGTGGAGCGTGTTGCCAAACTGGTGGAGGAAAGATACAAACTCCATATGAGGAAGGTTAGCAAGAGAGAAGTCCGCAAGTTGGGCATTGGCTATAAGATATTTGATCTTGTCAACGAGTCCTACTCCAAACTTTACAACTTCACCATACTTCCAAAGAATGTCGTGGACAGCTACATAGGTTTTTATCTCGGCATATTGAATCTGGACTTCCTCACTCTTGTTGAAGACGAGAACAACAATATTGTAGGCTTTGGCCTCTGTATGCCTTCTATCACTAGGGCCATACAAAAGTGCAAAGGACGTATGTTCCCGTTCGGCTGGTTCTATATACTCAGGTCTATGTACTTCAAATTTGAGGAGAATGTAGAGCTTTTACTCATTGCGGTAACTCCTGAGTACAGGAAGAGAGGTGTCAATGCCCTTATCTTCGCCGATATAATCAAGAGGGCTTCTGCGGCAGGCTTCAAGTATGCTGAGACCAATGCCGAGCTGGAGAGCAACCTTGATATGCAGAGTCAATGGGGTGACTTTGAAAAGGAGCAAACCAAGAGAAGAAGGATATACAAAAAGTCATTATAATCCCCCTTTTTAATATAACATAATTGTTATCAATTCTAACAATTATGTTAAATAATTTGTAATACCGTATTTTTGGTTTAATGGCAATGGAAAAGGACAATTCAAGAGCTACAAGTCTCCTTCCTCCCCTTCCGGAGCGAATGAGACCTGAAAGTCTTGCTGATTATGTGGGGCAGAAGCATCTCTTAGGAGAGGGCTGCATTCTGAGAAACATGATTGAAAGCGCTTGTCTCTCGTCCTTCATACTATGGGGGCCGCCAGGCGTTGGAAAGACTACACTGGCACATATCATTGCCAAGACCCTGGACCGTGAGTTCTACACCTTGTCGGCTGTCAGTTCCGGAGTGAAGGATGTTCGGGAAGTGATTGACAGGGCCAGATCAAAATCACTCTTTTCCGCTTCGTCGTCTCCTATACTTTTCATTGACGAGATTCACAGGTTCAACAAGGCGCAGCAGGATGCTCTTCTGGGTGCAGTTGAAGATGGCACTATTATTCTAATCGGAGCTACTACGGAGAACCCTTCCTTCGAGGTAATTACTCCCCTCTTGTCCAGATGTCAAGTTTTTGTACTTAAGTCACTTGATGTTGATGACTTGAGGATTTTGTTGAACAGGGCCCTGACAGAAGACACAGTGCTGAAACACAGAAGGGTCGAGGTGAAGGAGACCGATGCTCTTTTCAGACAGAGCGGTGGCGATGCCAGAAAACTGCTCAATATACTCGAGATTGTAATCGATTTCTTTGGAGGCAAGCCTGCTGTCATTGACAACAAGGTGGTTACTGAGTGCCTTCAGGAGAATGTTGCGATATACGATAAAAACGGAGAGATGCACTATGACATCATTTCCGCCTTCATCAAAAGTATAAGGGGCTCTGATCCCAATGCCGCTGTCTATTACCTCGCGCGCATGCTCAGCGGCGGCGAGGATCCGCTCTTCATTGCCAGAAGGCTATGTATTTCAGCGGCTGAAGATGTTGGGCTGGCCAATCCCAATGCGCTGCTGCTCGCAAATGCATGTTTTGATATTGTCAATCGAATCGGAATGCCGGAGGCTCGGATTCCGCTCGCAGAGGCTACAATTTATCTTGCCTCATCGCCGAAGAGCAATTCAGCATACCTTTCAATAAATAAGGCAATGGATTTGGCTGCCAAGGACCCGTTGACGACAGTTCCTCTGCACCTCAGGAATGCTCCGACAAAGTTGATGGAGGATTTGGGTTATTCGGACGGATATAAATACGCGCACGATTATCCGGGGAATTTCGTTGACCAGGAGTTCCTGCCTAAGGGTTTGGAGGGTACTGTTTTCTATGAGCCTCAGCAGAACAGGCACGAAGATGTGCTCAAGGCCTATCTTGAACAGAACTGGCCAAAGTATTATCCTCCAAAACGTTGATATCAGAAAGGATAGCCGACTCCGAAATGTAAGGCATAGCCTCCCTTTTTAAGCCAGTCACCAGGTTCAAGCCATTTGTCTTCTCTGGCCGGGTCATGCAGTTTCATTCCCAAGTCCAGTCTCAGAACAAGGAAGTTAAGATTAACCCTTATGCCTGTACCCCAGTCGGCTGCAATGCTGTCTCCTAAAGTTTTGATATTGAATCTGGAAGACTCTTCTCCTTGATGAAAGGTCCAGATATTGCCGGCATCAAGGAAGAGGGCTCCTTCTATTTTCCAAAACATATTGAAGCGATACTCCAGATTAGCTTCGAGCTTGATGTCTCCGGTCTGACTCGGGATGATGAAAGAATCGTTTCTCTGTGAAGTGCCTGGGCCGAGTGATCTGGCCTGCCAGCCTCTCATACTGTTGGCACCTCCGCTGTAGAACTGCTTCTCGAAAGGCACTACTGATGAATTGCCATAAGCATATCCTATACCTCCCAGAATTCTTGTGGCAATGGACTGGTTCGAGTTCTTTCCGAACTTCCATGTACTTCCGAGGGTCAGCTCTCCCCTGACATACTGTGAGAAAGGTGTACCCCAAATCAAGCCGGCACCGTTTTCATCCTTGTTCATCAATGGCTTTAACAGGCTTAAGGCATTACCGGAAATATCAGCTGATAAGCGCAGGTAACTGAATGATGTTGAACTGTTTTCTGACTGATTGCTGCTGTATTGGAAATTGCCACCCAAACCGGTATCAAAGTGATCCTGGTAAGCATAGCGCATAAAAGGATTGTTCGAAAGTGTTTCAAGGAAACTGCTGTTGATATCATCCAGATGGACTATGCTTAACTGAAGAGGATAGAACTGGTAGCTTAATCTGTTCCAGATGGTGCCGGAATATCCGAAAGAGGTGGAAATGATATTTCTGGTATATTCGGGCCGGTTCTGGTAGTTGTATGAGGCGTTGACTTCGGTTCTGGGGATGTTGGATCCTTTAACCTTATGGTTCGGCATTCCCAAAATGCGAGGAAAACTCAGTCCGGCCGATACTCCGAACTCGTTTGATCTGGTTGTGTTGTTGAACTTGAACTGGAAGTTACCCATAAAGCTCAGATTCAGCCATTCTCCTCCATGAAAAATGTTCTTATGGTAGTAACTCAGCTGAGGCGAGATTCCCATAAGTCCCGTAGAGTTGGATGAAACTTCAAGATCTGTCTTGAAACCCTGAATCTGTGATTGGGACAAAGATATGCTGCAGTTGACCTTGTTCGTGTCGCTTTGATAGAGATCCACCCCCACACTATTGAACATTCTGAGAGCGGAAAGTCTTGTATATGTATTGTTTACAATGCTCTCGCTATAGAGGTCACCGGGGCGCAGAGTGTTAAGATCCTTCAAAATGTCGGGCTTGATTCTTACATCGTCGGTGTAGCTTATGGAAACACTGTCGATGTAGAACTTCCTCAATGGCAGTGCATTGGAAGCGGACTCATTGCGCGAGTATTCATTTACTCTCATCTCCAGAAAGGTCTTTCCTGGCACACTGATGGTATCCGCTTCAAAGGAATAATTGTTTTTGGAGAAACTGTAATAGCCTTTGTCCCTGAAGTGAGCGGCTCCTCTTTGGGTTTCTGCCTCCAAAGAGTTCTCGGAGAGGAAATCTCCTGTTTTGATGCTGATATTGGCCCTGTCTTCTTCAAAATCACTCTTGAATGGTCCCCTTTCCGGAACTGAAATCGATATGGAGTCTATCGGATACTGTTTGCCAAGTTTTACTTTATAATCGACATAAACCCTTTTCCTGTTTACTTTGATATCGGAAGTAACCTTGGAGTTATAATAGCCCATATACTCCAGATGGCTCTTCATGCTCTCAATGGTACTCTCGACAGCTTCCGGATTGTAGATTACCGGTTCCACCCCGATTTTTCGGCAAAACCTCGCCCAAATGCCATTGTCTTCCGGATCTGCCCAGTTGTATATGTAGAGGAACGGGTTCCATCCAAGCAGCAGATAGCTATTTGAAGACTGCTTGATATACTGATGTAATGAATTGGTATTGAACTTCTTGGAGTTGGTTACTTCAACATTGTTTTTAGCCAGGCGATACTCACCTTCCGACAGGGTGCGCGTGGTGCTGCAGGATGCAGTCATCAGAACCTGCAAAACTGCCAGCAACGATACTATATGGGTGAGCAATGATTTCATTATCGCAGTATAACTCCACAAATATAAAACTTTCTTTCAAAGAATCGCTCAGATTATGTACATTTGCGTTTCCTGATTAACAGCCGATATGATCACCAGCAAGGAAATAAAGTCAATCAAGGCATTGTCCTCGAAGAAGTTCAGAGACGAGACTGGCCTCTTTGTCGTCGAAGGCGAGAAAATGGTCGCCGAAGCTCAGAAATCCTCTTTTGAGATAGTGAAACTGTACAGAACAGCCGAAATCGGGGAAGAGGCAATGTCGAGAATGAGCCAATTGTCCAGCCCATCCCCTGTTCTCGCGCTCGTCAGGAAGCCATCCACCGTCGATGATGGCAATTTCATTGCCTCCCCGGGGCTCTATCTCGCTCTCGACTCTATCCGCGACCCTGGCAATTTGGGAACAATAATCAGGATAGCCGACTGGTTCGGCATCAAGTCTGTGCTCGCTAGTCGTGATACGGTAGAAGTATTCAATCCCAAGGTGATTCAAGCTACAATGGGTGCAATTTTCAGGGTTGATTTCAAATATGTTGACCTGGAGAATGCGGCAAAGGCAATATTGGAGTCAGGGGGCAAGGTATACGGTACCTTCCTTGATGGAAACAATATCTGCTCACAAGATCTTGCGACCGGTGAAAATTGCGCCAGTATGATAGTTATTGGTAATGAATCCAACGGCATATCCGAGGCAATGTCACGTCTCGTTTCCGACCGTCTATTCATTCCGCCATATCCTATGGATGATGCCGGCTCAGAGTCATTGAATGCTGCGATGGCAACGGCTATCAGCGTCTACGAATTCCGCAGACGCTGCTTCATAAAGGAATGAGCTTGAGCAGTTAGAATTATAGCGTTATAATACTGCATCCGTTAGCCTCAATTTCCAGATCGATGCTTCCGTTTTGAAGAATAATGCTATCCTCAAGCCCAAGATAAGATAAGGCATCTTGAGGGATAATGACTTTGACTTTCCTTCGCTTATTTTCCGTATTTTTGGTACCAAATTCGGTTCCATTGCCGCCAAAGCTCAAATATAACAAAAATGTTTTATGCTTTAACCTTTTTGTTTTATCTACTGAATGTCTTAGGAATACAAAGTCTTTGTCAAAGTTGAAACCATTTTCTGTTTTCTGACAGTAACAAAGGTCATAAACCAGCCCTGAAGAGATGGCATCCTTCGTTGCGAAGGCAAGTGCTTCCCTGTATTCCTTTAAAACGGCAGCCTTTTCCCGGCTAAGCCTCTTATTTCCGTGGATATAGTCATCAAGCATTTTCAACTCTTCTGGATGGCACCAGTTGAAGATGCTTGTCCTTCCCTCGTGCCCTTCTGATGCTGTCGTTCCTATTTCCTGTCCGAAATACAACATAAAAGCTGATGTGTTGAAGGCAAGTGATGCATAAAGGTATGCAGTATTGTGTTCCTGACCTGTAAACCAGGGAGACGCAATGCGCTGCTCATCGTGATTCTCAAGAAAATTCAGCATTTTCGGCTGGAGATCCTGCAAAAACTGCCAGTTCCAGGTGATGGCTCTGGCACTTCCGTGCCCGGCAGCGATGCTTCTTAGCACGTCATAGAGTCCGGACTTGTCATATAGCAGGTCAAATCCCACTTCCTCTACGAATTGTCTGTATCCATCCTTGTTGTAAACTTCCGCTACAAAGAACAGATCCGGATATTCTTTTCTGCTTTCCGCAATTACCCATTTAAGGAATTCAGGCGGGACAAGTTCAACCATATCGCAACGGAAGCCGTCCACTCCCTTCCCTGCCCAATAGAGCAGAATCTCCTTCATCTTGTTCCAAGTCTCAGGATGAGAGTAATCTATCTTATATGTATCAGTCCAATCGTAGTCACTATAAAGATGATGAGGTATTCCACCTACAGCATCACTATAATCGCGTCCTACGTGATTCGGGATGAAGTCAAGTATTACCTTCATGCCGTGTCTGTGGGTCCTGTCCACCAAATCACAAAATTCATTCATTCTGTCGCTCTCGCATTCGGCAAGATAAGGGTTGACATCGTAGTAGTCGGCTATAGAGTATGGGGAACCGGGATCACCCTTTACGAAATCCTTTCCGCTGGAATGTCTGATTGTGCCAGTAAACCAAAGGTGTGAAATGCTCAATTTTTTGAAATAATCCAGGGAGGCATCATCGATGCCGCTGAATTTGCCGTTGCCCCAGAGTCTTGGGAGCATTTGATAAATAATGGTCTTTCTCATAATGTGCAAATATACTTTCAATCTTTATATTTTGCGTCTTTTTCACTTTTCTTACAGCCATTTTTGTTGATAACAGATTTGTTAACATTCATAACATTATTGTTAAATATCATAATGTATAGCATTTTATTTTGATTTGTGATCAGAAATGCCATTTTGCCTAACATAAACACTTTGCAAGCCCAATTCTTTGAAGATTGCCCCCAAATTCGTAAATTTGTGGGATTTTCGGAGAAACGGAAATTCTGATTTGATATTTCAAAACTATTATTTATACATTATGACAAAATCAAATCTTCAGATTGCACGTGCTGCATATCAGCCAAAACTTCCAAAGGCTCTTTTGGGACCTGTAAAGGCAGTTGAAGGCTCAGCTACCCAGTCAGTAGGAAACCAGGATGAAATCAAGGCTCTCTTCCCTAACACTTACGGAATGCCTGTTATCACTTTCGAACAGGGCGAGAGTGCAGAACTTCCTAATTTCAATGTAGGTATCATACTCTCAGGAGGTCAGGCACCTGGTGGACACAATGTCATCTCAGGTCTTTATGATGGCGTTAAATCTCTCAATCCAGAAAACAAGCTTTATGGCTTCCTTATGGGGCCAGGCGGTCTTGTAGACCACAAATACATCGAGTTTACAGATGAACTTATCGATGATTACCGCAACACAGGTGGTTTCGACATTATCGGTTCAGGCCGTACCAAGCTTGAGAAGACCGAGCAGTTTGAGAAAGGTATAGAAATACTTCGCGAGCTTGGCATCAAGGCGCTCGTAATCATTGGCGGTGACGATTCCAACACCAATGCCTGTGTACTCGCAGAGTACTATGCAGCAAAGAATTATGGTGTTCAGGTTATCGGTTGTCCTAAGACCATTGATGGTGACCTCAAGAACGATCAGATTGAAACTTCTTTCGGCTTTGATACAGCTTGCAAGACCTATGCTGAGCTTATAGGCAATATCCAGCGTGACTGCAATTCAGCACGCAAATACTGGCACTTCATTAAGCTTATGGGCCGTTCAGCATCACATATTGCACTTGAGTGTGCTCTCGAGACCCAGCCAAACGCTTGCCTCATCTCTGAGGAGATTGAGCAGAATAATATGAGTCTCGACGACGTCGTAACCTATATTGCCAAGATTGTAGCCGATCGTGCCGCTGACGGTAACAACTTCGGTACTGTTCTTATTCCTGAAGGTCTTATTGAGTTCATCCCGGCCATCAAGAAACTCATCGCTGAGCTCAATGAAGTCCTCACTGACCCTGCAACAGGCGAAAGCCGCGAATTTGCATCAAAGGATGAGCAGGTTGCATTCGTAAAGAGCCATATTGCTGCTGACAATCTCGCTGTCCTTGAGTCTCTTCCGAGCGATGTTGAGCGTCAGCTCTGCCTTGACCGTGACCCTCACGGAAATGTTCAGGTTTCTCTCATTGAGACTGAGAAACTTCTTTCGGCAATGGTTGCCAATAAGCTTGCAGTTTGGAAGGAAGAGGGCAAGTTTGTTGGAAAATTCGCTGCACAGCATCACTTCTTCGGTTATGAAGGTCGTTGCGCAGCTCCTTCTAACTACGATGCAGATTATTGCTACTCACTTGGTTACAATGCGTCAAGACTCATCGCTTGTGGCAAGACCGGCTATATGTCAGTAATAAAGAATACCACCGCTCCTGCAGCTGAGTGGATTGCCGGCGGTGTTCCTATCACTATGATGATGAATCTTGAGCGTAGAAACGGAGCAATGAAGCCTGTTATCCGCAAGGCTCTCGTTGAGCTTGACGGCGCTCCTTTCAAGTTCTTTGCAAGCAAGCGTGAGGAATGGGCGAAAAATACTGCATATGTGTATCCTGGTCCTATCCAGTATTGGGGACCTTCAGAGGTTTGTGACCAGACTACCAGAACACTTCAACTCGAGCAGGCATAAGCCTAAATAATTCTTTAGGGAGGCTGGCTGACAAGTCTTATTGACTTTGAGTCAGCCTCTTTTGTTTTTTGTCTCCATTATTTACAGTATGTCATTAAAAATAGTTAAATTTGTGTTTTATGTCAGCTGATAATTTGGAACAGGAATAGCGGATATGGACACGAATAGAGCGAGACTCAGGATACAGGAATTGAAGGAGGTTCTCTGGGAGAACAGCCGGAAATACTATGTGGACAATGCCCCTACCATGAGTGACTTCGAGTACGACAGCCTTATGCACGAACTTGAGGAACTTGAAGCTGCGTATCCCGAGTTTGCCGATCCCGACTCCCCAACCCGCCGTGTAGGTAGCGACCTTGAGGGACAAGGCAATGGAATCAATGCTGAACCTGCTGTCAGAAAGGAATTTGCGCAATATCCCCACCGCTATCCTATGCTTTCATTAAGCAATACCTACAGTATTGAAGAGCTTGAAGCCTTCGCACAGCGTGCGGAAAAGGAAATCGGCAGATCTTTCACTTATTGCTGCGAGCTAAAATTTGACGGTACTGCCATCTGTCTTGAATACAAGGATGGCAAGCTGTTCAGAGCTCTTACCCGTGGGGATGGTACTGTTGGTGACGATGTTACTGAAAATGTAAAACGAATTGCCAATATTCCAAAGCAATTGAAGGGGGACTATCCTGAAGACTTGGAGATTCGGGGTGAGATACTGATGCCCTACGATGCTTTCGACCGTCTCAATGCAGAGCGCGAACTGAATGAGGATCCACCTTTCGCCAATCCCCGCAATGCTGCTTCAGGTTCATTGAAACTCCTTGACCCAGAGGAAGTTGCTCATAGAGGACTATGGTGTACGCTCTATCATATTCCGAGTGAATCTATGTTCTACGAAACCCACGATGAAGCTTTGAAATCAGCTGCATCCTGGGGCCTTCCTGTATCTGATTTCAGAAAGATATGCAAGAGTATTGCAGAGATAGAAGAATTCATCAATCATTGGGATACAGAAAGAAAGTCTCTTCCTTATGCTACGGACGGTATTGTAATCAAGATCAATGAAGCCGCCTTCCAGCGTGAATTGGGCTTTACTTCCAAATTTCCGCGCTGGGCTGTTGCCTACAAATTCAAAGCTGAGTCGGCATTGACACCGGTATTGTCCATCGATTACCAAGTTGGACGCACCGGTGCAGTCACTCCGGTTGCCAATCTCGAACCTGTTCTCCTCTCCGGCACTATGGTCAAGAGGGCTACTCTCAACAATGCGGACCAAATGGAACTGCTCGACATTAGGGTGGGAGACTTCGTTCACGTGGAAAAGGGCGGCGAGATTATCCCGAAGATCACATCGGTGGAGAAGTCGATGAGGCGCGAGGGACTTGTGAAACCTGTTTTTCCGAGCGTGTGTCCTGATTGCGGTCACCCATTGGTGAAGGAGGAGGGTGAGGCGAAGTGGTTCTGCCCGAACTCTGACTCTTGCCCTACTCAAATAAAGGGACGCATACTCCATTTTTGTGGCAGAAAGGCAATGAACATACTCGCAGGTGAAGCTACCATTGACCAACTTTTCCGTTTGGGACTGATCAATACTCCTGCCGACTTGTATGAGCTCAAAACTCGTGACCTTTTGCTCTTGGATGGCTGGAAGGAGAAGTCGGCGAGCCGCTTCCTTGACAGTTTGGCAGAATCCAAGTCAACAGCTTTCGAGCGTGTTCTATTCGCGATAGGTATACGCTATGTTGGTGAAACCACAGCGAAGGAACTTGCGAAACAATTTAAAACTGTTGATGCTCTTGCTTCAGCGACCAAGGAGCAACTGCTTGAGATCGGAGACGTGGGAGAAGTGATTGCCCAAAGTGTAGTTGATTTCTTTTCCGATGAGAGACATATTGCTGAAATAAAGAGACTTAAGGCATTTGGTTTGAAGCTTGCCGTTGAGTCGGAGGCCCAAGCTTCTTCAGATGTTCTTGCGGGATTGACCATAGTCATTTCCGGCAATTTCAGCATCCCTCGCGACTCTATGAAGGCTTTGATAGAGGCCAATGGAGGTAAGAACAGCAGTTCCATCAGCAGCAAGACCTCTTTCCTGCTCGCAGGCTCGAAGCCTGGTCCGGAGAAACTGAAGAAATGCGAGGCCCTCGGCGTACGCATCATCGACGAGGAAAGTTTTATGGCAATGTTGCCGGCATCTCCGGAAGCAGCGGAAGAGAGCACGGACAACAGCATCAAGACAGCAGACAGTACTCGCAATGAGCCTGAAGAGTTGACTTTATTCGCTTAAGTTATGAATGTGAAACTGAGGAGATTTCTTATAGAAGCCAAGAGGCTTCTGGGGGACCAGCTTTGGGAGTTGCCGGTTGAGAACTTTTCCAAAGCGAAGAGAAACCTTGTCAGGTTCATAAAGCTTACCCGCATTACGTTTAACGAATTTGCAGTGAACAGGATGGGCTTCCAATGTGTTGCCCTCAGCTATTTCGTAGTTCTGTCGATTGTGCCTTTCGTCGCATTCGTCTTTGCTGTCGGCGACGGTCTGGGTTATCACGAGAAGATTGCCTCACTCCTTTATACGGCAATGCCCAATTACCCTGATGTGATTGGTTTCCTGCTGGATAAGGCGGAAGTGATTATTTCAACAGCCCAATCGGGTGGAGTGGGCTTGATAAGTGCTCTCTTCTTCTTCTGGACCATTATCTGGCTTATGTTCCAGGTGGAAAGGGTCTTCAACAATGTCTGGAAAATAAATAAAATCAACAGGTCGATTTACAAGAGATTCTCGTTCTACATAGGATTGTTGCTCCTATCCCCTCTTGTGGTAGTGATTTTCGGTACTGGCATTGTACTGTACACCAATCTCACGGGTCTTGTCGGCATGAACATCGATATTGAGGAGATTTCAGTGCTATTGACCATTTTGGGTTGGTTTGTAATGTATATTGTTACCGTCTTTACCCTATCGGCAATGTACAAGTATATACCTGCCACAAAGGTATATTATAGAAATGCATTCTGGTCAGCTGTGGTTTCGGGATTTGTTTTCGTGGTGTTCCAGTATCTCTATCTTGAGGCTCAGATATTTATGAATCGCCTGAATGGAGTATATGGAGCACTCGCAGCCATTCCACTCTTCCTTATGTGGGCAAATTACAGCTGGCAGATAATCATATATGGCGAACAACTCTGTTACGGTATGCAAAATATAGATTCCTACCATATTCCTGAAGGAAAAATCAGTGACTTTACACCTTACAGGGATAGGATTAAGGAAGAAATTAAGGAATTTACAGAAGAGGAGGCATAACAATGAGCATATCTCAGTTTACCCAGAAGGATTATGACATCATCAACAAGGAATACGCATCCTTATTGGAACTTGCGGAGAAGCGTTGTACCAACGAAGATGAGCTGAACGTAATCAAGAAGGCTTTCGAATTTGCCAATGAGGCTCATAAGAATGTCCGTAGACGTTCAGGCGAGCCCTATATTCTCCACCCTATTGAAGTGGCAAGGATAGTCATTGTAAATATTGGCCTGGGCTATAAGTCGATCACAGCAGCCCTGCTTCACGATGTGGTTGAAGACACAGACTACACGGTCGAGGACTTGGCAAGCATGTTCGGCAAGAAAATCGCCTCTCTCGTTGATGGATTGACCAAGATCAAGACTGTCCTTGACAATGAGGACAAGAAGAGCGGCAGGCTCAACAGTCTGGAAAGCATACAGGCGGAGAATCTCAAGCGCATACTTCTTACCCTAAACGATGATGTGAGAGTAGTGCTCATTAAACTTGCGGACAGACTTCATAATTGCCGTACGATAGAGTTCATGCCGGAGAGGAAAAGGGATAAGATACTTAGTGAGACGATGTTTATCTTTATTCCTCTTGCGCATCGTCTCGGTTTCTACGAGGTGAAATCGGAGTTGGAAAACATCTGGCTCAAGTACAAAGAGCCGGAAGCATATAAAGAAATCAGTGCCAGAATCGATGCCAACGTAGAAGATAAAGACAAGAAGATAGATGAATTTATTTCTCCTATATCTGAGGCACTTACTAAGGCTGGCTTCAACTTCCAAGTGAAGAAAAGGATAAAAACACCATACTCCATTTGGCACAAAATGCGCACAAAGAACATCGACTTTGAACAAGTCTATGATCTCTATGCGGTACGCATTATTTTTACTCCTCCTACCGATACCAAGGAATCAGAACGTGACCAATGCTACCATATCTTCTCCATAATCACTGGAATATACAAATACAATTCAAGCCGCGTTAGGGACTGGGTAAAGCACCCGAAATCAAACGGTTATGAGGCCTTGCATTGTACATTGATGAGCCAGATAGGCATATGGATAGAGGTGCAGATCCGTTCCAAGAGAATGGATGACATCGCTGAAAAGGGAATTGCAGCTCATTGGGCTTACAAGCAGGACGGTTTTGCGGGAGAGAACGACAGCGAGATGGACAAATGGCTATCTAAGGTCAAAGAAGTTCTATGCTCATCCGACATCAATTCTCTGGAACTTCTTGATATCATTCACAATGACCTTATCAGCACAGATATCGTCGTTTTCACCCCTAAGGGAGAGCAGAAAACCATACAGAAAGGCGCTACTGCCTTGGATTTTGCCTATATGATTCACAGCCATATAGGCTTCAAGGCAATTGCTGCAAAGGCTAATATGAGGCTGGTTCCTCTTTCCTATGTTCTGAAGTCCGGAGATCAGGTTGAAATCATTACTGCCAAGAACGGCTGTCCTAAGGTTGAATGGCTGAAATTCCTTGTTACACGTCACGCACGCACCTTCGTCATTGATTTCTTCAGGGATAGAAGAGACGAATTCATAGGGATAGGCCGCTCCGAGTATTTCAAGGAGCTAAAGGACAGATCCTTGAACAATACCAACAAGGTGATGCAGCTTGTCCTGGAATACACTCAGTTGAACGATATGGAAGAATTCTTCTTCCGCATCGGACTTGGACTGATCAATCAAGCTGATATGTTCTCGAATATCTTCCCAAAGAATAAGGTAGAGGTAATCAAGCATGAAAGCTACAAACTTAAGCAGGGGCAGGTGGTCGATGGCAAGGAATATGTACTCGCTCCATGTTGCAGTCCTCTTCCGGGAGACCCTATCGTCGGTTTCCGTTCGGAGGATGGAACCATAACTGTCCATAAGAAGAGTTGTCCAATTGCGGAAAAGCAGGCGACAAAATTCGGAGAGAACGTTGTGAGCCCTACTTGGGACATGAACGGGCTCACCCAGTCCTTCCCTGTAAGGATTTCCCTCAGGGGAATAGACCGTATGGGTATTTTGAACGAAGTATCCAACTATATTTCCAACGTGCTCGGAGTCAATATCAGAAAGGTGTTCATAGGGGCGGAGGACGGAATCTTCGAAGGCTATATCGAACTGCTTGTCAATGACAAGAGTGCCCTTGACGATGTGATCAACAGCCTCAAGTTAGTGGAAGGCATACAGAAAATTGTAAGAACAGACATTTGATGAACCGTTTTTTTGACAAATACTTAGCTATCATACCCGTGGCGCTCATCCTGATCTCCACGCTATTCTCTCATTCTTGTGCGAATACTACTCAGGCACCATCAGGAGGTGTGAAGGACACCATACCCCCTGTCATAGTAAAGGTCTCCCCTGCCTACTATTCCACTAACGTTCCTCTTAGTGGAGTGGAACTGACTTTTACTTTCAATGAGTATGTGACAGTAAAGACGGCCTCTAATATTTTCCTATCCCCTCCTCAGAGCAAGCCTCCGAAGAGTAAGGTAAAAGGTAAGTCTGTCATCGTATCATTCCCTGAAGACCTCTTGCCTAATACCACCTATACTCTGGACCTTAGCGGATCAATAGCCGACAATAATGAAGGCAATATGTTTCCAGGGTTCACCTATGTCTTCTCTACCGGAGAAACCATTGATTCATTGATGATTACCGGAATAGTAAGAGACTGCAATACCTTGAACCCCGTGAAGGAGGCCACCGTATTGCTTTACAAGGATCATGCGGATTCGGCGATTTTCAAGCAGCGGCCATATGCTGCTGTCAGAACGGACGATTGGGGCTTCTTCAGCCTCAGGAACATACAGGACACCCTTTACAGACTGTATGCCATCAAGGACGGTAACAACAATAATATCTACGACCCTGATGAACTTGAACTGGTAGCCTTTGCAGATTCGCTCGTACGCCCGATGACTGTTGTCAATGACTCATTGCCGGAACTTGTAAAGTACGATATGAAGGATACCCTGCACTGTCTGGCGCGTCACGCAGAGTACGAACTGAGCCTCTTCAAGGAGAAACCATCAAAACAACAAGTAATGAAGAAGGTGAGGGTGGATGAAAGAAGCTCGTATATCACCTTCATGGCTCCCAATGCCCATATCGACTCCCTCTGGATCAAGGGAATACCTGCCAACAGGCTGATTACCCAATTCAATGTACGCCGTGATAGTCTTGAGGTATGGGTCAATGATAAAAGAAAGATGCCTGATACACTTCATATGTATTTGAATTACAGAAAGACGGACAGCCTTGGCCGATTAAAAGCTGAAATCGAGCATTTGAAGGTGTACTATCAAAAAGAGGAAGAAGGCAGTTCCAAGAATTCAAACAAGGCAAAAACAAGTGTCTCCAAGAGCTCCAAGAAGGACATCAAGCACGAGGACACGATTTGCGTATATAAGGTAAGCGCAGATCCTCAAACCATTGAGCAATACGGATATGTCATAGAGTTCAAGTATCCAATTATCAACGAAGCTTTCGATTCCCTGAAATTGCGTTCAATAAATCCAAGGCAACAGGAAACTCAGATGAAGTTCAATGTCATTCCTGATTCATTGAATATCAGACGTTTCACCATAATGCCTGATGAAGCGCTAAAACAAGGCTACGATTACATTCTGAAAGTTCCGCACAGGGGATTCAGAGACATAAACGGTTATTACAATGACAGTTCGGAAGTAAAGATTACCCTGCCTAACGATGAAAAACTGAGCCGTCTGAATCTGGTACTTAGCGGAGTTGAACACAGGTATATCATTGATCTTATGGACGAAAAGAAGAGCAATGTCATAAGGACTTACGTTATCGACAATGACTGCACCCTTGCTTTTCCATATCTGAAGTCGGGCAAATATGCCATCAGAATGACCATTGATGCCAATAAGAACACCATAGTTGACTCCGGTTCACTTCTTGAACACAGACAGCCGGAGAAGGCTCTGTACTACAAAATCAAGGGTGATGATACACTCTTGAATATACAGGAAGCCGTTGAACTTGACCAGATGATCAATCTCGCTGAACTTTTCAATGACAAATAATGATGAAAAAGATATTCTTATATTTTTCTATATTTCTTACACTTTTCCCTGCCTTGAGTATTGAGGCACAGGAGATGTCGAAGAGGGATACTCTCAAGCTTCGATATCCTGACAGTTATCTCGATACTGTCAAGGTGGAAAAGATTTTTATGCTGAATGATTATACCAGCATAGGTTTCGAGGCGGGAGTCAATTTCAACCGAATGACCTTCAATCCTTCTTATACCCAGGACTGGCGTTATATGCCTGAGTATTATGAACTTACAATGACCAAGTATGGAAAACTCTTCGGTTATATGCCGTATTTTGGAGTCAAACTCGGTGTAGCCTACGGACATCAGGGATATAAGTTGAGGGAAGATGAAGAAACTCAGTCTGTAGCTACTGTCAATGGTGCCAGTGAGGTAGATTATAAGTATCTTGAATTGCCTCTTATGTCTGTCTTCCATTATGATATGCCAAATTTCAAGATATACGCCGAAGTAGGCCCCTACGCCGGTTATAGATTGAGCATCAAGCGTATTGGGGATTTTGTCGATCCTGACATTGCTACTGTTTTTCTTGACAGGGACCGCCGCTTTGATTATGGCCTCAAGGGTGGAGTCGGTTTTTCCATTGTCCTCTCCCCTTTCGAATTCTTTGTCAATGGTAAGCTCCGCTACTCATTGAATCCGGTTTTCGACCCTGATGCCTTCAGTAAGTATTATTATAAATATGCCTATCCTTTTGATGTAATGGTGAGTGCAGGTATTCAGTTTCAACTGACCAAACGTACGGGAAAGACTGCAAAAATGCTCAAGGAAGAGGCAAAAATGATTGTAAATGAACGATATAATGGAAATGCAGGTACAGATAGGTAAGGTGACAATAGGCTACGAGAAGCCCATTGCAGTACAGACTATGTGCAATACGCACACAAATGATGTGGAGGGAACCGTAGCGCAGTGCAAAAAGATGGCAGATGCTGGAGCTGACATCATCCGCATCACTGTTCCCGGTCCCAAGGAGGTAAATGACATTCGCTCAATACGGGAAACACTTAGAGAGAGCGGAATAGATACTCCAATAGTGGCGGATATCCATTTCTCCTCAGAAACCGCTATTGCTGTCGCACCTTTCGTTGACAAGGTCCGTATCAACCCAGGTAATTTCCATAGGGACCACGAGCAGGCCAAAGCTCAGTTCAGAAAGTTGCTTTCGGTATGCAAGGAGCATAATACAGCCATACGTATAGGCCTGAATCACGGATCTTTAGGAACTTATATAACAGAACTTTACGGTAATTCCGCCTACGCTATGGCCAAAGCCGCTATGGAGTGGATAGACATTTGCGTTGATGAGGATTTCAAGAATGTTGTAGTATCTCTCAAGTCGAGCAATACTGTCTTGATGGTTGATGCATACAGGCAACTGCACTCAATGATGAAGGAAAGTGGACGCATCTTCCCTATGCACGTCGGTGTGACAGAAGCAGGGAACGGCGATTCTGGCCGTATCAAGTCCTGTGTAGGAATCTCCACATTACTCGCAGAAGGCATAGGTGATACCATCAGGGTGTCATTGACAGAGGATCCGGTAAATGAAATCTCCGTAGGCCGCTTTATTGCTGACAGGTATGACCATAATAGCCTTTCTTCCCTAAGGGCAATATCCATAGAGGGCAAAAAGGCAGTTGCGAGCTATGAATCCCCTTCTCGGGAGTGTCTTATACTCGATGCTTCCTGCGACTTCGGCAAGAGGCTACTTGACCGTGAACTTGATGAAATCACTTTCAGAGGTACATATTTGGAAAACGGTGAGACCGTTGATATCGAGAGTTCTGGATTCGGGGCCTATCTTAGCGATGAGCTGATGCAGGCCTCAAGAAGGCGTTTCTACAAGCCTGAATACATCGCATGCCCCGGCTGCGGAAGAACGATGTACGACCTACAGAAAGCCTTTGAAGAGGTGAAGTCGCGCACATCTCACCTGAAGAATACCGTAATCGCAGTAATGGGCTGCATAGTCAATGGCCCAGGAGAAATGGCGGATGCAGATTGGGGTTATGTCGGAGAGGGAAACCACAAAGTTTCCATCTATCACGGAAAGGAGCCGGTTCTCAGACACGTGCCTGATACCGAGGCTGTTGACCGTTTGCTTGAACTGATCGAGAATACACAGTAGCAGCTGGAGGCTAAATACGTGCAATGATGGTCTCGCATGCGCGGACCTCCTGCCCGAGCTCAACATCAATCTGAGCATCGAGAGGCAGGAACATATCAATGCGGCTTCCGAACTTGATAATGCCGCATTGTTCCCCTGCCTTTACTTGCAGACCAGGCTCAGAATAGCAGGTGATTCTGCGTGCAAAGGTCCCTGCAAGCTGCTTGAAGAAGATTTCCTTGCCATCAGCGTTTCTTATACCTGTGCAGGCATGTTCATTTTCCTCTGAAGCTAGTGGCTTGAATGCAAGTACATGTCTTCCTGGGTGATATTTGTAGTATGTCACTTCTCCGTCAATAGGCCAGAAATTGGCGTGAACATCGAAGAAATCCATATATACTGACACCTGTATGCATTCTTTTTTCAGGTGCTCAGACTCAAATACCTTGTCTATTATAACGACCTTGCCGTCGGCAACAGAACTGACTTTATGGGCGTCTCCAAGCCTGTTTCTTACAGGTACACGGAAGAAAGCCGTCTGCCACAGACAAAATACTATCACCAATGTCGCTACTGCCACAGACCATATTGCAAGCGTCCCAAAAATGAAAAGAGGTATGAGGACTGCAAGTCCTATCGTATATACTAAAGCCAGTGTTCCGTAGCTGTTTTTGTCAATATGCATATGTTAAAGCAGGTTGAATAGTGATAAATAAACGGCCCCGACAGGGATGGCGAAAAGCGCGCTGTCAAAACGGTCCAACATTCCGCCGTGTCCCGGCATAATGGTGCCCGAATCCTTTATGTCATAATGCCGTTTCCACTGAGACTCGAAAAGGTCTCCGTACACTCCGGCGATGACCATCAGAACAGTCAGTGCGATGCAATGCCAGATCGGATACTCCATTACCCCAAGAAGATTCATCAGCACAGCTGCAATTACGGCAAATGCCATTCCTCCCCACACTCCGATCCAGGACTTCTTCGGGGAAACGGATGGGAAAAGTTTCTTTCCGTTTTTCTGGCCGAAGAGGCTGCCAATGGTGAACGCACCAACATCGGAACTCCAGATGATGACGAAGAAGCAGAGTATGAGTCTCCCGTTGAAAACTCCGTCATTAAAGGCAATGAGGTTCAACAGGGCCAATGGAATCGAAATGAAAAATAGACCAGCATAGATGTTGGAGAAAAGCCCGAAGTCACTCTTGTCTTTGACATAAAGGGAATTGATCATCACGATGAGTATAGGCAGCATCGCGATGGATACAATCTTCGGATTCACTTCATATGCGCAGGTAACGAATTCAAGCGAAAAGAGGATGATGCTGGCAAGTATCGCAAGAGTCCGGGAGAAGATATACTTGTCCCCCATAGTCATCTTGTAGAACTCCGCAAGCATCAAGCTCAAAACCAAAACAACAAGGCCTGCGAACAAAAACTTGTTGACAAGCAGGCCTGCTAACATTATCAGTAGAAAAGCTATTCCTGAAAGCGTTCTAAGCGCAAAGTTGTTCATTGTTCAGTCTTCTCTTCAGAGGGAAGCTGGTCCGATGAGCGTTTGACTTTCGGTCCCAGTATCCTTTCAACATCTTCTGCAAATATAACCTCTTTTTCCAAAAGAAGAGCGGCAACTTGCAAGAAACCTTCCTTATGCTCTGTTAAAAGTGCATATGTTCGGTCGTGAATCTCCTGAACAAGCCTCTTGACCTCCTCGTCCATCAGTTCTGCTGTCTTTTCACTGTACGGTTTGGTCAAGTCATAACCTCGTGAACCGGTAGAATCGTAGAAAGAAAGATTGCCTACTTTATCGCTCATACCGTAGTATTGAACCATTCCGTATGCCATCTGTGTCAGTCTTTCCAAATCGTTCTGTGCACCGGTAGAAGGCTCTCCATTCACAATTTCTTCGGCTACACGGCCGCCGATGAGCGAGCACATTTCATCCATCATCTGTGACTTCATCCAAAGTTTGTGCTCCTCAGGCAGGTACCAGGCAGCTCCAAGAGCCTGTCCGCGCGGGATGAGAGTAACCTTGAAGAGAGGTTGTCCGTAAGGAAGGAGCCAGCTGGTAACAGCATGACCTGCCTCGTGGTGGGCAATCGATCTCTTCTCCTCCGGAGTGATGATAGAACTCTTGCGCTCAAGACCTCCGACTATCCTATCTACAGCATCAAGGAAATCCTGCTGGTCTATTCTTTCCTTGTTCTTGCGGGCGGCAGTAAGTGCAGCTTCATTGCAAACATTGGCAATATCGGCACCGCTGAAGCCAGGTGTATGTTTGGCCATAAATTCTACATCGAAATCCTCCACCAGTTTCAGATCCTTCATGTGAACCTTGAATATCTCCATCCTCTCCTTAAGTTCAGGAAGCTCAACGTGAATCTGTCTGTCGAAACGGCCGGCTCTAAGCAAAGCCTTATCGAGAATGTCGGCCCTGTTGGTGGCGGCAAGCACTATCACACCGGTATCGCTACCGAAACCATCCATCTCTGTAAGGAGCTGATTAAGTGTATTTTCACGCTCATCATTGGATGAAAATCCTACGTTCTTGCCTCTGGCGCGTCCTACTGCATCAATTTCATCAATGAATACGATGCAAGGTGCTTTTTCCTTGGCCTGCTTGAAGAGGTCGCGGACGCGGGACGCACCCACACCTACGAACATTTCTACGAAATCAGAACCGGAAATGGAGAAGAAAGGAACATTCGCTTCACCTGCAACGGCCTTGGCAAGAAGTGTCTTACCCGTTCCCGGAGGACCTACGAGGAGTGCTCCCTTCGGAATTTTTCCTCCGAGTGCAGTGTATTTTTTGGGATTCTTGAGGAAATCAACGATTTCCATCACTTCTTCTTTTGCACCGTAAAGACCGGCAACGTCCTTGAAAGTGACCTTCATCTCGTTCTTGTCCGCAAGCTTGCCGGTAGACTTGCCCACGTTGAAGATTCCACCGCCTCCGGCGCCTCCGCCTCCCATATTCTTACTCATTCCGCGGAACATCCAGACCCACATCAGAATAAGGAGCAGCGGGAAGATGATCCATTCGAGTATGCCGGTCCAGGTCTTGGCATTGTTCTCCATAATGATTTTGACCTGATCGGACTCTGGAAGCTGGGCATTGAGCTCACCGAATTCCTTTTCAGCATCGAACTTGCCTGAAACGAGGAAGGTGAAATGAGGCGACTTTGTAGGTACTGCGCCACCAACATATTTGTCGGAGTATGCCGCCAATCTGTCAGGTTTCATGGTTATGGTACCCTTGAAGTCATTTCTCACGAAATGAATCTCCTTAACATCACCGCTGAGTATCATACTCTGAACCTCTGCCCACTCAACCTTGGCTGGAGCGGGGCTGCTCTGACTGAAAAGCATCCAGCCTATTCCTACAAGCAGGAGGAGATAGAGCCAGGAGAGATTCAACCTAACCTTAATTTTCTTGATATTCTTGTCAGGTTTCTTATTATTATTGTTTTCTGCCATTTGTTGTTCTCTTAGTATTCTTTTTCTAAAGAAACTGCCTTCTTGACAGGCTTTCTCCTTTCTTTGTATGTTTTCTTTGGAGCATCTGCCCACAGGTCTTCCAGACGGTAAAATTCCCTATACTGGGTTAGGAATACGTGAACCACTATGTGGCCGTAGTCGATTATGATCCAGAAATCATTTTCCATACCCTGGGTCCTGACCGGCTTCATTCCCAATTCCTCATTGCAAACCTTTATAATGTTGTCAGCTACAGCAGCTACGTTCGTGGTGGAGTCTCCGTTACAGATAACGAAATAGTCAGCGATGGCTGATCCTATAGGCCTTAAATCAAGTGACACTACGTTTTGCCCTTTCTTATCCTGGATGGCATCCGCAATGACGCGAAGATCGTGTGTAATCATATATTGTGGAAAATTAATAAATTTGCAGCCAAAGATAACACAAAAATGGGACCAATGGAAATCAAGTCGGAAATTAGGTGGTTTGATGTAGTCGAATCGACCAATGACGAGGTTAGAAAGCATATTTCGGAGCTTGACAATTTGTCAGTCATCGCGGCAGAGTACCAGACAAAAGGTCGTGGACAGGGGGATCACAAATGGCATAGCCGCAGTGGAGAAAACCTGACCTTCACCGTGGCCTTGAAATTTGGCGGCGACTCCCAACTCCAGCCCCTTGATGTGAAGGATTCGCTCCTGATTACGGAAGTGACGACTCTTGCCCTCCGCCTCTATCTGGCAGACAAGGGCATAGAGGCACGAATCAAGTGGCCGAATGACATATATGTGGGCGATAAGAAAATATGCGGAATGCTGATTGAGAATATCCTTGACAAATCTCAGGTCAGTGCCAGCATAGTCGGTATAGGATTGAACATCAATCAGACCGAGTTCCCTGCAGACCTGCCCAATCCTACTTCTGTCAAACTGCTCACGGGACGCGACTATTCGACAAGAGAAGAACTCGAGCTATTCTGTTCGTATTTGGCAGAATGTGCATTGAAAACAAATACCGCCGAAGGACGGCGGTATCTTGATGATATTTTCAATCAATATATGTTCAGGCTTGACGCAAAGCCCGAATAGCGCCCGCTGGATCAACGTCCTTGAAAACGGCACTCCCGGCCACCAAAATGTCAGCTCCTGCGGTGAAAATCGCAGAAGCATTGGCCTTTGTGGCGCCTCCGTCAATCTGAATCAGACACTTGGCATTCTGCCTGTCAATCTCCTTGCGAACGTTTTCAATCCTTAAGTAGCTCTCCTCAATGAACTTCTGCCCTCCGAAACCTGCAAAGACCGTCATTATCAGCACATAATCCAGTTCTTTCAGATAAGGGAAGAGTTCCTCCACCGGAACATCTGGATTTATGGCAATTCCTGCCTTCATACCAAGCGAGTGGATACGTTCTACCCACTCGGAAGGCTCCTTGCCAGCAAGTCTGGCTGCTTCGAGATGGAATGATACCATTTCAACTCCGCAATCGGCACAGGTCCCGAAATACTTGTCAGGATTGACTATCATTAAATGTGCGTCCATAGGAATGCTTGCTATTTTTCCTATTGGGGCAATGACAGAAAAACCGAATGAGATATTAGGTACGAGACTACCATCCATCACATCGAGATGAATTAGGTCTGCGTGCTCGTTGAGCATAAGGATATCCTGCTCAAGATGAAGAAAATCTGCAGAAAGGACAGATGGGGCAATCAGTCTCATACTTCTTTAAGCTCTACTTGAAGTTGCATACTACATCTACCAGCAAATCAGTAAATTTGTCGAGAGAAGCCAAGTCCATTCTTTCTCCTGGAGCATGCACTCCGAGCAGGGTTGGACCGAAGGAAATCATATCCATCCCCGGGAACTTCTCAAGGAGGAGTCCGCACTCGAGTCCTGCATGTATAGCCTTGACTATCGGCTCCTTGCCAAAGAGTCTCTTATACGATTCAACGCATTCTGCGAGTATGTGCGAATTGACATCCGGCCTCCATCCAGGATATTCAAGCTTGTGCTCCACCCTTGCTCCTGCCGCTTCGAAATTGGCTCTGATCTTCGAAGCGATCATCTTCTTTCTTGAGTTTACTGAACTTCTTTGGGAGCTTATGATTTTGATTTTGCCGAATTCGTTCATCCTGACGGCTGCAAGATTGGTGGAAGTCTCGACCAGTCCCTTGATGTCCTGGCTCATTGCCTGAACTCCGTGAGGGCAGGCGTGAATTGCGCGAATGAATCTTTCGGCAGTATTCTGGTCGATCATCTTCTCATTCACAAATACCGGAGAACTGCTTACATAGATGTCAGGGTCGCTGCTTGCAAACTCGATTCTGAGATCCTTACCGAAGTCCTGTAGTCTAGTAATGGTGGCCTTCTCATCAGGAACGGCGATTATCGCCTCACATTCCCTTGCAATGGCATTGGACTTATTGCCTCCCTTAAACAGCTGAAGCTGAAGCCCATATGAAAGCTCCTCATAGAGAAAACGACCCATCAGCTGAACGGTGTTTGCCCTCTCCTTGTTGATGTCTTCGCCGCTATGGCCTCCCATTGCGCCGCCTATCCTTATGCGTATGCGTTCCCAGCCCTTGTGTATGAGCTCAGTGGAGTAGTCGAATTCAATGATGGTATTAAGACCTCCGGCGCAACCGATGCAGAACTCCCCTTCCTCTTCAGAGTCGAGGTTGATGAGGGTTTTGCCACTGAAAAAACCGGGTTCCATCGCGGTAGCGCCGTCCATGCCCGTCTCTTCGGAAATCGTGAATACGCATTCGATGCGGCCCATCTCCAAATCGCTCTCGAGCAATGCGAGGGATGCGGCAATGCCTATGCCGTCGTCGGCACCAAGTGTTGTATCCTTTGCAATCATCCATCCGTCCTCGATGACATATTTGATAGGGTCTTTTGCAAAGTCATGCTGAACGCCTGCATTTTTCTCACAGACCATATCCTGATGGCTCTGCAGGACGAGGACAGGAACATCCTCCTTGCCCTTTGATGCTTCGCGGGTGATGAGCACATTGCCGATAGCATCTGTCTTGCAGGCAAGATTATGCTCGGCAGCGAAAGCCTGAAGATAAGCGGTCATGGGACCTTCGTGGCCGGATTCCCTTGGAATCTCAGTGATTTTCTTGAAATAATCGAGAACTTTAGATGAATATGACATAGTACCTGTATTATTTCACTACAGGTACCAGCATTTTCTCGATATCGGTGATGTATTGCTTGAATGTTCTGTCAGTTGACATCAAATCCGAAACCGTCGTGCATGCGTGGAGCACTGTAGCGTGATCCTTTCCTCCCAATTCCATTCCGATAGTGGACAGAGAACAGTTTTCGATATGGTTACGGCTGATGTACATCGCAATCTGGCGTGCCTGCACTATCTGACGCTTGCGCGTCTTGGACAGCAACGCCTCACGGGTAATATTGAAGTACTCGCAGACTACCGACTGAACCTTGTCTATGGTAAGGTCAGACTTTTCTTCTCTCACTATCTTGTCTGTAATATTCTGAGCCAACTCGACAGTGACTTCCTGTCTGGTCAAGGTGGCGTGAGCAATCAATGAGATAAGGGCGCCTTCCAATTCCCTGAAATTTGATTTGATGCGTGTGGCAAGGTACTCCAGCACGGCATCGTCAATGGATACTCCCTCGCGGAAACTCCTGCTCTTGAGCATAGCAAGCCTGGTCTGATAATCAGGACGCTTCAGCTCCACGGACAGACCCCACTTGAATCTGGAAAGAAGTCTCTCTTCAAAATTCTGCAGGTCAACCGGAGCACGGTCGGAAGTGAAGATGAGCTGCTTTCCCGACTGGTGCAGATGGTTGAAGACATTGAAGAAAGCGTTCTGGGAACCCTGACCTATCAAATCCTGGATATCGTCCACAATCAGGACCTCAATCTTCATATAGAATGCAAGGAAGTCTGTGAGTTTGTTCTTCACATTGACTGCATCCATATACTGGGTCTTGAACTCGTTTCCCGTCACATACAGGACTACCTTCTCCGGGAACTTCTCCTTGATGGCAAGACCTATAGCCTGGGCGATATGGGTCTTGCCAAGGCCTGAACTGGCGAAAAGGAAAAGCGGGTTGAACGGTGTATTTCCCGGTGCGGATGAAATGTTGAGTCCGGCGGTAATGCCCATCTTGTTGCATTCGCCCTCAATCAGGTTTTCAAAGCAATAGACAGGATTGAGCCTTGGCTTGATGTTAAGCTTTTGCAGACCCGGATAAACGAAAGGACTCGGATTTCCCGAAGGGTTGTAGGTATTGATGGAAACAGGCCTGTTTGAAGGCTCAAGGCTGTTCGATGCAGGATACTGCATAGGCTGCTGCGACTTTACCGGACGTACACGGTAGATAAGGCGGGCATCAGCTCCAATTACCCTTCGCAATGTCTTCTTGATTATATCAAGGAAGGCTCCCTCGAGATACTCCCTGAAGAAATCGGTAGGAACTTCTACGGTGAGGGTGGAATCCTCCATGGACACCGGCTTGATCGGTTTGAACCAAGTCGCATATTTCTGTGGCTCGACCAACTGCTCGATGATGTGCAGGCAGTCGTTCCATATGTCAATATGTCTGTTTGGATTCTCCATGTTGCTTCCTTGATTGGACTGCAAAATTGGTTGAAAAAAAACTGAAAAAAAACTATTTCAACTCTTGTTTTCAGAATTTGTTTTGCTTATATTTTTTGAGAACCCAAAATGAATTGGTGTTTTTTAAATCATTGATTATTAAAGCCTTATAATATCAATTTTTTGTAAGTCATTGATGTTGAATAAAATTATAAATTGGAATTATTCAAAATATTAAGTCACTGGTTTACACGAAGTGCCATGTCATTTTCAATCTTTACCAAGAAGGCATCCGGATATTTTTTACGGATATCCCGTGAAAACTTTTTCGCTTCTTCCAAGTCTGTTGATATACCAATATAGTATTTATAAAGCTTTCCGCTTTTCATCTTCTTGCACGTATATCCCAGGAAATAAGGATCGTCGGGCTTCATGTCCTTTGACGATGCCAGAACCTGGGTGGCATAGATGCAGGACTCATCTAAACTGAATGCGCTCCGGGTTTCCTGTACCTCTGACGTTGCACTCTGAACATTATCATTATTTTCAGTTCGTTGAGCTTTCTCCTTCACTGCCCCTACGCTCTCATCATAGAAACTCTTATATTCGCAGAAGGCTTCAAACAGATTCTGGGCAATATTGTTCCGCGCGGATTCCTTCCTCAATTGTGTAAGATCGTTGGGGTTCGAGATGAAACCCAGTTCGAGCAGCACTGCCGGCATCGAGGCCAAACGCAGCACGGCAAAATTGTTCTGGTAGATACCATTGTCCTTGGTGAAAGGTCCCTTTTTCATCTTGTCATCCACCAATTGAGCGAAGATGAGGCTCTGCTCGCGATAGGAATTCGCCATCAAACGAAGATAGATATCCGATTCGGGATTGTTTGGGTCGAACCCTTGATAGGTAGTGCTGTAATCCTCCTCAAGCATTATTACCTCATTTTCCTTCTTGCATACTTCCATATTGAAGGCATAGGTGTCCTTGTTCTTGTCATTTGAAGGACCGAGGATATGGACTGAATATCCGTTGGGTGCAGTCCTTTTGCCGTCAACAGAATTAATATGAACGGAGATGAATAAATCAGCATTGTTATTTGTGGCAAATCTGGCTCTGTTGTTCAGCTCAACAAAACTGTCGTCATCCCTGGTCATCAGGACCTTCACCCCGGGGTATGCCGAACTGATCTTGTCCCTCAGTTTCTTTGATATGTCCAATACTATGCTTTTTTCCATTGTCTTCTTGTCGGCGCTCACCGCTCCGGCATCCTTGCCTCCGTGTCCGGGGTCTATTACGACAGTCTTCAGACCAAGAGTCTGGGCATTGACGCTCGCGGAAAGGCTGATTGTGGCTGCAATGACGGCACAGAATATGTTGGATTTGAATTTCATCTATCGGCTATTTTGTAAACTTGGAAAAACATAGTATTTTTGTACTTTGCAAAAATAGGAAAAATTGCGTTCAAACAATATAAAATATCTGCTTGCAAGTCTTCTGACCCTAATATTGACAAGCACTATGATGTTCTCGCAGATTGACAGACGCGCAAGGCGCCAGTCGCTCCGTGAGGCGGGACCAGTTCCTGAACTGAACGCAGTCTCCCCTATCTCAGTCAGTGATACCCTTCCCGAACCGGCTATGATTGCTGTCCCAGAAAACGGCAGCGACAGTCTGGTCATAGTTCAGGACAGTATTTCGATGCAGCGGGATTCTGCATTTATTGCCGATTCTCTGATGAGGACGGACTCATTGACACTGCTCTCGAAGAGTTCGCTCGACCGTCCTGCATTTTCTGGTGCGAAAGACTCCATCGTGGAAGTATTCTCGGAAGGAAAAAGGATGGTCTATTATTATGGTGAGGTTTCGGTCGAGTATCAGGATATGAAACTCACTGCGGACTATATGGAGTATGATATGAATTCAGGTACCGTCTTTGCCCGCGGAACGCTCGACACCCTTACAGGAGAATGGATAGGACAGCCCAAAATGACCCAGGGCAAGGATACCTATGAGATGGAGGAACTCCGATACAACTTCAACTCCGGAAAGGCCCGCATCACCAATATGATTACCAATGATGATGAGGGTAAACTCCACGGAAGGGATATCAAGATGCTTGAGGACAGGTCCATCAATATCAAAAACGGAAAATACACTGTATGCGATGCGGAGCATCCTCATTACTATCTGAGTCTTTCTTCTGCCAAGGTTATCACCAAACCGTCCCAGAAGACGGTATTCGGCCCTGCCTGGCCTGTAATCGAGGATGTGATAGTCCCTATTGCCATTCCTTTCGGCTTTATTCCCAAGAAACCGGAGAGGGCAACCGGTATGCTTATGCCTACCTTCGGAGAGGAAACCGCCCGAGGCTTCTATGCCCGTGATGCGGGTTTCTACTTCGTCTTCGGTGATTACCTCGACCTTTCCGTGACCGGAGACTACTATACTTTAGGCTCTTGGGCTGTAAATGTAAACTCCCGATACAAAGTTAATTACAAGTATAACGGTACCTTCGGCCTCACCTATTCGAATGACCAGACCGGTGAAAAAGGCTCCAATGATTATATGCAGAGCACCAACTTCGCTGTCAAATGGTCACATACCCAGGATTCGAAGGCCCACCCTGGACAGTCATTCTCCGCTTCGGTGAACTTCTCCAGCCCTTCCAACAACAGGTATAACTCTACTTCCGTTTCCGAGGCTCTTGAGAATCAAATTCAATCATCAATCTCCTTCTCAAAGAATTGGAATGGAAAGGCCAATCTGTCCATCAATGCCCTGCACAACCAGAACTCGAGGGACAGTTCATATACCTTCACCCTGCCTAATATCAGTTTCTCTGTAAGTACCTTCTATCCATTCAAGAAGAAAGTGCGCGTGGGCAAGGAGAAAGCTTATGAGAAGATTTCTTTCGGATACAATACTTCATTCCAGAACAAAATCAGTTTCAAGGCGTCTGAATTCGGTCAGGAAGGCTTCCTGGACAAGTTCCAGAACGGTATGAAGCACAACTTCAGCATAGGACTTCCATCCTTCACCCTAGCCAAATACATCAATATCTCTCCTTCCGTATCCTACGGAATGAACTGGTATTTCAGAAAAACTGATTATAAGTACAATCCGGAGACTGACAAGGTTGAGAAAGTGGATGGCGGACAGTTCAGTACCTTCGGCATTACCCAGGATTATTCGGGTGGTCTGTCAATGAGCACCCGCCTGTACGGTATGTTCAATTTCGGTTCCCACCGCAGGGTTCAAGCAATAAGGCACGTAGTATCACCATCCCTGAGTCTCTCCGTCAGTCCGGAGAAGGGCACCTATGCCAACGGTTACAGGACTCTGTATTACACCGATGTGAATGGACAGGAGAAGGAATACAAGTACAATATCTACGCGGGTCAGATGAACAGCGCCCCGTCTCCGGGACGTACTGCTTCTGCGAGCCTTTCAATAGGTAACAACCTTGAGGCTAAGGTGCGCGATTTTTCCGACTCGACGGGAACTGCCAGCAAGAAGGTCAAGCTGATAGACCAGCTGAACCTCAATACTTCCTACAATTTCCTTGCAGACTCAATGAAAATGAGGGATATAGGTCTGTCAATGTCCACTTCTGTCTTCGGCAAGGTGAGTGTCAGTGCCAATGCCAATTTCAGTCCATATGCCATCGATGAGCGCGGCCGTACCATCAACAAGTTCAATTTCCTCGTTGATCCTGCACATCCGCTAAGACTGACCAATGCATCGGCCTCCCTCTCCTACAGTAAGTCTGGAAAGGGAACCATCGAGGGCAATGACGGCACGAGCGGCGGAGCGGCAAGTTACTATCAAAGGATATACTATCATCCTGTAACAGGGCAATATATACCGGGCGGTTGGTTGTACTATACCAATCCTAATGTTCCCTGGTCCTTCAATCTTGGCTATTCATTCAATTACAGGAAGTCATATACCTATGCCAATGAACAGTTGAAGGTCAACAATGCCTATACCCAGACCATCAGTATGTCCGGCAATATCAAATTGACAGATAAACTGTCAATTACGGCAAACTCAGGCTTCGACCTGATGGCAATGAAGATTACTACGTCGCAGATAAGCGCGCAATATGACCTTCACTGTTTCAATATTTCTGTATCCTGGGTGCCTACAGGTACCTGGAAGTCATACAGTTTCAGAATCGCTGCCAATGCATCGACCTTGTCGGATGTCCTCAAGTTCAAGAAATCAAGCAGTTATTGGGATAATTGATTTTTTTGTCTATATTTGCATAGTCTATTTGAGACGAGTTTGCTTTAGTGCTTGTCTCCCATTCACTTAATAACATACGGAAAAATGCCGCACACTCTATTTGAATTGAGTTCGATGAGCCGGGAAGAATTAGAGGCAATCGCAGCTCAGCACAACTTGAAAAATTACGAAAAACTTGACACAGAGCATCTTGGTTATGCTATTCTGGACATAGAAGCACAAGAAGAATCTCTTAAACCGGATCCTGAAAAGAAGTCTCGCCGTGGACGCAAAACGAAGAAAAATGCGTCTGAAGCTCCAGAAACTGCAAATGAAAACGTGGCTGACACAGCTCCAGCAGCAGAAGAGGCAGCTGGTGAAGGCCAGAAAAAACGCGGCAGAAAAGCTTCATCGAAAAAGACTGTGGCTAAAGAAGCGACACCTGCACAGGAGAGCGAGGGCGAAGTGAAGAAAAAGCAGGGTCGTGGACGCAAGAAGGACAATGCTGCCAAGGCAGAGCCTGTTTCTGCCACAACATCGGCTGAAACAGAAAAGATGGATGATGCTCCAAAGGATGATAATGCTGAGCCTGCGAAGAGTGCTGCACCTGAAAAGAATGCCCGTAACAAGCAAAAGAAGAGCAAACAGCAGGCTGCAGCCGTACAGCCTGAAGCAGCAATTGAACAGGGTGCTGCTGTACAGCCAGGAGTTGTAAAACAGGATAACCAGCCTCAAAAGCAGCAACTTTCAAAGGAGGAAATGATATTGAAGGCTGAGGCCAAGCTCAAGGAGAAGCGTCAGAGAGCCATAGTCGGAAAAACATCATCAGATACTCAGGATAACCAGCAGGAACAGCCTGCTGAAATGAAGCCTCAGCAGCAGAATGCTCCTCAGCGCCAGCCAAAACAGCCAGTGATAGAGTTTGAAGGTACTGTTGAAGCTACAGGAGTACTTGAGGTGATGCCTGACGGATACGGTTTCCTGAGATCATCGGATTACAATTACCTGAACTCGCCGGATGATATTTATGTGTCACAGAACCAGATCAAGGCCAATGCGCTCAAGGCCGGTGATACAGTTACAGGAGAAATCCGCCCACCGAAGGAAGGTGACAAATATTTCCCTCTTGTCAAGATCAAATATATCAATGGACGCAAGCCTGAATTCATTAGAGACAGGGTGCCTTTCGATTTCCTTACTCCCCTCTTCCCTGAGGAGAAGTTTAATCTTACCGGAGGAAAGTCTGGCCGTGACATATCCTGCCGCATTGTAGATATGTTTGCGCCTATAGGTAAAGGCCAGCGAGGACTCATCGTTGCTCAGCCGAAAACGGGTAAGACTATGCTGCTCAAGAGCATTGCCAATGCCATTGCCGAAAATCATCCTGAGGTATATGAAATTGTCCTTCTCATTGACGAGCGACCTGAGGAGGTGACCGATATGCAGCGCAGCGTTCGCGCGGAGGTTGTCGCTTCGACTTTTGACGAACCTGCAGAGCGTCACGTAAAAGTGGCGAATATGGTAATCGAGAAGGCGCGCAGACTCGTAGAGTGCGGTCACGATGTTGTCATACTCCTTGATTCCATAACAAGGCTCGCGCGTGCATTCAATACTGTTCAGCCTGCATCCGGCAAGGTGCTCTCCGGTGGAGTTGATGCCAATGCCCTCCAGAAGCCGAAGCGCTTCTTCGGAGCTGCCAGAAACATCGAAGGAGGGGGCTCATTGACTATCATTGCCACAGCGCTGACCGAGACGGGCTCGAAGATGGATGATGTGATTTTCGAGGAATTCAAGGGTACGGGCAATATGGAACTTCAGCTCGACCGTAATCTTTCCAATAGACGTATCTTCCCTGCAGTCAATGTATTGCTCTCCGGCACTCGTCGCGATGACCTTTTGCTCGACAAAGCTACTGCAGGCCGCATCTGGATACTTCGCAAACTCCTTGCGGATATGAATCCAACTGAAGCAATGAATTTCATGCTCCAACTGATGGATGAGTACAAGACCAATGAGGACCTTTTGGACAATATGAACAAAGTCAATCCTCGGGAGGCAAAGTATTACGACAACTATTAATTTCAAATTGAAATGACACTCTTTCTGACCGGAAGCCCCTGCTGCAAAGGAGAATCTTTTTTCACTTCAGAAGGCGGCTTCCTTCAGAGTTTGAGGCAAAGGCTCCCGGAAGTTCCTTCAGTACTTCTGGTGTCGGCTGCGCCTGATGACGAAAGTTATAATAAATACGTCTTCGAATCCACCAATGAATGCTTCGATCATTCCGGCATAGTCTGTTCTTCGTTCCTGATGCTCAAGCGGAGCAATGCCTCTGCTGCGGAAGAACTGGTACTCAATGCTGATCTGGTGGTGCTATGCGGTGGTCACGTGCCGACTCAGAATCGTTTCTTTGCTGAACTCGGACTCCGGGACATTATGCAGCGCTACGATGGGGTCGTGCTCGGATGCAGTGCGGGATCGATGAATTGTGCGGAATACGTCTATTCTCACCCTGAACTGCCCGGAGAAGCGGTGGATTCTACATATTGCCGCTGGCTTGAAGGATTGGGATTGACATCAATCAATATAGTCCCGCATTACGAGGATGTACGCGACGCCTGGCTGGACGGGCAGCGTCTTATTGACGATATCGTATTGAAAGATAGCTATTTACATAGGTTTTACACTTTTGAAGATGGAAGCTATATTCTCTCCGAAAACGGACGGAGCACTCTGTTTGGCGAAGCCTGGATTCTGGAGGAAGGTAGAATAAGAAAGATTTGTGACAAAGGAGGCACATATTGCTTTATGAATTTTGTTTTTATTTCCCCACATTTTCCTCAGACCTACAGTCATTTCTGTGCAGGTTTAAGGGCTAATGGCGTCAATGTACTCGGTATTGCTGACGCTCCATACAATGAACTCAATGACGAACTTAGAAGCTCGTTGACAGAATATTACCGTGTTGACAATCTCGAGGATTATGACCAGGTTTACCGTGCAGTCGCATTCTTCGCACACAAATACGGAAGAATAGACTGGATCGAGTCCAATAATGAGTATTGGCTCGAACAGAATGCCGCATTGCGTACGGATTTCAATGTATGTAGCGGTATTAAGTCCGATTCAATACGCTTCATCAAGGAGAAGTCCGAAATGAAGAAGTGTTACAGGAAAGGACGCATCCCTACCGCCAAACAGATCAAAGTGGAGGAGGGTTATGATGCCGTACTTGAATTTGCCGCTCAGACATCTTATCCCATCATCATTAAACCGGATAATGGAGTAGGCGCTGAAGGTACATTCAAAATAATGAATGACAATGAATTGAAGTCTTTCTTTGAGAGTCATCCTTCAAATTATGGAGCCTTTGTCGCAGAAGAGTTTATTACAGGACTGCTGGTCTCCTATGATGCCATTTACAACTCCAAATCAGAACCTGTCTTTGAATCTATGAGCGTCTTCCCTACTCCTATTATGGATGTGGTGCACGAGCAGCTTGAAACTTGCTACTATGTGGCCAAGGAAGTTCCTGCCGCTCTTGCGAAGATAGGACGCAGGACAGTAAAGGCCTTTGGAATCAAGTCACGATTTGTACATCTGGAGTATTTCCAGCTTGACAAGGACCGTGAAGGTTTGGGAAAAAAAGGTGATTATGTCGGTCTGGAGGTCAATATGAGGCCGGCTGGCGGTTACACTCCGGATATGATGAACTTTGCCCACAGTACTGACGTATTCCGCATTTGGGCCGATATGGTTGCATTTGATGAAAGCCGCACTGGACAGGGTGAACAGTACATATGCGCCTATGTAGGCCGCAGGGATGGACGTCAGCACAAACATTCGCACGAAGAAATACTGGCGAAATACGGCTGGCGGATTGCAATGTGCCAGAGAATGCCGGATGCTCTCGCTTCAGCTTTGGGAAATATGGTGTACATTGCCAGATTGGACAATGATGAAGCAAAAGAAGAATTTTTTAACTTTGTAACGGAATGATTGTTCCGGACAAGTTAAAAAATCGTGCGTATGGGAATCAGGTTCAATGACACTATCTGTGCTCCGGCTACCATAGCGGGAACAGGAGCGATTACAGTTATCAGACTCAGCGGAGCTGACAGCCTCGCAATAGTCTCGAAAGTGGTGAAATGCAGGAAAGGGAGCATCAGCGATGCTCTCGGATACAGCATCAGGTACGGTGAGGTCCGCAATGCTGACGGCAGCCTGCTTGATGAGGTTCTGGTAAGCATCTTTAGAGCCCCTCACTCCTACACAGGCGAAGAAAGCGCCGAAATTACTTGCCATGCCAGCTCATTCATCTGCAGCGAGATGCTCGGACTTCTGTGCAATGCCGGTGCGAGACTGGCGGAGCCCGGAGAATTCACCCGTCGCGCCTTTGCGAACGGCAAGATGGACCTCTCGCAGGCGGAAGCGGTCGCTGACCTCATTGCCTCGGAAAATGAAGCTTCGCACAGGGTGGCAATGAATCAGCTGAAAGGAACGTATTCGAGCGAGCTTCAATCGCTTCGTACCCAGTTAGTTGACCTCAGTTCATTGCTTGAGCTGGAGCTCGATTTCAGCGAAGAGGAAGTCGAATTTGCGGACCGCGGAAAGCTGCTTGAACTGCTCGAGCACGCATTGACACACATCCACAGACTGACAGACTCATTCCGCCTCGGCAATGCCATCAAGAACGGTGTGCCGGTGGCAATAGTCGGCTCGACCAATACCGGCAAAAGCACCTTGCTCAACGCTCTGCTCGGTGAGGAAAGGGCAATAGTGTCGGCAATAGCTGGCACAACCAGAGACACAATTGAGGAATCATTCAATATTGGCGGAACTCTTTTCAGACTGATTGATACTGCCGGAATACGAGATACCGACGATGAGGTGGAGAATATAGGAATAGGCAGAACTTACGAGAAACTTCTTCTCGCGGACATCGTTCTGCACGTTCTGGATATCAACTCCCCTGTCAATAGCATCATTGTTTCAGCCAAACTGATAATGTCGAAGTTGGACCTCAATCACCAGAAGCTCTTCTTCGTGCTTAACAAGGCTGATAAGGAACTTTCGGAGCTGGAACTTGCCAAGGTGGAGGCTTCTGAAGCATCGGTAGAGGACTTTTTGGATGTTAACACAATTGTTACTGAATTTAACAGAAATGTTTTATCTACTGATAATCAGGCGGAAATTCTTGTAATATCAGCGAAACGTTCTTTAGGTATTGATAAGTTGAAAGAAGCCCTGGCAAACACCCAGAAGAACCGTCTGGACCAGTCCGGCAACGCCAATCTTGTCACAAACCTGCGTCACTACAATGCTCTGTGCAATGCCTCCAGATCCCTGATGGATGTCCGTGACGGTATTGCTTCTGGTATCCCTTCCGACCTTGTCGCCCAGGACCTCCGCCACGCCCTCTACCACCTCGGCAGCATCACCGGTGATATCTCCACCGACGAAGTCTTGGGAAACATTTTCGGAAAGTTTTGTATCGGGAAGTAGTTGAATATCAATAAGTTACTATAAATATCGGTATATTACTATCCAACAGCACCTTAGATACTCGGAGTGTTTAACCGTTAATGTTACATTTCGATGCTTTACGTGCGATTTTACATAGGATTTGTACCGCATTTGTACCTTTGCGGTACATTTGCTATATTTGTACAGTACATTGCGCCGAGGTTCTCAACTGATTGAACAACAGTGAACAACCTTGAACAAAGATGAACAACATAAATCGTACGGGAAGCCTAAGTAAGCCGTTATGGAAGAAAAGACTACTTTCCGCAAAATTTGTCAGCACTGCGGACGTGAGTTCACAGCTTACACCTCAGTGACTGCCTACTGCTCCACTCGCTGCGCCAACCTTGCAGACAAGCTTAAGAAGCGCAACGAAAGGCTGAGAGAAACTCAGGCTGATGTTCTCGAGATGCAAAGGCTTGCCTTGCTCGACAAGAACTACCTCACGCTCTCTGATGCCGCTCGCCTGCTCCAGGTATCTCGCAACACACTCTACCGGATTATCCGAGACAACAAAGTCCCATTGCTTCGCTTCACGGATCGCACGGTCAGAATTTCAAGAGAAGAACTGGAACGAGTCTCAGAGAACAGACGCACCCTCATCACAAGCTCAGTCCGCCAGCAGGCAAATGATCTGGGCAACTGGATGACAAGGGAACAAGTCATGGAGACCTACAACGTGACCTACAGTTGGTTCTACTCCGTTCTCAAGAAAAGAGGTATCAAAACCCACATGATCGGAACGCTCGGTTTCTACGACAAAGAAGAGATGCACAAAGCATTCGCCAACCAGGAGTATCAGACCATCACCGAATGGTACACCTATGACGAACTTCGCGCACAGACCGGGATGAGTACGGAATCCATCTGCGACTACTGCAAGTCACACAAGATTCCACGCAAGAAGACCAACGGACAAACATACATCTCGAAAGAGCACTGGGATGAAGCCAGAGGTACCAATCTCTCCCCTGACGAGTATTACACCGTCAATCAGTTGATGGAGAAATACAAGATCAGTCGCAATCAGCTCTTCTGCGTCCTCCAGCAGAAAAAGGTTTCTCGCATCAAACGTGGCATCTTTGTTTACTTCCCTAAAGAAGACGCCGATGCAGCATTGTCATACAGATTAGAAAAGATATAAATATATGAGTGCAACAAAAGTTACTCTCCGAAAGAGACTCTATCCAAGCGGCAAGACAGCCCTCTATCTCGATTTCTACCCCGAGATCAGGAACCCTCATACCAACAAGATGACCCGCCGCGAGTATCTCGGCATTTACATCATCACTAATCCACAAACACCAACCGAACGCAAACTCAACAAGGCGAAGATGGCTCAGGCTGAAGCTATCCGTGCCCAGAGAGAACTCGCCATCATTAACGAGCAGTTTGGATTTCTGGACAAGACGAAAGCCAAGATGGATGCCCTCGATTACTTCTACTCCATCCTCCGCAACCATCATGAGAAATGGGCCATCGTTTACGAACACTTCAAGATCTACGCACAAGGCAAGTGCCGCTTAGAAGACCTAGATGTCGATTTCTGCAACGGTTTCCGTGAATACCTCTCTACAGCCAAACGCATCAAAAGTGACCATCTAAAACTTAGTCAGAATTCCGCAGCAAGTTATTGGAGCACATTCAGAGCCTTTCTATTACAGGCATATAAGGAAGGTTACTTGAAGGAGAACATCAATGACAAACTGGAGAAACTCGAGACCAAAGAGACACGTCGCCAGTACCTAACACTGGATGAAGTTCGCATGCTTGCCAACACACCATGCAAGTTTCCTGTACTCAAGCAGGCTTCCCTCTTCAGCTGCCTGACTGGTCTTCGTATCAGCGACATCCTT
>JALEPJ010000047.1 GCA_022766385.1 Rikenellaceae bacterium
ACAAGAAAAGCAGAAGAGGCGGAGCGCGCCCAGGTGCCGGGCATCCCAAGGGTGACAGCAGGATGATATCTTTCCGCGCTCCGAGACCTCTGGCGGAGCAGCTGGAGGGAATGGAGAACCGCACGGAGTTCATTCGGAAGGCACTCACCAAAGCCGTCAGGGAACGCGGACATCAGCCGGGACTCCCCGGTCCCGCAGTCCCGGCTAGCAGTATCCGGTCACTCTCACTCCCATATTACGATATAAGTGTAGTGGCGGGATTCCCTGTCCCGCTCGACAACGACGAGCGCTCGCAGGACATTGACATAATCTCTATGCTCTGCCCCCATCCTGAAGCATCCTACCTAATAAGGGTCAGCGGCAATTCAATGATCGACGCGGGGGTGCTCAGCGGAGACATCGTCATAGTGGACAAGAGCAATCGTAACCCTAATCCTCACGAAATCGCGATGTGCGAGCTTAACGGAGAGTACACCCTCAAGCACTTCATCCTCGAGGAGGGGCAGGGATGGTTGGTTCCTGCGAACCCCAAATACCCGAAGATTCGCATTACCCCCGACGATGACTTTAGTATCTGGGGCACTGTCACATACATCATCCACAAGGCAAGAGACTAGAATATGATTGCCCTCGCCGACTGCAACACCTTCTTCGCTTCGGTGGAAAGAGCTCTGCACCCAGGATTGAAAGGAAAACCCGTATGCGTGCTCTCGAGCAATGATGGCAATATCGTTGCCCTGACCGCCGAGGCTAAGGCACTGGGACTGCGACGCGGAGATCCCTTCTTCAAAGTCAAGGACATCATCAAGAAAAACGACATTGCCGTCTTCTCCGGCAATCTGATGCTCTACGCGGCAATGTCAAAAAGAGTGCAGAGCATAATGCGGAGGACGGTGGAGCACACGGAGTGCTATTCCATTGACGAACAGTTTCTCTATCTCGACGGCTATGAGAAGCACTACGACATCGTCGAGCTGATGCGCGGAATGGTCAATCAGATTGCACTTTGGACCGACATTCCGGTGAGTGTAGGTATAGCTAAGACCAAAACGCTGGCTAAGATTGCAAGCAAGTTCGCAAAACATTACAAGGGGTACAGAGGAGTCTGCATAATTGACACGGATGAGAAACGCCGCAAGGCCCTTTCGATGTCCGACCTTGCCGATATCTGGGGCATAGGGCCGAGGAGCTTTGCAAAGCTCTCCTCCCTCGGAGTGACCACTCCCCTGCAACTGGCAGACAAGCCTGGGGAATGGGTGAGAAAACACTTCCACAAACCCGGTTATCAAACCTGGCTGGAACTGAACGGACATCCGTGTATCGATACGTCAGAGCTTCTCAGGAGACAAACCATTACCACCAGCAGGAGTTTCGGAAATATGATTTCCTCTAAGGAAGACCTCAAGGCTTCAGTAGCCTCCTTCGCGGCCAGCTGCTGCAGCACCCTACGTGGGCAGGACTCCGCAGCGGGTCGCATATCAGTATTCGCCTGCAGCAACCGTTTTCGGGAGGACCTTCCGCAGTACGGAGAAATTGCCACGAAAAAGCTGTCCGTTCCCTCGGCGGATACTCTTGAGATTACTGCTGCAGCAATGGAACTGGTGGAGAGAATCTACTGTCCTGGCATACTGTTCAAAAAATCGGGAGTCATACTTTCGGATATAGTCCCCGGCTGCTGCCACCATATACTTTTCGATCCTGTGGAGAGAAGGGAGGAGCGCTTGAAACTGTCAGAGACGCTCGACACGATGAATCACAAATACGGCATCAGGACTGTCAGGCTAGCCATGGCCGGAAGCGACAGGGAGATTTGGAAGAATAAGAAGGAATACCTTACGCCCAACTATCTCTCTGATATCGACCAGATTATGACGATACAGATCTGAATTGGCATTCGAAATTGGAAATAATCATCGGTGGAGTTGACGGCCGCGGATTTCATCCAATCTGCCTCGAAGCCACAGAAGTCCGATTGTAATTCGTCAGAATAAGCAGTATCTTTGCAGGATATTAATTAAAGAAAAATGAAAGGGCCCAAAGCGGAAAAAATACAGCAACTCTTTGACTCCATTGCTAAAGATTATGACAAGTTGAACCATATCCTATCACTAGGAGTGGACCGCAGCTGGAGGAAAAGGGCTTTGAAATGGATAATTGACGGCAATAAGGACAAAAGCATCCTGGACCTTGCCTGCGGAACAGGAGATTTCAGTTTGGAAATTGCCCGACACAGCGGCAATGGAACGAGAGTGTGCGGAGTCGACCTTTCGGAGGGTATGCTCGAAGTGATGAGGCGCAAAGTCTCGCAGGCCGGTCTTTCAGAGCGGATAAGTGTCGAGCAGGGCAATTGCGAAGCAATGCATTTTGCGGACGGGAGCTTCGATCGGGCGACCATTGCCTTCGGGATTCGGAATTTCGAGAATAGGGAAATTGCCTTGAAAGAGATTCTGCGGGTGCTCAAACCGGGAGGAAGACTTGTTATCCTGGAGCTATCCGTACCTTCAAATCCTATTCTGAGGTGGTTCTATTGCCTTTATTTCACAAAAATTCTTCCTTGGATAGGCGGGCTTGTGTCAGGCGATTCAGCTGCATACTCTTACCTCCCCGCTTCCGTGCTCAAATTCCCGAAGAAAGAGGAATGGATGGCTACGATGAGAGCTTGCGGCTACGATAATGTATTGCACAAGTCATTCACTTTCGGCATCTGCCGTATGTATATAGGAGAAAAACAGATATGAGAATTAAATCTTGCATAAAGTCAATGCGTCTGCGCACCCTGCCTCTTTCCCTTGCCGGAATCGTGGCTGGCTTGGCCATCAGTTTGAACTATGGGGGCCTCAATACCGAGCTTGTAATATCACTTGTGCTCACAACTGCATTACTTCAAATACTTTCAAATCTGTCAAACGAGCTTGGTGACACTCTTAACGGTACGGATACAGCTGAACGTCAGGGCATACACTATTCGCTGCAGGACGGGGAGATAAGCATAGCTGAAATGAAGGCTCTCATCTCAGCTACGGCCATTCTCTGCTGTATCAGCGGCCTGCTAATGATTTTCTTCAGTTTCGGCACCATCTTCGCTCTCGAGCCTCTTCTGCTCGTGCTCCTGGGAGCAGCGGCAGTTTGGGCGGCGATGAATTATACTTTGGGAAAGAATCCCTACGGATATAGAGGAAAAGGTGACTATTTCGTATTCATCTTCTTCGGATTGGTGTCAGTATTAGGGGCCGCCTACATCTGCACCCACAGCTTCTCCCCTCTTTGGCTGCTTCCCGCAACAGCAATAGGTTGCTGGAGCGTAGGAGTATTGAATGTCAATAACATAAGAGATATGAAAACAGATGCGGCCACAAGGACTACCGTAGCCATCAAGCTTGGAATAAAAAGAGCACGCATATACCAAACCATACTCATTTGCGTCGGATGGGCACTGCTGATCAGCTTCAGCCTTATAGCATTCAAAAGGGCAGCGCTGTATTCCTATATACTCACTCTGCCCCTCTTCGCCCTGCATTTGAAAGGAGTCTGGACAAAGCAGGACAAGGATCTGGACCCTATGCTTCCATTGCTGGTAATGTCCACTTTTGCCACTTCGCTGCTTATGCTGATTCTCGGCTGACAAAGGTCGTCCCTGCACTTCAAGCCAAGCGCTTCCTCCTCGTTCTGGCGATTGTTAGTGGTTAACACTACTGATTGTTCTTCTTGACCTATACGATGACTTCTACCTGCTGCATGGTACAAAAATACAATGAGCTTGTCCCAATATGCGGGACAAGCTCCAAAAAAGTGAAAAAATCTTCTTAAACTGTGATTATTCTTCGTTATAGAGCTCAGCTGCAGCCAGATGCTGGGCTTTGATTTCATTGGCGAGCCACTTTGGTTCGAGGACTTTGATCTGCGCTCCGCGGGACAGTAGCGGAGTAAAAAAGTCGGCGCTTGTAAGGATCTTGAGTTCGAAGTCTGAATAGCCTTCTTCTGTAAGCACTTCAGTCTGACTGTGGTGGAGCAGAAGGTCACGCATATAGAACACCTCGAGGCCGAAAGCACGGATGCGCACGGTGTGGGAAGGGTACAGATGTCCTTTATGTTGATTATCTCTGCCAATTGGTTTTCTGACTAGATAAGGATAGTCTTTTGAAAATACTTCCGCGAAGATACGGGAAAGCCTGACATTTGATGTGTCAGGCTGAAGACTTTATTTTATATGTATTTTGGCGTATTCCTCTGCGAAATTGGTTACATGATATGATAGTGGATGAAGTGTGGGATTTTCATAACCTTTGTAGAAGATCGCAGCCAATTCTTCTCCACCTGTCTGACAGACAAATTCACCGCTGTCATCAAGAGTAATCAGGTGGAATGTTATCTCTGGAGTGTAAAACATATAACGAGAGTAGTATTCCGAAGGGTCCTCACGTAGCAGTTTCTGAGTTACATAAGAAAAGATATTCGCATGGGAGCAGTCTGCCTCAGCCAGAAGGATCATGAAGTTTCCGTATTCAATCAGATCGACGATACAGACTGATTCCGGAGCATTATTAATGTTAGTGAGAAGTTCTTCAGGATGTTCTCTATCACAGATCTTCTCAGTCTTCCCTACATGAACTGCAAGCTTCACAACTCCGCAGAAAGAGTCGAAATCTCCGTCTGTACGTCCTGTAAGAGCTGCAAAGTCACATCCGAAATTGGTCAGTCCAAGATTTCTGAGCTGGTTAAGATCATAGTACGGATAAATTTCAAACGGATGATAGCGATGCTTGACTTCATCTGATACATCAAGTGTGTCTGCCTGATAAGATAAGTCATCAACAAAGCGCACCTTGTCTATGGATTCGGCCTCTGCATAGACCGCAGCTCCAAGCTTCAATTGTTCCTTGACATCACCGGCCGGAAACAGGCTTGTAAAATAGCCCTCCGTTGAACCTGGGACGACCAGATCTTCCACTGCATCTGAAGGAGAAAAGTCCATGCTGATGTCAAACAGATGCCATGAGTCCTGTTTCTTGAATAGCGATTCGCATTTTTCATCATTGAACTCGATTATCCTGTGCTGGTAACGTTCATCCCATATTTCTTTGGCTCCATCTTTACATGGATTATATGGCAGATCGGAGGCGTTATCAAAATAAATCACTCTTTCTCCATTATTAAAATCGGCCCTGATGACAGAATATCTGATAGGCAGGATTTCCTGATAATTCTCCCTTGACTCCTCTACTTTCCAGAGACCGTTATGGGGCTTCAGATATATAGTTTCTGCAGGATCCGCCCAATCTGCTCCGTAAACATTGAGACAGACAGGCATCGAACTTCGATTGATGGCAGCGATCTCAACAAATTCCTGACTTGCATCATCAAAACTACCATAGAACCCTTCGCAGCCACATAAGAGTGCTGCAGATATGAATATGTATATTAACTTCTTCATCATTCTTCAAATAAATTATCCTTGATCCACTCTGAATGTACGACTGAATAGCCACACAAATATCCCGTGCCATTCCTAACATTTGAATATGTGAATGCGGGAGATGACATGCCGGCTTCCTGGAAAGGATTACTATAGCTGTCGAACTGCGCAAACAGGTATCTGTACATCTCCTCTGACAGCTTGAAGAGAGTACATTGTATTTCTGGCTCCTTCACTTCAACTGCCCCTCCGTCCCATTGAGGTCTGTAATTAAAGGAAAGGTCATATTCATCATCATCCTCATCCAGGTCTCTCCACACATAAAGGTATTCTCCTTTAAATGAAATCAGAATGGGAGTATAAGCCTCCGGCTCAATCTGCAAATCATTATATCCAGACGGAGGAATAATGTTCTGATCAGTAACCTCGACATATTGCATTTCGTCCAGACCTACATTCTGTCCTTGGATTCCTTTCCATTTCACCATGGCTCCATACCAGTCATCTGTGGAGGGGTCATCCTTATAGCTTATCTTGAGATTTCTTTCAGCATTATTGCTCTTGCCCAATTTCAACTCATACTCCGGGAAAGAGTCAGGAATGATAGTACTTGCTACTGCGGTCTCTGTGTCATCGGACTCAAAGACGATCTCGATTTTATCACCACTCTTGAATGCATCTGTTCTTAAAGACAGTTTACTGATACCTGGCTGTAGTTCATTACAATCCACTTCAACTCCGTTACATTTGAGTGAGTAATGAGGGTTTATGAGAGTGGAATCTGTTGTCTTCAGTTCAGCAAGAGGTACTACCTTGTTGATATCGATAGTCACGAGAGAGTCTGCACAAATGTATGACTTGATGGCTACCATCGGTTGCGCATTCTGGTAGTCAAGGTCAAATGAGTATTTGCAGCCTGTCAAAGCGAGCAGTAATATGAGTATATATTTATTCTTCATCTGTATCAGAATTTAAGAGTGTAACTGAAAGACGGGAGGATTGGAATTATTCCGTATCCGGCTCCATAGTATGTCAGACCGATGATGTTCTCTTCTGTAAACTCGTAAAACTTTTCGACCTGAGAAGCCAAAGGATTCATACGGCAATATGCGTTGTACAAACTGAGGTTCCATATGCTCTCATTGCCTCTCTTAGTTGTCTTGTGGAAGTTGAATCCTATATCCAGACGGTGATAGTCAGGAACCTTCATGTTATTCGGATATGAATAGAAGGTTTCGACATTTCCTCCGAGTTCGCCATCCCATATACCATGCGACTCACATGTCATCCATCCTCCGCTATGATAGTTCCAGCTTGCATACATCTCGAAGCGCTTTCCGAATCTGCGTGTAGCTGTCAGAGTCAGCTTATGGCGGTTGTCGTTACGGTCCTTATACCATTCAGGATAGAAGTCCGGGAACAATCTCTGGCTCCATGACAGTGTATAATATGCTTCGACTGAAGTCTTTTCATCTGACCAGGTCAGGCTTGTCTCTGCACCCCATGACCGTCCCTTACCTACAACAACTGCATCCTCCCAACGAGTGATCGGAGGATATAGGCCCCATCTGCCCCTGAACTCAAGCAGATTTGACATTGTCTTGTAATATCCTTCAACACTAAACTTTATATTGTGAGGGAAATTCACATATACACCTCCTGCAACCTGACGTGAGCGACTGGGTGCAATCTTGGGAGTAGAAGGCATCCAGAAGCTTGTTGGAAGCTGGATATATGTCGAGCTTATCAGATGGCTGTTCTGAGACATTTCAGAATAGGATAGCTTCAAGTCTGTGTAGTCACCACACTGGAATCGCAAGGCAGCCCTAGGCTCAATGCTATGGTACCATTTGCCTTCTGTAGCGATTGCTGCATATCTGAGTCCGACATTCGCTGTAAGCCAGTCTGTCAAGGACATCTCATCTTCAATATACAGATCGGACTCAAATGACTGTCTTGGTGCCGATTGGCTCTTATCCTCATCATAAGTTACCTCTCCGTTCATCTTTCCATTCTTGACCGAGTAGCTCACCGGATTATAGAAATGATACTTGAGATTCGTTCCATATCGAATATGATGATTCTCTGTCGGACGATAACCGAAATCTGCCTTCAAGCCCAAATCCGAGGTGCGTGAACTGTTACCTGTTGACGTAAAATACTCCTCATCACTGATGAGGGTATAATCGTTATGATCTTTAATTATGGTACGTCCTTCATCGTTCAGTCCAAACATTGAATCATACATCGTATAGTATGCTTTGAGAGATGTCTCATGGTTAGGCGCAAACTTATAGTCCCAGTCAAGGGAAGTGACTAGATTGCCCCACTCAAGACCCCATTGGGTCATATATGTCGAGTGGTAGGTATCAACAGGTTCTCTATCATTTCCAGCTATAAGTTTTGCTGCATCACGACCACCATAAATATTCAGAGACAGTTTGTTGTCATCTGAAAACTTATGAGTCACGTTGGCGTTAAGGTCCCAGAATGCATATTTGACTCTGAATTTTGATTCCTCCAGAGAACTGATCAACAAGCATACTGGCTCGGCCAGGACATCTATCCAGCTGCGTCTGAGTCCGATGTTGAATGAAGTCTTGTCTTTCCATATCGGACCTTCAAGCTGGAAGCGTCCGTCAAGAAGGCCGATAGAGAACAGGCCATGATAGTCGTTGTAGTCTCCTTCGCGGGTCTTCACATCCACTACAGAAGACATTCTGCCACCATATCGTGCCGGAAACCCGCTCTTGTAGAAATCCACCGATTCCACAACGTCAGAGTTGAATGAAGAGAAAAGACCCAAAAGATGGCTGACCTGATACATGGGTACTCCATCCATAAGATATAGGTTATCTGCTCCGTCTCCACCACGTACGTACATACCGGACAGCAGTTCGGTTCCCGATGCTACACCGGGAAGCTGCTGCAATGTCTTCAATACATCCGGAGAACTCAAAATGGCAAAGCTGCGCTTGAAGACGCTACCGTCTATCTTCTGCATTCCGGTCTGAGTCCTGTTGATATCCTTGGAAGTGAGTGCTGTAATGATAGCTTCAGGAATGCTGTCATTCTGCTCCTCTATGAAGATGGTGTAGTCCTTGGGCTTTTTTCTTTTGTCAGCTTGTGTGAGAACGATATATTTCTTCATGACTTCGTACTCGATTCCTGTGCCGGCGAAGAGTGTCTGCAGGCATTCCTCTAGAAGAACAGAATGCTCCTTCTTGTTGCCCTTGATGATATCCTTCATCGGCTTGCCCGAATACGGCACATTGATCTCGATGGCGGAGTCATATACGAAATTCACACCCAAAGACTCGTGGATGACCTCCATCTCGGATTTGAGAGTCCTGCCCTGCTGTGCGTATGCAGGGGCTATGGCAAAGATGGCCATAGCGAGAGTTGTTGTAATTAATAATAGTACGTGCTTCATTGCCAAGTCGTTTAGGAATCTCAGCTCCTTTATCAAGAAGAGTTATTTCTTGATGATGTGTACATCCAGTGCAGACTCTATGAGGCTGATGATAAGGTCAAGGTCTTCTGCATAGAACTCTCCGCTGAGCTGCTTGTCAAGGTCTGTCGCCGCGAACGACACCTTGTAATGTTCAGAAAGAGTCTCAAGAACTTCTCTGAGAGGAGT
>JALEPJ010000063.1 GCA_022766385.1 Rikenellaceae bacterium
GGCTTCAAGAGGTTCCATCTGAAGTCCACAAGAAAGACAAAAGTAGAATGGGGGTTGGTGTCGCTGGCGCATAATCTCAGAAAGTATGTCGCTCATAAAGCAAAAATCAGAGAGAAATATGCTCAGAGCATGATAATGGTAGTTGAAAAACCATTAATGCAGGTCGCTGGATAGTTGTCGGAAGGCTCTGACAGAGCGTGGCCGGCCGCGGCCTCGTGAGCGGCTCCCGAAGGAACGAAGTTCCGAAGGGTGGATGAAGCGAAGCGGAACTCTGTCAGAGCCTTCCGATAACTCATCATCACACTATATAATGTAAGAAACCGACCCCTTTGGGGTCGGCCTCTTTTCGTAATTATTCAAGCTGGGCAGGAAGGACTCAAATGTCTCTCTCGGAGGTTCTGACAGTCCTCACGGCCAGCATTATTGCTCTTCTTCAGATTTGCTGAAAGCCTTGACGATTTTGTTCACAAGAGGATGACGCACTATATCGTCATTGCCGAAGCGGATTACACTGATGCCCTTTATGTCTTTTACCAGTTGTATACCTTTGAGGAGTCCGCTGTCACTCTTGTTAGGAAGGTCGACTTGGCTTGCATCACCTGTCACAATGAACTTGGCATTGCATCCCATTCGCGTCAAGAACATCTTCAATTGCCCCAGATTGGTATTCTGGGCCTCGTCAAGTATCACGCAGGCGCGGTCCAGCGTACGTCCTCTCATATAGGCCAGTGGCGCTATCTGGATCGTACCGTCACTCATAAACTCCTGAAGCTTGCGGGATGGAATCATATCCCCAAGGGCATCGTAAAGAGGCTGGAGATAAGGGTCAAGCTTATCCTTTAGGTCTCCCGGCAGGAAGCCCAGTCTTTCACCAGCTTCTACAGCTGGTCGAGTGAGTATGATACGTTTGATTTCCCTGTTCTTCAAGGCTCTGACAGCTAATGCAATAGCTATGTAGGTCTTGCCTGTTCCAGCCGGGCCGATGGCGAAGATGAGATCATTGTCAAAATAAGCTTTGACCATCTCCTGCTGAGTGTTGTTCCTGGCGCGTATTGCCTTGCCGTCGGTACTGTGGACTATCACTGCATCTCCGCAGAGCTTGAACTTTTCAGGTGAATTCTCTCCGTCGAAAATGCTTTCTACGTCATAGACTGTGAGGCTCATCTTCTGATGGCGCCTCTGTATCAGTTCGTTGAACTTCATCTCGAAGTCTTCAATCTGCGTCTCCTTGCCGTCAAGTATAATTTCGTCTCCTCTGGCTATCACTTTCAGATTGGGATAATAGCTACAGAATTCTTCGAGTATCCTGTTTCCTGCCCCATAGATTTCGATGGGGTCAATCGCTTCAAGTTTGATACTTTTCTTCATTTATTTTTCCTTTCTTTCAATGGCTTCGGCTTTCAGTTTTCCTATGCCTGTTGCTTCCTTGACCCTCGCAAGGGTGGAAAGCATATTGTCGTAATCGTCTTTCTGTATCCATTCGTTGCGGCGCCCCAGATAATCCTCCACCCTGATGGTGCAATAATTGTCCGTAAGTCTCCCGGGCAGAGTGCACCAAAGGAAGTCCAGTTCGGGCTCCAGCATTACAAGGGCTCCGTTACTGTCGCGGACAAAGCTCGCTCTCACCGCAAGTTCCAATCTCGTATTGACGGCACTCATATTCGAGACCGCATTTCCAAGGGAATAGATGACGGGCACGCCTTCGATGTGGGTGCTGTCCTGTACGACGTGGGGGTGGGTGCCAATGATGAGGTCAACTCCCTGTGAGACAAGCCATTGCGCCCATTCTTCCTGACTCTTCGAGTGCCTCAGCTGATATTCATTGCCCCAATGAGGCAGGGCAATGATGAAGTCTGCGCCAAGCTTCTTCGCACTTTCGACCATTGCACCGACATTCTCCTTTTCCATACGGCTGACGCGGGGGAATGAACTCTCGCGAGGGGAATTCGTTCCATAGGTGAAGTTTATCAGTGCAAAGCGCATCCCCCTGCAAACAATCATCAGAGGGTTCGTCTTCCTGTAGCTCTCCTCGTTAGCGGCGCTGCCGGTGTAGCGTATCCCGAGGCTGTCGCGCATCCTGTCATATACGGAAAGGGTGCGTCTCAAACCGCTGCTGCCCTTGTCCAGGATGTGATTGTTCGCAGTCAGAAAGATGTCTACACCCTTCGATGCAAGGTCCTCGGCATAGCTGTCTGGCGCTGAGAAGGCAGGATAGCCGCTGTAAGGCTTACCGGCAAGCGTGAATTCGAGATTCGCGATGGAGATGTCCGCGTCTGCAGTGATGGATCCCAATTCCTTGATGAAGCTGCTGCAATCGTATTCCAATTGCTTGGAATGCATCATCATATCTCCAAGGAAAGTGACTGTCACTGTGTCTTTTACGGGTAATAGCGATACGGCTTTCGGAATGGGCTTTTCGAACTGGGCAAAGGATACTGCCCCTGTCGCCAGCAGTACTGTCAGGGTGATGCAGAGCCTTTTTCCTTTGCTTATTTGATCCATACAATGCAAATATACATTTTTTTTGTCGGCCAAGTAATAATAGTTAAATTTGCATCTTATAGGTTTGATAATATTATGAAAAGCAAATATCTTGTTTTCAGTTCATTAGTCCTGATTTCCTTCATCTTCGGAGCTTGTGACATGCTTCGCTCATTGGCAGGTCGTCCCAGTTCCCAGGATATTGAAGTGATGCGTGTGGAACTGCTTGAAGAACAGAAGAAAGAACAAGTCCGTGCAGACTCGCTTAAGGAAGTCCAAAGGGTAGAAGCTGAGAAAAAGGCGGCTTTGGATTCACTTATGGCCTTACCTGAAAATATACTGCGTACTGCAAGTTCCCTCAAGATCAAGCCTGAGGAACTCAAACATGCATATGCCATAGTCATCGGAGCGTTCAGGGATGAGGCGAACGCTGCCAAATCGGCTTCAAGGGCCGAAGAAGCCGGATATTCCGCTGAGTTATTGCCATTCAGAGGAAGCCTCAAGGCCGTGGCGGTATGCGGAACGAACGACGCCCGCGATATATTATCTTCTTTCAATAAAATCAGGACCGAGTCCTTCTGCCCCAAGGATGTGTGGATTCTGGTAAAGGAATAGTTATGATGAAGAAGACGCTTGCAACTATTACGGCTTTGCTGCTCCTTCCGTTTTTGGCAATGGCGCAGTTCAAGAATCCGGGCTATCACGATCTCGGTGACTCCGAGGAAGTGGCGGCTCTAAAAAAACACGTCTCCTTTCTGGCTTCTGCGGCTCTCGAAGGCCGTGCAGCAGGCTCGGAAGGTGAGCGCGAAGCGGCGGATTACGTGCGCGAAATACTTGACTCTTACGGCATTGACCTGCTTACCGGTGAGGAAGGAGACAACTTCGGCATCAAGCAGGAAAACGGCGACACCCTGACATCCCGCAATGTAATCGGAATGATCGAAGGCTACGACAGGAATCTCAGGGACCGCTACATCGTCGTCGGAGCCAGATTGGACAATATCGGGACGCGCAAGGTCAATGTCGATGGCCAGACTGTCACGAGAATCTATTATGGTGCCAATGGCAATGCCTCGGGACTGGCAATGCTGCTCGAACTCGCCAAGAAGCTCAAAACCAATTCAGTGCTGCTTAAACGTTCGGTGATTTTTGTTGCCTTCGGAGCTTCCCAGGAGTCGTATGTGGGGTCCTGGTATTTCCTTAACAGGTCATTCAAAAATACCGACAGGATAGATGCAATGATCAACCTCGATATACTCGGATGCGGCCAGCAGGGCTTCTATGCATATACCTCATCCAATGCCGACCTGAACTATATCCTTAAGGAGATGGGCAATAGCCTGCAGCCGCTTCACCCTCAGCTGACGGCTTCCGAGCCCTTCCCTTCCGATCACCGTATGTTCTATGCTTCCGAGATTCCTTCCGTTCTCTTTACTAGCGGAGCATATCCTGAGTACGGGACGGATAGGGACACCCCGTCCATATTGCAATACGATTATATGGAAAGGGAGTTGGAGTACATTTATAATTTCAGTGTCAATCTCGTCAATGGCCGGGCTCCGGAGTTCAGTCAGGATTCTATGGCCAAGGCAGAATCAGAGACTGACAGCGAAGTGGTGGCATACCATGATTGTGACTATAAGCCGAGTTTCCTTGGAAGTACTGACCCTAAGGTCTTCCTCGAAAAGTGGGTGTATGCTTATTTGAAATATCCGAAAGAGGCTGTCCGTCAGGGGATTCAGGGACGAGTTCTGGTAGATTTCGTCGTTGATGAGAAAGGCAAGGTCCGTGATGTCAGGGTGCTGAAGGGAGTTCATCCGCTTTTGGATGACGAGGCAGTGAAGGTAGTCAGTGCTTCACCGGACTGGAAAGCGGCCAGGGATAGGGGCAAAAAGGTCAAATGCGGTATGTCCCTCTATGTTGAATTTAAGTTGGAAAGAAATAAATAATTGATATACAATGGAATACGATTTTAAATCAATCGAACAGAAATGGCAGGCAAGGTGGGCTGAAGACCATACCTACCAGGCAAAGGAAGACCCAAGCAGACCAAAGTTCTACGTACTCGATATGTTCCCTTATCCTTCGGGAGCAGGTCTTCACGTAGGACATCCGCTCGGATATATTGCAAGTGACATTTTCTCAAGATACAAGAGGCTTCTCGGTTTCAACGTGCTGCACCCGATGGGATATGATGCTTTCGGCCTTCCAGCTGAGCAATACGCTATCCAGACCGGCCAACATCCTGAGAAGACCACGACTGACAATATCAACAGATACCGTCAGCAACTCGACAGAATTGGTTTCTCCTATGATTGGAACAGGGAAGTGCGCACCTGTGACCCTAAGTACTATCATTGGACGCAGTGGGCTTTCCTGAAAATGTTCGGAAGCTGGTATGATAATGAGCTTTGCAAGGCACGTCCTATCGAAGAACTCATAGCCATTTTCGAGAAGTCCGGCAGCTCTGCAGTAAATGCTGCCTGCACTCCTGGTGATGACTTTAGCGCAGAGCAGTGGGCGGCTTTCAGTGAGAAGGAGAAATCTGCTGTGCTTATGCGCTATCGCATTGCATATCAGGGAGAAACATCAGTGAACTGGTGTGAGGGACTGGGTACGGTCCTCGCAAATGACGAGGTGAAGGACGGTCTTTCTGTACGTGGTGGTTTCCCTGTTGAGCAGAAGAAGATGACCCAGTGGCAGTTGAGAGTATCAGCTTATGCCGAGCGCCTTCTTGACAGCCTCGACAAACTTGAGTGGACGGACTCCCTCAAGGAGATGCAGAGGAACTGGATTGGAAAATCGGAAGGAACTGAAGTCGTTTTCAATGTTGTAAACGGAGAAAAGACCCTTCCTGTGAAGATTTTCACCACACGTGTCGATACCATTTTCGGAGTTACCTTTATGGTACTCGCTCCTGAGAGCGAACTTGTTGCCGAGCTGACCTCAGAGGAGTGCAAGGCTGAAGTCGAAGAATATATCAAGCAGGTCAAGAAAAAGACCGAGAGGGAGAGAATAGCTGAGACCAAGAGCGTAACAGGTGTATTTTCAGGCTCTTACGGTATAAATCCTCTTACCGGTGACAAAATCCCTGTTTGGATTTCAGAGTACGTGCTTGCCGGCTACGGAACCGGAGCCATAATGGCGGTGCCTGCACACGACAGCCGCGACTATGTCTTTGCCAAGAAGTTCGGACTCCCGATTGTGCCTATCATTGAGGGCTGCGACGTGAGCGAGCAGAGTTTTGATGCCAAATCCGGCAAAATGTGCAACTCCGGCTTCCTGAACGGAATGGAGGTGAAGGATGCCATAGAGGCTGCCAAGGATTATGTCGAGGAGAAGGGACTTGGAAAGCGCAAGACAAATTACCGTCTCCGCGATGCCATTTTCTCTCGTCAGAGATATTGGGGCGAGCCTTTCCCAATCTACTACAAGGACGGTATTGCCACAGCTCTTCCTGAGTCTGAGCTTCCTCTCGAACTTCCTGAAATCGAGTCGTTTAAGCCTGCAGCTAACGGTGAACCGCCGCTTGCCCGCGCCAAAAACTGGACTTACAAAGGCTATCCTCTCGAGAAGAGCACAATGCCTGGTTTTGCCGGTTCAAGTGCATATTATCTCAGGTATATGGATCCTCATAACTCAGAATGCCTCGTATCAAAGGAGGCTGATGAGTACTGGAGAAACGTTGACCTTTACATAGGTGGAACAGAGCATGCTACTGGCCATCTTATCTACTCGAGATTCTGGAACAAGTTCCTTTTCGACCTCGGATATGTTTGCGAGGACGAGCCTTTCAAGAAGCTTATCAACCAGGGTATGATTCAGGGACGTTCAAATTTCGTTTACAGAATAGTAGGTACCAACAGATTCGTATCCCTCGGACTCAAGGACGCCTATGAAACAACAGAGATACACGTTGATGTGAATATAGTTCACAACGACAGGCTTGACCTTGATGCTTTCAAGGCTTGGAGACCTGAGTTCAACGATGCGGAGTTTGTTCTGGAGAATGGCGAGTATATCTGCGGCTGGGCGGTCGAAAAGATGAGCAAGTCTATGTACAACGTGGTTAATCCTGATCTTATTTGTGATACCTATGGCGCTGATACACTGAGACTTTACGAAATGTTCCTCGGCCCTATCGAGCAGTCGAAGCCTTGGGATACCAAGGGAATTGACGGTGTGAACCGCTTCCTCAAGAAGTTCTGGAAGCTCTTCTTTGACCGTGACAACTGGCTTGTCACAGATGAGAAGGCCAGCGCAGAGGAGCTCAAGGTTCTCCACAAGCTCATCGGCAAGGAGCGCGCTGACATTGAGCAGTTCTCTTACAATACTACCATCAGTGCATTTATGATTGCCGTAAATGAACTCACGGCTCTGAAGTGCAGCAAGAAAGAGATACTCGAGCCTATGGTTGTGATGCTCTCACCTTTTGCTCCTCATATTGCCGAAGAGCTCTGGCACCTCCTCGGCAATGAAAGCAGTGTTACCGACGCGCGCTTCCCAGAGTATATCGAAGCTTATACGGTCGAGAACAATTGCACTTATGCGGTTTCATTCAACGGAAAGACTAGATTTACGGTTGAACTTCCGAAGTCTATGTCCAAGGAGGAGGTTGAGGCTCACGTGCGCGGTCTTGAGCAGACTGCAAAATATGTAGGTGAGCAGAAGATTGTGAAGATGATTGTCGTTCCCGGAAAGATTGTCAATGTCGTAATCAAATAAAACCGTATGAAATCCAAGGTCCTTTCCATCGCTTCTGATTATTTGATAATGACCCTGGGCGTTGCACTGTACTGTGTCGCCTGGGAGTTCTTTATGATTCCGAACGGAATGTCCAGTGGAGGACTGACAGGTCTGTGTACCATTCTGCAATATGCCACTAACGGAGCCATTGATGTTTCAACCTCCTATTTGGTTTCGAATATCTTCCTGCTCCTTCTGGGTTTTATCTTCATAGGTAATGCATTCGGTGTCAAGACTATATACTGCATCTTGATGAGTACCCTGCTGCTCAGGCTATTCGGTACGATGGATATGATGTTCTGTCTTCCTGGCCAATTCATGTACATCCCGGAGAAAATCCTGATTCCTGTTTTGGCAGGTGTTCTCGAGGGTACGGGACTGGCTATGATATTCCTGGTCGGTGGAAGTACTGGTGGAACTGATATCATTGCCCTGTTCTTCAATAAATACTGGCCTATCTCTACGGCGAAGGCCTTCCTCATTATGGATATTGTCATCATTACCGGTATTCTTTTCCTTCCGGACAGGACCTTGTCGGATTCGATTTATGGATATCTGATGATGATTGCTTCGGTTTCATCTATGGACTTCGTTATGGTTGGCCGGAGATCTTCGCTTCAACTTCTGGTGTTCTCCAGCAAGTATCAGGAGATTGCTGACTATATCATTAATAAGATGGACAGGGGCGTGACGGTGTTGCGCGCGCAGGGTTGGTATACCAAGCAGGATAAGAATGTCCTTCTAATCATAGTTGGCAGGAATCAGATACATGATTTGAAGAAAGTAATCAAGTCGATTGACAAAGATGCATTCGTGTCAGTGACTGCGACCAGCAGCGTATATGGCGAGGGCTTTGAGGAGATAAAAGTAGGCTACAAAAAAGATTCAAAGAAACAATTGAAATCCGGAGATGAAAAGAGAGATTAAAGCTGTGTTCAAGGTACTGAAGGAATACTCCATCATTACTCTTGGGCTTCTGATATATGTGCTGGGTTGGACGATTTTTCTTATTCCGAGCAACCTTATCGGTGGAGGAGTAACCGGCTTCGGCTCCATTATCCAGTATGCTACCGGAGGCGTTATCAAGGTCGGATATACCTATTTCGTAGTGAATGTCGCCCTGCTCATTGCAGCTCTGTTTACCTTGGGAAAGAGTTTTGGGACCAAGACCGTTTATGCCATCATTGTGGTCTCCATAGGACTCAACGTTTTCCAGACCATCATTCCTGAAACCATCACTCAGGTCCTTGCCATTGACAACGGCAAACTGATGTCCACCATTATGGGCGGTATTATGGCCGGAGCCGGCATAGGAATGTGTATGTCCCAGGGTGGCAGCACGGGCGGAACGGACATTATTGCCTTGATTGTGAACAAGTACAGGGGAGTGTCACCGGGCAGGATGATATTGACCATTGACCTCTTCATCATTATGTCTTCCTTGCTGATCCCTTCATATACTCCAGCAGGTGAACTGGTACCGTTTGTTACCAAAATCACCAACATAGTGTACGGTCTTATGCTTACTGTTGTTTGTTCGACCGTTTTGGATTTGTATATCTCCGGTGCCAAGCAGTCGGTCCAGGTCTTCATCATATCCAAGAAGTCAGATGAAATCGCCGATATGATAGCAAATGATGTACATAGGGGAGTGACGGTCCTGACCGGCGAAGGTTGGTACACAAAGAGTCAGGTCAGAGTCCTGATGGTATTGACCTTGAAATCTGATTTGAATCTGATGCTCAGACTGATCAAGATCATAGATCCTGATGCTTTCGTGTCTGTAGGTTCGGTCTCCGGCGTATATGGCAAGGGTTTCGATTCAATAAAATCCAAATCTGCTGATAAAAAGGAATTGGCAGAAAGAAAGGATCAAAGCTTGTGAACTACCCAAAAGCTAAAGACTTTTGGGCTTTCTCGGCCATTACATTATAAAATAGACATCATTGTTATAAAAAAGATATATTACTGCCTCCTACCCCCTCTCGGCATTTGTCTGAGAGGGGTTTTTTATGTGATATTTGTCGACCTGAACATTTTTTTACATAGGGAGAACTATGACATTAACTATTTGTACGCTCTTTATTCTGTTATCAATTTTTATTACCATACTGTTTGGCCTCACAAACGGCTCTGGATATAAACTGAGGTGTCTTATGTTACTGCCCTCAATGTCCCTTCCCCTGATTCTGATTCTGGTGTCTGCCCTGATGGCTGGAACCTGGCCGGGATTACGTGAGTTGGAGGCCTCCCTGATGCTTTCCCTTTTTGGGATGAGGAAGAAGCCGAAGGATAGCAGCGAGTACAGTGGAGAATTGTCATATCTGAGCATTGCTGCCTATCTGGTGAGCCTCGTCGTTTTCTTTCTGTCTTGGCTCGATTATCTGGACCTGGATGATGCCATAGTGCCTTTGCTGCTTTTCCTTCTGGCTGTCAGTTTCCTGGATCAGGTTTTATTCGCCACAAGGGAAGACAGACTCTCGGCTTACTCTGACGATGAGAATGAGGGAAAGACTGCCATTCCGTCACCTACGCCGGTGAAAAGATTGAAGAGAGCCTTCCTGAGGCCACTTAAAGCCTTCCGGAAGCCTTCAATGCCGGAAAACAAGCCGGTAAAGCATTCTCTTGCGAAGGAAACAGTTCTCTATAAGGAGGAGTGTGAAACTGAGGAGCCTACGACACGTATGGATGTGATTTTCGAGCGGATAAAGGACTATATGGAAAACAAACAGCCTTATTTGGAATATGATTTTCAGATGTCGGATATGGCAGAGGCGGTCTATACTAACAAGTCATATGTCTCCAAGACTATCAATGCGATGGCGGGAAAGAACTTTTGTCAGTTTGTGAATTCCTACCGTGTAAGATATGCCGTGCATGTCATGCACAAGAATCCGAAGATAAAAGTCGGTGAACTTGCCTTGATGTCGGGCTTCAGCTCAATGGTGTCCTTTGATATGGCATTCAAGCTACATATGAACACCACTCCGAGCGAATACCTTAGAAGCATTCAGGCCGAGAAGCTTTAATACTTGCTAAGCCCCTTCCAGCTCGACGGTACAGGGGCAATGACCCTGATCGGCAGTTTCTGGACAGGATGTATGAAATAAACTTCGTGGGAATGGAGACAGATGCCTCCGTCCGGATTGGAGCGAGGTGCCCCGTATTTAAGGTCGCCTTTTATGACACAACCCATATTGGAAAGTTGGCAGCGTATCTGATGGTGCCGGCCGGTCAGAAGCTCGACTTCCAGAAGATAATATCTGTCAGTCGTTTCCAAAAGGCGGTAATTCAGTTTGGCGAGTTTCGCATCACTGAATCTCGCCGGTTTTTCCTTATTGCCTTGGGCGACGACATAGCTTTTGTTCTGCTTTTCATTGCGAATCAACCAATCTTCCAGATGCCCCTCCTCCGATGCGGGAGCGGAACAAGAGAGAGCCCAATACTTCTTGTGAATCTGGCCATCCCTGAACATTGCCGTAAGCCTTTCAAGGGCCTTGGACGTCTTGGCCAGTATGACAATTCCGCTTACCGGCCTGTCGAGTCTGTGCGGTATGCCAAGGAATACCTTGCCGGGTTTCGAGTCCCTTTGAGCGATGAAGGCCTTGTATGTGTCAGCTATGCATTCATCCCCTGTCCTGTCGCCTTGAGTAATCTCTCCGACAAGCTTGTTTACGATCAGCAGGTGGTTGTCCTCATACAGGATGCGTTCCTGAAGGGCTTCGAATTCCGATGGTGAAAGTTCTCTGTATTCCATAGGGCAAAAATAAGCATTCTTTCCTGAATTGCAGGCTTTGATGCACCAATTATATTGCCCGTATTGATAGCGGTATATGCAAGTGTGACAAAATGGCAGAAAGGGAAGGCTGGCACGACATTGGATATATTGTCTGTCGACCGGCCGCAGGAGCCGGGAGAAAAGACAAATAAAAAGCTAATATATTATGGGAAAGATTATCGGAATTGACCTTGGTACTACAAATTCTTGTGTATCAGTAATGGAAGGCAACCAGCCTACAGTCATTATCAACAATGAGGGTGAGCGCACCACTCCTTCAGTCGTAGCTTTCACTGACGGCGGAGAAAGAAAGGTCGGAAACCCAGCAAAGCGTCAGGCCATCACAAACCCTGGCAACACCATCTACTCTATCAAGAGATTTATGGGTGAAACCTATGATCAGGTTACAAAAGAAATCGAGAGAGTTCCTTACAAGGTAGTCAAGGGAGACAACAATACTCCGCGTGTTGACATTAACGGCAGACTTTATACTCCTCAGGAGATTTCTGCCATCATCCTTCAGAAAATGAAGAAAACCGCTGAGGATTATCTCCGTCAGGAGGTTACCGAGGCTGTCATCACAGTTCCAGCATACTTCTCTGATTCTCAGCGTCAGGCTACCAAGGAGGCAGGCCGCATCGCAGGACTTGAGGTAAAGCGTATCATCAACGAGCCTACTGCAGCTGCATTGGCATACGGTCTGGACAAGAAGCAGAACAATTGCAAGGTTGCAGTGTTCGACCTTGGTGGCGGTACCTTCGATATCTCTATCCTTGAGCTCGGTGACGGCGTGTTCGAAGTTCTTTCAACCAATGGTGACACTCACCTCGGAGGTGATGATTTCGATCAGGTTATCATTGACTGGCTTGCATCCGAGTTCGCTGCCGAGAACCACGGTATCGACCTCAAGCAGGATCCAATGGCTCTTCAGAGACTTAAGGAGGCAGCTGAGAAGGCTAAGATTGAGCTTTCAAACCAGAGCTCTGCAGAAATCAACCTTCCTTACATTATGCCTGTTGACGGTATTCCAAAGCACCTTGTAAAGACCCTTACCAGAGCCAAGTTCGAGATGCTTGCCGATAATCTCTTCCAGAGATGTATCGAACCTTGCCGCAAGGCTCTCAGCGATGCCCATCTCAGCGCATCACAGATTGACGAAGTACTTCTCGTCGGCGGTTCAACCCGTATCCCTAAGGTACAGGATATCGTCAGAAGTTTCTTCGGAAAGGAGCCTAACAAGAGTGTCAACCCTGACGAGGTGGTTGCAATCGGTGCGTCAATCCAGGGCGGTGTGCTCGCCGGTGATGTGAAGGATGTCCTTCTTCTTGATGTTACCCCGCTTTCTCTCGGTATCGAGACTCTCGGCGGCGTAATGACCAAACTCATCGAATCCAATACTACCATCCCTGCAAAGAAGAGCCAGGTATTCTCAACTGCAGCTGACAATCAGCCTTCAGTACAGGTACGTGTCCTTCAGGGCGAGCGTCCTATGGCCAAGGACAATAAGCTCATCGGTGAATTCAATCTCGACGGTATTTCACCTGCACCGCGCGGAGTTCCTCAGATCGAGGTGACCTTCGATATCGATGCCAATGGTATCCTCAATGTATCAGCTATCGACAAGGCTACAGGCAAGGCTCAGAATATTCGCATCGAGGCATCTTCAGGTCTCAGTGATGCAGAGATTCAGAGAATGCGTGATGAGGCCAAGGCCAATGAGGCTGCAGACCAGGCAGCAAAGGAGCGCATAGAGAAAATCAATAACGCTGATGCTCTCGTCTTCCAGGTTGAGAAGTTCCTCAAGGAGAATGGAGACAAGGTCCCTGCTGATAAGAAGAGCGCCATTGAGACACCTGTCAATGCTCTCAAGGAGGCTGTGAAGAATCAGAATATCGCTGATATTGACAAATATACTGAGGAGCTTAACAAACTTATGGGTGAGCTGTATCAGAATATGGCCGGACAGCAGGGTGGCCCGCAGGCAGGTCCTCAGGGCCCGCAATATGGCCCACAGGGTCCGAATAACAACCCTGATGCACCTGATGAGCAATAATCAGACTCTTGATAGTCACGGCTCAATGCTTCTGCGTTGAAAGCCATACGAGAAAAAGGATGATCCAAAGGTCTTGGGACCAAGGGTCATCCTTTTTTTTGTGTTCGCCCAGCACGAACGTGCTCTAACGGGTGCAAGTCCCCAAACCGCCCTCCTGTGGTGCCCTTTGGCCCTGCCCGAAAGAGCTCAACGGCTCCTCTTTGCATTGCCTATTGCCCTCTGACAGGGCGCGCTGGATCAAAATCGCCATTCACAATCACAAATGCCCATCTTCAGTCGGCTCGGAGTGCCTTCCTTGGTTCCCTTCCGTGACCAAACTGCCGTTTTTCCTCCCGAACTGCCCTCTTCAAGCCTCTGGGGCTTGCTCGTGCAAACCTGGCAAGTCCTTAATTTGTAACCGTCTGATTATCAGTATCATAGTAAAAAGCGACTTACTCGGAGACGCTTACACAAAATCAGACCTCATAGAGCCACTTGTTGATATTTATGCATTAGCAGTGGCAGAGCTTTTTACCGGCCATTTTGCACACTCCGAAAGGTGTCTGTTTGCACAAGTGAAAAAGGCCGTTATAAGTAAGTCCAGGAGGACGAAGACAAAA
>JALEPJ010000017.1 GCA_022766385.1 Rikenellaceae bacterium
ATGTTCCCTGCCACAGGGTCATACGCTCTGACGGAAAGGTCGGAGGATATTTCGGAAAGACAGACGGTGATATGATTGATATTAAACGCATGCTTTTGGAATCCGAACGCCAAAAATGAAATGCCGTTCACTTTAGCAAACTATTTCTTACAAGAGATGCTTCATATCACCTTTATCCAGACATCCCCTTTCTCATCCTCGCGGATTCGATGTCTACTATTTGACCTCTCAATGTCTACTATGCAGTAGCAGTGTGTTGTATGTCATCGAATTGGCAACTCACCAATCAGCACCTGAAGGTATGGTCGGACGGCAGCCTCTGGCTCACCCTTCACCGTCAGAAGACGAAGGTGCCGGTGGATGTCAAGCTCCTGCCGATCGCGCTGGAGATCCTCGACAAGTATAAGGACAGTATCGTCCCATGCGGCGGGAAGCTCCTGCCGGTGCTCTCCAATCAGAAGTGCAATGAATACCTCAAGGAGATGGCCGCTGTCTGCGGGATCAACAAGGAGATCGCCCAGCTAGCCCAGCAGTTAGGAGTTGCCCTATAATTGAAGTGCTTTTTCAAGAAATATTTGCAGTTAGACAAAATATTAGTATTTTCGCAAAAGCATATGTAATCTTGAATTAACTCAAGATATAGGCACTTCAGCCCTTACTGAGGTGCTTTTTTCGTACCCGAACGGAAGGATAGAGCCGGAGAGTAGCAAACTGAAGCCCCCGAAAGTTCTTTCACGAGTTAATTCATACATATGCAAAAAAAGAAAGAACGTTTCTATGCTGGCATCATGATGCTCATAAAGGTCAGAATGCCAATCCTTATCAAGGTCAAGGGTTATACCCGCGTCCGTAACGGTAAGATAGAGAAGGTTCATTCATACTACAGGATCGTTAAGGGGCGTTAATGTAGTTATTGAATGAATTGAGCTCCTTGGTGAGCTGCACTTCGCCTCCGGTTCGGGGAGTCGTCCTTGGGCGGCTCCTTTTTCTTTATCGTGGTCCGGCTGGACGATATCGTATTTTTCGCTGACCGGCCCCAAAAGGAATATGATATTCTCTCCAAGCCCTCGCATAGTGGCGTGATGATCACTGTCCACGGAACCGAGGTCCCGGTTATGAGTCTTAGTACGGCTTCATATTGACGAGGTATGAAGTCGCGGAGCTGTTGTTCTTGTACAGCTCGATGAATGCGATGTTGGAGCAGCGCTGCCAGACGATCTTCCCGCAAGTGGTCTTCTTGTATATGGCCACGCCCACCTTCATCTTCTTGTTGCGGATGTTCTTCCACTCAAAGATCATGGCTCCTCTGTCCCTTGCGGCCAAGGACAGGACGGAGGTGAGGCTGTGCCCTGTTGCCGAAAACCATGGAGTCAGGTTCGATGAGGCGATGGGCCACCACGAAGCCACGCCAATAGAGGACGGTGTTGCGGTAGATGGAGACACGCCACCTGCGCGGATCGCTGGTGAAGAGACCGATGAAGTGGAAGTTGTCGTGGCAAATCACGTTGATGGTGGCCTCCGATGCCTTCACCGGTACGTAGAACTCATCACCCCGGTTCTCCCACGTGATTGAGAGGGGCGAGCCGCCGGCGAATTCCATCTCCTCGCTGGGGCCGCTGTAGTCGCGCTCCGCTATCTCCACACGCCAGAAAACGCCCTTGTACTTAGAGCGCAGCTGAGCAAAGTATCTGAGTCCGAAAGTAGCCATCCCACTGTCGTTTGATCCACGTTGTAAAGGTAGACGGGATGGTGGGTTTTTAACGGAAAGTTTCTTACAGGTAAAATCACGAATGATAAGTCATTACGGTCTCGCAAATTATTATTATTTTTGCGACATACAGGATTAACTAATCATGAATTCAAATAGAGGCCATGTCTATATTATGATTAATCCGTCTAAATCATTCATTCACATAGAGAGTAAATATTCTATAGCTTGTTAGGTGGAAAGAATTACTCTCTACAGTAGAAGATATGCACTGCCTCAGAATCCAAAGGATTGATGACGACGGCGTTTTTTACCCAGCAGCAATGAACTTATAAAAGTTACCCAATATATTTAGCTATTTATCCCTAACGTCATGAAAACAATTAAATCAATTGTCGTTGCAATTTGTGCCGTGCTTCTTGTTTCAAGCTGCGGTGTGTCATCGAATTTGACTTCTAATGCGAACTTGAATCAGACCAATGTTGTCCTTTCACAGAATAACTTCAAGGTTGTGAAGACGGTAAGTACTAAAGTTTCTGCAACCTATGTGTTTGGTATTGGTGGCCTCAGCAAGAAGGCTCTGAAGACTAATGCTGTGGCAGAACTTACAAAGAAAGCAAACCTTACCGGATCGCAGGCTCTCGTTAATGTAACTGTTAAGCAGAGTGGTTTTACAATTATTGGAATCTACACCAAATGTATATTCGTTGCTGAGGGTACAGTTATTGAATTCCATGAGTAGCTTTCCAAATATATCTTCTAACGCTCACTTCGGTGGGCGTTTTTCTTTTTTT
>JALEPJ010000057.1 GCA_022766385.1 Rikenellaceae bacterium
ACAACATCAAGCTGTTTTAACAACCATTCCCAGTCGACATTATTAGATTGGACAAAGAATCCCCAATCAAGAACTTGCCGAAGACTTATCTCCACTGAAGCGAAGTGTTCAGCACTATGTCTCAAAAGATACAGGGAGTTGAACTTTGTAGATGGATAATATAGATTCTTAATTTGCTTATCCTCAGAGCATCCCGACTGAATCTCTTTTTCTAAGATACCTTCTATTTCAGCAGTAGAACGATGGGCAACGGTATTAAGAAACTCATAGTGATTCTCAACCATTACTCCCTCAAAAGTAAAAACCGAATGTTTGTGGTGACTGTTATCCGGCTTTATCCCATACTTTTTGCTTATGATATCATCTGCAAGATCATGCTTCCCAAAATTATAACAATCAATATCTCCACAAGGTCTATGATTCGGCTTTGGCCAATACAATGACAAGCCATATCCCTTAAGCAACAAAAGCTTGATATCTTCTTCTCGATACAACTCCGCCAGATGTTCCAGGGCTAAGCTATGAATCCTGTATGTATTCTCAAGATTGACCAATTCTCCAATCCATCTCATAAGTACTGGCCTTGGCGGCCTATGCTCTTCGAGTGTTTCAATAGCCTCAAAACATAACCCCAAGACTCCCTGATTCGCACACACTGCAATTACTTCTGACCAATCTGCAGCGGCAAGGACGGCCTTATCTATTACATAATCAGGATTGACAGCTTTTCTTACCAGAGATATGACTAGAGTGTTAGTATTATCCATATTAGCTTTCCAGTTGAAATCCAAATAACAATGGATCTCGATTTTATTGGTTAAACTTTCAAATATTAATACTCATATCCTTACGGACAAATAATTTTTTGTGCGGGTACGCATAACCTTACGGCCTCCAGGAAGGTCGGATTCAAGAACACGATAAAGATCCTTCGGTAAACAAACTTTCCACAGCGGTCATCCAGTCAGGTGCCGCAAGTTCCTGTATCAGTTTACAAAGGCAGGAGGAGCAAACTATCTTAAGCGGACTTCAAAGCCGCACACAATATGAAGTATTCTCTCCCGGAAAGTTTGTCTACCAGTAAGGATAAATCTCTATGCCATAGCATTGACATAAGGCTCATGGTGTTTAAGTACGAAGTATATACGGTTGACCAGTTTACGTGCTACCTTCACAATTGCTTTGCTCGGAACCATACGCTTGCAGTTATTCAAGTAGCATAACTGCATTGCTTCATCCTTGCGGATGGCTACCCAAGCAGCTTCAATGATGTTGCTGCGCAGTATAGCATGCTTGCGAAGAGTGATGTCCCCGACACCTTCATGCTCACCGCTTGAGTGGCACATCGGGATCATACCGACGTAAGCCGCAAGTTGCTCGGCATTGGCAAAGCGCGTTACGTCCACGATCTCCGCCATCAGCGTAAGGCCGGTGGTCTGCCCGATGCCGGGAACCGTCATCAAGAGGTTCAAAGTCTCCTCGAAGCGCTCCGTATGGGACAGCGCCCGCAACTTCCTAGTCATCTCAGCCTTCTGCTTCCGCAGAGCCTCGAACTGCATTATCAGGATGTCCAAAGCCTGGCGGCCGCTCGGGGTTTGCATCGCTACTTGCTTCAGCCAACATAGGAACCGCTTCGACCAGTTGGAATGGGGTTCCAGGTACTCAACCGGTATCTCTATTCCCAGGTATCGCAACTGCGACTTGATGCGGTTCTTCTGACGCGTCATATCCTTCGTAATCGAGTTCTTCAATCTTATCAAAGAGCGTATCTCCAGCGTTTCACTGTCAGGGGTGTATATCCCTTTCAATTGTTTCGCCCGCAGGCTGACAGCTAACTTCCGGCTGTCCACCGCGTCTGTCTTGCGCAGCTTCTCGCTGCTCATTGTCGGGACATCAGCCGGGTTCACCACGATATTGTGTATCCCCAACTCCGTCAACCTGTCGTGTATCCAGAACCCGCAGAACCCTGCTTCGTACACGGAGTAATACTCCGCTTCAGGATAGTGGCTTATCAGGAACCGGTGAAGAGCGTCCGGGTCTGCACCCTGGCTCATCCGCTTCAGTACCGAGGTCTCCGACAGGACTGTCACCGACCAACTTTTCAAATGAACATCTATTCCGACATAGATGTTTTGTCCTTTGAAGGAAATTCTGTTACTTTGTGTCATAAGCTACTGTTTATTTGGTGTTTTTTTGAATTTGCTTTTACAAAGTAACCAAATATCCGGTAGCTTTTTTCAAACTCATGAAAAACTTCCGGGGGTCTGCCTTAGCGGCAGGGGTCGGAACCCCTGAGAGCGGTCCTCATGAGCTTCAAGAAAGCTCACTCCATTTTTATTTGCGTTTCAAACATAGGAACTGTTTTTTTTCGCAAAAATAAGAAGAAAAGATTAACTTTGTTGTTTCGGAATATGAATACGGATTTGCATCAATATTTCAATTATTACAGGAAGCCGGAACTTGAGTTTCTTCTTAGGTTCTTCCACGTTGATTATGTCGGAAAACCGAAAAAGGAGGAACTTGTCAGGATGGCCGTGGAACTGATTGGGAATGACCCTGTTTCATGGCTATTCAAACTTCCGGAAAGGGATTTGCGCCTTCTCGCTTCATTGCTGGAGAAAGGTGATTCCATTTGGCATGAACTGGACGAGCCTGATTTCCCGTGTTTCCTGGACAGCCTTAGGCTCATTATCGTCGATGACATCAACCCCTTGCATACAAGGGTGATGCTCCCCTTTACTATCGCAAATCTTGTATCCCCCTTCATTCTGGACGTCATCAAAGACAAAGAGAGCATGGGCCTTTTCGAAGAGGAAAGAATAACCGTGGGCATTCTGAATATTTATGGCGCCATTCCTCATGATGACTTCATCAAGCTTTTGTTAGAAGTCATGGATAATGATGAAGAAAGAATATTGAGAGCCATAAGAAATCCGATACTGGCACATTTGCAAGGAGAATATAAGGGGAAATGGTACACCCACTCCCCCTATGTTTACGATGTAGGTCTTATAGTGGAAAACAGGAAAGCGTTCTCCCGAAAGATCAGGAAATATCTCCCTTGCACCATAGAACAAGCCAAGGCAGCAGGAGCGCACATCCCGTATTGCGCTTATGGCAGCGGAGAGGCCGCCGAAGTTATGAAAGTGCTGGAGGAGCTCGGCTACTCCGAGGCGGAAGCCATCAAGGAATTGAACAAGATTTGGTTCAATTCCCAATTCGCGTCTGATGAAGCCTATGCCGAGGCTATGTTCAATTGCGTCAATGAAAGAATGGACGATATACCTTCCTTCGCACTGTACAGACAGTATATTGACACCATTGCCGCTTATTCCAATTCCGTCCCTAAATGGCTGCTGAAGGGCAGAAGTTCCAATGAAAGCAATATGCTCAAGCTGCTTATCAAGGTGGAGGAAAGCGACGAATTCGAGCCTTTGTCATTAGACCAGTCCGAGTATTCCATCCCTGAATCTGGAACACTCGAACAGTTCTACAAAATGGGAATAGGGGTTCGTCACGTGCATCCTGAGGACCCTTGTCCTTGCGGCAGCGGCCTCTCATACAAGAATTGCCACGGGCGCAAGCTCAATTAAGCCCCCAATAGAGACTCCAGAATGGCCTTTATGGCGAGATTGGTCTTCAGATTCAGCTCGAGCTCCGCGGCTTCGGCACCTTTTTCGCGTGTCAGTTCGCCGCAAATGTCCACTCCGATGATCCTGTGCTTTGAGGCAACTTCTCCCAGGAGCAGCTCCAATTGGCGCAGGCTCATATTGCCCTGATCCCAATCGGTCGCGGCATAAGAAGTAGAAAGTGCATCCTTGTCAATGGAGATATAGACAGGAATGCGGGGTTCGAGCAGTAACAGCATTTCCCGCACATCCTCTGAAAGGGCAGAGTCATTGCGTCCCAAATCCTCCTTCGTTGCAGCCAAAACACCGTCGAACATAAGATCGAGGAACTCCAACTCCAAATCGGGATTGATGCCGACCATCAGCAATTGCGAGAACTTCTCCAATGAAGTGAAGGCATCCCGCGCCCAGGATCCGCAGGAAAGTGCTCCGAAGGCTGATTCGTGCATATCAGGATGATGGTCGACAAGGAGGAGTGCGAAGGGTTCATCTATCCGCTCGAGCCAGAAACGGCTGATGTAGTGATAGTCGCCGCTGTCAATCCAATGCACGGCCTCAAGAGGAAGATCAGCAATGGAGCTGCGTATCCGTGCAGCGCTCTCTTCGTCACAAAAGCAATTTGTACCATCAAGGGCAGAAAGGTCAATGACCCTGCTGCCCTCAATAGCTTTGTCAAGTCCTTCGTCTGCATAGACTCCGGACAAGTTCATTATTAAATGTTCTGAGAATCCCATACCTTGGTTTCGGTGCAATCCAGCATTATTCCGAGGCCTCCGACTCCGAAGCGGAATGCTCCCTTCTCGAGGGTCCAGCGGCCGTCAGCATTTACGAATGCAAGGCTTGAAGCAGGCACTTTGAGAGTCACGGTCTTGCTCTCGCCTGGCTGCAGTTCTATCTTGTCGAATGCACGGAGACGCTTTACATCAGGGATGATGGAAGCCACGACATCGCTTGAGTAGAGAAGCACACTCTCCTTTCCTGCAACATCACCGGTATTGGTAACCGTCACCTCGAATACCAATTCATCGTCGGCGCTGAACTCGTTTACTGAAGCTTTCAAGTCGCTATAAGCGAAGCTGGTATAACTGAGGCCATAGCCGAAAGGCCATTGAATATCCATAATCGCGTCATAATTGTATGAGCCGGACATAGTCTCCACAGCCTCAGATACCTTGTAGTCATAAGTATGGAGGGAGTTCGTGTACTTAGGATAGGTGAACGGAAGCTTTCCGCTGAAATTCTCGTCTCCTGAGAGCAGGAGGGCAAGGGCATCTGCGCCATAGTTGCTTGGGAGCATAATATCCACCACTGCTGAGGCAAGAGCCTCAATATCTTTTATTACGCGAGGACGACCCTCGTTGAGGATAAGGACTATAGGTTTTCCGGTAGTGGCGAGTTGTTTTACGAGTTCAAGCTGATTTGCAGAAAGAGTAATATCCTCGATATTGCCTGGAGTCTCGCAATATGAATTCTCACCTATGCAGGCCACGATGACATCAGCGTTTCTTGCAGCGGCAACGGCAGCAGGAATGTTCACATTCACTTCATTCTGCCACATATTGTTGCGCTCATCGTACTCAAGACCGGGAACATAAGTGACATTGGCAGCGCCGAACCTGTTCCTGAGGGCTGTATAAATGGTATTGAAGCCCTTTACGAAATCACCGCCCTTTCCCTGCCAGGTATAGCTCCATCCTCCATTGAGAGCGCGGACAGAATTGGCATTAGGGCCGGTAACGAGTATTCTTTTACCTTCGGCAATAGGAAGGATACCATCATTCTTGAGCAATATCTCGGACTCGACCGCAGCTGCAAGAGAGGCGTCTTTCCATTCTTCTGAGGCAAAACGATCATAATTGTCAGTATTCCAAACAGGCTCATCGAAAAGACCGAGTCTGTACTTGAGACGAAGTATGCGGGCTACTGCATCGTCAATGCGCTCCATTGGGATTGCGCCCTCATTTGCAAGCTCGATGATAAGATCGCAGGCTGTAGGGTCATAGGTCTCCATTACCATATCTATACCGGCATTGATACCGATACGGAGAGCATCCTTTTTGTCTACGGCGATATGCTCACGGGTGTAAAGGTTATTGATATCTGCCCAGTCGGTGATTATCATACCGTCCCAATTTAGGCCTTCCTTGAGCCAGCCTGTAAGAAGTGTGTGGTTGGCGTGAGTAGGAACGCCGTTGATGGATGCAGAATTGACCATAACGGTGAGAGCACCAGCCTCGATGCACTCCTTGAATGGAGCGAAGTATTTCTCCCTCAAATCATTTGGAGCAATGTAAGCAGGAGTGCGGTCCTTGCCCGAACGGGTAGCTCCGTAGCCAAGATAATGCTTGATGCTGACTGCAGTATGCTCCTTGTCAATATGGTTAGGGTCCGGTCCCTGAATAGCCTCTGTTTCAGTTCTGGCCATTACTGACTGGAGATAAGGATCCTCTCCCCAGCTCTCCCAGTTCCTCGACCAAACAGGGTTCCTGGTAAGGTCCATTACAGGCGAGAACACCCAAGGAATCTGGGCAGCTCTGGTCTCGTAGCCTATTGCTTCTCCCATTATCCTGGCATATTCAGGATTGAAAGTCGCAGCAAGGTTGATTTCCTGTGGAAAGAAGCTTCCGTCAGTAAGGTAACTGGCTCCGTGTATCATATCCATTCCGTAAATGGTCGGAATTCCAATAAGCTCCATAGACCTTTCCTGGAGATGGGATATCATCTCAGATGTATAAGCGCGGCTTGCAGCCTTGTCCTGGAAGGTATTCAGTATCGAGCCGACCTTATATTTTCCGAAGACGTTCTCGATGGCCTCTTCATTCCAGCTTCCGTCAGGGTTCAAGAGCACGCCGACTGTTATCTGCATCATTTGGCCGGCTTTCTCTTCTATAGTCATACCCTTCAGAGTCTTCTGAACTCTTGACTCAAGTTCCTTGTCAACAGGGATAGCCGGTTTCACATTGGGAGCAGGGCAGGCATTGTCGCAGGCGTTATTACAAGCAGACAACACAGTTGCTGCCATTGCAATTGATAATAATCTCAGTATTCTTGTCATATGATTATTTGTGATTGGTACTGGGGGATAAAGTTAACACATTTTTTCAATGTATTAGAGTGCAAGTTGTTAGATTTGTTGTAAATTTGTATGATTTGAACTCATTTTATGGAACTGCAACAAACATACCCGCTCGATTCTGAGAAAGTGTATCTTTCTACAGACGAACTTACATTGGAAACCGACGAAGGAGAGAAAACATTGAGAGTTGGCGCATGGCTGAACTATGACCCTGTCCGTATCCATAAGATGATTATCAAGGAGAAAGTGCTTCAGGTCGACACCCTTGAAGTGCTAAATCCCCTTATCAGCAAGCTCAGAAGAGCTGATCCTGAATATTACAAGAGGTTTATGGGCTTGAACCTGATTATTGACTATCCGGGATACAGCAACGGAATCAAGGCCAGCATCCCTTTTGAAAATGATCCAGTAGGTTTCTATAAATGGTGGAGGAAGGGCAAGCACGAAAACAAGGTTCATCTTTCCCTTGGAAACCAGATTCGCCTTTTCCAGAAGGTGGCCCTGATGGACCGGAAAGTAATACTGAAAAAGGATCTCGAAATTCTCAGATAGAAAGCTATGGCACAAATATTCATAATCAATAACGACTCCACCCTTCTCAACTGTCTCTATGAGCTGTTCCCAGGTCAGAGCCGAACGGGAGTGAAGGCATACCTCAAGGACGGACGTGTCATTGTCAACAAAAAGAATATCAGCGCCTTTGATTACCCTGTAAAAAAGGGGGATACAATTGAAATCCTCTCCAAAGGGGCTTCCATTGGCCGCGAAATGAAGCTCGAAGCCAAAGATATCCTCGCCAGAAATGGAGTGAGAATCATCTACGAAGATGAGCATCTCATAGTAATCGACAAGAATGCAGGACTGCCTTCCATTGCCCCTAAAAGCAAAAGCGACCGCAGGGTAAAGTCCGCATACTCACTGCTGACCGACTATATGCATACAGAGAAGCGCGCCAATATCAAGTCAGGCGAAGGCGATTACAAGGCTTCCTCGCGTGTATTTGTCGTCCACAGGTTGGACCGTGATACCTCCGGTCTCCTGCTGTTTGCAAAGGACGAGTATACCAAACAGCTGATGCAGAGCAAGTGGAATGAAATGGTGCTCGAAAGAAAATATATAGCCGTTCTGGAAGGCAGACCGGACAAGGATTCAGGTAGGATCGAGTCCTGGTTGAGCGAGAATGAAAAATCATTGAAAGTCAGCTCGAGCCCCGTCCCAGTTGAAGGAGGCCAGCATGCAGTGAGCTATTTTAAGGTCCTGGAGGCGAGGAAACGCTGCTGTGTAGTGGAATTTGAGCTTGAAACGGGCAGAAAAAACCAAATCAGAGTCCATGCTTCAAAGGTATTGGGTAAACCTATCATTGGAGACAAAAAGTATGATGCTGTCTCAGGATTCAAGGGTAGGATAGCCCTTCACGCTAAGACTCTGGTATTCAGAAATCCCTACGGCGGTATGACCATGAGCTTCGAGAGTCCTGTACCTATAGAATTCGACTATCTGAAATAGAGCATTATCAATAGAATAGCGATATGGAACTTGAAAAAAAGATTCAGGAGGACATCAAGTCCGCAATGAAAGAAAAGAACAACGTCAAACTCAATGCCGTGAGATCCATCAAATCAGCCATCCTGCTGGCCAAAACAGCAGAAGGAGGGCCGAAGGAACTCGAGGACAGCGATATCATCAAATTGATCGAGAAACTCTCGAAACAGCGTAAGGAAGCTGCGGAGCAATACATTGCTGCAGGACGTAAGGAACTGGCGGACAATGAATTGGCTGAGGCTGTCATTCTTGATGCATACCTCCCGAAGAAGCTTGACGAAGCTGAAGTGGAGGAAAGGCTGAAAGCCATCATTGCACAGCTTGGGGCATCAGGTCCACAGGATATGGGCAAGGTTATGGGAACTGCGACCAAAGCTCTCGCCGGCCTCTCCGACGGAAAGACCATCTCAAGCATTGTAAGAAGGCTGCTATCTTAGAAAAAGCAGCCAGTAGCTTAAACAGTGAATTCCTTGATGCGCTGTTCTTCAGAAAGACGGCACACAAGCAAAGACCCATCCTTCTCGGCGATGATGTAGCCATCAAGACCCTGAAGGATTACTTTTTTCAGTGATGAGGTACGCACAACACAACCTTCGCATTCGAACATATGTACATCGGAGCCTATGGTAGCATTGCCCTTTTCATCCATCTCGCTGTTGATTCTCAAAGAGCCCCAGCTCCCGAGGTCACTCCATCCAAAGGTACCCGGAATGGTGTAGATGTGTTCCGCCTTTTCCATTACTGCATAGTCAATGCTGATTTTCTCACAGGTCGGGAACAACAGGGTGACAGTGGCAGACTCCATCGGGGTATCGAAGTCACTGGACATCTCATCCATTATCGAGGCTATCTGAGGAGCATATTTCCTCATTGCGTCAGTGATGGTCTTTACATTCCAAACGAAAATGCCTGCATTCCAGAGGTAGTTTCCATCAGCAACATATTTTTCAGCAGTCTGATAATCAGGCTTTTCCTTGAATGAGCTTACTTTTCTCAACTCCTGTCCCTCATCTGAGTTTTCCGCATAGACATAGCCGTATCCTGTCTCTGGACGGGAAGGTTTTATGCCTATGGTCACTATGGTGTCGCTTTTTGCAGTGAAGTCCAATGCCAGATTGATTACTCTCCTATATTCAGGCTCATCGAGTACAAGGGCATCGGAAGGACTGACAACGATGTTGGCATCTGCATCCCTAGTCTTTATCTTCCAACAGGCGTAGGCTATGCAGGGCGCCGTATTGCGTGCTGCAGGTTCGGGAAGAATATTTTCAGCAGGAAGCTGCGGAAGCTGATGCTTGACTATATCGACATACAGCGCAGAAGTAACCACCCACATATTCTCATAAGAACATATTGGGGCGAATCTCTCAACTGTCATCTGAATAAGTGTCTTGCCGCATCCAAGGACATCTATGAACTGCTTTGGATATTCCGGTGTACTCATAGGCCAGAAACGGCTACCTATGCCGCCCGCCATAATCACGACGTGGTTGCTCATAATAGAAATCAAATTATATCAGATACTTGACGGGGTCTGTGGGCCTTCCGTACATTTCCACACGAATGGCAGGAAAGCGCTCCATCACAATATCCTTTATCAGTTCTTGTGTATATTGTTCACTATGGTAATGGCCGAGAGCCGCAATAAGCATACCATCATTCTCAAAGAAACGGTGATATGAGATTTCGCCCGTGATAAAGCAATCCGCCCCAAGCTCCCTTGCCTTTGACATAAGGAAGGAGCCAGAGCCTCCACAAAGGGCCACCCTGCGTATTAGGGAAGAAGGCAACTCGCTATGAAGAAGGCAAGGGACCTTGAATACTGTCTTCACCCTTCTCAAAAAAGCGCCCGCCTCTTCTGACTGAGGCAATGTTCCAATCAGGCCGCTGCCGCAATTCCTCCCTGCTATAGGCTGCATCGCTTCTATCCAGTCAAGATCTGACAAACACAGTTTTTCGGCCATGCGATGATTCACCCCGCCTTCGACATTGTCAAGATTCGTATGCATAGAATAGAGAACCACATCGTTCTTCAAGGCCTTGATTACACATCGTTGCTGATATGTGAGATCAGACACAGTTTTCAAGGGCTGAAAGATAAGGGGATGGTGGGTCACGACCATATTGCAGCCTAATCTGACAGCCTCATCAACAACGTCTTCAGTAAGGTCCAGAGCTATCATAACACCCTTAAGCTCTTGAACGGCAATTCCGACCTGAAGGCCGGAATTGTCATAATCCTCCTGAAGTCGCAGGGGTGCGAACTCTTCAAGGCTGCTTATTAAATCTTTAATGGTCATTTCAATGCTACAAATCAGGACTTCTTTTCATCATTGGTATAATACGAGCCGTAACCATATGAATAATAGCCGCGTCTGTATCCACCAATGCTTATTTTTGACAGTTCGGTTCCATTGAGGATAATGGTAAGTTTGTGGAATCTCGAATCTCTGTAGAAGCCTTGAAGATCAGACAGCAGGGTCTTGTCACAAAGACCGGCGCGTATTACGAAGAGAGTTCTGTCAACATACTGGTTGATAATCTGAGCATCCGCTACTATATCTACAGGAGTGCAGTCAAGGAAAACATAATCATAATCCTTCTTGAGATCCTCCAGGGTCCTCTCGAATTTTGGATCGGAGATGAGCTCAGTCGGATTCGGCGGGATGGAGCCTACAGGGAGGATAGCCATACCCTTGTACTCTTCAACAGGCTTTATCAATTCACGGATATCAGATTCATAACCACTCAGATAATCTGCAAAGCCTTTTTCCGGACGTCCCACATAGTGCGACAGTGAACCGTGACGGAAGTCACAATCGACAGCCAGAACTTTCTTGCCCTTGATGGACAGCACAGATGAGAGGTTGGCAGAAATAAAGGATTTACCCGATCCAGGATTAAAGGAGGTGAGTGCAATCACCTTCTCATTATCTCCCCTCAACATAAATTCAACATTGGTTCTGAGAACTCGGAAGGCTTCATTGATTACGTTTCTGTTACCCGGCTTGACAACGAATGAAGAAGGTTCCTTGTCCATGCTTCTGAGCTTGGCAAGAGATTTCTTGATTCTTCTTGCAGTAGTATCCTTGCCGGAAGCCAGAGGAATCTCTCCTGCGAAAGGCATAGTAAGACGAGAGAGATCGGACTTCGCACAAACCTTTCCGTTCATCACCTCAAGAATATATATGATACCGAAAGGAATGGCAATACCAAGGACCAAAGCCAGTAACAATACCATTCTGTTACGTGGTGATGTAGGGATAGAACTGCCGTGAGGAGGATCAATCATTCGCGTATTGTATGCAGTGAAGGCCTGAGAAAGCTCATTTTCCTCACGCTTCTGGAGGAGGAAGAGATAGAGAGCCTCCTTTACTGTCTGCTGACGCTCAACCGAGAGGAGGTATTTGGCCTGGGTTGGACTCGCCGCAATTCTGGCAGTGGCCTGACGGCCACGGGCTGACAGGGAACTGATCTGATTGTTCAGGGCAAGTATCTGATTGTCAACGGAAGTAATGATGGCCTGACGCATTCCCTCCAGGGCTCTGTCAAGGTCTATTACGAGAGGATTTGACTCAGAACTGCTCTCCACGAGATTGTTTCTCTGAATAAGGGAGCGGTTGTACTCCGTAATCTGGCTCTCGATATTCGAATTGGAGATACCGGAATTTACCGGGAGCAGATTGTTGGTATTTGAAGAGTTGGACAAGTACTCGCGGATATACTTGGTCATATAGAGCTGGTTGTTCAGGTTGGTCACCTCGGCATTGATTTCATTGCTCTGGGACATATAGAGGCTCGAAGCAGCCTGAACATCAGGAATAAGGTTCTCACTCTTGAATGAAGATATATCGCTGTCCACTCCAGCGAGTTCATTTTCAATTACTGACAGACGCTCATTAATGAATGCAGAGGTACTAACCGCCATCTGGTTCTTGTCGGCAATCCAGTTCTCGTTATACACTGAGATGAGGGTATTCAGAATGTCGTCAGCACGTTCGATTGAGATGTCATTAATGCTGAGCTTGATGACCTGGGCCTGCTTGTCGCTGAGGCTGACGCTTAGAGCATTGCCATATCTGTTTGCAGCGGAGGCAAGCAAGGTCTTATGAACGTGGATGGTTGGATAATCGTTCTCAATGAAGTGAACCGTAGGAGTAACCACCATCCTGCCAAGTGGAGTCTGCAGAGTATCGGCAAAGACACCGGACACAGGCTCGGCGTCAAGTTTGACTTTATTATCTATGAAATCAGAGATTCTGTAGCCTCCGTTCTTGCTGAGATTAAGATCAAACTGCACTGAGCGGTTTTCATCAACATCGAGGAGATCTACGCTAACAGGAAGGCTCTTACCGTAGAGGGTTTCATCGTGGAATGATCCGTCAGTGGTATAGTTCAAGTCCAGATGGAGCCTCTTGACGCTCTCCACCATATTCATATTTGAACTGAAAGCAAGCACTTCATTGTAAACAGATGCGCTGGTCGAAAACAGTCCGAGATCAGTGAACTGTGAAAGATCGGCAGATGTATTACCGTTCTTGTCTGATTTGATCTGAACTTCTGCTGTACGAGTATACACTGAGGGGGTCCTCAGTAAAAAGAAGATGGCTCCGGCGAGACAAAGGACGACGGAAATTATGAACCAATACCATTTCGCAAGGCAAAGATTCACGATTTCCTTAATATTGAGCATCTCAAAATCCTGAGACTGGGTCTGATTCATTAAATTGTTATCCTGATACTGTTCCATTATCTAGATGCTGGTACGGTTCTTATTAAAAGGGTAGCTATGCTGGCTGCGAGCGAAGATAACGAAATCCAGAATGAAGTGCTCCTGACATTGTTTCCGTTGACGGTTGACTGGCGAGCACGCACATCATTAGGTTCCACATAAATCTGATCATCCTGCTGGATGTAATAGACCGGTGAAGTCACGACATCCTGGGCGCGGCACAGATTAACTTTGTATGACTTTTGCACACCGTTTTCAATCCTTAGCACCTTGACATTGTCCCTCTTTCCATAAATTGTCAGGTCTCCCGCCATAGCCAAAGCCTCAGGAAGGGTGAGTTTATCCTTTTCAATGGCATAGCGGCCCGGTTTGGTCACTTCTCCCAGGACGGAAACACTAAGGTTCATAAACTCGACAGTGACGACCACATCCTTGGCAAGATTGTTATCGACCAGGAGTCTCTTCATATGTGTCGCTACCTCATCTCTGGTCATTCCACCTACGTGCACCTTACCAAGTATCGGGAAATCGATATCTCCGTTTGCATCGAGAGTGTAACCGGATATGCCCTGAGAATTGGAGTATGCAACAGACTGGCTGATCTGACCTATCCTCGAGGAAACATAAGGCAGATTGTAAAGGTTAGTAAGCTGATCATTGGAGGTATTGACAATGATGGAAATCTTGTCTTCAGGTCTGAGCTTTATGTGATTGACAGTAACGGGAACCGAAAGGTCGAATCTGTCTATGTCCTGATAATAGGAAATCTGAGCAGGGGTTCCGCAGGAAGCAAGTAGCAGGACCGCAGCTAACACATAGATAGTTTTTTTCATTTTTTCTGATTTTTTCCTTAGTCCGGCAAAGATAATACATCCCAAGATTAAAATCATAAAAAGTAATTCATATTCTGCTAAAAAAGGTCTAATTGCTGGAAATAATACTTACATTTGCCTTATCGAAATCAAAAACCTAATGTTATGAAGAGATTCTTTGCAACAATTTTTGCCGTTCTGGCCATCTCTGCATTGGCCAGTGCAGCCGACTATTCAATCAATGACGATGCAGTAGATGCACTCATCGAAGCTGCCGTCGAAGTATCACCATCAGTGTCTGACCTTACAGCTTCCGCTCCGGTATCGCTTCCTTCTTCTACCGTTTCAAGCGTGAGTCCTGTTGCTTCATTCATCCTCTGCACCTTCCTCGGCGGATTCGGAATCCATCGCCACTATATGGGCACCAGGCCATTTATGTGGGTACTCTATACCTTCACCTTCGGGGGAATCTTCGGAGTGGTTCCTTTCATTGACTGGGTATTCCTCCTCATCGGTGTTGTAGAGGACAACATCAGCCAGTACTGCGGAAATACCAAATTCTTCATGTGGGCTTAAGCAGTGAAGGACAGAATAACATTTCTGCTTCTTACCATCCTGATATTCAGCGCTTCGAACGCATTTGCACAAAAAAAGGTCAGTGCTGACGTTGAAGTCAAACAGGTGGCGAAGGGCAAAGTGACGACAATTACAAAAAGCGTCTATTGTGCGAACAATGGACGCTTGGTCGTTCATTTCCACAAGCCTGAAGATTATTTCGTCCTGACTAATTCAAAAGGAGAGACCAGGATTTATATGCCTAAGACCAACGAGGTCTTCACAGATAAAAGCAATGCATTGAGTTCCAAGGATGAACTCCTTTCCATCTTTATGAGCGGCAGGGTTGACGATCTGGCACTGGGACTCTACGGATACAGGCTGCAGTCAAGCAGCAATGAGGAAGGAAAGCTGAAGAAACTATTCGTGTCAAGTGACCCTGCGGCGCCAAAAGTGGAAGTGGTTTTCGAGAACTTCCTTCCAATTTATATGGCCTATTTGGATGCTTCAGGCCATATCACCAGCAAGACATATTTCAGCAAATACACCACAACAGAGAGATTCACCTTCCCGACCCGCAGCACCAGCATCAACTACGTAGCCAAGGACTCAACAATTACCAGGACCATCTACTCCAACATTCAAGTGGACAAAGATGCGCCTGAATTCAATTTTGAAATTCCTTCAGGAGCAAAGGCGGTGGCAATCCCTACAAAATGAGAAAGATCTTCATGACCTTCGCGCTGATTGTATCGGCAATCAGCCTCAATGCCCAGGGCAGCTTCGGCTCCATCCGTTTTGAGCCTGACAACAGGACGTTCTTCAAACAGGCAAGAGAAGAGTTCGGCCTGTTTCCTGCTATCATATTCACCAGCGACAGGCTGATGCGCGGAGGACGAATAGGCACCTCTGGAATCAATATGGCTGGAGAAGACGGGGTCATACACGAAGGTATTGACGCATACCGTTTCAGATGGAAAGATGCATCAGTCTATAAAATGGTTCCCAAAGCGAAAGGGAGCACAAAGGCATTGCCCCTCCCTGCCGACGGGAGCGGTATCGGCAAATACGCAAGCAAGGATTTCGCCTTCGTCGATTATCTTTTGGGCAATGATATGGGCAATGAGGCTCTCAAACTTCTGTCCGACAGGAGCTATCATCCCTCTGATAGCCTAAGCTATCTGAGAGCTTGGACCGATTACTCGCTCAAGCTCCTTCCGGAGGCGTCCGCCGAATTCTCACAGATTTCCTTTGGCTCCCCTTTCTACGACAAATCCCTCTTTTTCAATGTAATCTCCAATGCTCATCTGGGCAATTGGAGCAGATGCGAAGAGCTGCTTGACTCGTATTCAGGTCCGTATAAAGAGCTGGAAGCCCTGGAAAGAGCCGGTATGGCAATGATTTGCAATGACAAGCAGGCGTTTCTTGAAGCCTCGCGCAATTTCAGCTACTCCCATTACCTCCTGTCAGAGAGCGAGAGGGAAATGCAACAGCTGTACTCCCGCAAATTCGAGCGTAAAGAGAAGAATCCCTGGCTGGCTGCAGGAGCATCCGCGATAGTACCGGGACTTGGAAAAATCTATGCCGGAGAGCTGGGAGAAGGCGTAGCATCCTTTCTGGCTGTTGCTGCACTTTCTGCTATCACTGCGGAGAACTGGATAAAAAATGGAGCTACAAACTGGAAAACCATATTATTCGGCACTGCAGGAACCATTTTCTATCTTGGAAACATTTACGGAAGCTACATCTCAGTAGGTATACATAATGACTTCATAAACAATGAATTGGACACGGCTATTCTTTTCAATATGCATATTCCTCTCCGCAGCTTCTTCGATTGACGCACAGGATTGGGCCATGGAAGCCGTGGAATGCGAACGCCAGGTTTTCGAAGCTGACAATCCTCAGGCGGCAAACGAGGCACTGATACGGAAGGCCCTGTGTTATAGGAAAATGAACGACTATTCCAAGGCGAGTGAAAGCTTGGGAAGGGTCAGGATGTATTTAATGGAGCCTGAAGAGAGGAGCGAACTGCTCCTGAACAAGGCTTTATGTTCAGCAAAGGCGCAGAACACCGAAGATGCACTTTCCTGTCTGGAGCAGATCATTGCCTCCGGAACAGAAGTAGGTGCGGAGCTCAAAAGTCAACTGGATGAACTCCAAAACTCTCGCCCAGCCCCGAAATCCGAAGACAAGGCGATGCTGCTTTCTATGCTTCCTCCTCTGGGGCATTGCTATACTGAAAATTACAAAGAAGGGGCAGTTTCTCTGGCATTGAACGCCCTGGCTGCCGGATGGACGCTCTGGCAATGTCTCGAAGGATGTTGGATCAGCGGCTTGTTGGGCGGCGGCATTGCCCTTAATTATACCTATATGGGAGGCATCGGAGAATCGATTGCCCTTGTTGGAAAATACAATGACGAGCAGAAACTCCTTTTCAATGAAGCTCTGCTCGCCCTCATTTGCGCTCATATTCCTGCGGAATAGAAGCAGCTATTCTGTTAATAGACGTTCCAGTTCTGCTCTGTCTATCACACCGTCCATACAGATGAAAGTACACTCGCCCTCATCATAAGCGGACATCACGAACGAGTTGATAACTTCATCATTGCCAATAGTATAGAATCTCGTAGCCATACCGTCATCCTTCGCTTCCATCATCAGCTCGAACTTCCCGTTGCCGATGAACTTCTTCACATCAGCCTTGATGCTCTCGACAAGTTCCGGATTCTCGGTACTGATGAGGTAAAAGCCCTTCAGGTTGCGAACCACCCCGCTGATATCCTGAGAACTGTTCCCCGTATCAATCTCCGGAATACGGCCTATCATTTTGAACATTGCCGGTGAAATATAGACGGCCGAGACTCCTTTCTCATCAGAGTACTTGTTGTAAATGTATTTGCTGTCCTGAGCAAAGGCATTTACTGTCATTATCAAGAAGGTAAAGAAAACCAAAGCCTTTTTCATCACTTTTGTATTTTGGTCATTATTTGTTTTGTCTGTTCTATGATTGAAGAATTGGCATTATGTACCATGCTGGCGCCTGTTTCAATTTTATCGGACATCAGCGAGAATGCGCGCTCCAGTTCAGCATAGGCAAGAGCCGGATCCGCGAAGGTATCCTGAGGAGTTGAATTCAGATTCATCATACCAAGCCCGACTCCAAGAACCAGGGCAATGGACGCAGCCGCGCTGAGGCCATACAGGAAAAGCTTTCTCGTAGCACTTCGCGCCTCCTCCTTTGATTCTTCCTGAAGCTCAAGAAGGGCAATGCTTGTCCTAATTTCAGTATCCAGCGACTCGGGGACCTCTACGCTTTCATCCGAAGCAATACGCTCGAGCTCTTCCAGGGAAATATCATCATACTCTCTCATATTCCTGCAGTTTTTGTTTCAAAGACTTCCTTGCTATACTTAACTGAACCCTGGTGTTTATCTGGGACAGACCCATCCTTTTGGCTATCTCTTCGTATTCCAGGTTCTCAAACACCCTCAATCTCAAAATCTCCTTCTGTTTTGGAGGAAGCTGTTCCATCAGCATCAAGGTCCTCCTGAGGGTTTCACGGGAATAAATAGAGTTTTCCGGCGGCTCGTCAATTCTTTCAGGTATATACCCGTTCACCTGCTTGCCCCTTTTCCTTAACCTGTCAATGCATAGATTCTTGATAAGGGTAAAGGAATATGCCTGAAGGTTTGAAATCCCGTCTAAATGCTCCCGCTGGTTCCAAAGCTTGATCAGAAGGTCCTGAACCGCATCCTTTGCTTCAGCATCGTCCTCAAGAAAGCGGTAAGCAATCCTGTACAGGCCACTGCCGAGTGAGCTGATGCGTTCTTTGAATACTTCTGAAGTCATACTGGGACAATATTAGCGGATGTCCATCAATCCATTCAATGAAATGGTTCCGAAAAGACAGATCAAGGAGTTTTCGCTTGATGAGTGGAGTACGAAATCCTTGACGGTGGATTCGTCTTCGGAAACGAAGCCATAGATTTTCATACTGTCACCGTCATCCTTGACATCTACCAGAAGATTGTTGGGGTCAAGTACTTTCTCAATCTTCCTATTGAATTTTGAACTGAGAGACTCATCGCAGGAACTATAGTCGATAACGGAAATCTTCTTGATCCCCATAAGAGCCTTGAGCATCTCTTTCTCCTGAGGGTCGGTTACATCATCCATTCCTGCCTTGATGGCCCTTCTTAACAGACCGGTACCCAACGAACCAAGTTTGACGACCTCGACTCCCTGTGTTCGGCTAATCTGATTGACCAGTATTTCAAGTTCTTTATTACTGGTTCGCTGCTGCCCGCCAGCCATTCCAATCAATGGCATCATTATAAGCAACAATAGTATTACTGTTCTTTTCATACTTGTTTTGATGTTTACGTTTTGCACCTTGAAGACGCAGCACTCAGAAGTCTGTTAAGAAAAAAAGATAAAAAAAAGAGGATGATCCAAGCATCAAATCTGACGTTTAAACCATCCTCTCTAAAAGTGGTGCTGGCAGGAGTTGAACCGGCGACACATGGATTTTCAGTCCATTGCTCTACCACCTGAGCTACAGCACCATATTTTGTATCCATACGGAGCGTTCCGTTTGGGATTACAAAGGTAAGCATTTTTTTCTAACTTCCAAATATATTATTAAATTTTTTGAAGAAAAAATGAAGTACAGCCTCGCTATGAGTGGAGTATACCGTTTGGCAAGCTGTTTTCCAGCAGACCTCCGTCAATTGGCAGTGAGAATTATTCGCTACTCATCTTAATCCAAATGAGCAGCTGATTCAGGCATTCTTTTGGATTAATGAAAAACTGTCGCTAAATTGCGGCTTTAAATTGGAACAATATCTATTGACATGAAAAAGTACATCGCAATGTTCCTCTGCGGAACAATGATTTTCACAGGATGCTCTTCACTCTCGAAGATGGCACAGGCTTCTCTAATTGGTACAGGTTCAGGCGCTGCAGTAGGTGCCGGAATCGGCGCCGCAATCGGCAAGGACGGTAAAGGAGCTGCTATTGGAGCCGCTATCGGTTCAGCAGTAGGAGCTACAGCCGGCGCAATAATCGGAAAGAAGATGGACCAGAAGGCTGAGCAGCTCGCAGCCATAGAGAATGCTCAGGTCGAGACCATCGAAGATGCTAATGGCCTGACTTCCATCAAGGTCACCTTTGACAGCGGTATCCTCTTCGCCACAAACAAGGCTGATCTCAGCACAGCATCGAAGACTTCCCTTTCCAAGTTCGCCCAGCAGATGGTGGATCTTCCTGATACCGACATCACTATCTACGGCCACACAGACAATACAGGTTCTGATGCTATCAACGAGAAGCTTTCCCTTCAGAGAGCAGAGTCTGTGGCAGATTATCTTAAGAACTGCGGCATCTCAAGAAAGCGTATGACAGTTGAAGGCAAATCATACAGTATGCCTGTAGCTTCCAACGAGACCCTTGAGGGTCGTGCCCAGAACCGTCGAGTAGAGGTTTACATATACGCAAACGAGGATATGATCAAGAAGGCTGAGACCGGAAATCTCCAGTAAGAGCCCTTGAACAGATACAGAAAAGTGCATTGTCATTATCCGGCAATGCATTTTTTCGTTATCTTAGCAGTCTTCGAAGAGACGAAAGCGTAGTGGAAGAGAAGGAAAGATATATTAAGGTGATGCTCCCTATTCACTTGAGCTGGGAGCCGTATTACCGTTGCCACGAAGAGCTCAGCATAGGTGAACGAGTCCGGGTTTCCTTCGCCGGCAGGCGCTACATTGCTGTGGTCAGCGCCGTTGACCTTATTCCCGACATAGACACAAGCAGAATCCAGAATATTGAAGGCGTCGAAAGACGTCTGGAAACCATCAGCACCGGGGAAATTGCTTTATGGAAGTTCATTTCCTCTTACTACCTCTGCAGCCCTGGGGAGGTTTACAGACTCGCCTACCCTGCCGTCAGGACTTCAGGTGAAGAATCCCAGGCTAACTCCGAAGAAAGACGTGAAGCGAAAGAAGCGAAGCAGCGCAATGTCCTGCTCGTCAGAATATCCAGAATGCAGGAAAGGCTGCAAAAAAAGGAACTGGCGCTCCAAGGAAGGCATGGAAGCAAGATTGCGGAAAAACTTACAGAGCAGAGGGACAGTATAGCCCTACAGTTGGAAGAAGCCAAGCAGGAACTGCAAATGCTTGAAAGCGGAAAGGGACGGGGCAATGACCACCGCCACGCGCCACTGCCATTGCCAGAATTCAAGCATTGCCCCGAATACGATGAAATCAAGAGTGCCTTCAATGATGGGAAAACGGTGTTGCTGAGCGGAGGACCTGCGAGGATTGACCGCATCATCGAAGCTGCTGCTGAAAGCATTGCCTCCAGGAAGGATGTGCTGCTGCTCGTGCCTGATCTCGCCCTTTCAAAGGATCTTCAGGAGAAACTGGGAAGCGTTTTCGGACAGAGGCTTAGACTCTACCATTCTGATGCTACGCCCGGTGAGCGGAGGGATACTGCCAATTTACTCCGGGATAAGAATTCCGATGCTTGTCTCGTACTTGGAACCAAGAATGCTGTTTTTCTTCCATTCAGCAAATTAGGCCTTGTGATAGTTGAGGAAGAACACGATGTCAATTATAAGGAAAGGGACAGAATCCCACATTTCAATGGGCGGGATTGTGCAATAATCCTTGGAACCATACATAACGCTACCATCCTTCTATCCTCCCCGTCCCCATCGCTGGAGTCCATACTCAACTGCATCAACGGAAGGTACTCATCCATCAGTATTGCACCTTCCGCAGTCAAGATGGAACTTATAGACACAAGTGAGGAATACAAGAAAAAAGGTATGGTAGGAAACCTGTCAAGGCTTCTTATCAAAAGCATAGACGAGACCCTGAAAAAGCAAAACAAGGTATTGATACTGAGACCGTGGGGGCCTGTTGACGATCTGAAAGAAGAGCTCCGGAATCTATGGCCGGAAGAAAGTGCTGTTGGTGGCTTGGACTGCCTCACAGTATATGAAGCGAAACGTTTGGACCTGTCTCCCTATGCACTGATCTCAATAATTCAAGCTGAGCTTCTGATCGAGAAGAGCGACTTCAGAGCAGACGAGCGCGCAATCCAGACTCTGGAACAAATCAGGGGGCGTATGGAAGGCAGAATGATTATCCAGGCCAAGCAGAGCACACATCAAGTTTTCAGTCTGGGACAGAATCTTGTCCCGCGTTTGCTATCTGAGCGACGGGAGTTCGCATTTCCTCCATATACCCGCCTGTTGGACATCGTAATCAATGATAATAACAAATCCCGATTGGAGAAACTTTCAAATGATCTGGCGAAACTGCTCGTAGATTTCAATCCCCTCGGTCCTTTCACCCCAATGGAAGGCAGGAAGAGCCTTGATGAACGCAGATGCATCAGAATCAGTCTCGCTAAGAATGCTGTTCTGAAAGACAATAAGGAAAGGATAGCTGCAGTGGTCGATAGTTTCGGGAAAGAACGCAACTACAGCACCCACATTTCCTTGGATGTGGATCCAATATAGCCTACTCTTCGGTCTCTTCCGTATCAACTCCCTTTACAAGTTCGAGATAGCCGTCGATCACCACGCCCATATTCTTATGAAGGTCATCCTGTTTCGAAGCGATGCCAAGAAGCTTTCCATCAGGTGTCAGGGCAGCATAGGAGTCCTTGAAAAGCGTCTTTCCTCCTTCAGATATGGCCTCGGCATTGAACCTGTATTCATAGTAGGCGACATCATTCAAGCGCTCTGAAATCGACGTTTTGATACTGTCAAGACCGGCAAGGATAAGGATATCCCGATTCAGGCTTTCCTGCTTCAGCGCAGCATTTTTCTTTTTCTTTTCAGCCGTATATTTGAGAAGGAACTTCTCGTCACTCTTCTTCTTCGACTCGAAGATGCGGCTCCTGCGCTCGATTTCCTGGCCGAAAGTAGTGGAATCAACCTTCACCAGTTCAAGGAGTTTGACCTTGGTATAATTCGGATCATAGGACATTATCTCGGAAACGACAGCCGTGGATACAGGGTCCGGAGTTTTGTCTGTGCATCCTGCAAGAAGCAAGAGAATAGCAAAAGGAATGATTCTTTTCATATGAGGCGGGTATAAAACACAAAAGAGGATGACTTCAATCATCCTCTCATTTGGTACTGGATAGGAGAATCGAACTCCTATTGCAAGATTGAGAATCTTGAGTACTAACCGTTATACGAATCCAGCATTTAGTGGCGACAAACGTCATCCAACAATGCAAAGGTACAACATTTTTTTGAATCCGCAATACTTTTACCTCAAAAAAGACCGATTTACTTCAGAAAAGCGAAGAAAACGGCCAGAACCAGGCAGAAAAATGAGACCAGATGATTCCAATGCAGGCTCTCTCCCTTGAAGAAAATGGCCACAATGACTGTAAATACGGTCAATGAAATCACTTCCTGGATAATCTTCAGTTGTATGAGCGAAAAAGGGCCGCCGTTGATATTGGAACCCAGCCTGTTTGCAGGTACCTGAAGGCAATATTCGAAGAATGCTATACCCCAGGAGAAAAGGATTACAAGTATCAGAGGCCAGCCATCGGAGACGTGCATATCCTGAAGTTTGAGATGACCGTACCAGGCGAAGGTCATGCAGATATTGGAACCTATCAAAAGCAGTATTGCCCAGAAACCCTGTATCATAAAATAATTCTTATTTGTTCAAGGGCGGCAAATTTACACATTATTATTAAATTTGCATTTTCAAATAACGCATTTATTATATGACGCTCATTAAATCAATATCTGGAATCAGAGGCACCATAGGAGGTCCGGTGGGAGAAGGTCTTACCCCGGTCGACATAGTCAAGTTTACTTATGCATATTGCGCCAAGTTGCGTGAACGCAAACCCAGTCCCAACGGCGAGAGATACAAGGTCGTTGTCGGGAAGGATGCACGTCTCAGCGGCGCAATGGTGGAACAACTCGTCTGCGGCACACTCATATCCTGCGGAGTTGACGTCATAAAATGCGGATTTGCTTCAACACCGACCACGGAAATGGCAGTAGTCTTTGCCAATGCCGATGGCGGAATCATCATCACAGCATCCCACAATCCACGCCAATGGAATGCCCTGAAACTGCTCAATGAAAAGGGTGAGTTCCTGAATGCAGCTGAAGGCCAGGCCATCCTGGACTGCGCAGCGGCTGAGGACTTCAATTTTGCAGAAGTGGATGAACTCGGAACGATAAGCGAACACGACTTCACCGACGAGCACCTCGATGCCGTCCTTGCTTTGGATGCAGTAGATACGGAAGCTATCAGGAACGCTCATTTCAAGGTAGTTCTCGATGCGATCAATTCAGTCGGCGGCATCATTATGCCTAAACTGCTTGAGCGCCTCGGAGTAGAATGCATAGGTCTGAATTGTGAGCCAAGCGGAGACTTTGCCCATAATCCTGAGCCCCTGCCAAAGAACCTTGAGGAACTCAGCGATACCGTAGTCAGGGAAGGAGCTGATCTGGGTATCAGTGTTGATCCTGACGTGGACAGACTCGCCTTCATCTGTGAGGATGGAAAGCCTTTCGTAGAGGAATACACCCTGGTCAGCGTTGCCGACTATCTGCTTGAAAGAGCCGAGATTGAAGGAAAGAAGGGAATGACAACGGTCAGCAATCTTTCGTCCACCAGGGCATTGCGCGATGTCACAGAGAAGCACGGAGGCAAGTATTTTGCCGCCGCTGTCGGTGAGGTCAATGTAACCACCAAGATGCGCGAAGTCAATGCGCTGATTGGCGGCGAGGGCAATGGCGGAGTCATCTACCCAAGCCTGCACAGCGGTCGCGACGCAATGGTGGGAGTCGCTCTCTTCCTCAGCAATCTCGCCCACAAGAAGGTCAAGGTCACTGAGCTCAAGGCAGGATATCCACAGTACCACATTGCCAAGAATAAGATAGAACTTGCCGACAAGGCTCTGATTGACAAGATCCTGGAGGCAATGAAGAAGGAGTTCGCGGCAGAGAGGATAAATGACATCGACGGTGTCAAAATCGATTTCGAGAACGAAAGACAATGGGTGCACCTTCGCAAGTCTAACACTGAGCCTATCATCCGCATCTACTCCGAAGCCCCGGATGAGGCTGCCGCACAGGCCCTCGCGGAGAGAGTCATTGCCATTGCCAACAAGATTATAGAAGGCTGATGTTCTCGTTCAGAACCACCGCTATTGGAGAGCAGTTGGACAAAGCCCTTCTCGAAGGAAAGCTTGCCTGTTTCTGCACTCAGAACTGCTGGGACACTGCTTCCGGCAAATACCTGTACGACATCTTCAGGGAGAGGGGCAATCTTGTAAGAGTCTTCACCCCCGAAGATGCGGAGCTTAGCCCCAATACTAACCATATCAGATTCAGCATTGACGAAATAAGGGATCTCAATGCGATCGTTGTGGAAATCCAGGACGTTGGTTCCAGATATTTCAACTACACAAGGGACGTCCTCAGACTGATGACTATGGTCAATCAGCTCGACAATGAGAGAGCATCATCTTCCGATGAGTATGCCACAATCCCTTCCGTGTATATTGTGGATCACGTGAATCCCGCAGGCAGAACAGTTGAAGGTACTATGCCGCTATCTGGAAACGACCCTTCCATGCCGAGGGTCCCGCACCGCCACGGGCTCACACTCGGAGAACTCTGCCACGTTTTTTACAGCGACATGGGAGCCAGATTCCCTCTCCATATCATCTCAGCCAGGGCCACCGAAGCCAACAGGCTGCTTATGCCTTGGACCATAGCCCCGGCTTCAGACATACCGGGAATGTTCACCTGCCAGATGTATAGTGGAGGAGGCCTTTGGAACAGCACCAGCATAAACCCTGGCATAGGTACTGCAAGACCATATGAATACTTGGGAGCGCCTTTCATCAAAGCTTCCGCAGATGTGAGCTTGCCGCTTCCCGAAGGCGTACTGATGAGGCCTTGCTCCTTCAGGCCAGCCACAGGGAAGTATCAGGGCGAACGCTGTTCAGGATATCAGATTATTCTTGAGCCTGGAGCAGAGTACCATTCTCTGCTTCATACGGTGAGACTTATGAGACACTTCGCTGAAACCTATTCAGAGTTCACCTTTGAAGAGGGTTTCTTCGACAAGCTGGCTGACCCTGTCATTGCTGAGTATCTGAAAGGAAATATCACCTTCGATATCGTTCAGGAACACGTCAAACTCGAGGAACAGAAATGGATTCGAAAGGCCAAGAGATACACACTGTATGAAGAACAACCTTTTAGAATAAAATAATTTGGTTCTTTCCCAAATAATTATTACTTTTGCGGACTGTTTAAACATAACTACTTTAAATATTTAAAGAAATGAAAAAAGGAATTCATCCCGAAACCTACCGTCTTGTAGCTTTCAAGGATATGTCAAACGACGTGGTATTCATCTCACGCTCTTGTGTCAACACCAAGGAGACCATTGAAATCGAGGGCGTTGTTTATCCGCTTGTAAAGGTCGAGATTTCCAATACTTCTCACCCATTCTACACAGGTAAAGTCAAGATTGTTGACACAGCCGGTCGTGTTGATCAGTTCTATCAGAGATACAAGGCCAGAAAGAAGTAATTCTTTCCGCTTACATAGGAATAAGAAGAGGAAACCAGATGAGGCTTGCAGCTTGAGGTTTCCTCTTCTTTTTTATTGTACTGTTCCGGATACATTGCACTAAAAAATGTTTATATTTGAAAACTGTGAACAGTATGGAATACAATTAAAATTATCAGATATGAAAACCAGAACCAAAGTCATCAGCATCGTATCACTTGTGATTGCGCTGGTGCTGGCTGCCGTAATCGGATTCAAGTTCTATTTCGTCTTCGGAGAAGGCGTCAAAGCAGGGCAGCTCAATCAAGTGATGTACAAAGGTTATGTATTCAAAACCTATGAAGGCCGCCTGATACAGGCTGGATTCAAGGGAGCTAGAGGGTCAAGCAGCATCCAGTCCAACGAATTTGATTTCTCCATCGTTGACAAGGGCATTGCAGACACCTTGATGCGTTGCGGAGGAAAAATGGTGGAACTGCATTACAAGGAATACCTTGGGACTCTCCCATGGAGAGGAATGCAGAAGGTCATAGTGGATAAGATAGTTTCCATAAGCGACTCCGATAATTCAACAGTGATACCTATTATTACCGATACTGAATAACAGCATGAACAAGAAAAGCACAATTGTATCAGGACTGATGCTCGCAGCCCTCTGGCTCTCACAGCCGGCAGGCATTGCGCAGGAAATTCTCAAGGTGCGTCCTGCAAGCAACGGCGACAAGGAACTCACAATGAAAGACGTTACTGTCAGCCGTGATGTTTATCCTTCATCATTCTCCGCCCAATGGCTTGATGCTTCACATTATCTTTACCGCGACGGAGGGCGCATCATGCAGGCAGGAATAGACGGCAGCGTTTCCGAGTACAAAGCACAGGCTTCCCTGCAGGCACGTCCCGAGCTGCCGCGCGAAGCCAGAAACATCACAGCCGCTAACGCTGATTGCACTGCCTACACCATCGGACAGAGCCTCTATCTGGCTACTCCCGAGAAGGCGGGCATTGTCATTGCCGAAAGCAAGGACCCGAACATCAGCTATGGCCAGTCGGTCAGCCGCAATGAGTTCGGAATAAATGGCGGCATTTTCTGGTCGGACAGTAGCAAGAAGCTGGCATTCTACAGAAAGGATGAGAGCCTGGTCACCAGTTTCCCTCTTCTGGATATCAACACCCGCGTCGGCGAGCTGATCAGCATCAAGTACCCTATGAATGGAATGAACTCTGAACGCATTGCCCTGGGTATATATGATGTAGCTACAGGTTCCACCGTCTATGTCAAGGCGGATGACTTCGAGGATGACAGATACCTGACGAACATTAGTTGGTCCCCTGATGACAAGTATGTTTTCATACAGGTCCTCGACCGTGCACAGCACCATATGAAACTCAACATGTACAGAGCATCGGACGGAGAATTCGTACGTACTCTGCTCAGCGAAGAAAATGATGCTTGGGTTGAGCCTCAGTGGCCTCTAAACTTCATAAAGGACACTTACCAGTTCATTTATACCAGCGACAACAGGGACGGCTACAAGAATCTGTATCTCTGCGATACACTTGGTGGAGTACGTCGGCTTGTCGATGTCGATGCGGATTTGGAGTATGTAAGCAATGACGGAAGATATGTCTATTACAACTCAGCGGAAGTTTCTCCTGTCGAGAGGCATTACTATAGGGTGGAGCTAAAGCAGAACAAGAAAAAGGAACTGGCAAAGGTCAGGATAGGCCAGCCTCAAAGGATGACCGCAGCTGAAGGATGGCACAGCATTACCCTTTCACCTGACTGCAAATACCTTATTGATTCCTACAGCAGCTTCAATGTTCCTCGCGTCGTGGAGCTCCGTAGCGCTGACGGTAAACTCGTTCGTGAGCTTTTCAGGGCTGAAGATCCGCTTAAGGATTACAGGACTGGAGAGATGAAGTTCGGCTTTGTAAAGAGTGCGGACGGTCAGTATGACAACCATTTCCGCCTCTTCCTCCCTGCCGGATTTGACCCTGCAAAAAAGTATCCTGTAATACTTTACGTATATGGAGGTCCTCATTCCCAGATGGTTACGGACAGTTGGCTTGGCAGCGTGCGTATGTGGGAGGTATTGATGGCACAGAGAGGATATATAGTATATGTTCAGGACAACCGGGGCACGCCGAATCACGGCACTGCTTATGAAAAGGCCATCAACCGCCAGTGCGGACAGGTGGAGATGCAGGACCAGATGGTAGGCATAAACTGGCTCCGAAGCCTCCCATACGTAGATGCGGAACGTATCGGCGTTCACGGCTGGAGTTATGGCGGCTTTATGACCATTTCACTTATGACCAATTATCCGGATGTCTTTAAGGTCGGTGTAGCTGGAGGTCCGGTAATTGACTGGAAATGGTATGAGGTAATGTACGGGGAGAGGTATATGGACAATCCGGAAACCAACCCTGAAGGCTTCGCCAAGACCTCCCTGATCAACAAGGCTGCTGACTTGAAAGGCAAACTGCTCATCTGCCAGGGAGCCATTGACAATACTGTGGTATGGGAACACTCGCTCAGCTTCGTTCAGAAATGCATTGAGGAGAACGTTCAGCTTGACTACTTCCCTTACCCGCGCTCCGAGCACAACGTAGCCGGAGCGTGGAGAGAGCATCTGATGCAGAAAGTATCTGATTATTTTGACAACAATTTATGAGAAGGACAATAACAATAGCGATGACGCTGATACTCAGCGCGTTGCAGCTTGCGGCCCAGAAAAGGGCTCTGGACCACGATGTGTATGACAGCTGGCAGAGCGTCAGCAGCACCTCCATCACCGACGATGGCAAATATCTCAGTTACAGCATAGTCCCTCAGGAGGGCGACAGGGAACTCGTGATAGTCGAAATTGCGAGCGGAAAGGAGCTCAGGGTTCCGAGAGGAGGAGTGGCCAGTTTCACCTCTGACGGACAGTGGGCGGTTTTCACCATTCGCGCACCTTTCAAGGAAACAAGGGCTGCGAAAATTGCCAAGAAAAAGTCCGATGAGATGCCGAAAGACAGTGCCGCCATCGTAAGATTGAGCACCTTCGAACTGACCAAGCTGCCGGAGACAAGCAGCATCAGCCTGCCGGTGGACAAGAAGAGCATCATCGCATACAATGTCAGCGACAGCACGGACAAGAGCAAGAAATACAAGGTACTCCGTGACTTGAACAGCAATTTTTCCGACACTCTCAGGAATGTTGACAAGTATGAGTTCAACAAGAAGGGAGACAAGCTGGCGGTAGTCTACAAGAAGGACAAGAAAGATTCGCTCTCGCGCAATCAGGTCATCCTCTACCAGTTCCCTTCAATGGTCTCTACCGTCCTATCACAGGACCAGAAATATTACTCAAGCCCCGTTTTCAACGAAGATGGAGACAAGCTTGCCTTCCTTGCATCCCTTGATTCAAACAGTACGGGCAACAAGCATTGCTCCGTAATGTTGTATGAGGAGATTGTGAAGGGCAAGGGCAAGAAAGCAGTTAAGACTGAGAGCATACGGGAAATTATTGCCCCTGACTATACGGTGGACGGGAAACTCTGCGTTACAGAGAACAGCTCGCTCTATTTTTCCAAAGCAGCTACCAGACTATTCCTTGGCATCGCGGAATGCCAGCCGGAAAAGGATACCACCATCATTGAATCAGAGACCGCAAAGCTTGATATCTGGAATTGGGATATAGCTATGACCCCTCCTATCCAGAAGAGCAGGCTATCCTCTCTTAAATCAGCCACTTATCAGGCAGTTATCAATCTTTCCGAGCCAGGCAGGATAATACGGCTCACCCCATCAGTAGAGAACCGGCTCAGTTTCGCCGATGGAGCTGACGGAGAATTGGCAATGTACACCGATGACAGGGCTTACCAACTCGATGCCACCTGGGACAGCAACTCTTTCACTGACGTTTATCTTGTAAACCTCAACACTGGCGAATCGAAGACCGTTTTCACAAAATTGAACGGAAATCCGAGCCTTTCCCCTACCGGCAAATACATCAGCTGGTACAGTGAAAACGAAGACGAGCTCGGATGGTTCACGTACAGAATTGCAGACGGCAGGATTACCAATGTAAGCGCCGCTGCCGGAGTTCCTTTCTATGATGAAGAGGACGACCACCCGAGTGTTCCGCCATCAACTGACAGGCCTCATTGGTACAGCAATGATGAATACTTCCTTATGTCCGACAAATACGACATTTGGAGATTCGACCCTGATGGAAAGACTGCTCCCGTAAACCTCACTCAGGGGCAGGGACGACGCGACAATGTACAGTTCTCATACACCGACTTCAACAAAAGCGACATCTCTATGGCTCTATCAAGAGTCGGTGTTTCGAAAACCATCAACAAGAATGACAAGCTCACTCTCAAGGTTTTCGACAGGACCAGCAAGGAGAACGGATATGCCACTATCAACGCCTCAAAGCCAGGCATTCTGAGCTATTTCACAGACAAGTATGAGTTCCAGAGTGTATCAAAGGCCAGAAATGCTGACATCATCACCTTCAAGAAAGGCAATTTCAATCAGCCTTGCGATCAATATACTGCTACGGGTTTCTTCTCAAACGAGAAAAAATGGAGCTCAATCAATCCTCAACAGGCTGATTACAATTGGGGTAAGATACAGCTCGTTCATTGGAAAGCATATGACGGCACTCCTCTCGACGGTCTCCTCATCACCCCTGAAGATCTGGATCCGGATAAGAAGTATCCTATGATGATCTACTTCTATGAGAAGTATTCCGAGACTCTTTACCAGTACAGACAGCCTGCACCGAGTGCATCCACTGTCAATCTGCCTTTCTTTGCCAGCCGCGGTTATGTAGTCTTCGTGCCTGACATCGTCTACACTGACGGACACCCGGGAGAAAGCGCATACAACTGCATCTGCTCAGGAGCCGAAGCGATGTGCGAGCAGTTCCCTTTCATCAACAAGGACAAGATGGGCATTCAGGGACAAAGCTGGGGCGGTTATCAGACTGCATATCTCGTCACCAGAACGGATATGTTCGCCGCCGCAGGAGCAGGAGCCCCGGTAGGAAATATGACCAGCGCATACGGCGGAATCAGATGGGAATCAGGTATGGTACGTGCTATGCAATACGAGCACGGACAGAGCCGTATAGGCAAATCTCTTTGGGATGAAGGAGGTCTTGACCTGTACATTGAGAATTCCCCTATTTTCCACACTCAGAACGTCACCACACCTACCCTCATTATGCACAACGATGCAGATGGTGCAGTTCCTTGGTATCAGGGCATAGAGTTCTTTATGGCACTGAGACGCTTCCATCATCCGGCCTGGCTGTTGCAGTACAATGATGAAGCCCATAATCTTACCCAGAGGAAGAACCGCAAGGATCTCTCAATCCGCCTCTCACAATTCTTCGATCACTACCTGAAGGATGAGCCTATGCCGGCTTGGATGAAGACGGGCGTACCTATGACCAGAAAGGGAGAATACTTTGGTTTTGAATATATAAACGATTGATTATGAAACAGTATATCGAACAGAACAAGGACAGGTTCTTTGAAGAGCTTTTCTCGCTCCTCAGGATTCCTTCCATCAGTGCAAAAAGTGAGAACAAAGCCGATATGAAGCGCTGTGCGGACAGACTGGTGCAGCTGCTTCTCGAGGCTGGAGCGGATGAGGCAGGAGTTTACCCTTCCAAGGGCAATCCTGTCGTGTACGGCCAGAAGATTGTCGACCCTTCTCTCAAAACAGTTCTCGTTTACGGCCACTACGATGTTCAGCCGCCCGAGCCTCTCGAGAAATGGAACAGCGACCCATTTGAGCCTGAAATCCACGATGGAGCCATCTGGGGGCGCGGTGCCAATGATGACAAGGGTCAGTTGTTCATGCATATCAAGGCTTTCGAGTTCCTGGTCCGCAGCGGGCAGTTGAAACACAATGTCAAGTTCATGTTCGAAGGTGAGGAAGAGATAGGCAGCCCTTCACTTCCAGCCTGGATAGAAGAGCATAAAGATATGCTCAAGGCGGATGTATGCCTCGTTTCCGACACTACTATGATAAGCGAGAAGGTCCCATCCATCAATTGCGGAATGCGCGGTCTTTCTTACCTTGAGGTCAAGGTTGTGGGACCGAACAAGGACCTCCACTCCGGGCACTACGGCGGAGCCGTTGCCAATCCGATTACAGTCCTGTGCGAGATGATAGCCTCACTTCTCGATGAAGATGGAAGAGTCACTGTTCCAGGCTTTTACGACAAGGTGGTCGAGCTCTCGAAGGAGGATAGGGAGCTGCTTGGTAGAGCGCCTTTCGATATGGAGGAATACAAGAGTTTCCTCGACATTGCTGAAGTACGCGGTGAAAAAGGATATACTACTCTCGAGCGAACAGGCATACGTCCTTGCCTCGATGTCTGCGGCATATGGGGCGGATATACGGGCGAAGGTGCCAAAACCGTTCTGCCTTCGGAGGCTCACGCCAAGATTTCAATGAGACTCGTGCCTAATCAGCTCAGCTCGGAGATTACAAGACTCTTCGCCGAACACTTCAAGGCCATTGCTCCGGCTTGTGTCAAAGTGGAAATCAAGGAGTGCGAGGGCGGGGACGGCTTCCTCATTCCTATCAGTTCGGATGCATACAAGGCAGCATCGAGGGCAATTGGCGAGGTTTATGGAATAGAGCCGGTGCCTTCGCGCGGAGGCGGCAGCATTGCTGTGCTTGCCGAGGTTCAGAAGATTCTGGGTATTGACCCTCTCCTTATGGGCTTCGGCCTTGAAAGAGATACCATACACTCCCCTAATGAGAGTTATCTGCTGAAGCAGTTCTTTGGAGGAATGGAATCAATTGCATTGTTCTATCGCTACTATTGATGATACTGAACGCTTCAAAAACAGCAGGGCACCTCGCTTGCGCAGGTGCCTATATCATATTTGGGCTGAATATAGTCTTCTGCAAGGACATTGCCAACTCGGATGTTATCTCCCCTATTGCCCTGTTCAGTCTCAGGGCATTGGGCGCATCTGCGCTATTCTGGCTTGTTTCCGCCTTCCTTCCTCAGGAAAAAGTTGAAAGGGGCGACTTCCCCAAGATTGCCTTGGCCTCATTCCTGGGACTCTTTCTCACCCAGGTCTCGTTTCTGGTAGGCATCAGGATGGTCACTTCCATCGATTGCTCCATTATGGGTACCTTGGGGCCGGTTATTACGATGCTGTTTGCAGCCATATTCATCAAAGAACCCGTCACCTGGAAGAAGACCTTGGGAGTATGCACCAGTCTTGCCGGTGTTATCTTCCTGATACTCAATTCAATAACAGCAGGAAACGGGGCTGCTCAGACCAGACCTTTGGGCATAGTGATGATGCTCGTCAATATCAGCAGCTTCTCCGCCTACCTGGGAATATTCAAACCCCTTATCAGCAAGTACAGTGCAGTGACTTTTATGAAGTGGATGTTTCTATTCTCGCTTCTGATGTCCCTGCCTTTCTCCCTGAAGGGTCTGTTGGAGGTCGATTACCTCCATATTCCGAAGAATGTCGCCCTTGAAATAGGATTTCTGATCTTCTTTGCCACCTTTGTAGCATATTTCCTCATTCCCTTCGGGCAAAAGAGGATACGTCCTACTCTGGTCAGTATGTACAACTATATTCAGCCCATTCTGGCCGTCGTGGTCAGCATTTGCATAGGTATGGACAAACTAAGCGCAGACAAGGTCATTGCGATAGCCTTCGTTGTAGCCGGAGTGCTAATAGTAAACCGGAGCAGGTCAGCACAGACCCAATAAGCCGGAAGAATCAAATATTGGCAAGCTTGGCCTGAGCGTATTCGAGTGTAACGGTGAACTGCTTTTTCTTTGATGATGGTGCCTCGTACATTGCATCATTCATTATCTGTTCACATATGCTGCGCAAGCCTCTGGCTCCGAGCTTGTTCTTGATGGCAGTATCTACGATGAGATCGAGGACTTCAGGCTTGATGACAAGTTTCATCCCGTCCATTTCGAAAATCTTCTCATACTGCTTGATAATTGCGTTCTTCGGTTCTGTCAGGATACGCTTGAGCGCTTCCCTGTCGAGCTGGTCCAGATATGTGATTACAGGCAGACGTCCGATTATCTCAGGAATGAGTCCATAGCCACGCAAATCCTGCGCAGAAACATACTGGAGCAGGTTCTCCTTGTCCACTCTCTGCTTGTCCTGAGCGCCAAAGCCTATCACCTGGGTATTCAGTCTCTGAGCGATTCTGCGCTCTATGCCTTCAAAGGCTCCTCCGCAGATAAAGAGGATGTTCTGGGTATTGACGTGCACGAATTCCTGCTCGGGATGCTTGCGGCCTCCCTTTGGCGGGACATTGACGACATTGCCCTCGAGCAGTTTCAGCATAGCCTGCTGTACACCCTCTCCGGATACATCGCGGGTAATTGACGGATTGTCGCTTTTACGGGCTATCTTGTCGATCTCATCGATGAAGACTATTCCTCTCTCCGCTTTCTGGACATCATAATCGGATTCCTGGAGGAGACGTGTCAGTATACTTTCGACATCCTCTCCGACGTAGCCGGCTTCGGTCAGGACAGTAGCGTCCACTATGGTGAAAGGAACATCGAGAAGTTTGGCAATAGTCTTGGCCATCAAGGTTTTACCCGTTCCTGTAGGGCCAACCATAAGGATATTCGACTTCTCGAGCTCAACCCCGTCGTCAGACTTCTCCACAAGATTGTGATTGATTCTTTTGTAGTGATTGTACACCGCTACCGCAAGAAGTTTCTTGGCCCTGTCCTGACCAATGACATATTGGTCAAGAAAAGCCTTAATTGCCTTCGGCTTCTGAAGTTCTCCAAGTTCGAGGGCAGTATTCTCATCATCCTTTCTCGCCTGCTCCATTTCTTTCAAATAGTCCGAGGCAATATGGATACAATCCGTGCAGATATAACCCTCAAGTCCGCTGAGGAGCATAGGAACCTCATCCTCGTTCCTTCCGCAGAACATACAGTATCTGTTATTGTTCTTACGCGCCATTACTTCTTCTTTTTGGACAATATCTCATCAATCATTCCATATTCCAGAGCCTCCTGGGAAGTCATCCAGAAATCACGGTCCGCATCGGCAAACACCCTGTCATAATCCTGGCCGGAGTGCTCCGCGATGATGCTTATCAACTCTGCACGGGTCTTCTCTATCTCCTTGGCAGCAATGAGTATGTCAGAAGCCTGGCCCTTGGCTCCTCCGAGAGGCTGGTGGATAAGTACCTTGGAATGAGGCAGGGCAGATCTCTTGCCCTTGGCGCCGGCACAGAGCAGCACTGAGCCCATTGAGGCAGCCAGACCTGTACAGATGGTGGCAACATCAGGTTCTACGAGCTGCATAGTATCGTATATACCCAGACCGGATGACACCTGGCCTCCTGGCGTATTGAGATATAGGGAAATATCAGCCGAAGGGTCAGTTGATGCAAGGAAGAGAAGCTGGGCCTGAATGATATTGGCCACATCATCGTCAATAGGAACTCCCAGGAAGATGATACGGTCCATCATCAGGCGGCTGAAAACGTCCATAGATGCAACATTCAGCTTTCTTTCCTCAATGATGGTAGGATTGATATATGAATCATAGACAGATTCATACCTGTGAAGCGTCAGAGAGCTGATGCCGTGCTCCAGTCGCGCATATTTGTTGAATTCTTTCATATCTTTCATAATTGGAATATCAAAGATACATTATTTCTGCTTCAGAAGCAAAATGAAAATATACGGCTGCATTTTTGGATTAAAACGATTGACATTTTGTAGAGGAATGGTTACCTTTAATGAATTAAAGTATATAGACCAAACATTATAACACTATGACAAATAAGCAGTACTTTCCTCAGATTGGAAAAATCCCTTACGAGGGACCTGAAAGCAAGAATCCTCTGGCATTCCACTATTACGACCCTGAACGTGTAGTGCTGGGAAAAACAATGAAAGAATGGCTCAGATTCGCAATGTGCTGGTGGCACACTCTCGGCCAGGCCAGCGGAGACCAGTTCGGAGGACAGACCCGTTCTTACGAATGGGACAAGGCAGATTGTCCGGTACAGAGGGCTAAGGACAAACTGGATGCAGGCTTCGAGATTATGCAGAAGCTCGGAATCGAATATTACTGTTTCCACGATGTTGACCTTATTGAAGAAGCAGCCAGCATTGAGGAGTATGAGGCCAGAATGCAGGCCATCACGGACTATGCTCTTGAAAGGATGAAAGAGACAGGTATCAAGCTCCTCTGGGGTACTGCAAATGTATTCGGGCATAAGAGATATATGAACGGTGCGGCCACCAACCCTGATTTCGACGTTGTGGCACGTGCAGCTGTACAGATTAAGAATGCCATCGACGCCACCATCAAGCTCGGTGGTTCGAACTATGTATTCTGGGGAGGTCGCGAGGGTTACTCAAGTCTGCTCAATACCCAGATGCAGAGGGAGAAGGACCATCTCGCCAATATGCTGAAGGCAGCGCGCGACTATGCACGTTCAAAGGGCTTTACCGGCACCTTCCTCATCGAGCCTAAGCCGATGGAGCCGACCAAGCATCAGTATGATGTTGACACTGAAACCGTTATTGGCTTCCTCCGCGCACACGGACTGGAGAAGGACTTTAAGGTTAACATTGAGGTCAATCACGCCACCCTCGCAGGCCATACCTTCGAACACGAGCTTGCGGTAGCTGTGGACAATGGAATGCTCGGCTCAATTGATGCCAACCGCGGAGATGCCCAGAACGGCTGGGACACCGACCAGTTCCCGATTGACAGTCTTGACCTGACCCAGGCGATGCTCCAGATTGTGCGCAATGGCGGTTTGGGCAACGGCGGTTCCAACTTCGACGCCAAGCTCCGCAGAAATTCAACTGACCCTGAGGACATCTTCATTGCTCACATCAGCGGAATGGACACTATGGCCCGCGGACTTCTCAGCGCAGCTTCCATCATAGAGAACTCCCCTATTCCTCAGATGGTCAAAGACCGTTATGCTTCATTCGACTCAGGTAAGGGCAAGGAGTTCGAAGAAGGCAAGCTCAGCCTTGAAGAACTTGTCGAATATGCCAAGAGCAAGGGCGAACCTGCTGTAATCAGCGGAAAACAGGAGCTTTACGAAACACTTGTCAACCTTTATTCAGTATAAAGTATGGCTGACTACAGACAAAACGGCAGCAAGGGCTACCTGCTCGGGATAGTCCTTGTGGCCGTCATCGGAGGATTGCTGTTCGGATACGATACAGCGGTCATTTCTGGAGCAGAGCAGGGACTGCAGTCGTTCTTCAGCAGCGCAAGCGACTTCCAGTACAGCGATGCCATACACGGATTCACCACATCCAGCGCACTTATAGGCTGTATTATCGGAGCTTTTGTCTCCGGCATCATTGCCGCACGTTTCGGTCGCAAGAAATCGCTTTTCCTGGCAGGAATACTCTTCTTCGTATCCGCCCTCGGCTCATACCAGCCTGAATTCCTTTTCTTCCAGAAGGGAGTTGCCAGCCTACCATTGCTCATTGCCTTCAATATCTACCGCATCATCGGCGGCATCGGCGTCGGAATTGCCTCCGCTCTCTGTCCTATGTATATTGCGGAGGTGGCACCGGCATCGAAAAGAGGAGCTCTCGTTTCCTGGAACCAGTTCGCCATCATCTTCGGCCAGCTGGTGGTGTATTTCGTGAACTATCTCATCATACGCAGCCATGCAAGCGACCCCGCTGTTCAGGAATGGACGGCCCAGGTAGGCTGGAGGGCAATGTTCGTAAGCGAGAGCATCCCTGCAGGTATCTTTACTCTGCTGATTCTGCTAATCCCTGAGACACCGAGATATCTTGTTCTCAACGGGCAGGATGAAAAGGCTCTTGAGATTCTGACTAAGGTCAATGGTGAAAGCAAGGCCCGCGAGATTCTCGGGCAGATTAAGGAGACAGCCGTTGAAAAGACCGAAAAGCTCCTTAGCTACGGCTGGATTGTCATTTTCGTTGGCATTATGCTCAGCGTTTTCCAGCAGGCTATCGGTATCAATGCCGTGCTGTATTTCGCGCCACGCATTTTCGAGTCAATGGGCTTGGGTAATCCTATGATGTACACCGTCTTTATGGGCGTCATAAATATCACTTTCACCCTCCTCGCCATCTTTACCGTCGAAAAATTGGGGCGCAAGCCATTGCTAATCAGCGGATCGATACTTATGGCAATAGGCGCCTTCGGCGTTGCGTTCAGCAATATACTCGAGGTTCCTGCCATTGTGCCGGTGATCAGCATACTTGTTTACAGTGCAGCCTTTATGTTCAGTTGGGGACCGATATGCTGGGTTTATCTCTCCGAACTGTTCCCGAACACCATCAGAAGCCAGGCCACTGCAATTGCCGTAGCCTTCCAGTGGATATTCAACTGGATAGTTTCAACGTCATTCGTGCCGATGGCCAACAGTCTCGGCTACTGGTTCACTTATGGACTCTATGGAGTAATCTGTATCCTTGCCGCCCTCTTCGTATGGCGACTCGTTCCCGAGACCAAGGGCAAGACCCTCGAGGATATGACCAAATTATGGAAAAAATAATAATCAATAAATATTTATAGCGTATGAAGACAATTTTGATTGCAGAAG
>JALEPJ010000010.1 GCA_022766385.1 Rikenellaceae bacterium
CTCTCATCAAAGCATCCCAGCAACGTGCAGGAAGCAGGGCGTGAAATATCTGAATCGCGTGGGAACCAAGTCCCGGTTTATATCTCAAACGAGGTCTGCTGGCGTTGACCGCTTTTGAAATACAGGCTGTCACGCAGGACGGATTGGACAGAACATCGTTGCTGTAGGCATATCTCAGAAGGGCAGCTTCTTTCTCGGCAGCTGTCTCGTAAACGGTTCCGGCTGAAGATCTGGACAGGTGATCTGCCGCTATCAGGCCCCAATCAGTCTTTATACCTCCAGGTTCAATCAGGACAACGTCAATGCCGAAATTCTTAACCTCAATCCGCAGTGCATCTGACAATGCCTCAACAGCATACTTTGAGATATTGTACCAACCCCCGAACGAAACCACTGCCTTGCCTGCCATTGAGGAAATATTGACAATACGGCCGCATTTTCTCTCGCGCATAAAAGGGAGGACGAGTTTCGTCAATGTAGCCAGTCCGAAGAGGTTCACTTCGAGCTGCCTCCGCGCTTCTTCAAGGGGGACATTCTCGATTGGCCCGAGATAGCCGTAGCCTGCATTGTTTATCAGGACATCAATCCTGCCCTGCTCTTCGAGGACGGTCCTGACTCCTTTTTCCATAGACTCTTTATCAGTCACATCCATTGCGAGGATGTGCACGCCAAGGTCGAGCAGAGGCTCCATCAGTGATACGCGGCGAGCGGCAGCATAGACCGTATGTCCCTGCTTTGCGAGAGTTCCGGCAGTATCAAAGCCGATTCCGCTGCTGCCTCCGGTAATCAATACAACTTTATTCTTCATATAGTTCTAAATATTCTTGGAGAAACTTTGTAAAATTATTAAATTTATCGAGTTAATAAAATCATAAAGTATGAGAAAAATCATCGCAATTGCCGCAACTCTAATTCTATCAAGCGGTGCATTATCAGCCCAGCGTCTTATCGTCAGAATGGATGACATCGGCGCCAGTCACGCTGAAAATCTTGCAATAATCAAATGTTATCAGGAAGGAATAGGAAGAAGTGCCGAGATTATGCCTGTCTGCCCTTGGTTCCTGGAAGCTGCGACCATGCTGAATGAGAATCCCGGCCTTGACGTCGGTGTACACGTTGCTCTGAGAAGCGAGTGGATCGGCTACAAATGGAGACCTATTACTAACTGCCCAAGCCTTTGCGACGAGGACGGCTATATGAACTTCAATTTCGGAGGGAAGGCTGATTTAAAAGAGATTGAGGCAGAAATAAGAGCGCAGATCGAGCTTGCGTTGAAATATGTGAAAAATGTGACACATATCACAGACCACTGTATGTGGACAATGATAATGCCGGAACTTGGCGAAATGGCCAAGAGGATTGCCGCAGATTACGGTCTCAGATATCAGGGGTCAGGCGATGAAGAAATAGGCATCTATAATCTTCCCGTCGGCTATGGTGGCGAAGGCTCTTACGAAGACAGATTGCTCGAGGGCATAAAGAAGATGGAGAAGGGCAAAACCTACTGGACCATTGAGCATCCGGGCCTCGACAATGAGGAGATGAAGGGCATCTATGAAATCGGTAGAGACGGAAAGAGGACAAATGTAGGCAGGGACAGACAGGCAGTCACCAATGCCTTCACCAGCCCGAAGATTATGCAATACATCAAAGAGAACGGAATCGAGCTTGTATCTTTCGGTGATGTAATGAGAGAACACAAAGTAATCAAGAAATAAGGCTATCCTATGGACAGCCTTAAGTGTATGAGAAGAAAACTGTTGTCAATATTACCGCTTTTACTGATTTCCTTCAGCGCCTTTGCGGGAGATTTCGGGAAGAGCGGTTTAAGTATACTGCCGAGTCCGTGTTTGGGGTACAGTACCAACCACGGTACGCAATACGGCGCGAACGTAACAATTATCGATTTCGGTGATGGCAGTTTTTATCCCAACTATAAGCAAAAGATTTACCTCGAGGCCACAAAGTATACCAAAGGGAAAACGTCCTTGAAGGCTGTCTATGACTCCGGAATGCTCATCCCGGACTTCCGTTTCTCTGCCATAATCGCCTATCAATCAAATCCTTTGTACAGGTTCTACGGTTTCAACGGCTCCGCTACGCCCTATGATCCGTCACTTGATTTGAAAAATGATATAGCCTATTACAATTTCGGAAGAAGAATCTTCAAGGCTGCAGCAAATATCCAGCACAAAATTACTGACGGCCTAAACTGGGTAGCCGGTGTCAATTTTGTTAAATACGGCATTGAAACAGTCTCCGACAGATTCACTTCAGATCCCTCCAACACTCTTTACCATATTTATAAGGAGGCTGGTATCATCAGAAGCAATGAAGCTGAAGGAGGCCAGAGACTGGAGTTCAATACAGGCATAGTCTTCGACACAAGAAATGAGTATACAGCACCGTCAAGCGGAATCTGGTCGGAATTGTATCTTACCGGCTCACCGGACGTTTTCAATGATTCCTACAGATATCTGAAACTCAGCGCCCACTTCAGACATTACCTCTCCTTGATTGATGAAGAAAGGCTGATTTTTGCCTATCATCTCGCCTATCAGGGAACTATCGCTGGAGAAGCCCCTTTCTATGTACAGCAGAGCATCAACGAGCTTATCTATAAGAAAACTGTCAGTGAGGGTCTTGGAAGCAAGAATACCATACGCGGTACCCTGAACAACCGCTTCGTCGGAGACAGTTATGCGTGGGCAAATGTTGAACTTCGTATCAAGCTCTTCAGTTTCAATGCTTTCAAGCAATCATTCTATGTTGCGACTAATCCTTTTATAGATTTCGGAGCCATAGTCAAACCTTTCCGCCTGAATGCAGAAAGAGGCTCAGAGCTCTACAAAGCAGCCACTAAGCTTCACGAGAGTGTCGGTATAGGAGCCAAACTGGTAATGAGCAGAAACTTCGTCGCATCAGCCGAGATAGCTAAACCTCTTCAGAAGGACGACGGCAAGTTTGGCTTCATTATGGGAATGAATTATATGTTTTAATATTTATAGAAATATATGAAAATATTAATCAAGTCAATGGCAATAGCTGCCCTGTGTTTGAGCACTTTGCTTTCGCTCTGTTCCTGCAAGAACAACTCAAATAAGAAAAATCAGAAAATGATAGAGCCTGAACTCCCGGCCAATGTCAGAGCATACGCCAACGAAGGATTCACACTTTATTGGATTGGAGACAATGCTGAGCCGAGGAAGAATCCTGCAAGCCTCTTCAGCAATGTCAACGACGAAATTATTGAAGAGCTAAACATCGCCGACGGTATCCCTGCTTCAATGAGCGCCTTCCTTATCAAAACTTCAGACAAGGAGTATCTCTTCGATACCGGTATGGGGAATGAAAACAGCCTTCTCCTCCCTTCGCTTGAGTCAATAGGAGTTGCCGCAGAGGACATTGACGCCATCTTCATCACCCACCTCCACGGTGACCATTTCGGAGGCCTCACAAAGGATGGCAATTCCGTATTCACAAATGCTAAACTTTATATCAGCCATGATGAGTACGATGCATGGATAGGCAGCAGCTCAGAAAAAGGAGCAAACGCCAAGGCAGCAGTCGATCCGTATTCGGAAAGACTTGTCCTGTTCAACTTCGGTGATGAACTTGAGGGCGGAATCAAAGCAATTAATTCTGTAGGACACACCGCAGGTCATACCTCATATCGGAAGGGCAATGTTCTCATTGCCGGAGATATAATGCACGGTGTTGCATTGCAGACAGTTCATCCAGAGTGCTGCGCTTCATTCGATATGGATATGGAAAAATCAGTTGCTGCTCGAATCAGCACACTGAAAACTGCTGAATCAGAGAAACTTATTCTCTGCGGTATGCATTTCCCAGTGGGAGGCATTATTGATTTTAGGAAATAATCTTCCCTTGCATTATAAGGGAGTTAATGTCGAGACTCGGAAAAGGGTTGCAGATTTGTATCTGTATACCTATATTGTTCTTCATAACCAAGCATCTAGTCAATAGAGGAATTGCCAAAAGAAGAACTCTAAAGGATTTCATCATAGCTTAAATTAAGAAGACGGGGGTAGTAAAAACTGCCCCCGTCTTCTATAATAGCTGGTAATCTTACTTCTTGAAATAGCGGTTGAAAAGTCCCTGGAAACCTGCTCCGTGGCGGGCTTCATCCTTCGCCATTTCATGAACTGAATCATGGATAGCATCAAGATTGAGTTTCTTAGCTACCTTGGCAATCTCCATCTTGCCGGCGCAAGCGCCTTCTTCAGCCATCATACGCTTTTCAACATTGGTCTTGGTGTCCCAAACAACTTCACCGAGCATTTCTGCAAAACGTGAAGCATGCTCAGCCTCTTCCCAAGCATAACGCTTGAAAGCCTCGGCAATCTCAGGATAGCCCTCTCTGTCTGCCTGACGACTCATTGCGAGATACATACCGACCTCGGTACACTCACCCATAAAATGGTCCTTAAGACCCTGACGAACGAAATCTCCTTCTTCACCTGCAGGAATGGCATTGGCAATACCTAATTCGTGCTCAGTAACAAACTGAAGACCTTTGTTTTCTTCCATCATCTTAAACTTTGATCCTGGAACCTTGCACTGTGGGCACTGCTCAGGAGCGGTGTCACCCTCGTGAACATAACCGCATACCGGACAAATCCATTTAGACATAATATTATATTTTATTGTTATTTAGAAAAACTCCAAACTCAAATTTAGCAGAAAAATTGCAAAAAACAATAAATACTCTTTGCTATTTAATAAAAATAGCATTAGCTTTGCACTGTATTAGTCCACTAATACACAAAGAATAGAAAAATATTGTAGTATTTAGGAATATAATGCGTCCAATATTCAACAAAAAATATAGAATACAACAAAACACTAATAGAATGAAAAAGTTAATTATCCTTCCAGCCATCCTTTTGATGGCACTGTCAAATGCAAATGCACAGGAAGTTCCGGCATTGCCAATTGACCCTCAGGTACGTATCGGCCAGCTCGATAACGGCCTCACATATTACATCAGACATAATGAAGAGCCTAAAGGTCAGGCTAACTTCTACATTGCTCAGAAAGTCGGCTCTATACTCGAAGATGAGAATCAGAGAGGACTGGCTCATTTTCTCGAGCATATGTGCTTCAACGGCACCGAGCATTTTCCGGGAAATGGAATCATCAAGTATTGCGAATCGATAGGAGTCAAGTTCGGGACAGACCTCAATGCATACACCGACATCGACGAAACTGTATACAATATTGACAATGTCCCTGTAGCCACAGTACCGAGCGCTATCGATTCCTGCCTGTGGATACTCCACGATTGGGCTGACGGTCTCCTGCTAGAGGATGATGACATTGACCACGAAAGGGGAGTCATCCATGAAGAGTGGAGAAGTCGAATGAATGCTCAGATGCGTATGTATGAGACCATACTCCCGGAAATGTATCCTGGAAATCTCTATGGTGTTCGTCTTCCAATAGGTACGATGGAAGTAGTGGACAATTTCCCTTATAAGGCAATTCGCGACTATTATGAGAAGTGGTATCGTCCTGATCAGCAAGGAATTGTGGTGGTCGGTGACATTGACATAGATGAAGTGGAGGCGAAGATAAAAAGCATTTTCGGCACAATTGCTCGCGCTGAGAATCCTGCTGAGCGATTCTATGTTCAGGTCGAGGACAATGATGAGCCGATTGTCAGCATTGCCAAGGATAAGGAGCAACCATATTCCATCTCTTACATCTTCTGGAAGCACGACAACTATCCTAACGAAATGAAGGGAAATATCAATTATGCCATTTACAAATACATACTCAATGTTGCTGATATTATGGTAAACGAGCGTCTGACAGAGCTCAGCTACCTTCCTGATCCGCCTTTCATCCAGAGTAGCATCTCAGATGGTATTTACTTCGTCTCCAAGACCAAGTCCGCATATACAGGAATAGTGGTATCGGATGAATCAAAGGTTATGAATGCGACTACAACTACTTACAGAGAGATGCTTCGTGCTGTCAGGAATGGTTTTACTGCATCGGAATATGATCGTGCGCGTAATGAATTTCTCTCGCAGATCGAGTCTTCCTTCAATCAAAGAGATAAAAAGAACAGCAGTGATTATTGCAGCGAATATGTAAGACATTTCATTGACGATGAACCTATTATGGGCATAGAGAACGAGTATGTCCTGACTCAGCAGCTCACCGAAGCTGTGACGGTCGAGATGGTAAACTCTATGATGTCGGAGCTTGTTTCGAATGGCAATCTGGTAGTAGCGCTATTGCTCCCTGACAAGGAAGGTGTTGTTTACCCATCCAAGGCAGAAGTGAGGGCAGCGCTCGAGGCTGTTGAAGCTGAAGACATTGCCCCTTATGAAGATAAAGTCTCAGACGAGCCTCTTATCTCGAAACTTCCTGTCCCTGGAAAGGTAAAGAAGACCAAGGATGCGAAATTCGGTTTCAAGCAGTTGATACTTTCAAACGGCGTAAATGTTTATATAAAGAAAACAGATTTAAATCAAGACGAGGTGATTTTGCGAGCATTCAGCAATGGTGGTCTCTCCCTGTATCCAGCCAGTGAAGCTGTTAACCTCAAGACTTTAAGCGACTTGTTCACTATAGGCGGTGTCGGTTCGTTCAGCAAAACCGAGCTCAACAAGGCCCTCTCAGGCAAGAAAGTCAGCGTTTCACCTTGGATTGATCCTTTTACCGAAGGCGTGAGAGCCAATTCTACTCCAAAGGACATAGAAACAATGTTCCAGCTCAACTATCTGTATTTCACTTCATTGCGCAAGGACAACGAAGCCTTCGAATCACAGAGGAACAGGCTTTACTCATTGCTCCAGAATGCAGAAAGCCAGCCTATGTCCGCCCTTCAGGACTCTCTGTTCAATACCGCCTATACAAATACAAACTATATAGGAGACATCAAGTCATACGAGGTTAGCAGCATCGACTATGACAGGATTATGGCAATAGCTACTGAGCGTTTCGCCAATGCCGCCGATTTCAATTTCATCATCGTCGGAGCTTTCGAAGAAGAGACTCTCATCCCTATGATTGAGCAGTATATCGCCACCCTGCCATCCGGCGGAAAGAAGGAGAAAATCAATCCTGAGGCAATAGACTTCGCAAAGGGAAGCAAGGAGAGTGTCTTCACCCGCAAGATGGAGGTTCCTATGGCCACCGTCGCATACTTTAACAATGGAAGCGTTCAGTACGACCTCAAGACCAAACTCGCCTTCGACCTTGCACAGCAGGCACTTACCACAGAACTGCTCGAGGAAATACGCGAGAAGGAGGGTGGAACCTACGGAATCAATGCGGATGGAAAAGTTCAGGACATCCCTAGCAAAACCGCATATATGCAAATCGTTTACCAGACAAATCCTGACAGATACGAGTACCTGAACGGAAAGATTGAGAACATCCTTGAGAATTTCATCGTAAACGGCCCGTCAGAGGAAAACCTCAGCAAGGGCAAAGAATACTTACTCAAGAACTATAGGAAGAGTCTCAACGAGAACAGTTACTACGTTACTGCAATGGAAGAGTATCTTGATAACGGCGTTGACCTTATCGAAGGCTACGAACAGACATTGGAGAGCATCAGCACAAATGATGTCAGGTCTATTGTAAAGGATGTTCTGTCCCAGGGCAATAATATAAAAGTTATTATGGTCGGGACTGCGGAATAAGACGCAAACTTACCAGATAATTGACTCTATGCTAGAGGCTGGGATGGCAGTATGGATAACGTGCGAACCCTCTTTTAGCACCTAATTGTTCAGGCTCATTGCATTCATTGACAACAATGAATGCAATGAGCCATCATTGTTCCTGAAAGCCTTGCTTAAATTCTCTGACGCTGTATTGTCATTATTTACAAATCTGCTTCGAGGATGCCGTGAGGGAAATAGATTGATTGGGAGACAGAATCAGAAGGTGTAACCCAGATTGATATAGATTGCCCCTGTGCCGTCCTGATTATAAAGCGGACTTTTCTTCAGGAAATGAGTAAGAGGCGTACCGTACTCTAAGGCAACGATGAAGTTTTCATTCATAATGAAACGCAGGCCGGAACCGAAGGTTATATGAGGTCTGTCCTTATCTGTACCATATACAGGCACAGGCGAGTCAGTTAAGGCAGGTAGCATTCCAAGATCAACTGCTCTTGTGGCCATACAACCATCGCTGAAAGCACTGAGGCCAAGGGCGAAATTCTGGTTGAACATGGAGAAACTGATAGGTCTCCAACGCAGTTCTACAGTGTAGGCTGCCTGATCAAGACCAACAACCCTGGTACGCATTATTCCTCTGGTCGTATTGTAGCCGCCCATTCCATCATAATCGTTCCCATTGCCCATAGCTGTCATATAAGGAAGAGCATAGAAAGGTGCTTTCTTGCCTATATTGCCCTCATAATTAAGACGATAAGCGAAGGTCAGCACATCCTTTCTGATTAAAGGGAAATACTGCCTCCAGGTGAGGGAATAACGGTAGTAAGGAATCTTTGAAACGAGGGGCAATGCAGCTGTAACGTGCGCCTCAGCCCAGATACCGCTCGATGGGGCTCCTTCCTTGTCCCTGCTGTCATATACAAGACCGAGACGAAGGCCTGACGAAAGACCGCCTTCAGCCTCTTTATCCGAGATAATACCGAGCATCCTATAGATACTGTAGAGTGTAGGACATTCTTCAGGGAATATTGCTGATTCATCCTTACCCTTATTGATGCTTTCGTAGTCTATGTTACCTATCTGGTAATAGCGGGAGAAGATTCCTGCTTCCCACTGAAGTTGAGAATTGATTCTTCCAAGGAAATCTGACTTGAACGAAAAATCATTCTTCATTATTCTGTAAAAAGGAGTGAATCTGAAGCTTTGTCCCTCGTTGCCTGCAGTTATCCTTTCATTGTCATAATATGACTGGTAACCGTTGAAGCCGTAAAAATCAAAGGCTTTGTCGAGATTGATCCTGATTGCCGAACACCAACGCAAACCGGGAATAAGTCCCTTGCTGTCATATTGGAACTGGATAAGCTGCGAACCCTTTGTAAAGCGTGAATACTCCAGATAGGCATAATTGTCATAATTCGGATAGCTGCTGCCATCACCATAGTCGTAGATTTGGAGGATAGCACCGTATTGAAAGCCTTTGTCGGCATCATATGCTACGGCCGGAAGAGGCCCGAAATTCAAGCCAGTCTTGGTGATTTCCTGCTTCTGAGCGTTGGTTACCACAGCTGAAAGCAGCATTAAGCTAATGACAAGAGTTCTTTTCATAACATCATTGATTTAGGTTTCATTTTGCAAATATAAAAAAATATGGGCTCCGACCTCCCGTCGTTGCCCATATCCATATACGGACGATGATTTCCTGATAGCTGAAGAGAAACGAAACCAAACCAAACTTTTCCGTCGCCCGTATATTCAACATTTATCCCTAATACTACTTGTCGAGAGCAAAGATACAATCTAATTCAGCTGTTACAAAACGTTTTCAATAGTATTATCAATTGTTTGTCATTGATAAAATCAATAGTTAGGAAGGTATGATTTTTGCATGTAAACTATTCATAATAAATAATTTAACTAATGGAATTGCGACAGCTCAAATACTTCGTTGCGGTAGCCCGCACATTGAATTTCACTGAGGCTGCCCGTCAATTGTACATAACCCAGGGAACGCTTTCACAGCAGTTGAGACAGCTCGAATATGAGCTGGGCACGACGCTCTTTGAACGCAGCTCCCACAATGTCTCACTCACAGAAGCAGGTGGAATACTGCTTCCTCTCGCCCAGCAGATGCTTGAAGTGTCAGACTTGTGCACCACCAAGATGAGGGACTTGCGCAATGGTATAGGAGGAATGTTGAGGATAGGCGTATCCAGCTCTATGAGAAGTTTTGTCAATTCCTGTTGCCGGCGCTATGTCGATAAGTATCCTGAAGTAACACTTCATATCAGCACAGGAAGCACAATGGAAATGCTCGAGAAACTGCGCGCAAACGAGTTTGACCTGGTGGTGAGTCTCTGCCAGCAGGAAGCCGATCCTGCCCTGGTAAGCACTATACTGTTCAGAACCCAACTCGCGGCAATAATGGACAAAAACCATATATTAGCCGACAGAAAAAGCGTCAGTTTCAATGACTTGAGCAGATTCAGACTAATACTGCCGGGAGGAGGTCCGCACGTCAGGGAGATGTTCCAAAGTTTCTTCAACGTCAATTTAGGCAGTCGCAAACACTGCATCAGTTCCAATGAGCTCGATACCATACTCGAACTTGTCAGATGCTCGGACAGAGTAGCCTTGCTGACTGCATCCGATGTCGCCACAAGAAAGGATTTCGTCGCTGTACCATTGATTATTGGCGAGGGCAATGAAAGCGAATCGCGCGAGATTGTGTGCTGCATACACCGTTTGGCCAGCAGCTACAGGAAACGTTCAACAGCAGCCTTCGTAGATCTTCTTACCGATGAGGCCCACATTGCGAATATTTGCTCATCACTTAACTTCTGATAGCGCTTGCTTGACATTTTATTTTTCTTATCTTTGCAGCCGCATGCTTAGGTCTTCCATATGATATGGAACTTATGCCTGAAAGGGTCCGGCCCCTGACAAGGAATGGCCCTGTGTTCTTGAAACCACGTACAAAACAAGAAAAAATGTCAGTAAAAATTGAATCACAGCGAATGACGCTGTCGGTGACCTTCGTCATCCTCGCCACCGTGTTCACGGTGTGCCTCATTGCCTCTAACATTTTCGTACCAAGAACTTGGAAAGTATGGTCTCTCCCGCTTCAGCTTACCGGAGGAGTGGTCATTTTCCCAGTTTCCTACATCGTCAACGATGTACTGACCGAGGTCTACGGCTATAAGAAAGCTCATCTGGTGATTTGGATCGCACTGGCTCTCAGTGCCTTCGTAGCCTTGATGTCACAGCTTGTTACTATGCTTCCTGCTCCGATGTACCCAGAAAACCAAGCCATCGCGGACAGCTTCAACAGTCTCTTCCGCCTGGTGCCAAGAACCACCGTTGCCTCACTGCTGGCCTTCGTAGTAGGCTCCACCTTAAACGCGCTGGTGATGAGCAAGATGAAAGTAGCCACCAAGGGCAAGGGCTTCTGTCTCCGTGCCATTGCCTCATCCCTTGTCGGCGAGTTTATGGATTCACTGGTATTTTTTCCTATAGTTTTCATAGGAACTATGCCTTTCATAGGAGTGGTGACCATCATGCTCACCCAAGTTGTTGTCAAGACCCTTTATGAACTTTTGATATTGCCTGTTACCTCCAGAGTAGTGAAGAAAGTCAAGGAAATCGAGGGGATAGACACTTATGATATGAACATTTCTTACAATCCTTTCAAACTCTTTTGAATATGGAAATGAAAATGAAAGATTCGGAAGCGCTGGTAGTATTCAGCGGAGGGCAGGACTCGACCACCTGCCTCTTCTGGGCATTGAAAGAATTCAAAAAGGTCAGCGCCATCTGCTTTCTTTACGGGCAGAAACATTCAAAGGAAACAGAAATGGCCAAGGCAATTGCAGAAGAAGCAGGAGTGGACTTCCATCTCCAAGATGTTTCCTTTATCAGCCAGATTGGAACCAGCTCACTCACAGATAGTTCCATCAAGATGGATCAGGAGAAGCCGGAAGATTCCGTACCTAACACCTTTGTCCCGGGTAGGAATCTGTTCTTTCTTAGCATTGCGGCTGTTTATGCCAGGGAGCGTGGGATAAAACACCTCGTGACAGGAGTATCACAAACAGATTTCAGCGGATATCCGGATTGCAGGGATTCTTTTATCAAAGCTCTGAACGTCACCCTGAATCTGGCTATGGAAGATCAGTTCGTGATACATACACCATTGATGTGGATAGACAAGGCAGAAACCTGGGAGCTCGCGGACAAACTCGGAGTTTTCGACCTTGTCCGTTACAGGACGCTGACCTGCTACAACGGCATTCCCGGGGAGGGTTGCGGGCATTGCCCTTCATGCAGATTGAGGAGCGAAGGATTAAGGATTTATCTTGAACGAAAAAACAAATAGAATACTATATGTCTGAAGGTAGAGAATTGGAGGGTCTCAAATCCCTCGGAAAGAAAACGGAATATAAAAGCGACTATGCTCCGGAGGTGCTTGAAACCTTCGAGAACAGACATCAGGGCAATGACTACTGGGTAAGGTTCAATTGCCCGGAATTCACCAGCCTTTGTCCTATCACAGGGCAGCCTGACTTTGCTGAAATCAGAATCAGTTACATACCGGACATCAAGATGGTGGAAAGCAAGAGCCTGAAACTATATCTGTTCAGTTTCAGGAATCACGGCGATTTCCACGAGGACTGCGTAAACAAGATTATGAAAGACCTGATTGCGCTGATGGACCCAAAGTACATTGAAGTAACAGGTATTTTCACCCCTCGAGGAGGTATCTCCATCTACCCTTATGCCAATTACGGAAGACCTGGTACCAAGTACGAGACCCTTGCAGAGAGGAGATTTGAGCAGCACGAATAAGGGCCCGGTCGTCCCAAATTAACTGATTACACCCCTATATCCTTCAGTTTACCACAGAAGTTTGCTCAAGAAATGCCGTGACGTTACTTTCGCCACGCATTTTAGTATAACATCTATGAAAATCAAGGATAGTATAGTTCTTATCACAGGAGGTGCTTCAGGCATTGGAAGAATTATGGGCCGTATGGCTCTCGAAAAAGGAGCGAAGGCTCTGGCAATATGGGATATCAATGAGCAAAATATCGCAGATACTCTCAACACACATTCCAAACTAGGAACGGTAAAGGCGTACAGAGTGGACGTTTCTTCATACGACAAAGTAAAGGAGGCTTACCAAGCCACCTGTGCTGATCTGGGTCAGGTGGACATCATCATTCAGTGTGCTGGTATCGTAACCAGCAACAAGCTGTTCAACGACAACACAGCCGTCGAAATAGACAGAACCATCAGCATCAATACCATTGCCCCAATGTATGTGGGGATGGTGGCGCTGAACGATATGATTAAGCGCGACAGGGGACAGATTGTGACCATTGCTTCAGCAGCCGGTATGCTGTCATTGCCTAAAATGAGCATCTATGCTGCGAGCAAGTGGGGTGCTATAGGCTGGTCAGATTCTGTGCGTATAGAACTTCAGATGAGGAAAAGCCGTGTGCAGATGACGACTATTGCGCCATATTTTATCAATACAGGTATGTTTGATGGCGTGGAATCTAAGATTTTCCCTATCTTGGATGCAGAAAAAACTTCGGAGAAGATACTGAAAGCGACTGAAAAGGGCAAAATCTTCAAGGGACTGCCGTTCTCATTCCATTTCATACGTCTGATGCAGGCCATACTTCCGGCCAGGCTGTTGGATTTCATTTTCGGAGAATTATTCGGTATTTACCACGTAATGGATCATTTTACTGGCAGAAAATAATGGCACAGCTTTGCAATACACCCGTTGAGCGCATTGATTCCATACTCGCCTCGCAAAAACAGTATTTCCATACTGGAGCAACACTGGATATTGCATTCAGGAAAAGACAGCTCAAAGCCCTGCTTGAGGCAATGGAAGAGTTTGACAGAGAACTGACTGACGCTCTTTGGATCGACCTTCACAAATCATACGAGGAAGCCACAATAACAGAGACTTCGCTTGTTAAAGGGGAAATAAAGGAAGCTATCAAGAATGTTTCGCGTTGGGCAAGGCGCGAGAGACGCAGAACTCCGATTACTATCTTCGGCTCGCGCAGCTATGTCATGAAGGAACCTCTCGGCTGTTCTCTCATTGTATCCCCATGGAACTATCCTGTCCAGTTGCTCCTCAACCCCTTGGTGGGTGCAATAGCGGCCGGATGCACTGCAGTCCTGAAACCTTCGCCCTATGTTCCTACGGTATCGACAGTAATCGAAAAGATGATCAGGAGTCGCTTCAGCGAAGAGTATATTGCTGTAATTCAGGGCAATCGGGAAGTAAACAAGCATCTCTTCGAGCAGAAGTTCGATCTTATCTTTTTCACTGGAAGTCCTGCGCTGGCAAAAAATGTCGCTACTGCGGCTGCAAAGAATCTTGTTCCTATGGTTCTCGAATTGGGCGGAAAAAGTCCCTGCATCATCGACAAAGAAGCGGACATCAAACTCGCAGCGATGCGCTGTGCCTGGGGCAAGACCATCAATGCCGGCCAGACCTGCATCGCACCGGACTACATACTCATTCACAGCGAGGTCAAGGACAAGTTCGTAAAAGAATACCAGGAGTCCATCTCCAGACTACACGGCAATGACGTAAAGGAGGACAGGCACTATGTGCGTATGGTCAATGACCGCGCCTTCGAAAGAGTCAGCTCGTACCTCAACGAGGGAAGGATACTCTGCGGCGGCAATATCGACGCTGCCGAGCGCTACATCGAGCCTACCCTGATGGATTGTGTCAATGATGATGCGGCCGTACTGAGAGAAGAAATATTTGGACCGGTTTTCCCAATCATCAGCCTCGACGATAAGGAAAGCAGTTTCGAGGACAAGGTCAGCGCTTATATCACTTCGAGGGAAAAGCCTCTGGCCCTTTACTATTTTGGCAATGAAAAGAAGGGATGGGAGCTGCTCAAGCGCTGTTCATCCGGAGGAAGCTGCATCAACGACACCATTATGCACATTGCCAATGGCAATCTTCCTTTCGGCGGAGTCGGCAATTCAGGAATGGGCAGCTATCACGGTAAGCTCAGCTTCGAGGCCTTCACACATAGAAGGGCAGTTGTCGCAGCCCCAACCCTCTTCGACCTTCCATTCAGGTACATGCCTTACAAAACATTCAAGTTCATAAGGCACATACTCTGATTCAAAGCTTTATTTTACTGCGAGGGTCCTCTTCTGAAGTCTTTCAGAATCAGGACCTATCATTATTTCATAGTCACCCTCTTCACATACCCACTCAAGTTCGTGGTTGAAATAGCTAAGGGTCTCTGCATTGATTCTGAACTCCACGGTCCTGCTTTCTCCAGGTTTCAGGCTGATTTTCTCAAAGCCCCTGAGTTCCTTAACAGGCCTGGTGGATGTGGAATAAACGTCGTGAATATAGAGCTGAACGGTCTCCTTGGCTTCGTAATTGCCTGTATTCTTGACATTTACACTTGCTATTACCTCAGAATCAGGGCTCATTTCATCCTGTGAGAGGCTTACAGGTCCATATTCGAAGCTGCTGTATGACAGTCCGAAGCCGAATGGATAGAGAGGTCCGTTGAGTTCATCTGTATAGCAGCTAGTGAACTTTTTGTATGGCTCATAATCAGGATGAGGACGACCTGTATTCTTGTGGTTGTAATACAACGGTTCCTGTCCAACAGACCTTGGGAACGAGGTGGTAAGTTTGCCGCTCGGGCTGACCTCTCCATAAATCACGTCTGCAATAGCATGACCGGCTTCCGCACCTGCCGCCCAGGTAACGAGTATAGCATCCATATTCTCACTCTCCCAGGTAAGTTCAAGAGGACGACCTGTAGTAAGAACGAGCACTATTGGCTTTCCTGTCTTCTTCAATGCCATAAGTAGCTCTTTCTGTGCATCAGGTATGCCAAGGTCAGTACGGGAAGCACCTTCACCGCTCATATTGTTCAGCTCACCTACACAAGCTATTATTACATCGCTTGCTGCTGCCTTGGCCACTGCTTCTGCCATAAGAACGGTTTTAGAAGTACCGTGGAGTGTCGGGAAGCTCATATTTGGAGCGAAAATCTTCATCAAACCATACTTAATGCTCTCCTCAAGTTCTTTGTCATTGAAAATCCAGCTTCCTTCGGCTTTGCTTACCTTTCCATTTGAAGCTTCTGCTATTCCTTCGTATATAGAAACGAATTCATTGTTATGGCTGGAGGTGGCCCAGGTTCCTGCCATCTCAGATTTCGAATCGGCGAAAGGACCGATTACTGCCACTTTTGCATTGCGATCGAGAGGCAATATGGCATTGTCATTCTTCAAGAGCACCTGACATTCTCGGGCAAATTCACGGGCGAAAGCCCTGTTCTCATCAGTCCAGGTCTGAGTAGCCTTGCGTGAAGGGTCAAGATACTTGAATGGGTCTTCAAAGAGACCAAGCTTGTACTTAGCCTCAAGTATTCTTCTGCATGCTCGATCAATGTCAGCCTCGCTAACCCTGCCTTCATCGAGAGACTTGCGAAGGGTGCCTACAAAACCGTCAGAGTTCATATCCATGTCAAGACCTGCCTGAATCGCGAGTGCAGATACTTCCTGAAGGTCTCCAAGTCCGTGAGCAACCATTTCCACTACTGCTGTTGCATCTGAAACTACGAAACCGTCAAAACCGTAAGTATCCCTGAGAAGATCTGTCAGAAGATATTTGTTGGCTGAAGACGGAATGCCTTCGAACTCATTGAAAGAAGACATATAGCTTCCCGCACCTGCCTTAGCAGCCTCGGCATAAGGTCTCATATAGCCATTCAATGCCTCCTGTCGAGAAAGGAAGACAGAATTGTAGTCCCTTCCTGACTCAGCGCCGCCATAAAGGGCATAGTGCTTGACACAGGTCATCACTTCATCCGAAGCATACTCTCCATCACGTCCCTGATAGCCATAGACCATAGCCTTTGCAATCTCACCACCAAGGTAAGGGTCCTCACCATTGCCTTCAGCGATACGGCCCCATCTGGCATCACGGCAAATGTCCACCATAGGTGAGAACACCCAATTGATACCGCAGGAGCTCGCTTCACGGGCTGCTATCCTGGCACTCTTCTCGATTAGCTCAAGGTTCCAGGAAGTGGAGATTCCAAGAGGAATAGGGAAGGTTGTTTCATATCCGTGGATAACATCCATACCGAAAATGAGAGGGATGCCGGCTCCAGACTCAAGGGCTATCTTCTGATATTCAATCATAGCCTCTACATTTCCAGTACCGTAAATACCGCCCAACTCTCCTTTTCTGAGAAGTTTGACATTCTCATCGTTTTCGGTAACACGAAGGGCAGAGACAAAGCCGGCTGCAGAATGCAGGTTCAGCTGGCCTATCTTCTGCTCAACTGTCATCTTGGACATAAGTACGTCAATATACTTGTCCATCTCACTCTTATGGGCGCAGCCTGAAAGCAGAAGGCTCAACGCGGCGAGTAAGGAAATACTGGTTAATTTGATTCTCATTGCATTATGTTATTAAATGATAGTTCACTTATTAGTTATTTCTTGCTATGCCCCTCACAGCCTTGGCTTCGAGAGGATTGTCCGGCCAGGAATGCTTGGGATAGCGCCTTCTAAGTTCCTTGCGGACCTCGAAATATGTTGCGTTCCAGAAACTTCTCAGGTCAGAGGTCAATAGCACGGGCTTGAAGCCAGGCGAGAGCAATTCCATCATCACTGGTCTCCTGCCCTCATCGACACAAGGTGTATCAGGCAGACCGAAGCATTCCTGCAGCCTCACCCTCAAAACTGGTGTCTCCAGGCCCTTCCTGTAATCAAGGGCAATACGGCTTCCTGTAGGGACACAGATATGGGATGGGGCAAGCCTTTCGACAAGTTTCTGCTGTTCAAAGTCGAGCATTGCCCAAATCACCTGACAAAGGTCAATCCTTTTAAGTTCTTCCGCGCTCGTAGCATTTCCGATATAGAGAGGAAGCCATTGCCTTACGCTTTCAAGGATGCTTTCACTGTCGGTCGGGGGCAATTCAAGCTCGGGATGCCAAGACGAGACGCACGCCAGCCTTCTCTGAAGCTGCTGAACTTCATCCGAGAAATTCAGAATTCTCTCTCCATCCTTGCGGACAGCATCGCAGATAATGTCATTAAGCTGCTCGCGAGGGACATCCGACAGCATCTTGGAACTAACGTTCAGACAGCCGATATTCCTCTCCCTGAACATTGCCACAGATCCCTTCCTGCTGTCCCAGCTCACATTGTCCCGGCTTGAAATGAGATCGGGCACGTCTTCAGGGTCGAGGGGAGCGGCAAGGAAAATGCGGCCACAGCCCTCTCTGCGAGTATTGACATTGGCCACAGCTATCCATTCGCAGGCCTCCATAGCATCGTTGCTGTCCATCAGGGCAAGTTCAGCGCCTGAGAGGACAAATTTGCCGCAGCCGTCACTGTGCGCCTTGGCGACTCTCTCGGGGAAAGCACGGGCAATCAGCGCTCCGGCAGCATAGCGGTCGCAGAGCTTGTTGTCAGGTGCCAGATGCATCAAATGCAGATATTGAGAAGCACTCATCGCTATTCGGGACCATCCGCGCTCGAGCCTTTTGCCAGCCCTTCTTCTGCGCAATTCATCGATGCGTAGACAGAGGTCGCAGCCCTCCTGAGGCATCATATCCTTTTCTGAGAGCAATGCCGCTATATCCGCTGCAAGCGCCTTGATATCAGGACGTTCTGAAGAGAGAAGCATCTGAGCGATTCGTGGATGGCAGGGGAGCGAGGCCAAACGCCCGCCGTGAGGAGTGATGCCCCTGCCGTCAATTGCGCCAAGAGATGCAAGCAGCTTTTCCGCCTGGGCAATGCGTGCCTCTGACGGAGCATCAAGCCACTGCAGTTCAGCTGCCCTTGCACCCCAGGCGGCCAGATCAAGCACCATAGGAACAAGATCGGCGTCTTCAATTTCAGGCCTACGGCAGGTTGGCATTCTCTGTTCCGTTCCTATACTCCATAATCTGTAGCAAACACCCGGACCGGTTCTGCCAGCCCTGCCTCTACGCTGATCCGCCATATCCATACTGATACGGAAAGTTTCCATATGGCTCAAAGCGCTCTGCTGCTCATAAACCATCTTTCTGTACAGGCCGGAGTCAACCACTATATTGACGCCCTCAATGGTAAGGGAAGTCTCAGCAATTGGAGTCGCCAAAACTATGCGCCTTTTTCCTCCAGCAACGGGCGAAACAGCCCTGCGCTGTTCCTCGGGAGGCAGCATACCAAATAAGGGAAGTATCTCTGTTTCAGAGGATAAGGGTTCCAGAAGTTCGGCACAACGCGATATCTCCGCCTCTCCAGGCAGAAAGGCAAGAATATTCCCCTGTCGCTCCCTGTGGGCTTTTCTTATGACCCTGGCAGTCATTTCCGCACAATCCGAAAAATCCTTTATCTCCTCGGTATGAATGGTTTCAATGGGATAGAGACGCCCGTCGCTGGAAAGCAATGGAGCATCAATTGCCTTGCATATTGCCTCCGCGTCTATGGTTGCGGACATTATCACTATGCGAAGTTCGGGTCTGAGAAGCTTCTGGGTCTCAAGCGCCATTGCCAAGGCACTGTCACTGATCAGGCTGCGTTCGTGGAATTCGTCAAAGACAAGGATTGACACGCCCTCCAATGCAGGGTCATCCACCATCATTCTGGAGAGTATTCCTTCTGTCAAGACCTCTATTCTCGTACGGGACGACAGCTTGTTCTCCAAGCGTATCCTATAGCCAACAGTGGCTCCGATTTCCTCATTCATCAGGAAGGCCATACGCTCTGCAATCTGCCTTGCTGCTATCCTGCGCGGTTCAAGCATCAGGATTTTCCCATCCCCGGCCTGATCAAGCAGGGATATAGGCAACAAGGTCGATTTACCAGCGCCGGGAGGAGCTGTAATTACGAGACGGGGATTGCTCTCAAGGCTTTCATTGACCGCATCGGCAATTGATGCAGCCGGGTAAGACGTCAAATATGATTCCTTAATTCTCCCCCGAAGACCCATTTCTAATTCTCCAAAGCTGAAGCTGTCCAGTTCTTGAAGATACTCAGGACAATAAACCTCATACAAATATAATAATATTACACAATTACTTGATTATATGAAAGGCTTCAAATACATTCTGTATAGCGATGATTCCTTAAGGGGTATGAGACCGTTGAGCCCATCTATGAGTATTCTTTCCGGCTCAATGCCCACCCTAAGGACGCCTTTCCTGATTTCCTCCGGCTCATATATTGCCTGAAGGGAAGATAGTTTGGCTATGGGACTTGCATTAATGGCACTCTTTATCCGGCTGCGCATAGGGACTCTGAAAACCGGGTCCCAGACCAACGGCTCCTCACTGCGGCGGCTAAGTGCTCTGAAAAGCTGGGCATAGCGCCTCTGGGTGATTTCCTTCATACTTTCATCGTGAAAATCTAGGCCGGCATCTTCGGATGCGGCAGAAGCGCAACAGAGCAGAAGATAGAAGGCGGCATCCCGGGCAGTTAGAGGCAAAGGATATTCTTCTATTCCTCGCTTTATTGTCATAACACATTTTTTAATGCTGCCATTCTCATCTACATAGCGGAAAGGCTCGGCACCGTCTCCATACAAACGGATGAGGATATCCCACTTATCTATTTTCCTGACCGACATCAAATCAAAAAGGGCTTTGTAGAAGCCACTGTACATAAAGCTGCTTTCTCGTCCCCAACCGTCATTTACCTTGACACTGTATGAACCTTGACGGGAATTGAGCCTGTTTATCAGCTGCATAAGCTGTGCTTTTATGTTCTTTCCGACACTGAGACAGAATAGATTAATATAAGGGATTCCGGCTATGTTGCTATCAGGGATACGGAACAGCCAGGATGGGGATGAAATGCTGAAATTCAGTTCAAGCTTCAAGCGTATCACGTTATCATAGAAGAACTTGGAGTTCATTCCCTTTATGGCATCGAGAGTATTGTCAATCCCCTTGGGGTCCGACTGCGGGGAAATAAGGCACATCAGCCGCCTGAGATCCTCCTGATTCGAGTGATTACGGAAATGCTTGGCAATGTGTGGTATGTAAATCAATTCGAGGCCCGCAATACGCGCGAGATTGCTAAGTTCCTCAAAATCATTGTCAAGTTCCTCACAGCCGCGGGATCCTTCCCTGTTCTCCAGATAGACCAGCTGCCGGTTAAGAAGTGAACGGTTCCGGGCAGGAGCCGAGATTACCTGAAGCTCGGCACCGTCGCGGATATAATCCATCAGAGTCAGGAGTATGGCTTCACTGCGGCAGCACTCATTATCTCTTATTGCAATGTCTGACATAGCATCCCTGATTTCATCCTTGGTCTTGTTATCCTGCAAGGCAATGCAATGAAATGCCTCGGACAGGGTGACATTATAGGATGAAGCTCTGTCGGCCATACTGATCCCAAAATAACGGGCGTACTTATCAATGCCGTCAAGTTCAGCCGCTGTAATAAGGTCATCTGATTTCACCAGATCCATGAGTACTCTGAAAATGCTTTGCCTAAGCTTCCTTTCCATATTACGAAAAAATTCTAATAATTTCTCCAGATTGCAAAAATAGGAAAATAATATTTCAAAATATGCTAATTATTCTATTGATTATCAGAATACTTATTAGTAGATTTGAAATCGTAATACTATAATGCTATTTCAGTTATTATTTCATAAAATTATTTATTCTACCTTTGCATAAACAAACAAATAAACAACTCTATAATTATTATGAAGAAGAAACTTTACAGAAGCAGAAATGACAAAATGCTCGCAGGCGTCTGCGGAGGCGTTGCAAATTATTTCGAAATTGACCCGGTTATTGTCAGACTCATATGGCTCGCTACTGTATGCTGCTGGGGCGGAGGTCTTGTCGCTTACATTGTGGGAATGATAGTCATTCCACTTGAACCCTTCGGATATATAGACGAGCAGTAAGTCCAAGTATCATCGGGTAATGCCAAAGATTTACAAACAAAATACTATATAAATGAAATCACTTGTACTTATGATCTGTTTGGCAGCTATATGCTACTACTTTATTGCACTTGCTGTCAACAAAATGTCCAAATCATATAACAAAAGGCTTCCTAACAGCATCTGGATACTCATTCTGGCCTTGGCCATCGGCGTTCCTTCAAGCTTTATAGTCAGCATACCTGCTCAGGAGTGCGGTGTGGTAGTCACCCCTGCAGGAGTAAAGAACCAGACCTATAATACCGGATGGCATTTCATTCTTCCTATATACACAGTAGAGACTATGGACAAGACAGCTCAGGTTTATACCTGTGCCAACCAGGTAAAAGTGGACAGGAACAGCGATGAATACAATGCATACAAAGCTTCTTCGACTCAGTCAAATACGATTTGGACTCCGACCGTTGACGGTATCAAGATGGGTTTTGACATCTCCGCATCATGGAGAATTGACCCTGAATATGCATGGTGGATTTACGACAATGTCAGCGAACTTGATGGAAGAACCAACGGCCGCTTCTATTGGCTCGAGGAAAATGTAATCAAGGCCAAGCTCAAGAGTGCGCTCGCTCTCACGACATCCAGATACACTCCTATCGAAGTATATTCTAACAAGCGCGAGGAAATCCAGCAGCTTACATTTGAGAAGATGAAGAAGGACATTGAGTCATACCATCTCATCCTTGATCAGATTGACATACGTGAGGTATATTACAATGAGGATTATGAGACAGCAATCAACCAGAAGAAGCTCGAGGAGCAGAAGGCCCTTACCCTCATTGAGATTACCAAGCAGAAGAAGGAGCTCGAAGCCCAGGCCCTTATTGACAAGAACATTGCCATAACCCAGGCAGAAGCAGAGGCAGAGGCCCTTAAGATAAAGGGACAGTCAATCAGCAGCAACCCTCGTATCGTTGACCTTGAGTGGATCAACAAGTGGGACGGAAAGCTTCCTGAGTATATGCTCGGAGACAAGAATGGAGTTATGCTCCAGCTCTCGAAATAGATTATGCCAGAAGAAAGTGCTCAATGGCGAGCTTTTCTCACATTATTTCAAAAGCAATTTTTTGGAGATGAAAGAATTGATGGCGTTCGAATATGCGTCTGAGACACGGATATAGTCATCTCCGATACAAATATCACCGTCAGAATTAATTGAATCAATCTTTGAGAGGTTGACAATATAAGAACGATGAACCCTCATAAAGGACTGCGGAGGCAAAAGTTCCTCTGCAGTCTTCATTGTCAAATGTGTTACATAGGGCTGCTTCTGGGAAGCGACGTGAATCATTACATAATCTTTCATGCCCTCAATATAAAGTATGTCGTCCAGATTCAACTTTATATACTCCCTTTCGGTCCTGATAAAAATACTGTCGTCATAAGTAACATTCTTATTAGCAGCACGTTTCATTTCAAACCAATCACGGGCCTTAACTGCCGCCTCAAGGAATTTCTGGTAGCGTATCGGTTTAAGAAGAAAATCCAGGGCATCAACGCCATAACTGTCGAAAGCATACTCTTTGAAGGCAGTAGCAAACACTACCTTAGTTTCTGAAGGTATCATTGCGGCAAGTTCAAGTCCGTCTAAATCCGGCATTTGGATATCGAAGAATGCAAGTTCAGGCTTATTCTCCTGAATGAATTTCAAAGCTTCAAGTGGATCATTCCAGGAGCCGACCAGCTTCAGGAATTCAGTCTTCATTACATAGCTTTCGAGCATCTTGACTGCAAGAGGTTCGTCATCCACAATTACACATCTCAGCATATTCCCTTGATTATTATCATTGCGCTGTAAATACCATTCTCATTTGAGACCTTATACTCATAACTATTTGGGTAGATAAGTTCAAGCCTTTTTTTCAAATTGTTCAAGCCAATTCCGGAGCCTATCCTGTCCTTGCCGCTCTTTTCGAAGTAAGAGTTCTCGCACAAGAAGAGCAAATCGCGTCCCGAACATCTCATTGACACATTCACGAATGATTCCAGTCTGGCATTGACTCCGTGTTTGAAAGCATTCTCTATCAATGATATAAAGATAAGGGGTGCGATTTTTACATCTCTGGCCGGGAGTTCAAAGCTTTTGCTCACCTTGGTCTTTTCATTGAACCTAAGGGACATCAGGTCAATATAATTATTCATAAAATCAGCCTCCTTGTCAAGAGGAACCAGTTCGGCATCACTCTCATACAGTGCATAGCGCAGAAGGTCGCTGAACTGGTTCAGGCTTTCCTGTGCCTTACCTGGATCAATTTGGGTAAGTGACGAGATATTGTTCAGGGTATTGAAAAGGAAGTGAGGATTCAACTGGCTTTTCAGCCATACGAGTTCAGCCTCGGCAGCTTCTTTCTGCTGCATTGCCGTCTTTTCCTTCAGGATGTAATACTGTTCTATATAACGGGAGCCAACCGCAAGCATCACCAGAATAACATGGAAGATAGTGGTGCCGGCTATAGCCAGGACTATTACATAGTTGATGCTGATTGAATACTCCACAGGGAGGGAAAGGTCCCTTCCAGCAATGAAAACACGGATTACATTGAACAATACAAATACGGCATTGCCCAGATAGAATACCCATTTCTTGCCGGGCTTCAAAAAGAAGGGGACAAGCCCAAAATAGTTGAAGAAATAAATGAACATCCAGGGCAACAAGGAACGGATGGAATTCAGAATGGCCTTGAAGCTGAAGGTATTGGATGCCATAGAGGACAGCAAAGGGAAAACGAGACTAAGAATCACCCAGAAGGATATCTGGGTGATAAAAGTATTGACCGTGATTTTCTCTATCTTCTTCATAAAGCAAATATACGCATTTTTCTACAAGTTCTTCAGAGCGGATGTACCTTGGGATTCATTGCTTCTGTCCTTAAGGTCATCATTGCTGATAGTCTTGCGTGCTTTCTTCACATTTGCGTTCTTGTTGCTTCCGAAGTTCCATGATGCTGAGATGGTGAAACCTGCAAGCGGAATCTTTCCTATAGAGTGCTGCCTGTAATCAGCGCCCTGAGAGTGCGATTCCCTCTCCATACAAAGCTTGAGATTCAGAGGCATAATGCCAGTTGCTCCTATTGACAACTTGTCATCCAGGAAATTTCTGCTCACACCAAGGGTTCCAATTGTCACTCCCGAAGTCCATCCGTCAAGGCTCTTCATCTTTGAAGTCCAGATCATATTGCCGGAGAGTCTGAGGTCGAGAGGGAGGGTAGTCTGGACACTTGCAAGGCCGTTTGCCGACCATCCGCTGTTGTGCAGGCCGAGCTTTTCACTCTTCATATCATTGTAATTCACGCCTGCATTGAGTATTACTCTGGTCACTCCTCGGTTGAGGATAGCCATACCCGAAACTCCGCTGGAGCTGTTTCTGGCGACATTGCCGTAGGTGGTATTGAGCACTCCGTTATTGTCAAAGAAGCTGTACTGCTGGATGGCATTGCCGGTGTAATTGAAATGGGCATTGGCATTAAGAATCACATTCTGGCTTAAGTAGTTGTATGTAAGACCTATGTTGTGCGCTCTCTCTGTCTCGAGTTTTGAATTACCATAGGACTTGACTGTCGGGTCCTTGATATCCACGTATGGGTTGAGGTAGGTGATACCCGGGCGACTGATCCTCATATTATAGGTGAGGCCGGCATTACTGGTCGGGGTGAAGTTGTACTGAAGGCTCGCCGCTGGAACGAGATTGCCATAGTTCAGAGAAAAATCCTGGCCGTTTCCGAGCTTGTAGTTGACGTTCTGGAAGGTATGCTCATACCTGACTCCTCCTTTCGAGCTGAATTTGTCCTTCTTGTATGAGAGTTCAGCATAAGCGGCTACGATGTCGTTATTGTGCCTGTAAATCATACTGCCATCCATATCCTGTTCCCAATTTCCGTTCTTGTCGAAGAAGAGAGACTGGTCGGATTTATTGAGACGGTTGATGTATTTTGCGCCGACATTGATACCGAGACCTGATTCTATAGCAGTACTGTAGTCAGCCTGAACGGTGTTCTGGACAGTATTGGTCATACCATCGGTGTAACGGTTGACAAGCCCCGGGAGCTTGTCCCCGAAAAGGGTCTCGCTGTCGGTATCTGATGGGCTGGATGAGTAGAGGTATGAGAGGACGAAGGACTCATTAGGGTTCTTTTTCGATGTTCTCTGGTAGTCGAGGCCGCCGTTGATACTGTTTATGTCCCAAATGGTCTTTGAATCCATATTGAAATTGACAGGCATAGCATTCTGGGAGATGATGGAGGTCTCGCTGCTGTTGGTGGCGTGGCTCGCAATGGTGCTGTATCCCAACGTTGCAGACACGAGGTTCCTGTCGTTGATTTCATATCCGACAGTGGCGCTTGCCAGTTTGATAGGAGCCTTGATGTCCGAAGTAGTGACGCTCTTGTTTGTCGAGACTACATTGCCCAGCTCATCAAGCTGTTCGCGTACGCTTTCGGTGCTTGATCCGGGGATGTTGGATTCCGAAACGGATACCTGGCCGCTGGCTGAAAGCTTGCCCTTCTGGAGGGTTACGAAGGCCGAAGCCTGGCGGGATAGATTGCCCGCACCCAAAGAGATATTGGCATTGTAGCCGTCGAGATCCTTCGAGCTTGCACCTAATTCCTTGTTGGTGGTGATGTTCAATACACCGCCCACTCCCTCTGCATCATATTTGACGCCCGGGTTGGTTATCACCTGGATATCCTTGGCGAAGCTTGCCGGAAGGGCTTTGAAGACCTGTGACGGGTTGCTGCTCATCATCACGTTAGGCTTGCCGTCAACAAGAACCTGGAAGCTGGAGCTGCCGTTCACCAAGATCTTGTCCTGAGCATCCACAGTGACCATAGGGACCTTACGGAGCATATCAAGGAGGGTGCTTGATTTAGCGTCAATGTCGTCGGCCACCTTGTAGCTGATGCGGTCCACATCCATCTTAATCAAGTCCTTGAGAGCTACGACCTTTCCGGCCTCGAGCATTTCGATGTCATCCTCAATAAGAATGGTGCCGAGATCGAGCTCATTCTCTCCTCCGAGAGTGAAGCTTTTGCGGGTTTCCTTGCGGCCAACATTTGTGAAGAGTAATACATATTCACCATACCCGTCAAGATTGTGGACGAAATCGCCATTCTCATCCGTAATGGTGTATGCAATAGGTTTCTCAAGGTTGTCGGCCTTGAAGAACTGTACCACTGCTCCGACTTCAGGTTCCCCGCTTTGAGTATCATTTATTCTTCCCTTTACTATTGTCAGATTCTTTCCCGGTGTGTCTGCAATTATTGCTGTTGCATCGATGGAGGAGCAAACAAGCATTGCACTGATAATTGTCAATAATGCTGAGATTTTCTTCGCTTTCATAATATTTCTTCGTAGTTTTACAGTACAAAGGTATTTTGTTCTTCGCCTGCTTTTCCATCGTTTCGACGAATCGGAGCTTTTCATCGACAAAAGCCTGAGATTTTGAAAAAACTTGTTCCAAAGTCCAAAATTTCATTTTATTCACCCATTTGAAATTATTGTGACAATAGTTGAAAGGTTTGTATTACTCTTTGCCACAATAACTGCATATATTTGTTACACATAACGAATTAATGTAATACCACTAATACTAGAATCAACAGCATGGAAACAAAAACTAACAATGTCGGTAAACTTGTGCCAATTATGTTCGCGTTCTTCGCGATGGGCTTTGTTGATATGGTCGGAACGGCCACCAACTATGTAAAGGCTGATTTCAGTCTAAGTGATACTATGGCGAATTTTCTGCCATCGATGGTATTCCTCTGGTTCTTTTTCCTGTCAGTCCCGACAAGCCTTCTCATGAACAAGATCGGCAGAAGAAAAACCGTTCTTGTCAGCCTTCTGGTAACAGTACTGGCCCTCATTGTTCCTCTTTTGGGTTACAACTATCCGATGATGCTCGTTTCATTCTGCCTCCTCGGTATCGGAAATACCCTTATGCAGGTTTCTCTCAATCCACTCATCTCCTGTATCGTAAAGGGTGACAAACTCGCAAGTTCGCTCACTTTCGGTCAATTCGTTAAGGCAATTGCATCCTTCATTGCCCCAATTCTCGCGAGCTGGGCAGCTGTCAAATTCGGCAATTGGCGCATACTCTACCTTATATTCCTTGTAATAGCTGTCATTGCCACGGCTTACCTTTGGCTGACAAAGGTTGAGGAAGACAAATCTGCAGCAGAGACTTCGGGCTTCTTCGATGTCATCAAGCTTTTGGGAGTCCCTTCCGTGCTGATGCTTTTCTGCGGTATCATTGCCCATGTCGGTATTGATGTCGGTGTGAATACTGCTGCGCCGAAGATCCTGATGGAGCGTCTCGGACTTCCTCTCAGCGAAGCAGCCATTGCCACAAGCGTATATTTCCTGTTCAGGACACTCGGGTGTTTCTCCGGATCATTCATTCTGGCTAAGTGGGATGTGAAAAAATTCTTCGCCATCTCCGTTGCTATGATGGTTCTCTCAATGATTGGGCTATTTGTCTGCCAAAGCAAGATTGGCATCTACATCGCCATAGCCCTTGTCGGATATGGAAACTCCAATATTTTCCCTACCGTCTTCTCACAGGCCCTGCTTTCAAGGCCAGACAAAGCCAATGAGATGTCCGGACTGATGATCATGGGTCTTATCGGCGGTACCATTTTCCCACTCCTTATGGGTGTACTGTCAGACCTCCTCGGCAGCCAGATTGGTTCTGTTATCGTTATCAGCGTCGGAGTAGCATACTTGATCTTCCTTGCTGCAAAGTTCCTTAAGAGCCAGAAGTAAGAATTATTTCAAACATCAATATCGCTTTATTCAACCGGTCATCAATTCTTTTGGTGCCGGTTGATTCGTTTTATGGATTGTAGTATTTTCCCAATGTTTTGCACAAAAATTTCATAATGTTATGACGAGTTTTGTCATAGAGGAAGGCGCAACAATGATTTTCAACAACAAGTGCGAAGTCAGATACAATCACGACAAGGAACTTATTTCGTTAATGAAGGATTTCACTGAAAATCCATACTTTTAATGTTATCTTTATTGCATGAAACTCAAAACAATAATCACTTCAATTCTATGCCTGATCGCGGCAGCATCATGCAACGACAGGAAGAGCGACCTGCCCGTACAGGGCACAATTGACGAAAATGGCTTGTACACAGCCACTTTCACTGCCTCAAGGAATTACCTCCTGATTCCTTCATACTACAAAAGGGGTACGAATAAACTTGATATTCAAGTGAACGGCACCAGCATCTTCGAGGCCATTCCTGTAATGACCGTTGCCAAGGACAAAGTGGATTATTTCGTTCCGATAGAAATAGCTTCTTACAAGGGTAAGACTGTCAGCATAAGCATTACCGGGGTGGACCCTGCCAGCCTGATACTCTCGCAGGCACGTCAGAGTGACTGCATAGGTTTCGACAGAGAGGAATTCTACAGGCCTCAGTACCACTTCTCTCCTGAATTCGGATGGAACAATGACCCTAACGGTCTGTTCTATGACAATGGAGTATGGCATCTGGGCTATCAGTACAACCCATATTCAGTTATGTGGGACAATATGAGTTGGGGACACGCAACCAGTACCGACCTGGTTCACTGGGAGAACCACCCAGTCATCATACGTCCTGACGCTCTCGGAAATGCCTACTCTGGAAGTGCCGTAATCGACAAGAACAATACGGCCGGTTTCGGAGAGAATGCGATAGTAGCTCTTTACACTTCGGCTGGAGAACAGGGACAGCAGCAGAGCGTCGCATACTCGCTTGATGGCGGCTACACCTACACCAAGTATGAGGGCAATCCCGTCATCAGCTCTACACCAGAGATGATGACCCAGCGCGACCCTAAGGTGCAATGGATTGATGACAAGTGGGTTATGGCAATATCCTTCGACAAGTATGTGCGTTTCTACGGCTCTCAGAACCTGCTCGACTGGGAGTTCCTCAGTTCAATCTGCGCCAATGATTTCGGCCTTCCTGACTGGGGGACCTGGGAATGCCCAGACCTCCTGAAATTCGACTATAACGGAGAGACCAAGTGGGTAGTAACCATCAATGCCGACCAGACCGGACCTAACGGTGTCAGAACCACACTTTATTTCATTGGACAATGGACAGGCCGCGAATTCATCGCCGATCCTCTGCCATACCCTCTTCTCCTCGACTATGGAGTAGACCAGTATGCAGGTGTGACCTATGGCAATACCGGAGACCGCCACGTTCAGCTAGCTTGGCTTACAAGCTCGCCTTGGCCTGGTTCTGAGACACCTGCTACAAAGTATTTCACTGGTGGAATGGCGCTTCCACACGATATTTTCCTTAAGGATGGCGGTGAGCACCTGATCCTCGCAAGCGTCCCTGCCAAGGAGATTTACGAAGCACGCCAACCTGCAAAGGAACTCGGACTGCGTGAAGCCGGAACGCTGGAAGCTATGCTTGACAACAACAGCGGCTCTTATCAGATAGAACTAACTTTCGTGCCAAAATCAGATGAGAATTTTGGATTCAAACTTAGCAATTCAAAAGGAGAGACAGTAAGTTATACCTTTGATCAGAGTAATGGGGAAATCCTGACCGACCGTTCAAAGTGCGGACTTCAGGATGCTTTCCCAAAATCAGCGCATTGTCCTGTTGTAGCGAAACTCATTAAGCGCGACGCATATAAGGTAGAACTTTTCATCGACAGGATGTCTTCTGAAATGTTTGTCAATGACGGAGACTGCGTGATGACAAACTGCTTATTCCCAACCGAATACCTGAACACTCTTGAGGTTTTCGGCGATGTGGAACTGATCAGTTCAAGAATATTTGAATTTTAAAAATGTAATATTATGCTTTTTTTCAGAGGCGGCATTTTGCCGCCTTTATTGTACACATATTTGAAAATATTGTACAAGAAAAAAAGGCAGATAATGTGTGTAGTCTCAAATGAACGATTGATTAAGTGGTAGGGGTTGGAAAAGGCAGAACGGTGAGATTACCGAACTGCCTTTTATTTATTTCCCTAATTCAGATTAATTGCCGCTTATCCTGTCGGTATAAATTATGCCCTCCAGATGGTCACACTCGTGCTGAAATATGACAGCGGTGAATCCTTTAACGGTCTCTACAGTATCGCGTCCATCCTTCAAACTGTACTTTATATCTATATCCCTGTATCTGAAGACTTCACCCCTACGGTTAGGTACACTCAAACAGCCCTCGGCCCCGGCTTCTTTGGGACCTCTACACTCAAGGATGCTTATATTAGGATAAACCTCGAAAGGGGAGCCTTCCTTGTCAAAGCGTTGAACGGCCACGATTCTACGGAAGATTCCCACTTGAGGCCCGGCAATTCCTACACCATCCTGCTCTGGAGATCTCACAGTAGAAATCAGTTTCTCTGATAACAAAGCCAGTTCATCACTCTGTAAATCCTTGAGTGAAAAGTCCTTAGAAATGCTGCGGAGAATAAGCGAATCCGAAGGGTCATCAATAGTGAGGACTCTCATAACGTCTCCTGACTCTTTAATAAGCTGGCGTTCATCCCTGCTGAGAGCAGACGGCCCGTTCTGACAAGCCGAAAGCAATAAAGGGAAAAACAGAATCGGTGTAATAATTCGTGCTTTCATAATTTTTGCGTCAATTCCTCCCAGAAACTGAAGATTTCTGGGAGGAATTGACGCTGCCTTTTGTTGTTATTAATCAATACTTTTTGTATATTTGTAACTAGCAAGTAGAGAGAATGATATATCCCTGAAGGGGTTGTTTGTTCTGTCTGCTTTTTTTTTGATTTATGGAGACATGAAGAAAAAGGTTACAGTCACAGCCAAGTTGCAGATATATCTTGGAGAGGAGTAGAGGAAGCAGGTTATTGCGACCGGCTGTCTCTACTGTATGGCCTGTAACGAAGTGTCCAGATATGTCCTTGACAATGACTGCATGAACTTCTACGAAGTCAATGGCGCATTGTACCATTCTCTTCGCGAGAAGTATGGCCTCAAGGCACAGATGGCCCAGTCGGTCATAAAGACCGTCATCGCGAAATACAATACCGTCAGGGGCAACGGGCATGGCAAGCGATTGATTGAGTTCAAGGCCAACAGGTATGACCTTGTCCATGGCCGTGACTGGTCCTTCACCAACGGACGTGTATCTATCAATACCGTCAAGGGACGTGTCAAAGTACCTTTTGCGACCCAAGGTATGGAGAAGTACCTTGATGCTCCGGATTGCAAGTACGGCACAGCCACCATCGTGGCCCACAGGGACGGGAAGGCCTTCCTGCATGTTCCTGTCACCCTT
>JALEPJ010000012.1 GCA_022766385.1 Rikenellaceae bacterium
ATGATGCGGCCGAAGAAGCCCGGCTCATCATCCTCGTCATCCTCGAGCAGGTCCATCATACCCCTCCTTATAATGTCTCCATAATTGAGGTTCTGGGAAATCATCTCGTAAATGACAGACCAATCCGGCAGACCGCCCAGATTCCTGTCGTCAATGAACATATCCACCTTCAGCTTGCGGCTGGGCGCATTGTCCTTCCAACTATCGCTGGGAACATCTGAATTGATGGCGTAGAACTCCAACCCATGCGAACGGCAGAACTCTACGGCATCGACCAGAAGCTGTCCTTCGCGTGCCGTCCACAGTATCAGCTGGTGATGGTCCGCCTGAAGTTTCTTAAGGGTCTCTATTGCGTATGGAATCTCCTTTCCGATTGAAGGATAACGATGTTCAACTATGGTCCCGTCAAAATCGATAGCTATAGTCATAGTCCTTTACTTTTCGTCCTTATCCTCATAGCTGTAGTTGCTTCCGTATCCATAGCCATAACCGTAGCCGTAACCATAGCCGTAGCCATAACTGTAGCCATAGCGTGAGCGGACTTCCGAAGCATTGAGTACAACACCGAGATTATGGAACCTGTTCTCTTCATAAAGCTTCTCCACCTGAGCAAGCATTCTCTTGTCAATGGACCCCGCCTTCAAGATAAACAAGGTCGTGTCGGCAACTCTACCGATAATTGGAGCGTCTGCCACCACATTGATAGGCACATTGTCAATGAGGACATAGTCGTAACGTGAACGCAGCTCATTAATCATCTGATCAAAACGCTCACGCTTAAGGAGTTCCACAGGGTTAGGCGGAACCATACCTGCAGGAATGAGGTCAATGCCAGGAGCCACATCCTTCTTGATGACTGCATCAATCTTCAACTCAGGGTCATAAAGATAGTGTGAGGCTCCTACCTCCTTATGGAGGTGTCCGAAACGTCTTGAAAGAGTCCTCTTTCTGAGGTCAAGATCGACCATTACCACAGTTTTCTTGGCATCAGCAATGCAGGCGGCAATGTTCGCCACAACAAAGGATTTACCGGCGCTCTCTCCAAATGATGTGAGAGTAACGACCTGACACTTCGTGCCGGCATCCTTCAAAAAGTCCATATTGGTTGTAAGTATACGCAGGGACTCGGTCAGGACTGATCTCGAAGAGCCATCATAATGGATAGGCTTATCAGGCGTTTTCAATTTCTTGCTCTTGAGACGCTCCTTCCTGCTCTGCTTCACAAGAGGAATCTCGCCAACGAATGGCACGGAAATAGCCTCTTCGATTTCCTTTCTTGTGCGTACCCTGGTATCAAGGAAGAGCCTGCTTATCAGGATGATAAACGGAAGGGCAAGGCCGATGAGTATGCCCAGGAGCAGAGTCTTGCTCTTACTCGGGGCAATATGGCCGTATTGCGCCTCGGCTGAATCGATGATTCTGGCATTATTGTCCGCCATTGCCTGAGTGAGAGCATTCTCCTCACGACGGTTCAGCAGGAACATATAGAGGGTCTCCTTGATATTCTGCTGACGCTCTATGCTGAGCATCTGGCGGGCGGTGGAAGGCATCTGAGCGAACTTGGCACGAGAACGCGACTCCTGTATCTTAGCATCTCCGCGTTGAACCTGAAGGCTTCTGACGAGATTGTCAACAGCCTGAACTATGCTTGAACGGAGAGTTGCGAGTGATGCGTCAATATTCTTGATAACAGGGCTTTCCTCGCTCGAATTCTCGAGAAGGCGGTCGCGGCGGATCTTATTGTTATTGTACTGATTGATCTGGCCCTCGATTTTGAGGTCCTCGAGACCGGTATTGGCAGGAATCAGCTCATCATCCTTGTTAGGGTCAGCGAGATAATCCCTCATGTACTCAGCGACGCGGATGCGGGTCTCGATTTGGGCAATTGCCGCATTCGACTCACGTGTCTCGGCGAGATACTGGGACGCGGTCTCATTGGCATCCATAAGAGTGTGGGCTACCTTGAAGCTCTCAAGCTCGCCCTCGACCTGACCGAGCTCAGCCTCAATGAGTTGCAGACGCTCTTCAATGAAATTGGCGGTATTGATAGCCACCTGGTTCTTGTCGGCGATGGTCTGCTTGTTATACTCCTCGAAGAGCACATTCAGCACATCCTTGGCTCTTTCTCTGTTGAAATCCTGAAGCGAGAACGAGAGGATGGAAGCATCATCGTTAGGCTGGCGTATCATCAGACGTGAGAGAAAGGCAGAAGCTGCAGTGGTGGCCGGAACCCTTGAAACCTTGACTTCCCTTCCGTACCAGGAACTGTCGTAGTGACTCGTTGGGATGACCACCAAACGACCGATATTAGTAGAGAGGGTGTCATTCAGGGCAACGGTCTTGGCTCCGTTGATAATCACATTGTTCTCATCCTTTGGCGTGACGGAGAGGGCTTGGGTGCCCTGCACCTCTTCGCTGAGGAAAACGACCTTAACCGGCGAACCGGTATAGACCTCATTCGTGCGCAGACGGGCGTCCACTTTGTAATTGACATTGGCATCGAGACGCTTGACGACCTGAGTCATAAGATTCTTCGACTTGAACTGGAGAATCTCATTGGAAACGCTGGTCTTGTTAATGAGGTTGTTATAACTGTCCAGGCGGGCGGTGCTGGTGGTGTTGGAAGGGTCCTTTATGATGATGGTAGCATCGGCCCTGTACACCAAAGTTGATGTTGCGTATCTGTAGGCAGCGAAGCCGCCGCAAACGATGACTCCGAGCACAAACCAGTACCAATAGCTGAGAAGATAGAAGAAAAGATCGACCAGATTGATGCCTTCTTCCTGTTTTCTGTTCTTATTCTGTACCATAGGGATTCACTACTTTGAACCGATGACGCCCGCATAGACGAGAGCCAGGGTGATTGATGAAACTGTAGAAAGGGCCGTGATGACGGTCTGAAAAATTGTTGAGCGTTTTGAAGCGTCAGAATCCTTGACAGATTTCAGCGGCTTAACATAAATAAGATCGTTCTGCTGTATATTGAAAGCAGGCGAATCGAAAAGATCCTTCGACCTCATATCGATACTGTACACCTTTCTCTGGCCGTTTTCCGTGCGGATAACCCATACATCGTCGCGTTTTGCCGAGGTTTTCAGGTCTCCTGCCATTGCCAATGCCTCCAGAAGATTGATATGACCGTTAGGTACATTGTAATTGCCCGGATTGGCCTCGCCCAGCACGGTAAACTGGAAATTCATGAACTGGACCAGAACGATAGGATCCTTGATATATTTGGTGGCAATAATCTTGTCAATGAGACTCTGGCGGAGCTGATCGATGGTCAGTCCCTGCGCCTTCACGAGGCCGAGCACAGGGAAATCGATATAGCCGTTCTTGTTCACGACATAGCCCGATTCGGACTCTGATGAGACTTTGGTAAAGCTCTCTCCTGTCTCAGGATCAACGGAATAGACGCCACTGCTTAGATTGAACGGAGCCGCAAGCGTCGGTTCCTGACAGGTCACAACGATGCGCAGCTTGTCATTCACACCTATCAGCACATCAGGCTGCTCCTTCACTTCGTAGGTAGCCAAACTGTCCATATCCTGAAGATATGTCATCTTTTTGTAAGAACTGCAAGAGGCCAGCGACAATGACGCAGCCAACGCAATAATCCACAATTTTTTCATTTTACTAATCTTATTTTCATTTTTCTCTTCATTCTTCCAATCACGAGCGAGCCTATGCGGGCCATATACTCACGCGGAGCATATCTCAAAAACAGCAGGCTCCTCGACATAGCTGAGCGAAGCAATGTAAATGCGCCACGCCTCTCCTTCCCCTCGGCGCCCTGACGCCTTTTCCCGAAATTGCCATCATCGAAAACGGTCTCGACCAGCCATTCCAGATCAGCATCCGGCACTTCATTCACTTTATCAATATAATCACACTCAAGCACTTTCGCCAAAAATGCATTGAGCAATCCGTTCCATTTCGCGAGGCCGGCTTCATCTAACAGATTCTCCAAGCGAGCAGAATCATATAATCCGTCATAATAACGGTAAGCCAGCGCAAGGTCGCAAAACTGACGCAAACCAATTCCTCCCACCATCACGTGCTTGAGGATATGGATGTTGCGCATAAGCAGCTGAGCTTCAGGCTTTTCCAGAGGTAATGCATCAATCACCCTGCGCGCTCGGGCCGATGAAGCATCATTCCAGCGCCGGTGATGTTCAACGACCACTCCTGAAAGCAGGTAGTGCACGTCACCGTCGCTGTCTGTTTCCAGCTTGCAGCCATTTTCTGCAGCAATCGCGTTTGCGGCCCTCCAATCCTCATCGCTACCGAAGTACCAATCGATGTCGCCACATTTCCTATGCTCCGGAACAATGTACATAGCCGCGGAGTCCAAGCCCTTGAGCAGCAATGCTTTCAATCCCCTCTTCTCCCATGCGGCCCGCTGTATTCCCACTATCTTCGAATGGCGCGCATACTCATCCTCTATCCTCTGTACCGCCACCACCCAGGTCAGCAGCAGCTCCGACGGAGCGTTATTGTCCTCGGGCAAAGTGTTCAGGGCATCAAAGAGCGTCCCAACGAGAGTATGAGCCTCAGCGAAAGCATACAAGTCCTTCCATTGCTGCAACGAAAGATCCTTCCAGTCCTCTATCGGCCTGTTCCAGAGCGCATTGCGTAGCAGCTTCAGAAAAGCGTCTTTCACCTCGGTCTGCATATCAGAGCTCGATGAGCATCCTCCGCTCCCTCAATATTTCAACCAACTCACGGACATCCGCAACTGCCTGTTCCCTTTCCACCTCGTATTCCGACAGCAGCCACTCCAGCATTTCCTCTTCAGAAAAATCCTGAGTGTCAATTCGCTGTAGGAATTGGGCAGTAGGAGCATTGAGCTCAAACGCCGATTTGGCATCAACAGCCTTGGTGCCAGTATAAAGCAGCAGGTACTTTCCTGCCACTTCAAAAACCCTAAAGTCAGGATTAAGTCTCATTCAGTTTCCCTTCGCTACAGTCTTTGTCTGTGTATCAACCCCATAGAGTTCCAGGCAACGGTCTATCATGCCATCAAAGGTGAACATTGTCCGGAAACGGTTCAATGCACCCTTGCAGAACTCTTCATAATTCTTATCATCCGTAATCTCCGTGATAGCCTTCGCCAACGCCTCAGCATCACAAGGTTCCACATTCAATCCCGAAACACCGTGGGCATTCACCCAGCTGACGCCTGAACCGGGAATCCTTGTCGCGACAATAGGTTTTCCGCAGGACATCGCCTCGATCTGCACTATCGCAAATGCCTCCGTCTTCCAAATGGAGCTGAGGCAATATACGTCGCAGGCCCTGTACCAGGCTGCAAATTCCTCGTCAGGAACCCTGCCGAGCAGAAATACCTTGTCCTGAAGACCCTTCTCATCTATTCTGCGCTGGAGTTCGTCCTTCAAAGGACCGCCTCCACCTATGGCCACAACAAAATCATCGCCGAGATAAGCGGCCGCATCCACAAGGTATTCAAAACCCTTGTAAGACACCAGGCGTCCCAGCGAATAAACTATCTTCTTCCCCTTGAACCTTTCCCGAATCGCAGCTGCTCCAGCCTCATCCTCCTCTACAGGAATTACTCCAATAGGAATGTACGACACCTTCTCCTGTACCTTGGCAAGAGCCTGTGACTCAGCTACATATACAGGTGTGGTACCAACTATGCTATCAGCTCTCCTGATCAGCCAGCTCTGAAGAGGCTTGTAAAACTTCATCAAAGTCTTCTGCTTCAGAATATCACTGTGCCAATGCAGGATGACCCGGCCCTTGTACCCGCTCAGGAATAATGCAAGGCAAGCCATAGGATCAGGATGATGTATATGTATCACATCATACTCCTTCCTGTGTTTCCTCAGCCAGGATATCATAGCCGGAGCAATCATCGTCGCAGCCACCTTTTTCAACGAACGCACGCAAATCACCCTGCCGTGTTCATTGAGACGGATGACCTGAGGTTCTTCGCAAGCGCAAAGCATATCACAATCGACGCCTCTCTGTGAGACGCCGCTCGTGATATCCCACATCACCTTCTCCACTCCTCCACGGATGGGATAGAACTTGCCTAGTTCGAGAATTTTCATCGGCTGTTCCAGGGGAAACTCATTCTTTGTTCTCGATAAGCTTGAACTGGGTAACAACGCAGTTCAGGAGCTTCTCCATAATGATAGGCTTTGTGATGAAGTCATTTGCACCAAGCTTGAAGCCACGCGCAATATCATCAGTCGAGTTCAGGGCCGATATAATAACTATATGTATATCTGCTGTTTCCGGATTGGCTCTCAGTCGGGTAATAACCTCAAAACCGTCAATGCCCGGCATCATAAGGTCGAGCAATATCAGATCAGGCTTCTTCTCTGCCACTGCATCGAGAGCCTCCTGACCGTTATTTGCTGTGCGGAATTCAAAGTCGAATTTGCTCAGCATCTTTTTGATTAGGAAAATATTCAGTGGAATGTCATCTACTGCCAAAACTGAATACTTCGAAAGATCAATGTCCTGTGTAAAAAAAGGAGTCATAGACGTTATGTTTTGCACAAATATACTAATCAAAACTTTACCAACAAACACGGATTAATAAAATTTCGTATATTTGTGAATATGTTAAGAGCAATTTTTTATACAATAATAGCCTTGGCGTGCTTTAGATGGCCCGCGATGTGGATAATCCACCCATTAAGGAAACATAAGAAGGTTCAGAGAATGATGCTCCTGACTATGCTGTCAGCAGGTCTCGCATTCGTAGCACTGGCTTGCTTCTCCATCCCTCAACTATACGGTCAGGTATGGCCTTTATCGCTATACACCGTAGCCGGAGCCTTCTTTCCATATCTGTACTTCCTGTTCATACGCGTGCTCACCAGCACCTCGGGCATCAGAAAGAAGGATTTCATATGGCTCCTGCCCATTGCCCTGTTCATTGCTACCAATACTGTAATGAACTTGACAATGGAGCCGGACGAGCTCAGGAACTACATCCTCACTGTCTTCAACAGGCAGGATGGAGAAGTTCTTAGTGACTATGCCCATTACCGCTACATCTTCGGCTATTGGGGAGGTCGCGCCCTCATTTTCATCTCGATCATCGGAGTCTTTATGTATGGCAACAAGCACTTGAAGCTATATCACTCGCATCTGGAGAACTACTACTCCGACCTCAAGGGACTTGCTGACAGCCGCAACGTTTACACCATCGCTTACTCCTGGATAGGCTCAGTGTTAGCCCTCGTGGCGCTCTGCTCCGAAAACTTCGAAGGCGGAGAATCGACCCTGATGATGGTGGTGATGTGCATCATCACTCTATTATTGCTCAGTTTCATAGGCAAATACGGATACGGCATCGAGCACAGCACCGAAGACCTCGTACAGAGCCTTGATGAGGATGATAGGGTTTCGAAGGGCAATGACTTTGCTAGCAGCCAGAATGCTGCCGAGCCTGAGCCGGAGAATCCGATGGCGAAATACTCTCAGGCACTGAAAGAGGCCTTGGATGAGAAAGTCTATCTTGAACCTGGAATCGAACTTGTCGGTCTTGCCAACAGAATTGGAACCAACCGTACCTACCTTTCCAATATCATCCATGACGAATACGGCCAGAACTTTGCGGAATTTATCAACAGCCGCCGCATCAAGTACGCGATAGAGATGATGGAAAATGCCACAGAACAATATCCGGTCAGGTATATTGCTGTAAAATGCGGCTACAGTTCACTCCAGACCTTCTACAACAACTTTGCTAAGTACACCGGAGGCCAGACACCTGCCTCATACCTTAAGCATCCGTAAAGACTTTGAAATTGGGCTGCGTCGTCACTCTATGCCCAAAAGACTGAAAACTATATCAAAAAGATCCTGCATAATGATAGGCTTCTGCAGGTAGTTCTTTGCACCCAGCTTAATCGCCTCATTGATGCTGACACTGTCCGTCATACCAGAAAGGACAACAACCGGACTCTGCTCAGCCCCAGGAATGTTCTTCATAGACATAAGGACATCGAAGCCTGAAACACCTGGCATTCTGAGATCGAGAAGAATAAGTGAGAAGGGTCTCTCCTCTTTGCTGCGCTGCCTTATCAGTTCCAATGCAGATTCACCGTCAGCAGCAGACTCCAAGGTAAACTTGAGTTTTTGCAACATCTTTTGAAGAAGGAGGACATTCATAGGAGTGTCATCTACAATCAGGATGTCATAATTTGAAAAGTCTCTGTTTACGTATTGGCTGAAATCAAACATTGGCCTATCTATCAATTTCTTTCAAGATGTGAAAAATCACCGGGACTAAAGTAAGAGCATTACCGGGCTGCCGCTCTCATTTTACTTTTCCCTAAATACTACTATGCATGCAATTTGTTTGCAGCCCGGAGACTATCATACTATCATTATCATTCGACTACGAATGTAGCACAAGAAAAGCGAACAATCGCAATCAAATGCTTAACAATATCACAAAAGCTTGATTCCAATATTCCCAATCCCCTCCAGGCCGCGCTGCAGGGCATATTTCGATACGGAGGGTGGCAGTTTTCGCTGTTCCAACATATTTCGACGCTTCGTAAGCGTCTCCTGGACGCCGTGAGGGATAACCCATTGTTTATCAATGCTTTAGGCATTTGTCTATGGTAAAAATTTGCCATAGACAAATGCCTAAATCGCTGAGTATCAGGAGGTTATCTCCCACGTGCACAGCAGACTGGAGCCCTAGAACGTGGTTTCATTAACCTTGAAGCCTTCTTCTGCGCTTGCTGAAGTAATCAGCCCATTCATTCCCTCAAGGCGTTTGAGGTAGCAGTCGATCAGATTCTGAATGACCTCATCATAGCTCGTCAGGTTCTCATCACCGGCGAAATCCGAGAAACCGCTCGGGTAGCCGGCATTCAGAGCTGACGCGGTGCCCGGCCACATAGTGCTGTCATACTCCCAGGAAAGGGCATTCTCCTCGGCTGTGCGTCTGATGTAATTTGCGACATTCAACAGATATGGATAGATAACAGCCCAGCGAGCCTTGACCATAGTCACGAACTCAGGGTCATTCATCAGCAGAGGATACCACAGGCACGGCTGCTGGTCCTCCTTGTAGCCGCCTGACTTGCTGACTTTTGAAGAAGAGCTCAGGAAGGCGTCGTAGGACTTCACCCTGCTTGAGCCCATTGCCTTAGCATTGTCAGGATTCTGGAAAGTTGCACGGTCAAAATCCCATACCGGACCTGCGTGAAGCTTATCGATACCGCCATTGTAATATGAATAGAGCGACCTTGGCTCGGTATATTCCCTATTCATTGCAAGCTCGACAACGAACCATTGGTCGATGAAGGATGGGATATCGATGAGCTGTGAATAAGCCGAGTAATCACCACTGCTGATAGCATCCTCAATAGCCTGAATCTTGTTTTCTATCTGAGTTGAGTAATCTGTAGGAAGCACATCATCCTTGAGCTGCCAGGTAATGCCGCGCTTGGTTACACCCTTGTAATTCTCATCCTGCATAACGTCGAACTCCACCAGATAGCCGCAATCCTCGAAGTTCGAGCTGAGCCCATCGGCGAGCAAATCTTCGTAGCAATCATTGATATTCAAGCGTTTACTACCGATTTTTATCTGCTCGCAAAGGAGATAGTTGCCCACATGACGTCCATCGATCACAAGTTCAACGCTGCGGCCCGACGGATTCCATATCATACCCTCGTCGATTCCACCAGACTTCCATGCCTCAGTTGTAGCCCTAGCAGCCTCGAATCCTACAAGATTGCGTATCATCGAGCGGTCCAGCCAGTTGGCCAGCAGGCACCAGCGCTTGTGGGTAGGCATTCCGAGTATAGGCTGCTTCGAAGTCAGCTTGACTGCGAACGGCTTCTTCGGCAGCTTCTGCGTCGAATTGCCCCTCAGTCTGACACCGCAGTTTGTGGTAATCATATCTACAGTTCCATCAGGATTGTAAACGGTCATCTTGTCGTCATCCACCCACTCGGTGTCCTTGCCGCGGACCATAAAGTCCACGAACTGATTCAGCAGTGTGCCACCGATGATGCTGTTACCGATATTTAATCCGCCAGTATATTTTTTGCTTAAATCACCGCTGCCACTCTGCTCTATCACCACAACCGGCAGACCGGTATTGCGTATTGCGACGTCGTAAGACCTAGTCAATCCGTCCTTTGTGACAGAAAGAGAGGACACGTTCGCCCAATCAACCGCCGTCTTTCCGCTCTCCAG
>JALEPJ010000021.1 GCA_022766385.1 Rikenellaceae bacterium
CTATCTGGAAATAGAAAAGGAGGGCACCGGACTCGCTCCCTGGTTCAATTACATCGGTGTCACCCTGGCTGTCTTGAAATATAGAATGCCGAACGGCCATTTTGAGACCACGCTGAGCGATGTCCAGGAAGCAGTCAAGATTATGCGGAAGCATACCGAGGACTGGGGGGTAAATCCGGAGAGGGTAGGCGTAATGGGCTGTTCGGCGGGTGGCAATCTGGCCATTCAAGCTGCCGTGCAGTTTACTTCCCGGGAGAACAGGCCTGATTTCCAGATCCTTCTTTATCCGTTCACCACGATGAACGATTTCGAAAACAACATCATGTTCGGTCCGGATGCTTCTGAAGAGTTGATTAGAAAGTATTCCGTACTCGAACAGATCAAGCCGGACACGCCCCGGGCATTCATCGCATGCAGTGCCGACGATCAGATTGTTCCTTTCGACGACAGCATCAAGTACTTCAAGGAATTGCAGGCCCGAAAGATCCCATCTGTGCTACACATCTATCCTACAGGAGGTCATGGCTGGTGCGAAGGACCCTGGTTCCATTACAGCCGAGAGTGGAAGACGGAACTGGAACGCTGGCTTGTCGAGTGGTAGTTCTAGAGTCACGGTGCATGAAAAAAGTAGTTGTCATATCCACCAGTCTCCGTCCGGGCTCCAACAGCCATGCCCTGGCGGAACAGTTCGCAGAAGGTGCGAAGAGCGCGGGAAATGAGGTGGAACTCTTTTCTGCGGCGGTGTCAATAATCCGCGGGAGATCTATGGGAATCCCAAACTCCAGGAGGCGTTTGAACTGGGGAAGAACGTTTAGCCTGGCACATTCGGCATTTTCAGCATAACACAAACCCCGGCAATCTTGGATATAAAACAGCGTCTTACTATCTAAAACCGAAACTCGCTGGGTTATAACTAACTCGCCGAAACCAATCAATGACGGATTAAGTTTCGGCTAGTTTGACCGAGTTTCAGCTATTTCCCGATGCTGAATGTTAAATACATTGATAATCAATGAGTTACAAAGAGCATGATAGAAAAGTGGTACGCAAAACTCGTAAATAAACTGCTGCCAAACTGTATTAATCTGCATTTGCAGAAGCATCGGTGACGTCTTTTGGAACATGCTCCAGCACAAGAAATTGAAGCTATAAAAAGCAGCCGATTTCTACCATTGCTCGGACATTCTCTTGTCCGGATTCAAGGGTAATAAATTCCTCCGGATCTACAAGAGGCATGAACCGTCTTTCTGGTCAAAAGAAAAGGATTATAGCAGTTTCATCCGAACCCGTCAGTACACATTTTTTACATAATTCAATACTTGCCTGCAACTGCCGTATCACCTCTTATCGAACAACGCCCCTGTCGGATGGCAGACAAGTAATCACCGCCCACAGGCCTTGCTCGATGCCCGTCATTGCCCTGTATCATTCGCTCGGCGGAGGAGCAGAGATGTAAGCCTTTACCTCTTGGTCAGCATAATCATAAAGGTCACGGCAACTATGGAGATAAGGATGCCGGTGATGATGTTAGGGGTGAGCGCCTCGCCGAAAACCGCTGTGCCGACCAGAATCGCCGTAATCGGTTCGAAGACGCCCAACACGGATGCCTTTGTGGCTCCTATGTTTCTGGTGGCGACAGCCAGGGATGCGGTGGAGACGATGGTAGGAAGAACGGCTAGGCCGATGAGATTGAACCATGCCGATCCTCCGTCAAGTCCAGCCATAAGCTCTGCTCCCGAAAGCGAGCATCTTGCGATGAAGAATAGTGTCCCGGTCAGCAGGGCATAGAAGGTCAGCAGGGAATTGGGAATCGAGGATATGGCCTTGCTTCTGTTGATGATGACTATGAAGAGGGCATAGACGAAGGCCGATGCTATCGAGAACCAGACTCCAAGCGGATCGACCTTTTCGGTTCCCGCCCCTCCTGTCATTATCATCACCCCTGCGAAGGTGGCTGCAATCGACAGCCATACCGGCCATGAGGGGACGACCTTCAGAAAGACCATTATGATTGCCACCATTGCGGGGAAGAGGAATACGAGGGTAGTGGCCAGGCCGGAAGCGATGTATTTATAGGCTTCGAAGAGGAATGCGCTGCTTGCTGTATAGAGCAGTCCCAGGCTGAGCAGTACTCCTGCCTGTCTGAGCGTAATCCTGAAGTTCTCCTTTTTCAGCATCAGATATGCTCCGAGCAGTATCACTGCAATGCCGTATCTGAAGAAGAGTATTGCTTCCGTGGAAGCGCCGGCATTCATCAGGGGCTTTGCAAAGAGGGGATTAAGCCCATAGGTGATGCCGGTAATGATGCCTGCGGGGTATCCTATGATGGCATTTCTGCTTAACTTCGCCATTACTTTCCGCCGTGCAGTTTTACCATTTCAAGGTGATGCTCACGGGCCTTTCTAACGGCTTCGTCAATTGCTGCAGCACATTCGGCTGTCAATTCGTCAGTCAGGGATTCTGAAGCTTCCAGACGCTCATACAGGTCCGGGGTGGACTCTCTGAAGAATTTTACAATTTTGGCAGCTACGTGAGCCTGTTTTTCTGAGGGAACTCCCTCGATGACTGCCTGCGGAATCAGGCTTTTTACGATTTTGTCAGCGTTCATTTTATTTGGATTTTCATTCGTTCCGGCGCCGTTTTCAATCAAAATAAGTGCCGGACGGCCTTGCGGCGGGAGAGTATCCCACATTTTTTTTTGCTATAAAAAAATTAAAGCATATCTTTGCCGCCCCGGATGCAGATATAAGATCGTCCCCAGTGTTGCAATGAAATTTATTTTTCAATTTTTGATCATTATGGTGTTTGCGTTCGTCGGAGAATTGCTGCACCATTTCATTCCGCTCCCCATTCCGGCCAGCATCTATGGAATCCTGCTCCTTTTCTTTGCCTTGGAGTTCAAAATCCTGAAGGTCAAGGATATAAAGGAAACCAGCTCTTTTCTTATCGCGATAATGCCTATTATGTTTCTTCCTCCGGCAGTAGGGATTGTCGAGTCCTGGGGTCTTATCAAAGGCTCCTGGCTCCCTTATGTGCTGGTGATTGTGGTCAGCACCGTTGTCGTGATGGCGGTCTCTGGCCTTGTGACTCAGATGATTGTGAGAAAAGGAGGGCGGAAATGACTGAGCTCATCCGGGATTCGGCATTTCTTGGAGTGCTGATCAGCCTTGCGTCGTATGCGATAGGGATATGGCTGCGCAAGAAGACAGGCCTGTCTATTTTTAACCCGCTCCTGATCTCGATTATCCTAGTCATCGCTTTTCTGAGCCTGAGCGGGATGAGCTACGAGACTTATGCCTCGGGCTCATATTCCATCAGCTTTCTTTTGACACCTGCAACCATCTGCCTTGCCGTGCCTCTGTATGAGCAGTTCAATCTGCTTAAGAAGCATTGGAAAGCCGTGATTGCGGGCATCGTTTCGGGCGTTGTCTCCAGTCTCGTGTGCATACTGCTGCTCTCGCAGCTGTTCCGCTTCGACCATCAGACTTATGTCACCTTCCTGCCGAAATCGATAACCACGGCCATAGGAATGGATGTGGCGACCGAACTCGGGGGCTATGTCCCTCTGGCTGTTGTGGTCATAGTCATTACCGGTGTGCTGGGCAATGTCATTGCTGAGGGCGTGCTTAAGCTCTTCAGGATCGAAGAACCCATTGCCAAGGGCATAGCAATCGGCTCCAGTTCCCACGCTGTGGGGACTGCCAAGGCTATGGAAATCGGTCCGGTCGAAGGCGCGATGAGCAGTCTCTCCATTGTCGTCTGCGGCCTCCTTACGGTAATCGGCGCGTCGTTGTTTTCCGTCTTTATCCCTTCATAATTTTTGCGTCAAGGAAACCCAGAAATCTTCAGTTTCCGGGAGGAATTGACGCTGCCTTTTGTTGTTAAAAATCAATACTTTTTGTATATTTGTATCTAGCAAGTAGAGAGAATGATATATCCCTGAAGGGGTTGTTTGTTCTGTCTGCTTTTTTTGTTTTATGGAGACATGAAGGAAAAGGTTACAGCCACAGCCAAGTTGCAGATATATCTTGGCGAGCAGGAGAGAAAGCAGGTTATTGCGACCGGCTGTCTCTACCGAATGGCCTGTAACGAAGTGTCCAGATATGTCATTGACAATGACTGCATGAACTTTTACGAAGTCAATGGCGCATTGTACCATTCTCTTCGTGAGAAGTATGGTCTCAAGGCACAGATGGCCCAGTCGGTCATAAAGACCGTCATCGCGAAATACAGAACCGTCAAGGGACGTGTCAAAGTACCTTTTGCGACCCAAGGTATGGAGAAGTACCTTGATGCTCCGGATTGCAAGTACGGCACAGCCACCATCGTGGCCCACAGGGACGGGAAGGCCTTCCTGCATGTTCCTGTCACCCTT
>JALEPJ010000026.1 GCA_022766385.1 Rikenellaceae bacterium
TCTGGGCGGTCTGCCGGATTGGTCTGTCATTTACGAGATGATTTCCCAGAACCTCAATTATGGAGACATTATAAGGAGGGGTATGATGGACCTGCTCGAGGATGACGAGGATGATGAGCCGGGCTTCTTCGGCCGCATCATTGAACGCTGTCGCTCTTCTCGCGCGAAATACGGGCGAGGTGGTTCTTCGCGTCGATCAAAGTATGGTTCTTCGCGAGGTTCGCATCATTGGTAGTGGAGTTTGCGAGTGCTGCCGTCTGCAATTAGTGAACCCAGAACGACTCTGTTTGAAAGTGAGATATTTTCCTCACGGAACTATTTCGGATACAAAGCAACTTAATGGGGCTAAAAAGTCATTTGACTTTTTAGCCCCATCTAAACATCTAATTATTATCTTTTTTCTAGAAGTGATAAACCAAACCAAGTGAGCCTACGACTCTGAGGTCATAAGGGAAACTTTCATCCACTTCATTGTCAACTGAAACGAAGCCGTTGAATTGGTCAGTGTATGCCTCAAGGTTCACATCTATGAAGGCACCGAGGTGCTTGTTGATGTAGAGTTCTTCAATGAGACCTGCTCTGAAACCGAAGGTATTGGCAAGTTCGATGTCATATGTTGCTCCTCCTTCGCTCAAATCAGGGAGATACTGAGTGTCAGCATTGAGCCCCTTGCCCATACCTGCACCGGCATAAATCTTGGTCTCGAAAAGATGCTGTTTCTCCGGTGTGATGAAGCCGCTTATATTGAATACAAGATCACCGAATACAGAGAGTGAGTTGAATGTATAAGGATAGAAGCCACCTGCTTCCTGTTCGTTGTGATTTCCTGCGCTGGCATTATTTGCGAAGTTAGCCTGGGCTCTAACTCCGAATGCGTGACCGAAATCATATCCAACAGTAAGAGAAGCATGAGGAGTGAAGAGGTCCTTCATTCCATATCCCAATTTATCTCTGGATGCTTTTAGCTCTCCATCAGGGAGTTTGCTCTTATCGTCGTTGTAGTAGGTCCAGCTGTTTTCATTCATAGAATACAACAAACCACCCTGGACAGCGACATTGAGTCCTTTGAAATTTCTTTCTTTTGTTTCCTGTGTTTCTCTTGTTTCCTGTGCTATAGCCGAAATAGCACAAATTCCCATCATAATGGCGCTAAGAATAATCCTTTTCATCTTCTAAAGTGTTGTTTAATGCTCTATTTGGCAAATGTAGTTTACAAAAGCCTAAATTCCAAGTCTTTCCTTCACTTTCTCAAACAACTGTTATACAAGTCGAAGTATTCTTCGTACCTGTCCTTTTTCTTGAAGTTCTTTAGGGCCCTATCTCTGCATTTGCCGGAGTAGTGATCCTTGCCTTGTCTTTCTATTGTCCTGACACAGTCAAGAAGTCCCTGGACATCTCCCTGCTCCACTATGAATCCGGTATCATCTGTGATGGCTTCTATGCTGCCTCCGGTTCTGTAGGTGATAACAGGAGTACCGCAGGACATAGCCTCCAGGTTTACGGTAGGGTAGTTGTCCTGCCAGGTTGGATTTACAAAAGCAGTGGCAGCGGAATAGAGCTCAGCCAATTGTTGGACATTGTCTGTCCTCGCAATTGTGATGATATCTTTTGGCAATCTGTTTTTCTGTTCCTCGCTCATCTTGCCAACCATCACTATTACTTCATCATCATTGAGCATTTCGGATATCTTGATAAAGTCATCGAAGCCCTTCTCCTTCATCCAGATGCTGGCAAGCCCAAGTATCACTTTCCTGTCACCTATACCGTACCTATTCCTGATCTCGGCAGAATCCTGAGGCGCGAAAGTGTCTGTGTCAATGCCATTGTGTATGACCTTGATATTGCATTTTCCGAGGAATGATGCTTTCAACTCATTGCCCATCCATTCTGATACAGGTACAATGGTGAATCTATCCTTGGGGATAGAGTTAAATGCCTTGCGCTTATCCTCGTAATTGGCTGAAGACCTGTCGAAGAACCAACTCGAAGGGAACTCCCTTCTTTGACAGCAATCCTTGCAGCCTGTCTTCCATTTGAAACAGTGTGCGGCAGAATAGTGGTAGCAATGCCCTGTATAAAGCCAGCAATCGTGTACGGTCCATATCACCGGCTTTCCGCACTCGGCCAGGTAGCGGAAAAGTATCTTGTAATTAAGAAAATAGCCGTGGATGTTGTGTATGTGGATGACATCAGGGTCCAGCCGTTTTATCTCCCTTACAAAGCGCAGGGTAGCGAGCCGCGAACCGAGCCCGTGTCTGTCGAGCAGACGGGTTTCCAGACCATGCAACGCAACGCTCAGGCGACTGCCGACAGGCAGAAGCTTCGAACCCTTCAGCGCCGAAGCCGACTCCGGTTCAGGCACACCATCCCTCCCTCGGCTATAAGCCACCCAGCTCTCCCAGCCTCGGGATGTAACCAGCTCTCCAATCTCCTGCATTATCTTCCCGGTGGAAGTGTTCCTGCGTATTACAGGATTGATTTGCAACAACTTAGGCATCCTTATACACACTTAACCATTTTTCCATGACCGAATCGGGCGAGAAACGCCGTACAACCTCGCGTGCCGCTTGACCCATACTTCTGCGCAGTTCATCATCCTCAATCACCAGCAGCATCTTTCTGGCAAGGTCAGAGATATCACCGTCCCGGGCAATTAATCCGTCCACACCATCGCGAATGATGTCCCTCGGACCGCATTTGTAATCGAACGACACTGCAGGCAGGCCGCAGGCCATACCTTCGATGAGGACCATAGGGAAGCCCTCGTAATGGGAACTCATCACGAGCATCGAACTTGCCGCATATTCTCTGATTATATCCGCCGTCGGAGTGTTGATGGCACAACATTCCTCCAGGCCGGAATCAGCTATCTGTTTCAGCAGACTCTCCTTCCACTCTCCCTGGCCGAATATGTCAAGACGCCATTCCGGTTCCTTTTCGTGCACAATTTTCCAGGCTTCTATCAGACGGTCGAAACTCTTCTGGTAATCCAGCCGCCCCACGGCAATCACCCTTTTTGCGCTCAATTCTGAGCAAGGAGCATCCTTCAGCACAGCCGAATTGGGAATGACCCTCATCGTCGGAATATCGCCCCACATCCGGGCATCCTCCTCTGTCAGAACGACAAAGCGGTCGAATCGCCTGACCAGCCGCTCGTCTGTGCGAGCTCTCCATCGGTCTGCCAGGCCCATCAAGCCACTGCGGTTGTACTGCAGGTGGAAAAGCTTGCTCTGGTGCAGCTCTAGCACCTTTCTGCTCCCGTCCTTAAGGTCCGGGACAAATGAGCATTCCCCGGGATAGAAGCAGTCGGTCACATCTGGTCTGAGTTTCGTCAGAAGAGCCTCCATGGCCTTACGGTGCGCCCTTCTCCTGCGCAGGAAACCGAGGGTCTTGAGTATGAAATTCTTCCCGTTGTCATCCGAATAGTTGACTCCGAAATCAACGAATTCCACTCCATCCGGGAAAGGATAGAATGTCGGCCTACCTTTCTGGTCCGTCGTAGCCACGACAATCCTGAAAGGCCCCTTCTCCGGATGCTCAAGCAGCCAGCGAACCTTGTTCAGAAGAACCCTTTCCATCCCG
>JALEPJ010000027.1 GCA_022766385.1 Rikenellaceae bacterium
TTCAGTCTTTTCAATGAACTTTCTCTTTCCCATCATCCGGAAACCTTGACCTAAACAAGACTCCTCCGTTTTGGGATTGCAAAGGTAAGAATCTTTTTTGTTCTTACAAACTTTTTTTGAAGAATTTTTAAAGAAATTTAAAAATCTTTCAAAGCCTCTTTCATAAGCCTTCGCTTCCTACAGAGGCGGACTGCAAAGGTACGAACTTTTATTTAACTTACAATACCTGTCAAAACTAATTTTGCTGATTTTTTCTAATTCTTGCCATCAGCTCCCATGTTCTGATTCTATCCTTATATACATTATTCGCATTAACCTTCTCTATATCAAGCGCTGCATCCGAATTACCCTCCCAACGGCGGCAGTTATAAATAACATCAAAAATTCTACCTATTTTATAATCACGGCAGATTCGGAGACCTACCGCATAATCTTCGCCGTATTTGGTCGTCGGGAAATTGATAGTGCGCAAGATAGGGGTATAAAATGCACGAGGAGCACCCAAGCCATTGATTCTCAAAGCATTGTTACGGCCATTCTCTAAAGTCCATTCTCTGTGGTCGATGATACCCGGAGGGAGAGTGTTCATCGCAAAATCGGTCATTCGGTATGTTCCTACTATCATAGCACAATCCTGCTTATAGAAGGCGTCAACGACTTTCTGCAATGTATTCTCGTCATAATAGGTATCGTCGGAATCAAGCTGCACCGCAAATTTTCCGCACTTCGGGTGATGGAGCGCTGAGTTCCAATTGCCCCCTATAGCATGATAGCTGCTGTCCTGAGCGATATAAACGAGACGAGGATCAGACTCGAAAGAGCGGATAATTGCGACACTTCCGTCATCGGAATTGTCATCAACTACGATGACATTGTACTTGAAGGTAGTCTTCTGGCTCAAGGCCGAAGCAATGGCGTCGCCAATGGTGCGGACACGGTTCTTGCACGGAATGACTATTGAAGCCTCGTACTCGAATTCCTGCGAATTAAGGTCAACCGGAGAGAATTCAGGTGCCAGCCAGGCACCGATATCCTTCAAATAGCATGTACAAGCCTGCTCCATCTCTATTTGGACTGCACGGTTCTTCGGATCGACGTAATCGAATTGCTTCTCGCCCGACTTACGCAAATCGGTCTCGATTTCATAGTAGAGATACTCATTGATATGCACCGGAGCGGATTTCCTGGAGATTTTCAGACGGAGGTCATACAGGGCCGCATAGCGATACTCGCAATCCATATCCGCAACAGCCTCCTTGAAAGCATCATTTCTGAAGAGCAGCAATCCTCCGAAATCGAAATCGTCGCGGAGCGCTCCCGCCTGGCAATCAATAAGCGGCGCATTTTTCAGCTCATTTCCAGCATATATGAAGCGGTCGGAATAGACCATTGCCGCCATACTGTCTTCCGCAACGGCAATCATTCTTTCCAAAGCATAGGCAACAAGGCTGAGTTCAGTAGTCTTTATATAAAGCAGGATATAATCAGCTTGAGCTTGCCTTGCAATTCTTCTCAATATTTCGGTTGAGCAGAAACTATCCCCTTCCGGAATGATGGTCACGGAAGAAACACAATGCTGTTTTTTAAGATTGGAGGCGGTTTCATTGGAGATTCCGCCTAAAATATAACAATCTATCGTCTTCATCTGTCAAAAATGGGATACAAATATAATAAAATTAGTAAATTTGCTAACCATCACCTATGTGACGGTACTATATCATATGGAAGATAAAAGAAAAGCCGTAATTATTCCGACATACAATGAGAAGGAAAATATTGAGAGGATAATTCGCAAGGTTTTCTCATTGGATGGCTCGTATGAAATCCTCATTATCGAGGACGGATCGCCTGACGGTACATCAGCAATAGTCAAAAAACTTCAGAGTGAATTTCCTCAGCGGCTTCATATGATAGAAAGGGCTGGCAAATTGGGTTTGGGCACAGCATATATAACAGGCTTCAAATGGTGTTTGGAGCAAGGTTACGATTATATCTTTGAGATGGATGCGGACTTCTCACATAATCCTGACGACCTTCCAAGACTATATGAGGCCTGTGAGAAGCAAGGAGCAGACCTCGCCATAGGATCACGATACTGCAACGGCATCAGTGTAATAAACTGGCCAATAAGCAGGGTGATAATGTCATATTACGCTTCCGTATATGTACGGACAGTATTGGGAATGAAGGTCTTCGACTGTACAGCCGGTTTCAAGTGCTATTCCAGGAAAGTACTCGAAACCATTGATTTGGACAAGGTGAAGATGAAAGGCTACGGCTTCCAGATAGAGATGAAGTATTCGACCTACAAGCTCGGATTCAAGATTCAGGAAGTGCCTATCATCTTCGTTGACAGGAAAGAAGGTACATCGAAGATGTCAAGCAGCATATTTGGAGAGGCTTTCTGGGGAGTACTCGGCCTCAAATTCAGAAAAATTACTCCAAGGAAACAATAGTTCTTACCGAATATCAATATAAATATGAATAAGAAAGTGGTAGCTATGCTGGCACTGCTGGCTATGGTATTGTCTTACACATCCCTCTATGCTCAGAGCGGCATTACGGTCACCGGAACGGTGGTGGACGAGGAAAAGATTCCTTTGGTCGGAGTCTTCATCAGCGTGAAGGGCACAAAAACAAACACGACAACTGACCTTGACGGCAAGTACAAACTTACCCTGCCAAACAAGGAGGCTACGATAGTTTTTCAGTATCTTGGAATGAAGGAGGAATCTTATACGGTGAACAAGTCCCGGGTTTTGGATTTGGTTATGACCAGCGACAACACCCTCGACGAAGTGGTTATCACCGCTGGCTACGGCCTTGCACAAAAGCGCTCCGATATGACAGGCTCGGCATTCCAGATCGAAGCGAAGCAACTCGAGACCCTGCCTGCCACCAGAATTGACAATCTTCTTGACGGAATGGTGCCGGGATTGACCGTGGAGCAGTCAAGCAGTACAACCCGTTCAAACTACAGCATCAGAGTCCGAGGAGATGCATCCCTCAGCGCGAACAGCGAGCCTCTGTGGATAGTCGATGGCGTTCCCATTTTCACCGGCAAGGACAACTCCACTTCTGTACCAGGAATGAGCTACTCCATCAATCCATTGTCATTCATCAATCCTGAGGACATTGAGAGCATGACTGTATTGAAGGATGCCGCCACCACATCCATCTACGGAGCCGACGGTGCCAACGGAGTCATCATCGTGACCACGAAGCAGGGCAAGGGAGACGGCTCGCTCAATATCTCCGCATCAATCAAATACGGTAGTTCCAGCGTCGACAGGTCAACCTTGATGAAATATTGCAATGCAGAGCAATGGCTATCGCTCGCTCGTGAAGGTTGGGTCAATGCCGGATTCGATCTCGCATACTTCCCGTATCAGGACAATCCGATGAATTCATACTCGACCACTGATACCGATTGGTATGACGTTTATCTCGGAAGAGGAAGCAACTCGGAAATCAGCCTGAGAATCGATTCCGGTACCGAGAAAGCCAGTCACTATCTTTCCGTTAGTTGTTTCAAGGAAAAGAGCACGACCATTGGCAATGATCAAAGACGCTTCTCGGTAAGGGACAGGGCCAGTTTCAAAATAGGCAAGAAGCTCACACTTGACACCAACATCTCCTCCAGCTATAATCTGAACAACATAGTCTCAATATCCCGAAGCAATTTCGCGGTGATTCCAATCTTCTCTCCTTATGAAGAAGACGGGGTGACACCACGCCTGTACAATTACTACAGTCAAGCTACTGATAGATATGAACCGGAGCTTCGCAAGTTCACTTACAGCGAGGTCCCGACAAGAGACTTCAGTGACAACAGGCAGAGAGGTATGACCACCGACGGAAGCGCCACCTTGCAATACAAATTCTTCGACGGATTCACATTGAGCGTAATGGGAGGCATAAACCTGCTCAATTCCTACGAATACATCTATCATCCTAAAACCACGCTCGACGGCCAAACCAGCTATGAGCAGCAAGGAGTCTCGAGACGCTCCAATAGTTTCTCGATGAACTGGAACAATATCAATCGCTTGAACTTCAACCGTAAGTTCGGCAAACACAACGTCGGAGCCCTCGCAGGCTTGGAATTTGTGAGCAAAGAGAGCCGAGTGCTCTATGCCACCGGTTACGGATTTGCCAATGACAATATCCAGGAAATCGGCTATGCAATCAAGAGCTCCATTACCGGATATTCCTCACTCAGTTCAAGCCGCTCACTCTCCTATCTGGGGCAGCTTTCGTATTCATATGACAGCCGCTATTACCTTTCGGCCTCATACAGAAGGCAGGGCTATTCTTCATTCAGTACCTATTCGCGCTGGGGAGATTTCTCATCGGTCGGTCTATCCTGGAACGTACACAACGAGGACTTCTTCAAAGTGCCTTTTATCAACAGGTTGAAAATCAAGGGAAGCTATGGAAACAGCGGAAATTCCCGCGTCGATACCAGCTCCTCGCACGGCACCTATACCTACTCGAGTGGTGATTACTATGGCGGAATGATGGGAGCGAATCAGGGAACAGCCCCAAATCCCGGATTGAGTTGGGAGAATACATATATAGGCAATATAGGTATAGACCTCGGTCTCCTTGATGACCGCATTGACATTCAGATGGAGTACTATGACAAATACACCAAAGACCTTCTGTACAAGGGCAGGGTTTCATCTGTCATCACCGAAGGAACGGTCTACAGAAATGTCGGCGAAGTGGAGAACCGCGGATTTGAAATCACTATAGGGACAAAGAACATAGTAAGGGACAATTTCTCCTGGACAACTGACTTCAACGGTTCTTTCAACCGGAACATCATCAGGAAGCTATATCAGGATATGCACACAGGCTTCTTCGACTATGTTTGGGTAGCAGGAGCGAGCAAGGATGCATGGTGGCTGAGCCGATGGGCCGGAGTGGATCCTGCCACAGGAGCCCCTATGTGGTATGATGCTGACGGGAATCTCACATATACCTTCTCATACGATAACAGAGTAACTCTTGATGAATACAGCAAGGAACCTAAGCTAAGAGGAGGTCTTAGAAACAATATGCGTTTCGGAAACTTCAACCTTTCTGTTTTCCTTACCTATACTCTTGGCGGCTGGGATTATATAAACAGGCTCACTGACGGTTTGGATATCATAGGTGAGAATGTGCTTGTTGAAGAACTCGACCACTGGAGAAAGCCGGGTGACGTATCCAATAACCCACGTTTCGTATACAAGAACTCCAGCCGTTCCGGAATGGCTTCCACACGCTTTATGTACAGCAAGACCAGTGTCCAGCTAAAGAACATTTCCCTCAGCTACAGCATTCCTAAGGACTTCTGCAAGAAAATGGGAGTCAGAAGTGCGAATATCTCCATCATAGGCGACAATTTGTATTTCTGGACACCTGATCAAAGCAAGACCAGGAACAGTTACAAAACTTTGGCATACATTTCAGGTATAACCAGATCTGTCTCAGGGCAGCTAACATTGAACTTCTAGGCTATGAAAAGAATAACAGCAATTTTGGCCTTGAGCTTGTGTCTCTCAATCACATCCTGCACTTCATTCCTGAATGTAGACACTTTGGGAAAGAGCACCATAGAAGGCTTCTTTTCCGACATAGATGGCCTTAAAGCAGCCGGAATAGGCTTGCACAGGACACTTCTTGACTTTTATGACGATCAGTATCTGAGGATGGGCGATATCCCTGGAGACTGCACCAATCTTCTCCTTGTCAATGCCAACGCCGGACTTAAGAAGTTATCCGATTTTGAAAGCCTGCCGGAGGACAACTCATACTATCCTTACTCCATCTGGAAGAAGGCATATAATATCTGCACGAACGCAAACAACATACTGTATTACGGAAATTTGCTCTTGGAGAAGAATCCAACGCAGGAGGAACTCATCAAGAAGCATTTCGGATATGCATACTTCAGCAGAGCACTTGCCATCTTCGACCTTTGTAATGTCTATGCTATGCCGTACAGCTACACAGAAGACGCATCCCACCTCGGAGTTGTGGCAATTGACCACGTTCCAGGTTTCAACGAAATCATCGAAAGGCACAGCATCAAGGATTGTTACGAGATGATAATCAGTGACTTGAACAAAGGCCTTGAATGTTTTGGCGGAGATGCCTGCGAAGACCCTCACTACATTTCCGGTTTAGCCTGCGAGGCTCTTCTCGCCCGTGTTTATCTTTATATGGGTGATTATGCCAAAGCTGAAAGCTACTCAGAGAAAGTAAAGACACAGGTACCTCTTGTTTCCAGGGACAAATATGTCGATATGTTCAGACGCGCTCAGGATGTTACAGGCGAAGCCATATTCAGGCTCAACTCATATGAAGCCGGAACTGGTATGAGCTCTCTCTGTTCTCCTGTCGGAAGTCAGGACATAGAACCAACCCCTGAATTTCTTTCGTCATTCAACGAGAAAGATATACGCCGGGAACTTTTCACCTACAATGCTGAGGACGAGGACGGTGATGCCTACAAGGGTAAAAGTTTCACTGCCGTATGCAAGTATGTTCCCTACAAGTACTGTGAAAAGACCAAGGAGAATCGCAGATGTGACCCTTTCGTTCTCAGGGTTTCAGAAATGTATCTCATTCACGCTGAAGCCATCTGCCGTAACGGTGGAGATCTTTCAAAGGCAGTTGATGATATTAAGGAATTGAGAGCCAGGGCAATGGGTATGGACAAGAAAGATATCGCCTTGAATTTCAGCAGCAGTACGGACCTTGATCTTCTGATTCAGGAAGAAAGGAAGAAGGAGCTCTGCTTCGAAGGTCATCGCTTCTTTGACCTGAAGCGAAGGGGCGAGAATATCGTAAGACCAGCAAGTACGACATCAAAGATCAATGTATTGAAGTACCCTGATTACAGGTTCTCACTCCCAATCTGCCAGATGGAGATGCAGGCCAATGAGAATATGAAACAGAATGAAGGATATGAAGAATAGTCAAAATATGAAAAGAGCAATGTTTGCGGCAATGACTGCGCTCGTTATGTTCAGTTCTTGCGAAAAACACGAAGAAATCTTCTTCAACTCACCCTTCGTTTCCATCGCGGATGAGAACGGTGGAACAAAAACGACAGTAAGCAAAGATGGAAACAATCTCATTACTGTGGTTTATGTCACTCTAAGCGCAAGTGCGGAAGTATTCTCTTCACCCATTGAAATAGAATATGAGATGCTGGTCGGTGATGGTCTGAAGGAGGGTGTGGACTTCAAGGTCCAGGCTACTACAAAAAGTCCCATAACTTTTACCCCGGGCATTTACACTATGCCCATCAGAATACAGTGGTTTAAGAATGCTGATTTCGACCCGGACAAGGACAATAGCCTTACCATCACTCTCAGCGGCAGCAATCTTGAGGGGATGTTGCTTGGATACCCTGGGCCTGACAGCAGAAAGAAATCGTATATTTTCACCAAAAAATAAAAGATATGAAAGCTTTTATCAAAACATTACTCGCTGCAGCAGTTGTACTCTGTCTCAGCGCATGCCAGAAACCTGATTCTCAGGTGGGCATACTCAGTTTCTCAGTCGATAAGGCACTCAACAGTGTTCTTGGGTATGATGTAAAGGGAATAGTTGATGAAACCTCAAAAACTATCACCCTCACCATTCCATCCACAGCCATAGATGCGAGCCTGATTCCGACATTCACCACAACTGAATATGACGAAGTCAGCATTTCAGGCACAGTTCTTAGCAGCGGAGTTACCGCAGTGAAACTCAGCAACGGAGCGAAAGTCAGTGTCGATGACAATGTATCCGATCTCAGCACCAGCTACACCCTTGTTGTCTTGAACAACGACGAAATGGCAGAACTTCTTTCGATGGAATTCAAAGCTGTCGACAATGAACTTCTCAGTAAGGATGTCGCAGCGGAGAAGATCGAAAAAGAAATGATAGTCCGCGTACCTGAGAAAGCATTTATGCAGGAACTCGTCATGACTGTAAGCGCAGGTTTGAATGACGGCATCAAGGTAAACGGTGAGGCTGTCGAGAGCGGAAGCAGCATTAAGGTCGACTGCAGTTTCCCTATTGACATCATCGTTACCGACGAGATTGCAAAGACAAGCGCAAGCTATGTAGTAAAAGTCGGAAAGATACTCTCTCTTAAGATGACCAAACTCGCAGATTACGCTGAGGACGGCTGCTCTAATACCGATTACCCTACTATGGCAGTCAGCCCGTCGGACGGACTTCCTTACATCGCTTACAGTCGAAAGAGAATAGACCCTAAAGATTCATACGCACAGGTGTCTGTCGTGAAGTGGAACGGTTCATCATTCGAGCCTGTAGGTCCTCTCGGATTTACAGGCTCTGGCTCTGACAAAGCTGCAAACAAACCTGTGATGACATTCGACAAGAACGGCACCCCTTGTGTTGCTTTCATCGATGGAAAGAACAACACATCCGCAGCTCTTATGAAATTTGACAGTGGCACTTGGTCATACGTCGGTGAAACTGCTACTGGAATCAAGTTATCATCTTCATACGAAGCTGGAATCGTCTTTGACCCAACTAACAACACCCCATACATTTTCGCCCAAGGTGCTGGAAGCGGAAAGACAGATCCAATCTACAGGACTATGCACGTTGACTTCTATTCGGGCAACTGGAATTCTATGACTATGCCTGATGCGCCTGTTGTCAACAGCACAGACGGTGTATTCATGCGTACAAGATCAGTTATTATCGGCGAAGAAGCCTATACTCTCGCAGTATTCAACGGAAATTCAAACGGAGGATACTACATCTTCAAACTGGAGAACGGCGGATGGAAGCTGCTGGGACGCAATTTCCTTGGAAAACAGCACTATACATCGATTAGTTTGGGCAAGGATGCTGAAGGAAAGCTTTATGCTATGGCAGCCGTTAACAATGAAGGAACATATGAGGTTAAACTCTACTCAGTGGACAAGAGCAACGGAACAATGAGCGATATGGCCTCATCAATCTGTTCAATAAGCGATAGAACATATGCTTATCAGGACTTCTCAATCAGTCCTGTTGACGGCAAGATTGTCACCGTTTACAAGAATGTCGAGACAGACAGCACCAGCCCTGAGAACAATACACCTAGATTCAGATTCATCGACCCTGAGACCGGTGATTGGACATCAGCTGTCAAAGTCAGCGACGAGATTGTTAACAGCCAGATCTATGTCCGTCATTCTACAGACGGCAAATGCTACGCCTGCTTCCTTGACAAGACTTCTGGCAGGATAGTACTCTATAGCATAGGTCTTGAGGATGACATCCTTCCTGAATAGAGATCTAAGAATTTAGTCAGTTTTTACAGGGAGGGTGTTCAGTACGGGCATCCTCCCTTTATTCAAAATGAAAAGCCTTTTCATACTCCTTACCATATTCAGGGTAGCCTTTGTAGGTGACCCTCAGGTTGATAATGCAACAGAGCTGGGATATGCCAGAAAATCAATTTACAAAGAGCTCAGGGAAAGAAAGGACCTGGACCTCGTCATAGTCCTCGGAGACCTTGTCAATGATGACACTTCCCTGTTGAATGCTTCCACAGCCAGTCTGGATTCCTTGTCCTGTCCCTGGCTAGCCATTCCCGGCAACCACGACAGGAATGTGTACAGAGCAGAGAAAGGCAGGGGTCGTGACCTTGTGGACTGGAAGGAACACATAGGATATATTGATACCAGCTTCGTTGCCGGCGGAGTTAGATTCATACTTATGAATGATGTTCGGAGCAAAGAATCCAGAGATTACGAGGCAGGATTCAGCGAAAGTCAGAAAAGTTGGCTGCAGCAGATATTGGCCCGCACACCTGCCGAACAGAGCACCGTCATTGCCACACATATTCCGTTGACGGAAATGCACGCACAGGACAGCCTTATCGAGCTTCTGGCTGGGAGGCAGAGGCTGCTGCTCGTAAGTGCGCACACCCATCAGGTCAGACGGGAAACACTATCGTTCAAGGGCTTTGAAGTTGAAAGTCTGGTCGCTGGTACGAGCTGCGGCAGTTGGTGGAGAGGCATAAAGGACAATGAAGGAGTGCCGGATGCTCTTATGAACTGCGGCTCTCCGCGCTGCTACTTCATTGCCGATTTCAAAGGAAACGATTATGAGTTGAGTTTCAAGCAGGTCGGAGACAATGCTCAGGCATCAGCGACTCTGATGGAGGACGGCAGGCTTATTGTCAATGTCTTCGGTGGCTCCAAGGACGGCAGATTAAGCATCAAAGCTGGCCGGAGACTCCCCAAAAAGGCAAGGGAGAGCTACGTATCAAGTGCAGAAATGGCTCCGGAAGTAGCTGATAGAATAGAATTCAACAATGCGATGAGCCGAGAATACAGAAGAGAGCATAAAGAGGAGTTCATTCCCCTGCTGAAAAGGAACTCGCCTCACGTTTGGGTAATCCCTGATTGTGAAAGTCTAAGAAAAAAGAAAGAAAAGGGGCAAAAAATAAGCGTCAGGTATTCCGACGCCCATATGAGTTTCAAAGCGAGAATCAAGCTCCGCTAGTCCTTGAGCAATCTCAGAGAGATGCGTCTTCTGTTCAGATCAACGTCAATCACGCTTACCATCACCTTCTGGTGCAGTTTGACTGTCTTTGAAGGATTGGCATGACCGCGCTGTCCCATCTGTGACACGTGGATAAGACCGTTTTCGTGCAAACCTATGTCCACGAATGCGCCAAAATTTGTGATATTCGTGACTATGCCAGGAAGCTCCATACCCTTGTATAGGTCCTCAAGCTCATGAACATCCTGAGCAAACTCGAACTCCTGAGCAGTTTCGCGGGGATCAAGTCCAGGCTTGGCCAGCTCCTTCAAAATATCGCTGACAGTAGGAAGGCCGAAATCTCCCTCAACATATTTTTCCGGTGCAATCTTCGAGCACAGGGAGGCATTGCCTACCAGTTCCTTCGTTGGTACACCGAGGTCTGCTGCCATTCTGGCAACTATATGATAGCACTCAGGATGCACGGCAGAATTATCCAAAGGGTTATCTGAATTCTTCACCCTGAGGAAACCCGCACATTGCTCGAAGGCCTTCGCTCCGAGACGGGGCACCTTCTTCAAATCCGAACGTGAACTGAAGCCCCCGGCTTCATTGCGATAAGCGACAATCTTCTCAGCGAGAGCAGGGCCGATTCCAGCTACATAGCTCAGCAGATACGGGCTTGCGGTATTAAGGTTGACGCCAACGCTGTTCACACATTGCTCCACCGTATTATCAAGCTTCTCCTTAAGGAGATTCTGGTCGACATCGTGCTGGTATTGCCCTACACCCAAAGATTTCGGGTCAATTTTCACGAGTTCGGCCAAAGGGTCCATCAAGCGGCGGCCAATCGAGACCGCACCCCTGACTGTCACATCCTCATTCGGGAATTCCTTCCTCGCGACTTCCGACGCTGAATAAATGGAGGCACCGTCCTCGCTCACTGTCCAGACTTTGCAGGATTGAGGGAGTTGAACCTTCTTCAAGAACTCCTCAGTCTCGCGGCTCGCTGTTCCATTGCCAATCGCAATAGCCTCAATCCCATATTTCTCTATCATCGATGAGACGGCCATTATTGACTTGACTTTCTCATTCTGAGGAGGGTGAGGAAAAATGATCTCGTGATGGATGAGCTGGCCGTGTTCATCGAGGCAAGCGGTTTTGCAACCGTTTCTGAAACCGGGATCTATCGCGAGAGTGCGCTTCTGTCCGACAGGGGCAGAGAGCAGCAACTGCTTGAGATTCTCTCCGAAAACGGCTATCGACTCCTTATCGGCCTTCATCTTGGCTTCTTTTATGACCTCATTGGTAATGGATGGTTCCAGGAGACGCTTGTACGCATCCTCGACGGCCATACGGATTTGTTCGCTCAAGCTCTTCGATGGATAGGAATGTTCTTGGCAGAACTCATAATACATCTTGTTGGCGCACTTCTCAGGGTCAGCATCAATCCAGATGCTCAAAAAGCCCTCATTCTCAGCCCTGAGCATAGCCAAAAGATTATGGGAAGGAATGCGGTTCAAAGGCATGGAGAAGTCGAAATAGCTGCGATACTTCAAGGCCTCCTGCGATTCCTTGGCAGCCTTCGTCGCTTTGGAGCAAATCCGTCTTGTCCTGAAAATCTGCCTCAGACTCTCCCTCTGAACTGCTGTTTCACTAAGGCGTTCGGCAATTATATCACGAGCCCCTGCAAGAGCCGTCTGCTCATCCCCGACCTTTTCACTAAGGAATTTGGAGGCCTCGCGCAAAGGATCAGTTGTACGGACCTGATACATCAAATCAGCCAAAGGTTCCAAACCGGCTTCCTTGGCGACTGTAGCTCTCGTACGACGTTTCGGCCTGTAAGGAAGATATAAATCCTCAAGTTCGCTGGCATTTGTGCTATTCTCAATCTTTGCGCGCAATTCATCGCTCAATTTGCCCTGTGCAGAAATGGTCTCAAGCATAGTTTTCTTACGCTTGTCCATCTCGGCGAATACGTCGGCCCAATGTTTGACCTCAGCTACGTCGGCATCGTCTAGGCCGCCTGTCTTCTCCTTTCTATACCTGCTTATGAACGGTATGGTATCTCCGTCCTCGAACATCTGGATGCAGTTCTCGACCTGCCAGTCCTTAATGCCGAGCAATTTTGCAATATAGTTGATATATAAGCTAATCATCAGTCCTGAGAAATTTCTTTCAATTCACGCCTATACTCTGAGAGTATTCTTGATTTGGAGACAAAGCCCAGGTATTTCCCCTCCTCATCCATTACCGGCAGACGCCAAGCTCCTGTCTTCTCGAACTTGTCGAGGACACTTTCCATCTTCTCTTCCTCGTAAACATAGGCCAAAGGCCGCTGCATTATATTGTAAACGCGAAGAGAGTCGTATTTATCTGCCTTGAACATGAACTTGCGCAGATTGTCCATCTCCAAAACTCCCTTCAGATGCTGCTTGTCATCTATCACGGCGAAAACCTGAGCATCGCTCTCGGAAATGACTTTGACAACATCGCGCAAAGTAGCATCTTCCTTGACTCTTGGATACTTGTCACGTATAAGATCCCGTGTCTTCATCAAGGTCAGGACGGCCTGGTCATTATCGTGGGTCAAAAGCTCACCCGACTGGGCAATACGCTTTGTATAAATTGAATATTTCTCAAATAGTCTTGTTGTGCCGAAGGCGATGGTAGCAGTCAGGATAAGCGGAAGAAGCAATTCATAGCCTCCGGATATTTCGGCAATAAGGAAGATGGCCGTCATCGGAGCCTGCATCACACCTGCCATAAGACCGGCCATACCAACCAGGACAAAATTCTGTTCCGGCACGGAAATGCCCATATTGGCAGTAATGAGATTGATAAGTCTGGCGACAACGAAACCAACCAGAGCTCCTATGAAGAGAGTAGGGCCGAAAGTACCTCCAACACCTCCTCCCGCATTGGTCAGAGCCATCGAGAAGACCTTCAGCATCAGAATTGCAAGGAAGAACAGAGGCACTCCCCATTTGTTTCTAAGTATGAAAGCCAGAGGAGTAAGTCCTTCAAATTCAATCGTTCCGCCATTGAGCAACACGCCAAGAGAATCGTAGCCTTCACCGTACAGAGGCGGAAACAGAGCGATGAGAAGACCCAGTCCGATAGCGCAGAGCAGCCAGCGCAGATAAGTATTCTGCAAACGTCCTATCCTGTCTTCCAACATAAGTGTAGTCCTGATAAAATAGACGGAAAAAAGCCCGCACAAGAAACCCAATACAATGTAGAAAGGGATATTGCCCAATGAGAAAGGAGTAAGGGTACACTCGAAAGAGACTGCATCACCCAAGAAGATGTATGAGACTACAGTGGCAGACACAGTGGAAAGCAGCAGCGGAATCATCGACGTCATCGAGATATTGAAGAGCAATATCTCCAGAGTGAAGAGCACTCCTGCCAAAGGTGCCTTGAAAATACCTGCCAAGGCTCCTGCAGCACCGCAACCCAGCATAAGCGTCATATTCCGGTAAGAAAGGCCCAGATATCTCGCGAAATTTGAGCCAATGGCCGCTCCGGTATATACTATTGGCGCCTCAGCTCCTACTGAACCTCCGAATCCGATAGTAACGGCACTGGTAAGCAATGATGACCACATATTGTGGGCCTTGATCTTGGACTCGTTCTTGGAAACAGAGAGAAGCACCTTGGTTACTCCGTGCCCTATATTGTCCTTTATGACAAAACGTAAAAGCAGCAAGGAGATAAGCATACCTATACCCGGATAAATAAAATACTTGATGGTATGGGCATAACCCGACGCTCCATTTGTAAGTACTGCTTTGATAAAGCTGATAAGCTGTTCAAGAATCACCGCAGCGAAACCGCAAACTACGCCGACCACTAAAGAGAGGAGCAAAATCCTTTGCCTCTCCGAAAGTCGCATCAACTGCTCCTTCAGCAGCTTGCGTATGTGCAAGTTAGGTATGTTCAAGCCTGTCATAAAAAAAGGCCGTCGTAAGGACGGCCATGAAAGTCAATCAAAGAACATCAAGCATCAGCCGAATCGTCATCTCCCCCATATTGGGAGATATTGTCATCAGGAAGAGTATTGCCCTCCGAGCTTGTATCCCCTGTGGTTCCAGCTACCTGCTCGTTCTCTGCATCCTCCTCTCCTTCAAGCCATCTCTCAATATCCTCAAGATCGTCAGTCTTTACCTTGATCTTTACAAGGTATATTGAATCCTGGGTTTCTATGGTAACGGCATAGAAAGGAGTGCCGTCAGGCTTGGTATACTTGGTGAGGTCAGCGAGATAATCGTTGAACCCTTTAGGATATTTTTCTGCAAATATCGCAGCTACCTCAGCGGACATATTCTCGTAGCTGACCACATGTCTTTTTCTGGTATCAATTTTCATACAAGGTCAAATTTTAAATAACCAGTTCTGTAATTCTGCTGCAATAATAACTCAAAAATGTGAATCAATAAAGGCAAAACTATTTTTTTATGAAAAAAAACGCTTTCTGTGCCTTTTTTCTTTCCAAATCACGCTCAACAAAAACAGCTTTCATGGTCCGAGGGTCTATACCGCTATAGAACATCACCGAGGAAGTAGTCATAGGAGTCGGCATAAAATCCTGCACCTGGTCCATCCAAATGCCCTTCAAAGCAGGATGGTGGGCCAGCCTCTCCATATCCTTCCGGGTACAGCCAGGATGGGAAGAAATGAAATAAGGGACAATGCCCGTCTTCATCCCCGCCTTCCTTGTTATCTTCTCGAACTCATATCTCAAGCGTTCGAAAAGCCTGAAGGAAGGTTTTCCCATATACTGCAGTACGTGGTCTTCAGTATGTTCCGGAGCAACCTTCAGACGTCCTGATGTATGCTTGAGGACAAGTTCCTTGAAATACTCGCAAGCGCTGTCGTCAATAAAACCGTTTTCGTCCAGGAAAAGGTCATATCTGATACCGCTTCCAATGTATGCATGCCGTATGCCCTTCACCGACATTACCCGTTCATATAGGCCAAGTACACGGGAATGCGAGCGGTCTAGATTCTTGCAGGGAGATGGGAAGAGGCAGGATTGGCGCCGGCACTTCGAGCACAGCTCCCTATTCTTTCCACGCATTCCATACATATTTGCAGTAGGAGCACCGAGATCTGAAATATTGCCGGCAAAACCTGGAATATTCTTAAGAGACTTGACTTCCTTAACGATTGACTCTTCAGACCTGTTCTGTATGAACTTACCCTGATGTGCGGCAATCGTGCAGAAATTGCAGCCTCCGAAACAGCCTCTATGTGTATTGATAGAATATTTGATCATATCATAGGCCGGAATGCGCTTGCCCTTGTACCTCGGATGAGGCAGTTTCGTGAAAGGCAGGTCCCAGAAGGAATCCATTTCCTTCTCGTCGGCCGGGCTATACATAGGATTGATCTGAACATAGCCGTCCTTCACGGGCTCGATGAGCACCGGAGCGTTCATCATATTGACACAAAGCTCGATTTCGTGGAAGTTCTCTGCAAAGGCCCGCTTGTCGTTCAGACATTGCTCGAAAGAATGCAGGACAATCGTCGACGAAGCCTTCGGTTTGCCCTTGAGGAAGAACGCCAGCTGAGGAATCTTGCGCACCTCGTGAAGGTTCCTGCCGGACTCCAGCGCACGCGTCAACTCAAGCATCGGTCTCTCTCCCATTCCATAGCACAGCCAATCTGCACCGCTGCTCACAAGGATTGAGGGCAATAAGCGGTCGGACCAGTAATCATAGTGGGTGCATCTGCGAAGAGAAGCCTCAATTCCACCAATAACGACAGGAACATCAGGATATAGCTTTTTCAGAATCTTTGTATAGACTGTCACAGCGTAATCGGGACGCTGTCCGAACTTGCCATCAGGAGTATAGGCATCATCGTGGCGCAATCTCTTTCCGGCAGTGTAATGATTCACCATCGAATCCATTGCACCGGAATTGACCGCAAAATAGAGCCTCGGGACTCCCAGTTTCTTGAAGTCGCGAAGGTCATCTCTCCAATTCGGCTGAGGCACTACCGCCACTCTATATCCAAATTTCTGCAGATAACGGGCAATGCAGGCCGTACCGAAAGAAGGATGGTCCACAAAGGCGTCACCGGAAAAGATTATGACGTCTATGTAGTCCCATCCCAATGCTTCAACCTCCTTCTTGGAGGTCGGTATCATATAGGCATTGCTGTCCATTGCTTCCGTACTGCTTGCAGTGTCTTACATTCTCTCAGGAAGCTCTATGCCAAGTATGGCCATAGCCTTCACGAGCACGGATGCAAGGGTGTTGATGAGTGCGAGACGCATTCTCAGCACATCCTGATTTTCCTCCTTGAGGATAGGAGTCTCATGATAGTACTGGTTGAACTCCTTGGCGAGTTCATAGGCATAATTGGCAATGACAGCAGGAGAGAGAGCTGCAGCGGCTTCAGCTATCTTCTGAGGATAACTGTTGAGTATCTTGATGAGCCTGATCTCCTTGGTACTGAGTTTGACACTGTCCTGAAGTGTCTCTGCAGAATAGTCAATTCCGTTCTCGTCAGCCTTACGGAGTATGCTGCGTATTCGTGCGTGGGTGTACTGGATGAAAGGTCCAGTATTGCCATTGAAATCAATTGACTCCTTAGGGTCAAAGAGCATGGTCTTCTTAGGATCCACCTTGATTATGAAGTACTTGAGAGCTCCGAGTCCTATCATATGATAGAGCTTGCACTTCTCCTCTTCAGTCATATCGGCTAGTTTGCCTGACTCTTCGGATGTGGCCTTGGCCTCTTCATACATCTTCTGGATAAGGTCATCCGCATCCACAACTGTTCCCTCCCTCGATTTCATCTTACCCTCAGGGAGTTCCACCATACCATATGAAAGGTGGTAGATCTGGTCGGCCCAATCAAAGCCGAGCTTGCCGAGTATGAGTTTGAGGGCCTGGAAGTGGTAGTTCTGCTCATTGCCAACCACATAGATGTGAGAATCAAGTTTGTTCTCAGAGAACCTTCTTTCGGCAGTTCCAAGGTCCTGGGTGATATATACCGATGTTCCGTCTGAACGGAGTACTATCTTCCTGTCAAGGCCGTCCGCCGTGAGATCGCACCAAACCGAACCGTCAGGATCCCTGACAAAGGCTCCATTGTCAAGGCCTCTCTGCACGAGCTCTTTTCCAAGCAGATAAGTGTCATGCTCATAATAAACCTTGTCGAAGGTAATATTGAGTGACTTATATGTCTCATCAAAGCCCTCGAAAACCCACGAGTTCATCATTTCCCAAAGCTCACGCACTTCTTTGTCACCCTGCTCCCACTTAACCAGCATCTCGTGCACAGCCTTGAGAGAAGGTGCTTCCTTCTTGGCTTCCTCTTCAGGCATACCGCCACTCACAAGCTCCTTGACTTCTCTGCTGTAGATATTGTTGAACTCTACATAGCAATCACCTACGAGGTGGTCACCCTTCTTGCCTGTGCTCTGTGGAGTAGCTCCGTTGAACGACTGCTGCCAAGCGTACATTGACTTGCAGATATGTACTCCGCGGTCATTTACGAGCGTGGTCTTGATAACATTGTTTCCGCTTGCCTTCAAGAGGTTGGAAACAGATGCACCAAGCAGGTTGTTCCTGACATGGCCGAGATGGAGAGGCTTGTTTGTATTCGGAGATGAGAACTCGACCATTATGTTCTTGCCACTTGCCGGCAGCTGACCGAAATCCTTGTCCTTGACTATCCCGTTGAAGAGTCCGTTCCAATAAAGCTCTGAGAGACAGATATTAAGGAAGCCCTTAACCACATTGAAAGCGCTGATTTCAGGCACATTGGCTTTCAGCCATTCGCCTATGGCGTTACCCGTATTGTCAGGGGTGGAGTGGGATATTTTCAGCAGAGGGAAAACAACAAGAGTGAAATCCCCTTCGAACTCCTTGCGGGTTACCTGAACCTGGAGAGATGAAGCCTCCACTTCAGCGTTGTACAGTTCCTTTATGGCCAAAGAGGCCTTGCTTGCTATGAATGATTCAGGTGTCATCTTTATCCTAAATAGGTTTTCAACAATTTGCTTGCGTTAGGTTTCTTGAGCTTTCTGATAGCCTTTTCCTTAATCTGACGCACACGTTCACGGGTAAGGTCGAGACGTTCGCCAATCTCTTCGAGAGTCATCTCCTGGCAGCCTATTCCGAAGAAGGACTTAATGATTTCCCTCTCTCTAGGAGTGAGAATCTGGAGCGCACGCTCAATTTCCGTGCTCAAAGACTCGTTGACCAGAGACCTGTCGGCAGAAGGAGAATCGTCATTCGGAAGGACGTCGAGAAGACTATTGTCCTCACCCTCAACAAAAGGAGCGTCCACAGAAACGTGACGTCCCGACACTCTGAGGGTATCGGCAATCTTGTCCTTAGACACCTCAATCATTTCTGCGAGTTCATCGTTCGAAGGCTGACGTTCATTCTCCTGTTCGAACTTTCCGAGTGCCTTGTTGATCTTGTTGAGAGAGCCTACCTGATTCAGAGGCAGACGGACGATACGTGATTGCTCCGCAAGAGCCTGAAGTATGGACTGGCGTATCCACCATACTGCGTATGATATGAATTTGAAACCTCTGGTTTCGTCGAATTTTTCTGCCGCCTTGATCAGGCCAAGATTGCCCTCATTGATAAGGTCCGGCAGGCTGAGTCCCTGATTCTGATACTGTTTCGCAACAGAAACGACGAATCGGAGATTCGCACGGGTAAGTTTCTCAAGGGCCTCCTGGTCTCCTTTGCGTATTCTCTGCGCAAGCTCTACTTCCTCTTCGGGAGATACGAGCTCCTCCCTTCCGATTTCCTGCAGATACTTGTCCAGCGAAGCGCTTTCACGGTTGGTAATTGACTTTGTAATCTTTAATTGTCTCATATGGTGTATAATGAAAATTCGCGCCCCTGAGCGGGACGCGAACTGTATGAATCACGACTTCACCCTGGGATTATTCCTTGCCGAAGGCGAAGTATGATGATCTGCCGTTTGCCGTAACACCCTCGATGTACACAGCGCGTTTTGCTTTCTTCGCGATTTCGACTACTTCTTCCGGTTTGCTTACAGGCTGATCGTTGACATAGAGAATAACGAATCCGTCGCTGGCACCCGCATCAAGGAGTTTTCCGCTGCCTAACGATACAATCTCAACACCTCTCTTGAGATTCAATCTGGCAAGCGTCTCATTTGATGCCTTCTTGATCTTGCATCCGTAGAATGAAACGGAACCATCCTCATTCAAGGTGCCGGTCTCCGAAACAGTGCCCTGGAATGTTACCTGGATATCTTTCTTAACACCATTTCTGATGATGGTAAGAGTAGCGTTATCGCCCGGACGATATCCGTTGACCTTCTCCTGTACTGATGCTGCATTTGTTATCTTGGCTCCGTCGATAGCGATGAGAACATCATCCTTCTTCAGGCCTCCCTTGTCGGCTGCACTTCCTGCTGAAACCTCATTGATATATACTCCATCCATTGAAGAAAGTTTCAATTCTTTTGCAGTTTCTTCGGTAATCTCAGACATAGTGATACCCAGGACAGCTCTCTTGACAGAACCGAAGTCAATGAGGTCGCTGACTATCTTGCTGACGATGTTTGACGGAACAGCGAATGAATAGCCTGAATAAGAACCGGTCTGCGAGTAAATCATAGTGTTGATGCCGACAAGCTCGCCCTTCTTGTTCACAAGAGCACCGCCTGAATTACCAGGATTCACTACGGCATCAGTCTGAATGAAAGACTCAATCTTGAATTCGCCAGGCTGGGTCATACTGCGGCCCTTAGCGCTGACAATACCGGCAGTTATGGTGCTGCGCAGATTGTATGGGCTGCCAATGGCAATTACCCATTCACCCAGACGCAGTTTGTCAGAATCAGCAAAAGGAATGGTTGGAAGACCCTCTGCATCAATCTTGATCAGCGCCACATCGGTAGCTTCATCTGTTCCGATGACTGTAGCGTCATAGGTCTTATTGTTGTTGAGAGTAACCTGAACTGTGGTTGCACCGTCAATGACGTGATTGTTGGTGACAATATAACCGTCAGGGCGGATGATAACACCTGATCCGCTGCCCTTCTGTTCGCGTTCCTTAGGAACCTGTCCCCCACCGTAACCGAAGAAGAACTCAAAAGGATCGAAAGACTGCTGAATCTGTTTCTTAACGGTCACAGATACATAAACAACCGCATCGACACAAGATTCCGCTGCATATGTAAAATCCGGATAATCCGTTTCTTCAAGATTGACTGTCCTGTATTGTGAGCCGTCAGTGGCTACAGGAATCTTTTCTCTGTCCGAAGTCACATTATTGGCAATGGCATAAGCTGTCAAGCCGCTCAAAAGGACAGAAATAGCAACTACTAAAATCGACTTTCTCATATTTTTAAATATTTGGTTTATCTTCATTGTTGAAACCTCACTGACAAATTGTCATAAAATTTCAAACCATACAAAAAATCCAAATTATATGCCAAATATCAGGTAAAATTCTTACTTTTGTAAGTAAACCAAAAAAAACAGAATTATGGAATTCAAAGTATCCAGCCAAGAGCTGCTTAAAAGCATATCAGACGTATCCAAGGCCATACCGGGAAAGGCGGCTCTCGCCATTCTTGAGAATTTCCTCTTCGTTCTGAAGGGGAATGAATTGGAAATCACCGCTTCCGATTCTGAACTCACCCTCAGAACCAGACTGGAAGTGGAATCCACTGTTGAGGAAGGCAGCATGGCTATACCTGCGAAACATATTACAGAGTTTCTGAAGGCCCTCCCTGACCAGCCAATCAGCATAAAGACTTCCGGAGACAGCACTTTCGAATGCCGCTATCAGAACGGTAGTTTCCAGCTTCCATACTTCCCTGCTGAGGATTATCCTGACATTAAGGGAGCATCAGAAGATGCCGTTACGGTCGTTTTCCCGGCTCAGACTCTCGCAGAAGGAATCAGCGGTACCATATATGCGGCAGCGGATGATGAGATGAGGCCCGCAATGAACGGTATCTTCTTCGACATAGATGCTGCATCCACCACTCTCGTGGCTTCGGATTCGCACAAGCTCATATGCTACTCGGCTAATGACGTGAAGTCACCCGGCAAGTATTCTTTCATACTCCACAAGAAGTCCGCTGCAGTTCTCAGATCCATACTCGGAAAAGACAATGACGAAGTCAATGTAAGCTTCGATGCGTCCACCGTTGTATTCAGTTTTGGTGCGACCACTATGATATGCAGGCTCATAGTCGGCAAGTTCCCGAAATACAGGGATGTAATTCCTCAGAATAATTCCAATGTGCTGAGAATAGACAGGGTGCAGTTCCTGAACACCATCAAGCGTATCGCAGTTTGCGCAAGCAAATCCAACAGCCATATTAAGCTTGACCTCAAAACCAATCAGATAGAAGCTACAGCCCAGGACCTCGGCTTTGCTACCACAGCATACGAAAAGATAGCCTGTGACTATAACGGAACAGATATGACCATAGGTTTCAAGTCTCCTTTCCTCATCGAGATACTCTCCAATATGTCCTGCGAGACGCTCGTGATGAAGTTTGCAGACCCTCGAAGAGCAGCCCTCATTGTTCCTTCTGAGGAAGAGATGGAAAGCGATAGAATCTGCGGTATCCTTATGCCTGTGGCCATCTAATACCCGAGTACCAATGGAATTGAATCTTAACAGACCTTTGGTGTTCTTCGATATTGAGAGCACCGGTCTGAATATCGCGTCCGATTCAATAGTTGAATTGAGTTTCGTCAAGGTTTTCCCGGGTGGAGAACAAAGAATCAAGACTTGGAGAATGTGTCCTTGGGACTATGAGGGAAACAGACAGAGAGCCATAAGCCCAAGCGCAAGTGCGGTAAACGGTATCACTGACAGCGAAGTGGCCGCTTGTCCGAAGTTTTACGAATTGGCTGACGAAATCATCTCCTGGCTGGAGGACAGTGACCTCTCCGGCTTCAATTCTGCAAAATTCGACCTGCCAATGCTGGCTGAAGAGATAGAGAGGGTCAGAACATACAAGAAGAAGGAATTCAAGCTGAATCTTCACGAGATGAAGATGATTGACGTACAGACCTTGTACCACGTTCTTGAGCCGAGAAATCTCAAGGCAGCCTACAGGTTCTACTGCAATGGTGCCGAGCTCGAGAACGCACATACCGCCGAAGCTGACACCGTAGCCACTTACGAAGTCCTCAAGGCCCAGTTGGACAAGTACCCTGATCAGCTCAAGAATGATGTGGACTTCCTTTCCAATTTTGCAGGGAGACCTAAAGCTGTCGATTATGCCGGCAGACTGATTTATAACGACAAGAAGGAGCCGGTAATCAGTTTCGGAAAGCACAAAGGCAAGACGGCACGCGAAGTATACCTTACTGAACCTTCATATTTCAGCTGGATACAGCAGGGTGAATTCACCCTCGATACCAAACGCCAGTTCGCCATTCTCAAGGATGCTTATGAAGCTGAGAAGAAAATGGCCAAGAGCAGGCCACTTACTGATGACGAACTGATGGAAGCAAGGAAACAGCTTTCGGACAAGTTCACAGGAAAACTGTTCTGATAACGATGAAAGTCTGTGTAGGATTGTCAGGAGGAGTAGACTCCAGCGTCGCAGCCCTGTTGCTCAAACAACAGGGCTACGATGTCTTTGCTATGTTCATGCAGAACTGGCACGACACCGAAGGTACACTCCACGGAGACTGCGAATGGGAAGAGGACAGATTCGTTGCTGAGATGGTTGCCAGGAAAATCGGCATCCCTTTCTATTTCGTAGACCTTTCCCGGGAGTATCGTCAGAGGGTGGTCGATTATATGTTCAACGAATACTCAAAAGGCCGTACACCCAACCCTGACGTACTCTGTAACAGGGAAATAAAGTTTGATGCCTTTTTGAAGGCAGCGGAAAAGCTGGGGGCAGATATGGTGGCCACAGGCCATTATTGCCGCAAAGAAAGCATAGTCGGTGAAGACGGGAAGAGCATTTACCGTATACTCGCCGGCAGCGATCCGAATAAGGACCAAAGCTATTTCCTGTGCCAATTGTCGCAGCAGCAGCTGGCCAAGGCAATGTTTCCCATTGGCGACATTCTCAAACCTGAGGTTCGCAGGCTGGCAAAGGAAGCTGATCTCCCTTCAGCTGACAAGAAGGACTCACAGGGCATCTGTTTCGTCGGCAAGGTTGACCTGCCGTTATTCCTGCAGCAAAAGCTCAAATCCGTAGAGGGAGACATCGTGGAAGTCTATGATGCTTTCTATGCTGATAATGAGCAATATAAGTTTATGCGTGAGAGCCTTTCTTCTATTCTGGAAGACGAAAAGGCTGAAGTCAATATGATTACCGAGTACATTTCGGAGGACAAGATGAGCTCCCAAGGCTGTTCAAAGAACAAGTACAGTGAGGAAAAGATAAGTGCTTTGGATGAAAGTGTACTTGAACGTCTTTCTACGGTTATTGACTACTCAGGCATAGGTTTCGAGACTGAAACATACCGATCAGGAAAGAAGCACGTAAAGAAAACCAGGTATAAGGAGAACCCTTACGGCAAGATAGTAGGACGCCACGAAGGCGCACAATTCTACACAATAGGTCAGAGGAAGGGACTCAATGTCGGAGGCCACAAGGACTCGCTCTTTGTAATTTCCACTGACATAGAACGCAATATCATATATGTGGGGGAAGGGCACAGGCACAAGGGACTTTCAAGACTCTGCCTGCGTATAGATGCAAACGAAATCCATTGGATACGCGAGGATCTGAAAATGGGCGAAAACGAAATCAGGAGATACCGGGTTAGAATCCGTTACAGGCAGCCTCTTCAAGACGCCACGCTGATAATGAAGAAAAACGCCCTTTTCATCCTCTTCGATGCTCCTCAGAGGGGTATCACCTCAGGACAGTTTGCGGTCTGGTATTCAGGGGACGGAGAGATGCTCGGTTCAGGAAGCATATAGCAGGATACTCCCGATACCATCTTGATAATCAGATGTTGTCAAAGATAAAAGGAAGGAGGTCATCTACCTTTTCAAACTTAATCAGGCACTCTGATCCGGCCAAAATCACTTTCAAATCACGTCCGTATCTGGTTTGACATTGCGCCATAACCTGACGACAGGCTCCGCAAGGGCTGGCAGGATAGGGGCAGATGACGCCATTCTGTGAAGCGACTATCGCAAGGGAGATAGGCGCTTTGTCGGGATGGTTTGCTCCAGCGGCGAACAACGCTGTCCTTTCGGCGCAAAGGCCTGACGGATATGCTGCATTCTCCTGATTGGCGCCCTTGACGATGCTTCCGTCCTCAAGCAAAACAGCAGCACCCACATTGAAATTTGAATAAGGCGCATATGAGCCCTTCATAGCGTCAATGGCAGCTTCCACCAAAAGTCTGTCTTCTGCATTGAGTTCCTCTATGGAAGCATACTCGATATAGTCAATCGTCAACTCTTTTCTGGTCATATGTCATTAATTGTAGGTCGTTTTCAAATATACTGCATTTTTCTTTATATTTGCCGAAATTTGTCGTGAAACTAATGAATATCGTTGTCAGAACCGCTTCAGGCAAGTATATAGTGAGGCCTGACACCACTTGGGAGAAGGACAATGAAAACCTGTACCTTCCGGAATTCGTGGATGGGATCTCCTACACTCCCGTGCTTTTCGCCAGGATTTGCAAGCCAGGCAGAAGCATAGGCAGGAGCTTCGCAGCCAGATACTATGATGCTGTCAATTATGGAGTGCTCCTCTATCCCGAAAGTCTTCTGGACGGCAGCGAGGAGGCTTTCGCCTGTGCTTCCTGCCTCGACCATACCTCCTTTCTCCCCTTCCCGCTTCAGGACAGGAGCTGTCTCTCCAGCGAAGGTCAATTCGATTTGAGCATAAGGAGGGGCAATGGAGATGAAAAGCAGGTCAGGCTCAATTCATCATCAGCAGCAATAATCGAAAGCGCCATCGTCGAAGCCACCAGATTCATCTACATACGCTCGGGAGACCTCATTGCAATAGAGCTTCAGGCCCGCGAGATGGCAGGATGCAGAGAGGACGGAAGGCTGGAATTCAGGGGCAATTGCTTCGGCCAGGCCGCTATAGGCTTTGACCTTATCTATTGACCCATCCTGCGGGTAAAGGACTATCACTTTAGTTCTATATGATAAAACAGACTGTCGCCCGGATCCGAAAGCTCAGGATGTATCATTTGCACCAAATCATTGAGTATCAAATCGGGACGCAACGAGCCGCTCTCCCAGAAATCATTGCCCCCCATAGGAGTGCAGCGCTTGATATTGTTGAATATGCGTCCATTGCTCAATATCGGGAACTCTGCTATCAAAGGGTGGACGGCTGCGATTTCCTCCTTGGAGGTGCACCAACCCGGGTTGAGCCATAGCTTAGCTTGTCCGGAGAGTTCATAGGCTCTTTCAATGGAAATGGTAGAAGATGCGCTGCCTGCCTTTGCTCCAGGAACATAGGCTCCCGCATCCGAAAGCAGTTTGGACATATAATTGTCCTTGCCGGGGATATACCAGATGCCGGCATAGGGCAGATTCATCAGGACGGGCACAGGCTCGCTGGCAGAAACTCTTGCTGCGAGTCTTTCATAATTGTCCGCAATGACATTGAACAATGAATCAGCCTCTTCTCTCTTCCCAACCAGGGTCCCATAGAGCTTCAGATACTCTGTCCGTGCAAGAGGATGTTCTTCGAGATAATCGTAGAGCACGAGAACAGGTATTCCTAAAGACTCGAGTTTGCTCACATATGAGGGTTTGACTGAAGAGGTCGAATAGGCCAGCACAATATCCGGCTGAATACTTACTATTCCCTCATAATTCAAATCAGCATCATAACCCACATCACATATTAAGTCTGAATGGTCTCTGATATATGGATCGGAAATGTAATCGATGCCTGACACTCCTATGACACAATCCCCGGCTCCCAAAGCGCTGAAAGCCGCTACCGCCGTACTGGACATACAGACTATCCTGTCCATTGAGCCGTCTGTCATAAGGGTGTCACAACTGGAGTCATATGGAGAAAATACAGTAAGCAGGCTTTTCCCGTTGCCGGAGTCAGACAGAGAAAAAAGGGAGGCATAGTCACAACTGCCCTCATTATTATCTCCGGGGGCTTCCCGACAGGCAGTCAAGCTGAATATGAGGCCTATGCAGGATATCAAATAATTAAAGTGTTTCATTTCACATCAATTGGAGTTCAAAAATACTAACTATAGCAAAAAATCCATAACTTTGCAGAATTAAAGTCTGTTAGTAGCAAATGTCTCAAAGAAAACCCTCCTGCCTGGTATCTCTGATACCTTTCGTTGTCCTCGTCGCATCAATGTTCTGCGTCATCCGCTTTTTCGGAGCCGATGCCCTTGACGGTGCGAGCCAAGTATCACTTCTAATAGCAGGGGGTGTTGCTGCCGCCATCTCTATACTTTTATACAAGCAGCCATGGAAGGACTTTGAGGATTCCATTTCGAAGAACATCAGGAATATAGCCTCTGCACTGCTGATACTCATACTGATAGGGGCAATTTCAGGCAGTTGGATGATAAGCGGAGTCGTTCCTACGCTGATATACTACGGTATGCAGATAATGACTCCCGGGATTTTTCTCTTTGCCACCTGCATCATCAGCGCCCTGGTTTCACTTATGACCGGCAGCTCGTGGACGACTATTGCCACAATAGGTGTTGCACTCATCGGAATAGGAACGGCTCAGGGCTTTTCACCGGGATGGACAGCAGGTGCAATAATCTCCGGAGCATATTTCGGCGACAAAATGTCTCCTCTTTCAGACACTACTGTTCTGGCCTCCTCCTCAGCCGGTACACCGCTGTTTTCGCACATCAAATATATGATGATTACGACGGTGCCTTCTTTCACCATTGCCTGTATTATATTCCTGATATACAGCATCTTCCACAAAGCTCCAGCAGAGTTGCAGACTGCAGAAATCGCCGGTGCGCTGAAGGCTTCCTTCAATATCTCACCATTCCTGCTGCTCGTGCCGCTATTCACGGGTTTCCTGATTGTCAAGAAGGTACCTGCACTGCAGACCCTCTTTCTGGCGGCAATGGTCGCGGGACTTACCGCTTTGATTGCCCAGCCGGAAATCATTCACAATATCGCGACAGGAGGCACTGAGCCTTTCTCTGGTCTGAGCTTCGAAAACGGATTCAAAGGAGTGATGGTATCCTGGTACGGCTCCACCGCCATTGAGACAGGAAACGAGCTCCTGAACGGGCTGGTGTGCACAAGCGGCATCAACGGGATGCTGAGCACCATATTCCTCATCATCTGCGCCGTAAGCTTCGGCGGGATAATGATGGGCAATGGAATGTTGCAGAGCATCACAGAACAATTAAGCAAGGCTGTCCGTAGTCGAACAGCCTTGGTTTCATCCAGCGTCACAAGCGGGATTTTCTTCAATATGATTACCGGCGACCAGTACCTGTCCATTATCCTGAATTGCAATCTCTTCAAGAAGCTGTACAAGGAACTCGGATATGAGCCGAAACTGTTGAGCCGCTCAGCAGAGGACTCGGCTACAGTCACTTCCGTACTCATACCATGGAACTCTTGCGGTATGACTCAGGCAACAGTGCTCAAGGTAGCCACACTTGATTATCTGCCATACTGTTTCTTCAACTTGATTTCCCCTTTGCTGTCAATTATTGTAGCAGCTATAGGCTACAGGATAGTTAAAAGCGAATAGAAGTAAGCAGTAAAGCTTTGGTGGAAAAGCCCGGCTTATTTGATTACACCCAGCTCCTTTCCTACCTTTACGAATGCCGCAATCGCCTTATCCAAGTGCTCGCGCTTATGTGCTGCTGACAACTGAACACGGATTCTGGCCTGTCCCTTAGGAACCACAGGATAATAGAAACCGGTAACGAAGATACCTTCTTCGGCCATCTTTGCAGCAAACTTCTGAGACAGAGGGGCATCATATAGCATAACTGCACATATAGCCGACTGAGTAGGCTTGATGTCGAAGCCGGCCTCAAGCATTCTATCACGGAAGTAGTCCACATTGTCCTGAAGTCTTGTATGGAGTTCATCGCTTTCAGAGAGCATTTTGAAGGTCTCAATGGCGGCGGCCACTATCATAGGCGGAAGTGAGTTGGAGAAGAGATAAGGACGTGAACGCTGACGGAGCATATCGATTATCTCCTTTCTTCCTGTCGTGAAACCACCAACAGCGCCACCGAAAGCCTTTCCAAGAGTACCGGTATGAATGTCAATACGTCCGTAGCAATCATATTGCTCAGCAACTCCGTGACCGCTCTTGCCGACAACTCCAGCCGAATGGCTTTCATCCACCATTACGAGTGCATTGTACTTCTCAGCAAGATCGCAGATTCTGTCCATAGGAGCTACATTGCCGTCCATTGAGAAAACACCGTCAGTTACAATGATGCGGTATCTCTGGGCCTGAGCCTCCTTAAGGCATCTCTCCAAGTCCTCCATATCGGCGTTGGCATAACGGTAACGTACTGCCTTGCAAAGTCTTACACCATCAATAATGGAAGCATGATTCAAAGCATCGGAAATGATGGCATCCTCAGCGCCGAGCAGGGGTTCGAAAACACCTCCGTTGGCATCAAAGCATGAAGCATACAGTATGGTATCCTCAGTATGGAAGTACTCAGAGATAGCTTTCTCAAGCTTCTTGTGCATATCCTGGGTACCGCAGATGAAACGGACAGAAGACATTCCGTATCCTCTTGTATCCATAATCTTTCTGGAAGCCTCTATCAGACGGGGATTGTCAGCCAGGCCAAGATAGTTGTTCGCGCAGAAATTGAGAGCTTTCGAGCCGTCTTCAAGCATTATTTCAGCAGACTGTGCAGAGGCGATATTGCGCTCTCTCTTGTACAGACCTGCAGCCTCAATGGATGCAAGTTCATCACTCAAGTATTTCTGGAATTCTCCGTACATATCTTTTCAGTTTAATTGTTAGTTTGCTTTATCTTATAGTTCAAGAAGCACCTTACCGCACTGACCGCTCTTCATGATATCAAAACCCTTCTGGAAATCATCGAAGGCGAAACGGTGGGTAATAACAGGTGTGAGATCGAGTCCGGTAACAAGCATTTGCTCCATCTTGTACCAAGTCTCCCACATCTCACGACCATATATACCCTTGAGAGTAAGTGAGTTGAAAATCACCTTGCTCCAAGGAATCTGAGCTGAATCCGGCTGTATGCCGAGCAGTGATATCTTCGAACCGAGATACATACTGTCTATCATTTCACGAAGAGCGACAGGGGATCCTGACATTTCAAGACCTACATCGAAGCCCTTGAGACCAAGCTGATGCATCGCATCCGCCACCGACTCTCCCTTGGTTGGGTTGATGCATAAAGTCGCGCCCATCTTTCTGGCAATATCAAGACGGTAGTCGCTGAGGTCGGTGACTACGACATTGCGCGCACCTGCGAAACGACATATTGCCGTGGCCATAGTGCCGATGAGGCCGGCTCCGGTAATCAACACATCCTCTCCAAGGAGCGGGAAGGAAAGCGCTGTATGGGTTGCATTTCCGAATGGGTCCATAATTGCCACGAAATCATCAGGGATGCGGGCATCGACTCTAACGACATTGCTCGCAGGAATGCTGAGATATTCGGCAAAGGCTCCGTCACGATTGACTCCGACGCCAATGGAATTCTCACAAATGTGCTCGCGACCACGGCGACAGTTGCGGCAATGTCCGCAAGCGATATGACCTTCGCCCGTGACCCTCTCGCCAATCTGGAGATTCTTGACACCGTCACCGAGTGCAACTATCTCACCTACATACTCGTGGCCTATGGTCATAGGGGTCTTGATGGTATTCTGCGACCATTGGTCCCAATTGTAGATATGAAGGTCAGTGCCGCAGATGGCTACTTTCTTGATTTTGATAAGTACATCGTTGACACCCACTTCAGGCATCGGGACATCCTCCATCCATATGCCTGGTTCAGCATACTTTTTTACTAACGCTTTCATTTCTTATATGAACTTTATAACTTTCTAAGCCGATAATATTCCAAATCGGAATTATCGTTCAAATTTAAGAACAAATTTGAAATCCTGTTAAGAAAAAGGAGAATAAGTTGGGCGTTATAAAAGAAAAAAGGGAAAGCTTAGTACATCGCACCGCTACGACCTCCTACCCTTGCTACATTCCTGTCCTGGGGGAATTCAGAGGGAGCTGGTCGTGTACGACTTTCCCGAGTGCAAATATAGCACTTTTTTGATTTTCCTCAAATTTTTGAAAAATTACAATGACCGTGCAGCAGACTGTCCCGCGAGATAGCCTGTACTGAAGGCCAGCTGAAGATTGTATCCTCCCGTATCTGCATCCACATCGATCAGTTCACCGCAAAAATACAAGCCCGGAAGTTTCCTGGACTCCATGGTCTTGGCTATCAAATCATCTGTAGATACGCCACCGGCCGTTACGACGCAACGCTCATAGCCCACGAAACCGGCTATTTCGAAACGCCAATCCTTCAGAGCACGGGCAATAGCCGCAAGATTGACAAAAGTTTTTGTCGCACCCATATTGTACCTGCCACTGCTGTTCTTTGTACCTGGCTTCCTTTCTACCTTGATCAACTCAGGATTCGTGGCAATGAAAGCCGGAATGAGTTCCCAAGGCATCAGCTTTCCGAGCAGGACACGGCATTTCTCCTTGTCACCCTTGCCCCTGCTGCGGGGGTCACGAGCGATTTCATCCCAAAGAGACCTGACTCGCGCCGCTATTTCCTCGTAAGGCACCCCCTGCTTCAGGTCAATTGACAATGACACTTTAGATCCGTTAATAATGGCCTTTACGCACCTGCGGCTGAGCTGGAAGCCTAAAGGACCCTCAAGGCCCCCATCGGTAAAGTCAATGTCACCGAACTCGTTTTCCACCTCAAGGCCATCCACGATTGCGCTCAAACCTATGTTCTTCAATTGCACCCCATTAAGGGACTTGCCAAGCTCGGAGAGAGGAGTGCTGCGCTCAATATGTCCCTTCATTGAAGAAAACTGCTCATCGACCTTATACCCCTTTGGAACCAGGGCGGTAAGCGATGGAAAAAGTGGCTTGATGCTAAGTCCGAGCTGTTCCGCCCACTTGTAGCCGTCACCGGTAGATCCTGTCCCAGGATAAGAAAGACCGCCTGTGGCAATTATCAGCTTGGCACACTTGTACTCGCTTCCATCAGCAAGATTCACCTTGTATCCTTCCCCCTGACAGAGCACATCAGTCACTTCGCAGTCAGTAAGAAGTTTCACCCCATAGCCGCTGATTGCTCTGATCAAGGTATCCACTACGTCAGAGGCGTGATGTGATGCAGGGAATGCCCTGTCTCCTCTTTCCACTACAGTCTCCAGTCCATATTCGTTCATAAAGCCAATTACAGCCTCACTGGAGAGGTTGAAAAAAGCATTTTTGACAAAGTTGGACTTTGACCGTATATGGGTCGAGAAATCATTCCAATTCTTCAGATTGGTGAAATTGCAGCGCCCCTTTCCGGTAATCATAATCTTCCTGCCCGGGCGCGGCATCTTTTCCAGAACAGTCACTTGAGCTGAGGATCCATTGTCTACAAGGGTCTTGGCAGCACCGTATGCAGCCATCAATCCCGCGGCTCCACCACCTATGATAATTATCTCCGATTTCATATCAGTTTTATAAGCCAAAAGCTGAATTACTTAAAAAATTGACTATATTTGCATCCCCAAGCCACTTTAGCTCAGTCGGTAGAGCAGCGCATTCGTAACGCGCAGGTCGCGGGTTCGAGCCCCGTGAGTGGCTCAGGCCACTCCGCCAGCCCATGCTGACGGAGTTTTTTTATTGTCTACCAAGCTTTTGCATCCTCGTCGCAGGAAGCATTGACACAGGCGCAGGCACAACGTATACCGTCAATCGCCGAAGATACTATACCTCCCGAATAGCCAGCCCCTTCGCCACAAGGAAATATGCGGCTCGATGAAACTGAACAGAGAGACTGAGGGTCCCGCGGTATTCTGACCGGAGAAGACGTCCTCGATTCTATACCCAAAAGCAGGGCCTCATTCGTGAAATAGCCCGGTATCTTCCTGTCAACCAAAGGAAAAGCCTTTTGCAGTCTCGAACTGACCTCATAGGGAAGGATATTGTGCAATGGCAATGACACTGCCCCAGGGCGGTATGAGCTCGAAGGCAGATCCCTGGACAGCTTCCCCTTGCAGAAATCAACCATACGCTGCGCAGGAGCGCTGAAAGGGTGCTCTGATGAGTCCTTCGCTGCTTCGAACATTGAACGCTCTATATCCCTTTGCCAGTTAAGCAAAGCCAGCGGGCCGTCAGCTTCGTACTTTTCAGGAACATCTTCAGGCTCAAGCTGGACAACTACTCCGGCATTTGCCCAACGGGAGTTTCTGGCCGAATTGGACATCCCGTTAAGGACTACGGTGCCTTCCTCAGTGGATGAAGGCACAAGAATTCCTCCAGGGCACATACAGAATGAGAATACTCCCCTGCCGTCAATCTGCTCTACAAACGCATATTCAGCAGAAGGCATACCCTCCTTGAAACGGCCGTGATATCTGGCATTGTTGATCAACTGCTGGGGATGCTCCACCCTCACACCGAGAGCGAAGCCTTTTCGCTGCAATTCCCAACCCTTGTTCCGGAAGAGTTCGTAAATATCCCTCGCGGAATGGCCCGTTGCCAGAATCACTGATGGAGCACGGAACTCCTTGATTTCTCGACCGTTAACAGCAGTAACCAGGACTTCATCTCCCTTTTCCGCAATATCTGTAACGCGGGTTTCGAAACAGTATTCGCCACCATGTTCCTCTATACAATGCCGGATATTCTCTACTATATATGGCAATTTGTCAGTGCCGATGTGAGGATGAGAGTCAATCAGGATTGAAGGATCTGCCCCGAAGCGTACAAGCTGGTAAAGCACCTCCCTGTTGTCACCCCTCTTGGACGAGCGGGTATAAAGCTTTCCATCAGAGAAAGTACCTGCTCCTCCTTCTCCGAAACAATAGTTCGAATCCGGATCAAGCTTTCCGTTCTTTGACAGTTCAGCAATATCTTTCTTTCTGGCGTGCACATCCTTGCCCCTTTCCAGAACAATAGGGCGTCTTCCGAGAGTCAAAAGTTTCAGAGCCGCAAACATTCCTGCCGGTCCTGAGCCAACTACAATTACAGGCTCAGCATTGTGAACATCCTGATAGTCAGCCAATTGGTAAGGGATATACTCTTCCGGAGCCTGGTAAATCGCCAGTTTGTACCTGTACACTGCCTCTCCCCTGGCATCGAGACTGCGGCGAGTGATGACACAGGTGACAGATGGCTGGAAGCGCTCATCCATGCTTTGTCTGCAGGGATCCACCAACTTGATCACCGCATTGCGGCTAAGGCCCAACTTCTTGGCGACAAGTTTCTTGACCTCATCTGCCCTGAGGCCCTCCGATACAGGCACAGTAATTTCTATTTCTCTCATATTCAGGCTGAGTTCAGAAGTCCGCTATCCTGGAAACCGGGGCAATGTCCAAAGGACAACGTTCGCCTGCCCTGTAATGGAACAAACCAGCAATGGCTATCATTGCTGCATTGTCCGTAGTAAACTTAAACTCAGGAAGATAGGTAGTCCACCCACGTTTCTTTCCCTCTTCCTCCACACGCCTGCGCAGACCGCTGTTGGCGGACACTCCGCCTCCAATGCAGACTTCCTTTATTCCTGTCTGTTTCGCAGCCTTCACTAGTTTGTCCATCAGTATGTCAATGAGGCATTTCTGGAAACTTGCACAGATGTCCTCCTTGTTCTTTTCCATAAAATCCGGGTCCTTCGCCATCTCGTCACGGACGAAGTAAAGAAGGGATGTCTTGACACCTGAAAAAGAGTAATCAAGGCCGGGAATATGTGGTTTTGCGAACTTGAAGCGGTCTGAATTGCCCTGGGAGGCAAGTCTGTCTATAATAGGGCCTCCGGGATAACCCAGTCCCATCATTTTGGAGCACTTGTCGAAGGCCTCTCCGACTGCGTCGTCTATGGTCTGGCCCAGAATTTCAAATTCAAGCGGGCTGTTTACCCTTACTATTTGGGAATTGCCTCCTGAAACGAGCAAGCAGAGGAAGGGAAAGGACGGCTGCCTGTTTTCTTTGTCATATTGCTTTACAAAATTTGCAAGCACGTGACCCTGAAGATGATTGACCATCACCAAAGGTATGTTCAGTGAAAGGGCCATAGCCTTGGCGAAGGAAGTGCCGACCAGCAAGGAACCCAAAAGACCGGGGCCTCGTGTGAAGGCTATTGCCGTCAAGTCCTCAGCCTTTACTCCAGCACGTGTAAGTGCCTCACTCACAACAGGAACAATATTCAGCTCATGAGCACGAGAAGCAAGTTCCGGCACCACTCCTCCGAAGGATTTATGAACCTCCTGGCTGGCGATAACATTGGAGAGAAGCCATCCGTCCTTGATGACGGCAGCCGAGGTATCGTCACAAGATGATTCAATACCGAGAATGATATCTGACATATTTGAGCTTTTCTATGAATACGGGCACAAAGTTAGCAATAAATACCCGAATAAATGCTAAATTTGTAAGTTAGGAAAAAGACAGAAGTTATCAGAAAGTTTTGGAAAATATCAGGCAGGATTGCAGTGGCATTGATAGTGATGCTGCTGGGCTTGATGATTGCGCTCCAGATACCGGCTGTTCAGACTGCAGCCGTTTCCAGGGTGCTTCGTGGTCTTAGCGGTAATATGAACTGTGAGATCAATGTCGGAAGTCTTGCCTTTCATCCTTTCAACACCCTGATAATCAAGGATGTGCTTATTCTGGACAAAGATGCGTTCAGCAGTCCTTCACACGCCCCGCAAGACACGATTATAAAGGGAGGGACCATTATCGCCCGTTTCAGCCTTAAAGGCCTGCTTTCAGACGATGGGATTCAGCTTTCAAGAGCTGAAGTCCACGATGCTTTGATTTGCCTGGTAAACGAGAACAATGAATACAAATCCAATCTCGCCAGAGCCTTTTCCAGCGGCAAGAAAAAGGAAGGAGGAAATAATCCTCTTACCGTCATTGTAAAGCGCGCCAGACTGGAAAATGTAGAATTCCGTATGGTCAATGCCACAAAAGAAAACGGGACTGACTCTCGTTACGGAGTGAATTGGAACAATATAGGCCTCATTCTGAATGCTGAGGCCAAAGCCATAAAGTATTCTGACGGTACTTTCAGCGGACAATTCAACCATATTGACTTCAGCGAACATTGCGGCCTTGAAATAGATGAACTGAGCTGCAAACTTGAATATTCCGAAACCCTTTTGAGCTTTGAGGACCTTTTCCTGAAGGACAAGAATACTTCCCTCAAATTGAAGGAACTCTCTTTCTCGATGGATGATAATAAAGGATGGTCCAATTTCCTTAGCGATGTGAGAATGAGTGCCTTGTTTGAGCCTTCCACCCTATCGCTCAAAACTTTGGCCTATTTCGTTCCTGAGCTGGAAGGCAATGGAAGCGAGTTCGAAATCACTTCAGGCAAATTGAACGGGCCTGTCGCCGCTTTAGAATTGAACGGCCTTGCCCTGAAAGAGACATATAGCGGAGTCAGTTGTACTGCCGATCTCGCCGTAAGCGGTCTTCCCGACCTGCCGCGACTCATACTTGATTGCGAAATAAAGGAACTGCTATTCAATGGCACGGGAGCGGACAAGCTCATTTCTAGTTTCATCAAGGGCAAGGCTCCTGACTTGGCATCAATAGCCGGGAAAGAAATGTTCCATTTCAGCGCTAAGGCAAAGGGACCGATCTCTCACTTTGATGTAGACGGCAGGCTGATATCTACTGCCGGAAATGTCAACACCGGAATCTGCATACGTAATCTATTTACGGACAGGGATTTAGATATTCACGGAAACGCTTCCTGCGAGAATCTTGACGTAGGCAGGTTCATAGGAAAGGACTTCGTCCACGAACTCAGTATGAGTACTGGTTTGAATGCAGTTGTAGGCAAGGAAGGTCTGAGACTCAGCATTGACTCACTCGTGGTGGATAGATTGAAACTCCTGGGCTATGACTACTCCAACATTAGAGCCACAGGTATCTATTCCGGCAATGAATTCGATGGCAGGGTGGTCTGCAATGACCCGAACCTGAGCTTTATGTTCCAAGGACTTGCCACCCTCTCGACCAAGACTGATAATGCCGACTACCGTTTCTTGGCATCCCTGGGGTATGCCGATCTCAACGCATTGAACATAGATAAAAGAGGGAAATCACGGGTATCCGTGGGCAATATCATTGCCAACTATACCCGCATCAAGCGAGGAGAACTGAGAGGTTCAATCGACCTTGGAGCTTTGAAGCTCGAAAATGAGAGCGGGACCTACGACATCGGCGACATTCATCTTGACTCACGGAATTCCGGCAGTCGCAGCAGCATTGGCTTCAGCTCATCCTTCCTGGATGCGCAATACAGCGGAACTAAAGCTGTTGCCAGCTTCATAAAGGACATTCAGGACATCACAATCTGTCGCGACATTCCGGCTCTCTTCGGAGAAGCTAAGGATAAATGGAGCGGAGACAGTTACGAAATAGATATCAGGTTCCACGATAGCCGTGACCTGCTTGCCTTCGCCCTCCCTGGAGCATACATTGCCGACAGCACGGAGATTTTTGTCAAGGTGAACGGCTATGGAGACATGAACGGAGGTATCAGGTCCGGCAGAATTGCCTTCAAAGACAAGTACCTTCGTAATTTGAACCTGAAACTGAACAATTATGACCACGCCCTTAACGCCAGCCTCGGCAGCGACGAAATAAGCATATCGAATCAGCTCAAGCTGAAGAACGGGGATCTGGTAATCTATGCCAATGACAACAGCCTCGGATTGGGTTTCAACTACAACAATCTGACAGAGCTCGAAAACAGAGGTGAGTTCTATATCATAGGAGACCTTGATCAAAGCAGCCTGAACAATCCCGTCATCCATGCCAAGACACTCACATCAAATCTCTATATCAACGGAGAGCAATGGCGTTTCTCCCCTACCAGCATCAGCTATGCTGAGAAAAGCATAGGCATTGACCGGCTCAGCATTGCCAAGGACAATCAGCTTATCAGCTTAGAGGGCGGTGTTTCACCTGATCGCAGCGACACTCTGATTGTCAATGTCAGCGAACTGGACCTTGGTCTCGTAAACGGGCTCATCAATGCCGGATTGGACCTCCAGGGAAGCATTGACGGGAATATTATTCTTACCTCACCCACACGGGACAATATTGGCCTGATGGCCAATATAACAAGCACCGGCACTTCCATTAGCGGAAGGGATGCCGGTACACTCAGGATAGGCAGCAATTGGGATGAAGAAAACGGAATGCTGAATATAGTGCTGAAGGAAGATGTTGACGGCCATCCTGTCATTGATGCCAAGGGCGGATTCAGACCTAAGGACAAGAATATTGAACTGTCCCTAATGCTCGACAGACTTGACCTTGCTATGGCCAGTCCTGCAGTCAAGAGTATCTTTGATGAAATGGGAGGCTTTCTAAGCGGAGAGCTTGAAGCCTCGGGGCCAATAGAGCAGCTTGATATAAAAAGCCGCAGGCTCAGAATAGACAACGGTTTGCTGAGCATAGCGTTCACCAAGGTTCCTTACAGCTTGGACGGAGAACTCAGCATAGACAATAAAGGTATTCATTTCCAAGATATTGCTTTAAAAGACAGATATAACGGAAGTGGAATCATAAGCGGAGGCATTGAATATGACCACTTCAAGAATATGCGAATGAAAACCCGCATACGTCTTGAGAATATGGAATGCATCAATACCGGCATCAATGACAACAGTCTGTTCTATGGGCACATATTCGGCAGCGGCCGTCTGGGCATCAGCGGACCTTTCAATGCCCTGCTTCTGGACATAGACGCCACAACTGTCAAAGAGGGAAGCTTCAGTTTCCCTATCAGCAGCAGCGGATCCGTCAACTCCAATGAGCTTCTTAGCTTCAAGGAGCCGGTGCACGAGATCTATACCGACCCTTATGAGCTGATGATGAACAGGATACAGGAAGAGAAGACAAGAGACAACGGTTTGGGCGTCAAACTAAGAATCACTGTCCATCCGGGAGTAGAGGCCAGTCTATCAATGGACGGTAGCGCACAGGTCGCTATGAACGGCAACGGTAGCGGAACCATCAATCTCGACATCAGACCTGAGACTAATGTATTCAGCATCACAGGAGACTACACACTCAACAGAGGGGACTGCCGTGTCAGCGCCTTCGGCATTGCCACCAAGGATTTCAGCATACTCGACGGCAGCAGTATCAAGTTCAATGGAGACATAATGGAGAGCGAGCTCAACCTGAACGCCAACTATCAGGTGAAGACTTCGCTTGCACCTCTTCTCGCTGATGACAATTCTGTTGCGACACGCAGGGCTGTAGATTGCGGTTTGTCCATCACAGACAAACTGAAGAATCCGAAACTCGGATTCTCAATTGACATACCGGACCTCAATCCTTCGACAAAATCCCGCGTGGAGAGCGCTCTGAGCACGGATGACAAAATCCAGAAACAATTCGTCGCCCTGCTCGTCACCAACAACTTCCTCCCTGACGAGCAATCAGGAGTGGTCAACAATTCAGGAATGCTTTATAGCAATGTCGCCGACATTATGATGAATCAGGTAAACAGCATACTCCAGAAACTTGACATTCCTTTGGACCTCGACTTGAACTACCAGTCCAACCAGTCAGGCCAGAACATCTTTGACGTAGCCCTCTCCACCCAGCTGTTCAATAACAGGGTTGTTGTCAATGGCAATATCGGAAACCGCCAGTACCTGGCAAGCAATAAGGAAAGTGTCGTCGGCGACATTGACATTGAAATCAAAATGGACAAGAGCGGACAGTTGAGGCTCGACCTGTTCTCACACTCCGCAGACCTTTATACCAACTATCTTGACAATTCGCAGCGCAACGGCATAGGTCTGACGTATCAGAAGGAATTCAACACCTGGGATGAACTGTTGCAGGCTATGTTCTCAAGCAAGGATGAAAGGGAGCGCAAAGAAAGCGAACGTCTGCTCAAGGAAAAGAACAGCGTAAGAATTGACATTGAACGATGAAAGGAAAACTTTACCTTATTCCCTCACCATTGGGAGACAATAATCCGACTGAGGTTATACCTGCCCCTACTTTGGCATTGCTCCACAATATCAGAACTTATGTAGTGGAAGAACTCAGGACAGTGCGCAGATACCTGTCACGTGCCGGGCTGAAGGGACATATTGAAGAGCTTGAATTCCACGAACTTAACGAACATACTGGCAGACAGGAAATCGAGTCATATCTCAGGCTTTTCGATGACGGCAATGACGTGGGACTCATATCTGAAGCCGGTCTTCCAGCTGTTGCCGACCCCGGTGCAGCTCTCGTTGAGCTCTGCCACAGAAACGGAATAGAGGTTGTTCCCCAGGTAGGGCCGTCCTCGCTGATGATGGCCCTGATGTCCTCCGGTCTGAACGGTCAATCCTTTGCCTTCAACGGTTATCTTCCAGCCAAGAGCGATGAGAGGAAGAGCGCAATCAAGGCAATGGAGAAGCAGTCTGCAACTCATAATCAGACACAAATATGCATTGAAACCCCCTACAGGAACGATGCCTTTTTTGCCGACCTATTGTCCTGCTGTTCAGGCAAAACCAGAATCTGCATCGCCATCAACATAACGATGCCGGATGCCTTTATCAGAACAAAAATCGTAAATGAATGGAAAAGAGAAACGATACAGATAGGAAAGAGGCCATGCGTTTTCCTTTTGTTGGCATAATGGAACTTCAGGGCTTGGAGTTTCATGCAAATCACGGCTGCCTTGAGCAGGAAAGAAGGGACGGCAATCTCTTTGTTGTAGACTTCACCGCTACCCTGAACGGAATGGAAAAGGCTGCAAGAAGCGACAATCTGGACGACACTGTGGACACACGTGAGATATATGCAATAATCAAGGAGGAAATGGAGAAAACGAGGAACCTGCTGGAGTGTGTTGCAGGAAGCATCCTGAGTGCCGTTCTTGGAAGGTATTCCGCCAGCTTCACTTACGTGAAGGTAAGCGTGGCCAAGCACAATCCGCCTTTTGACGGTAAATGCGAATGGTCAAGAATCAGTGCTGAGTGGAAAAATGAATGAGTGGAAGAAATGAAGATAGCGTTTTTGACTCTCGGCTGCAAGTTGAACTATGCCGAAACATCTACATATGAGAGAGCCTTCATCAAATCAGGCTTTACCGTCACCCAATGGAATGAATCCCCTGCTGACGTGTATCTAATCAATACCTGCTCAGTTACAGAAACTTCCGACAAGAAGGCCAGAAATGCCATCCGAAAGATGCATAGAATCAATCCTGCTGCCACAATAGTGGTAACGGGTTGCTATGCTGAGCTGAAACGCGCTGAGATTGAAAGTATCGAGGGTGTTACTCTGGTTTTCGGTGCCAAAGAGAAGAACAGAGTTGTTCCTTGCACCCTAGACTACCTCAATGGACGCACGCTCACCCGCGAGGACTATGAGCGCAAGGGCTTGGCTGAGGAATACCGCGAGATATCGAAGGAGACTATGCCTGCATACTCCACCGGAGAGCGCACCCGCTCTTTCCTTAAGGTTCAGGACGGCTGCAATAACTTCTGTGCGTATTGCACCGTACCCTATGCCCGGGGTGAGAGCCGGAACATCCCTATATGCGAACTTGTAAGGCAGGCCGAGCTGATTGCCGCCGAAGGCGTGAAGGAAATAGTGCTGACGGGAGTTAATACAGGAGATTTCGGGCGTAGCAGTGGCGAGAACTTCCTCGATCTCATCAAGGCTCTCAATGATGTGGAGGGCATTGAAAGATACCGCATCTCTTCAATTGAGCCGAATCTCATCACGGAGGAGATAGTTGATTGGATTGCCTCAGGGACAAAGTTCCTTCCTCATTTCCATATTCCCCTTCAGACCGGCAGCGATATTCAGTTGAAGAGGATGGGCAGGAAATACGACACAGCATTCTTTGCCGACAGAATTGCATACATACGCTCGAAGATGGAAGGTCCCGGCAAGCCTAAGGTATTCTTCGGCATTGATACTATGGTGGGGCTGCCAGGCGAGACAGAAGAACTTTTCCGTGAGACCTACGACTTCATCAAGTCCATTGCCCCTGCCTTCATTCACGTCTTCCCTTACTCACGACGCCCTGGCACACGTGCCGACAAAATGCCGGACCAGGTGGATGAACGCACGAAGAAAGAGAGGGTAGCAAGACTAGAAGAACTTTGCGAGGAACTTCACAGAGCATTTGTGGAACAGAATCGCGGAATCAAGGAAAAAGTACTCTTCGAATCGAGCGAGAAAAACGGTATGATGGCTGGATACACAGGTAATTATATCAGAATTGAGCGAACTTATGACGAGTCGCTTTCAGGAAAGATAGTAGAGCTTACCATATGAAAACGAAACTTACATTTCTGGGGACAGGAACTTCTCAGGGAGTGCCGATAATAGGCTGTGGCTGCAAGGTTTGCACATCCGAAGACCCGCGCGACAAGAGGTTCCGCTCATCCGTCCTCGTCGAATACGGTCCTTTGACCATACTCGTAGATGCCGGGCCGGATTTCCGCTCACAGATGCTTGCCGCAAAAGTCCGTCATCTGGATGCTATATTGCTGACTCATAATCACAAGGATCATACGGGAGGACTGGATGACGTGCGTTCATTGAACTATGTTGACCGCAATGTAGTGGAGATATATTGCGAGGAGAAGGTATTGAACAGCATCAGGACAGAATACAGCTATGCCTTTGTCGACAAGAAATATCCCGGATCCCCAGAATGGCGCATACACCTGATTGACGACAGACCTATCATTGTTCATCAGAACAAGAAGGGAGATTTGGAATGGGTGCACGACGTCGGCTATTGCCATAGGATGCCTGACGGCAGTCTCATTCCGACAGATGGGCATATCATATCAGAAGCTGAAAAGTGCAGTTTTGAAGTCTGGGAAGAACAGATGCACCAGGAAAGTGCTGAAAGTCCTATCATCCTGCCAATCAGGGGTTTTCACGACAAAATGCCTGTACTCGGATTCCGCTTTGGTGACATTGCCTATCTAACCGATATGTCGAGTATTCCGGAGTCGGAGTTCGCGAAACTCAAGGGACTGAAACACCTTACCCTCAACACTGTAGGATACAAAAAGCATCATTCGCATTTCAGTCTCAACGAGGCAGTGGAGCTGGCGGGACGCATAGGAGCGAAGCATACCTGGCTGACTCATCTTTCGCACAGCTTTCCGCGCTATGAGGAATTCTGCCGCGAATTGCCTGATGGAATTGCACCGGCGTATGACGGACTTGTTCTGGAGTGACTTACCTTTGGGAAGGAGGAAGGCACTCACGCTCGCTCCGCGAAACTTGGGACAAGCTTCGCTCCCGTGAGTGCCTCCTCCTTTCAAAATGATGGTCAGATGAAGCGCATCATCACGGCAAGGATGGCAAGAAGGAGTGCTGGCAGCTGTTCAAGTGGCATCAGTCAATATTATCTATGAGGTTGCCGGTGTCGATTTCCGGCTGAATGAAGCTTGTACGGGCATATTCCCAAAGAGCCGAAGAGCCTTCTGCCGAGCGGGCGTTCCTCTCCAACACTTCGGAGAGTTTGCGTCCACCTTCCCTCCAGGCACGGCCACCGCTCTCGTGCTGCAGGAGCAGAGGTTGGAAGTTGTCTAGGGTGTGGGCAAACTTACTCTCTGCACTTCCCCACTCCTCGAACTCATCCCATAGGGATCTCATCTTACCGGCGAGATCCTCCGGGAGCTGCGAGTACAGTCTTTCGGCCGCGGCCACTTCCCTCTCCCGCTGAGTCTTCTTCCCTTCTTCGTCATAGGCGAAGGTGTCTCCAGCGTATATTTCCACAAGGTCGTGCACCAGAAGCAGGCTCACCACCTTCAGCACATCCACCTTCTCGTTGGAGTAGTCTGAAAGCAGGAGCGCCATCACGGCCATGTGCCAGGAGTGCTCAGCATCGTTCTCCAGACGCTCCCCGTCCGAGAGGTAGGTACGACGCTGCACGAATTTCTCCTTGTCAATGAGTTTGCAGAATTCAACTATCTGCGTGAGTCTGTTTTCTGTCATAAGCCTTCAGTCAAAAACTTCCTCAGTGATAAATGGATGATTCCATTATCATTACGTTTAGTCAGATATGGAGTGGCGCTGATTACATATTTAGGGTAATTGTCACGTATTTTCTCCAGAGGACCGAATTCCCTTTCGCGTGTAGTTTCTTCTGCTATTATGTAGCTTGCCTGAACATATACTGTCTGACCAGCTTTTGTACAGACGAAGTCCACCTCTCCTGCAGTCAACACTCCCACCTTGATGTCATATCCCAGAAACGACAATTGCTTGTACACTGCGTTCTCTATCACCTTCTCGATATATGAATCCATACTGCCACTCGACTTGAGGTTTCTCAGTCCAAGGTCATCCCAGTATATTTTCTCATTGGACTCAAATATCTTCTTTCCGTGAATGTCATAGCGGCTTATAACATCTATAAGGAATGCCTCAGAATAGAACGACCTGTATAACAGAATCAGGTTGGATGAGACATTCTCGTTCTGGGACTTCATATACTTGGAGATGCTGTTTGCCGATGTCAGTTTGCCTGTCGTATCGGCATAAAAGGCAATCAAATTGTTCAAGAAAGGGACGTTCCGTATGTTATAGCGTTCTATGACATCCTTGAGAATGATTGTATTGAAGACACTTGCAAGATAGTCCCAGACCTGTTCTTCATTATCCAGTCCTACTGTTCTCAGACCAGGAAGTCCTCCATAGTTCAGATAAGTCATAAGGCTCTCATCACTGTCCAGAAGGCTGTGGAACTGAAGAAACTCCGTATAGGTCAGAGGATGAACCCGTATCTCAACGTGTCGCCCTGACAGGCGTGTGGCCAACTCTCCGGAAAGCAAGTCAGAATTGCTGCCCGTTATCAAAACATCAGTATCATCCTCACTGTACCAACTGCAAACGCTTTCCTCGAAGCTTTCTATCTCCTGGACTTCATCAATGAGGATACAGTTATGCTTTCCCTGAACGAACCTCTCCTCAATCCAAGCGTCCAAATCATCCTTGGTCTTTATCGTCTTGAAGTCCTTCTTCTCCTTGTCCACATATATGATATTGATATTTTCATCTTGGGAATGCCGCTGGATAAAGTCTTTAAGAATATAACTCTTGCCGACTCGACGCGAGCCGACTAATGCTATGATGTTACCCTTTCCTATCCAGGAATCTACGATATCTGCATAATGCTGTCTGGTCAAAATCTCCATAATTCTCCCTTTTGTTGCAAATATATGAATTTCATTGTTTATAGACAATAAAAATCATAGAAGAGTTAATATTATTTCTTAAAGACAATATTTGACGTTTACTCCTTATAAGGACAGCGCTTGCCTCATATCAGCATTATTGCGTTGATGTTCCTGCCGCAGGAGATTCCCTCCCGGCGGGCAGAGTAGAATCGATCATCCGTGTAGGTGTCTATACCTGATACACGTATGTT
>JALEPJ010000030.1 GCA_022766385.1 Rikenellaceae bacterium
CTTGACCTAAACAAGACTCCTCCGTTTTGGGATTGCAAAGGTAAGAATCTTTTTTGTTCTTACAAACTTTTTTTGAAGAATTTTTAAAGAAATTTAAAGTTACTCACTATTTTTGTCCCTGATGGACAGATAGAGCATTGAACTTATAGCACTAATGCCTATATTGGAAGTCGAAAGATCCTATTATTATAGAACAAAAAGCCTTAATTTAGACAAAATGAAAGTAGGCATCATAATAGCAATGAGCAGCGAATACAATGAGATGCTCAAACTTCTCGGCGGGAAAGCCGAAGGCGAAATTGCCGGAAACCACATAATATTGCGCGAAAGCGGAATAGGCAAGGTCAATGCCGCCATCAAAGCGGTGGAAATGATCAAGCAGGAGCAGCCGGACTGTATCATCAGCACGGGAGTTGCGGGTGGAATGGGAAAAGGCGTCAGGATTATGGACATTGTCGCAGGAAGAGAAGCGGTTTATCACGACGTTTGGTGCGGTGAGGGGAACGAGTACGGACAGGTTCAGGGTTTGCCGGCACGATTCAGGTCCGATGACAGTTTATATAATATTGCAATGTCGTTGAAGGGAAACGAAGGCGCGGAAATGGATAGCGGCAGCTCAATCCACGGTGGCCTCATCTGTAGCGGAGACTACTTCGTTGGCACGGAGCAAATCAAAGCGATCCGGGAGCGCTTCCCCGAAGGACTGGCGGTAGAAATGGAGAGCGGAGCCCTTGCTCAGGTTTGCCACATCTACGGAATCCCGTTCCTGAGTTTCAGAGTCATCAGCGACTCCCCGGAGGAGGAGGGCAATTACAGCCAGTACATGGACTTCTGGTCAACAGTTGCCGAAACCTCATTCAAGAACATCCGCAGCTTCCTCGAAGCATTGCCGACAAGCCTTTAGGGCAATAATAACAGCACTTCAAGAAAAATGAAAACAATTCCAAGCTTCACAATCGACCACCTCCGCCTGAAAAGAGGAATCTATGTCTCACGCAAGGACACAGTAGGAGGAGAGACCATCACCACTTTTGACATCAGAATGAAGGAGCCCAACAGGGAGCCCGCGCTGGGCCAAGGAGCCTTGCACACTATAGAACATCTGGCCGCCACCTATCTAAGGAATCACAAAGACTGGGCGGACAAGATAGTGTATTGGGGGCCAATGGGCTGCCTCACAGGCAATTATCTTCTAATGAGAGGCGATCTGAAGTCCCGCGACATAGTCGAGCTAATGAAAGAAACCTTCAGCTTCATTGCCGAATTTGAAGGAGAAATCCCGGGAGCTGCACCAAAGGACTGCGGCAATTGGCTGCTGCACGATCTTCCGATGGCAAAATGGGAAGCGGCCAAATACCTCAACGAAGTCCTTGAGAACATAAAGGAGGAGAATCTCAATTATCCAGAATAGTCCCAAAGCAATAAACGGCAAGGAGGCTGACCATCAATGGCCAGCCTCCTTTTTCAATTGTTATTGTGCAAAAATGGTACGGATTACATCATTCCGCCTGCAGGCATTGCAGGAGCTGCGGCAGCTGGTTCAGGAATATCAACGATACCGCACTCTGTGGTAAGGAACATACCTGCTACAGATGCTGCATTTTCGAGAGCAACACGCGAAACCTTGGTAGGATCGATTACACCTGCCTCATAGAGATTTGCATACTCACCGGTACGGGCATTGTATCCGAAATCATCGCTTCCTTCCTTAATCTTCTGGATAATAACACTTCCGTCAACACCAGCATTCAAGGCAATCTGACGCAGAGGCTCCTCTATGGCCTTTGCAACGATGCGAATACCTGTGGTCTCATCCTCATTGTCACCGGTCATACCATCAAGAGCAGCGGCAGCACGGATATAGGCTACACCGCCTCCAGGGAGATAACCCTCCTCAACAGCAGCTCTGGTAGCATTGAGAGCATCCTCCACTCTATCCTTCTTCTCCTTCATCTCAACTTCGGTAGTCGCTCCGACATAGAGAACTGCAACACCGCCGGCGAGCTTGCCAAGTCTCTCCTGAAGCTTCTCGCGATCATAATCTGAAGTGGTAGTGGCAATCTGGGAACGGATGACGGCAGCTCTTTCGGCGATAGCCTGAGCATCACCTGCACCGCCTACGATGGTAGTATTGTCCTTGGTGATAGTAATTTTCTCCGCCTTTCCGAGCATATCGAGAGTAGCATTCTCGAGAGTGAGGCCAGTCTCCTCTGAGACAACGGTCGCAGCTGTCAGTATGGCAATGTCCTGGAGCATCTCCTTGCGACGGTCACCGAAGCCCGGAGCCTTCACTGCAGCAACTTTCAACGTGCCGCGCATCCTATTGAGAATAAGGGAAGTAAGAGCCTCTCCATCAACATCCTCAGCAATAATGAGGAGTGACTTACCCTCGCGAGCGATAGGCTCGAGCACAGGAAGCAGGTCTTTCATTGTTGAGATCTTCTTGTCGGTGATGAGGATGTAAGGATTGTCAAGGACTGTTGACATCTTGTCCGCATCGGTCATGAAATATGGAGAAATATAGCCTCTGTCGAACTGCATACCCTCTACGACCTTGACCTCGGTCTCAGTTCCTTTGGCCTCCTCGACAGTGATGACTCCGTCCTTCTTCACCTTCATCATTGCGTCAGCGATGAGTTTGCCTATGTAGCTGTCATTGTTTGCAGAAACGGTTCCCACCTGCTCAATCTTAGAGTAATCCTCACCGACTTCCTGGCTACGTGCTTTGAGGTCGGCAACTACAGCGGCAACAGCCTTATCGATACCGCGCTTGAGATCCATAGGGTTGGCGCCTGCGGTAACATTCTTGATACCGACATTGATAATGGCCTGAGCCAGAACGGTAGCTGTAGTGGTACCGTCACCAGCCTGCTCATTTGTCTTGGAAGCAACTTCCTTGACCATCTGCGCACCCATATTTGCGAAACGGTCCTCAAGTTCAACCTCCTTGGCAACGGTTACACCGTCCTTGGTCACCTGAGGGGCACCGAATTTCTTATCAATAACGACGTTGCGGCCCTTAGGTCCAAGAGTAACCTTGACTGCATTGGCAAGAGCATCAGCTCCTTCCTTCATCTTTGAACGTACATCTACATCGAATTTAATTTCCTTTGCCATGATACAATCCTCCTAATTAAATGATTGCAAGAATATCTGACTGCTTGACAATAAGGTATTTCTTATCCTCAACAGTAAGTTCCACACCGGCATACTTTCCATAAAGAACAGTATCGCCAACCTTCACCTCCATAGGTTCGTCTGCCTTGCCGGGGCCAACCGCTACAACGATGCCCTGCTGTGGTTTTTCCTTTGCTGAGTCAGGAATATAAAGTCCTGCTGCTGTTCTGGTCTGAGCCTCCTGAGGCTCTATGACCACTCTGTCTGCCAATGGTCTGATCATAATATTAATGTTTTTATAACGTCAAAAAAAGCGCCTCCAAAACTGGAGACGCTTATGTAATAGTCAAAGTATGTGCCAACTCATAAGCTATGACAAATTGTCATACTAATACTTATTGAGAGGATAGCCTGCTGTCATCTGATGAACCTTTGCCTCTACCTTGGCCAGAACAGCCTTGTGTTCCTCGAGAGAGGATAACTGCTCAGGAGTAGGTACATCAGCCTTCTTAAGTGACAGTGCCTCAATATGTTCAGCGCAAGAATTGAGAACGGTGTCAATGAGCTCGACTATATCCTCCATATCCTTCTCAACGAAACCTCTTGTTGTGACAGCCGGAGTACCGATTCTGAAACCTGAAGTCTGGAAAGCCGAACGGGTATCGTAAGGCACCATATTCTTGTTCAAGGTAATGTCAGCCTTCTCAAGCTCCTTCTCGGCAACTCTTCCGGAAACCTCAGGGAACTTGGTACGGAGGTCGATGAGCATAAGGTGATTGTCAGTGCCACCGGATACAACCTTGTAGCCCCTGTCAAGGAAAGCCTTGCACATAGTCTGGGCATTTGCGAGCACCTGCTTCTGATAGCTGACATACTCAGGCTGCATTGCCTCATAGAAAGCCACAGCCTTAGCTGCAATAACATGCTCAAGAGGTCCTCCCTGAATTCCAGGGAACACGCTTGAGTCAAGAATCTGGCTCATCTTCTTTAACTCGCCCTTAGGTGTGGTGAGTCCCCAAGGATTGTCGAAATCCTTTCCAAGGAGAATGATACCTCCACGAGGTCCGCGAAGAGTCTTATGTGTAGTCGATGTGACAATATGAGCATACTTGACAGGATTTTTCAGCAGGCCCGCAGCAATAATGCCGGCAGTATGAGCCATATCAATCCACAGGAGAGCGCCCACCTTGTCCGCAATGGCCCTCATCCTTTCATAGTCCCACTCCCTTGAGTAGGCGGATGCTCCACCGATAATGAGCTTAGGCTTGTGCTCCAATGCCTTAGCCTCCATCTCGTCATAGTTCACGAGGCCCGAATCAGGATCAAGTCCGTAAGCAACAGCATTATAGAGTATTCCGGAAACATTTACAGGAGAGCCGTGGGTGAGGTGACCTCCCTGAGAAAGGTCAAGACCCATGAAGGTATCTCCCGGCTTAAGGCAAGCCATAATGACTGCCATATTGGCCTGAGCTCCGGAATGAGGCTGAACATTGGCATACTCAGCATCATAGATTTTGCAGAGCCTCTCCCTCGCCAGACTTTCGATCTGGTCAACGATTTGGCAACCGCCATAATATCTTTTTCCCGGGTAACCTTCCGCATACTTATTTGTACAAATTGAGCCCATCGCTTCCATTACGTTGTCGGTAACATAGTTCTCTGATGCAATAAGCTCAAGTCCCGACGACTGTCTATCCCTCTCTTTTTTGATCAGTTCGAAAATTTGTAAATCCTGTTTCATAGATTACACAGTTTTAGTTCGGCCAAAGGTAACAATAATATTCATTAATTTGGAAAAAAGAAGCCCAATTTCTTTGCAGATATATCCTATCTTTGTGGTTATGAAAGACAGAAAATTGCTGAATATTGAATTGGGCCGTGTCAGCACGGAAGAATACAGGAAATTGCCGGACTCAGGCATAGTAGTAGTACTGGACAATGTCCGCAGCGCCCACAACGTCGGCTCGGTTTTCCGCACCTCCGACTCCTTCAAGGTCGACAGATTGCTGCTGTGCGGCATATGCGCCACCCCACCATCCGCCGAAATTCACAAATCAGCGCTCGGTGCGGAGGACAGCGTCGAATGGCTAAAGTATCAGGACACGATGGAAGCCATACGTGAACTCAAAAAGGAGGGCTACACGGTAGTATCGGTAGAGCAGACAATCAACTCCGTGAAACTCAATGAGTTTACACCAAAACAAGGAGAGAAATATGCCTTGGTGTTCGGCAATGAGGTGGACGGAGTTCAACAGGAAGTAGTGGACGAATCTGACTTTTCACTTGAAATTCCGCAATGGGGAACCAAGCACTCGCTCAATGTTTCTGTGAGCGCAGGAGTGATACTCTGGCATTTCAAGGCGGGTATTAATAAAGTATAAGTTCATCTCCATAAAAAAAAAGAGGCTGCCCTCTAAGTCAAATTGTGACTTCCGGTCAGCCTCTTTTATTATGGATTGTTCCTTATGCCTGTTCCTTGATGGCAGCCTGCGCCGCAGCAAGACGTGCAATAGGCACACGGAATGGAGAGCAGCTCACGTAGTTGAGACCTATTTTGTGGCAGAACTCGACAGAAGCCGGATCACCACCGTGCTCACCGCATATACCGCACTTAAGTTCAGGGCGTGTCTTACGGCCATTTTCCACTGCGTAGTCGATAAGCTTGCCCACAGCCTTGGTATCGAGGGTCTTGAAAGGATCGGCATCCAGAATCTTATTGCCGAGGTAGTCACCCATAAAGGTGCTGACATCGTCACGTGAGAAGCCGAGAGTCATCTGTGTAAGGTCGTTGGTTCCGAATGAGAAGAACTCTGCAGTGCGGGCCATACGGTCTGCTGTAAGAGCTGCACGAGGAATCTCTATCATAGTACCGAACTTGTAGTCGATGCTACTGCTGAACTTAGCCTCAACCTCAGCCTTGATTTTCTCGCAGATTGCCTTCTGGAAGCGGAGCTCACGCTCTGAAATGGTCACAGGGACCATAATTTCAGGATGTGGATCGAAGCCCTCTGCCTTCAACTCGAGAGTCGCAGTGAAAATTGCGCGGAACTGAGTCTCCGAAATCATAGGATATGTAACGTGGAGGCGTACTCCGCGGTGACCCATCATAGGGTTGACCTCGTGGAGAGACTCACCTCTTCTGTCAATATCAAGGGTAGAGATGCGAAGCTCCTTTGCAAGTTCCTGCTTCTTGTCCTCAGATGTAGGAACGAACTCGTGGAGAGGTGGGTCAAGAAGACGGAAAGTGACAGCCTTGCCGTCCATAACCTTCATTGTACCCTTGACAGCAGCCTTGATGTAAGGCTCAAGCTCTGCAAGAGCAGCACGGCGTTCATCGTCAGTCTGTGAAAGAATCATCTTACGGAGCTTTCCGAGAGGAATCTCAGAGTTGCGGCCGTAGAACATATGCTCGATACGGAAGAGACCGATGCCTTCAGCACCGAATGAAAGTGCGCGGGAAGCATCCTCAGGAGTATCAGCATTGGTGCGGACTCCAAGTCTGCGATACTTGTCGGCAAGTTCCATAAACTTCACGAAACGAGGATTGTCGGAAGCGTCCATGGTGTCGATAGCGCAAGCATAAACAGCACCCTTGGCACCGTTGAGAGAGAATGAATCACCCTCCTTATATACCTTGTCAGAGCCTTTGAATGAGACAGTCCTGTTCTCAAGGTCAATCTTCATATCCTCGCAACCTACGATGCAGCACTTGCCCCAACCGCGTGCAACGAGTGCAGCGTGAGAGGTCATACCGCCCTTCATGGTAAGGATACCGGCAGCTGCGCGCATACCCTCGACATCCTCAGGAGAGGTCTCCTCGCGAACGAGAATGACGCTCTTCTTTTCAGCAGCAGCGACAACAGCGTCAGCATTTGTGAAGACAATGGTGCCGACAGCACCGCCCGGTGATGCTGGAAGACCGTGTGCAACAGGGCTTGCCTTCTTTTCAGAAGAAGGGTCAAGGATAGGGTGAAGAATCTCGTCGAGCTGTGAAGGAGATACACGCATCACGGCTGTCTTCTCATCAATCATACCCTCCTCAAGCATATCCATAGCCATATTGAGGGCTGCAAGACCTGTTCTCTTGCCTATACGGCACTGGAGCATCCAGAGTTTCTTCTCCTGGATGGTGAACTCGATATCCTGCATATCATTGAAGTGGTCCTCAAGCTTTACACGAATCTCGTCAAGTTGATTATAGACCTCAGGCATTGCCTCCTCGAGGGAAGCCAGATGAGCATTCTGAGCACTCTTGGTAGCGATATTGAGAGGATTAGGTGTACGGATACCTGCCACAACGTCCTCGCCCTGGGCATTGATAAGCCACTCGCCGTAGAACTTGTTGTCACCGTTTGCAGGGTTGCGGGAGAATGCCACACCGGTAGCTGAGGTATCACCCATATTTCCGAATACCATAGACTGAACGTTTACGGCTGTACCCCAATCATCAGGAATGCCCTCGATCTGACGGTACTTGATAGCACGCTTTCCGTTCCATGACTTGAAGACTCCACCAATCGAGCCCCAGAGCTGTGCCTCTGCAGAATCAGGGAATTCAACGCCAAGAACCTCCTTGATGCGCACTTTGAATGCCTCAGCGAGATCCTTGAGCTCCTCCGCGCTAATCTCGGTATCGGACTTATAGCCCTTAGACTCCTTGAGGTCCTCCATCATCTTGTCAAGCTGCTGACGAATAGCCTTTCCATCCTCAGGTTCTACGCCCTCTGCCTTCTCCATAACGACGTCTGAATACATCATAATGAGGCGGCGGTAAGCATCATATACGAAACGCGGATTTCCTGTCTTCTTGATCATTCCAGGAATGGTAGCGGAGCAAAGACCGATATTGAGTATGGTATCCATCATACCAGGCATAGAACTTCTGGCACCTGAACGGCAGCTTACAAGAAGCGGATTCTCAGGATCGCCGAATTTCATACCCATAATCTGCTCAGTAGCCTTCAAAGCTGCTGCTACTTCTCCCTTAAGCTCGACAGTATAGCCACCGCCAAGCTCATAATACTCGGTACAGCACTCAGTAGTGATGGTGAAACCTGCAGGAACAGGCATTCCGAGAAGGTTCATCTCAGCAAGGTTTGCACCTTTGCCTCCAAGAAGCTCTCTCATAGCACCGTTTCCCTCGGCTTTTCCTGCACCGAAACGATAAACTCTTTTCTTGCTTTCAATCATAGTATTGTAATTGTATTATTAGATTTCCGTAATGAAAAGTGCAAATTTACACATTTTCCTAATTATACGAAGAAATTATACTACAAATCGTAAATATAAGCTCCAATAAAGCCAGCCAATTACAGCAATTTCGCGGCAATCTCCGACAGCTCGCTTCTTTCACCCTTACGAAGGAAAACGTGTTCGAAAAGCCTCTGCCCGACCATCTTCTCGCCAAGATGGGTCAAGCCGTTCGACCACTGGTCCAGATAAGGCTGGTCAATCTGGAAAATATCACCGGTGAACACCATCTTCGTACCTTCCCCGGCACGGGTGATAATGGTCTTGATTTCGTGAGGAGTGAGATTCTGAGCCTCGTCAATGATGAAAAAGGCCTTGCCAAGACTGCGGCCGCGTATATATGCCAGAGGTGAAATGAGAAGTTTCTCATCCTTCAGCAAACCCTCTATCTTCAGAGCTTCCTTGCTTGAAGGGCGGAACTGGGCCTTGATAACATTGAGATTGTCCATCAAAGGCTGCAGATAAGGGCTCATCTTGGTCTTCTGGTCTCCTGGGAGGAAGCCGATATCCTGATTGCCAAGGGTGACAGTAGGCCTTGAAAGGATAATCTGGTCGAAGTCGCGCTCAAGTTCGAGGGCTGCAGCAAGGGCGAGAAGCGTCTTGCCTGTACCTGCGCCGCCGGTGAGAGAGACGAGCTGGATTTTCGGGTTCAGGCAGGCATCGAGACCGAACTTCTGTTCATCGTTACGCGGACGTATTCCATAGGCGCTTCTGGCCTTGACGAGCACTATCATCCTGCGGTCTATGTCATAGCGGGCGCAAACGGCTTCCTTCGACTTGTCCCCCTTCCAAAGGAACTTGAACAGCTGATTGGCAAGAGGCTCTGTCTTGAAGACTTCCTTCCAGTCAATGGCCACCTGAGGACCATAAGCCAGTTTCTGGAGCAGTTCAGCTTCGAGCTCCAGGCATTGAAGCTCGCGCTGTGCATTCTCCACCTTGGTGTCTTCCACCTTGTCGGTCAAGTAGTCCTGCACGTTCATTCCGGCAGCCTTGGCCTTCATGCGGAGATTGATATCCTTGGTCACGAGCGCAACGAAAGTACCGGGATTGTTGTCGCGCACCCACATTGACGTGGCAAGTATTCTATGGTCCTGAATATCATCCTTGAAGAAATCCTTGTACTCATTCGAGAAAGGATGGTTAGGCTCAATCTTGATGTAGCCCATACCTTTGCCGATAGGCACGCCCTTTTCACCGAACAGCTTACCCTCGGTCAGTCTGTCAAGCTCCCTCATGAAGCCGCGGGCATTGAAGGAAAGGGCGTCATTGCCCTTCTTGAACTTGTCCAGTTCCTCCACCACCGCTATAGGGATGACGATATTGTTATCCTGGAACTTTCTGATAGCCTTGTAGTCGTGGAGAACTATATTGGTATCAAGTACGAAAATTTTGGGTTTCCCGGAAGACTTCTTGTTTCCCGGAACATTGGCATATTTGCTTGTCATAATTCAGTGTCGCCCCCTTTTCAGGGCAGTTATATGGTTAGTTGTCCTGACGGTTCAGGACTGTGTTTCAGGACAGTATTTCAGTCTTCCCCCTCAGAGTTCTGGCTGCGGATAATCGATTCCAGGATAACCTGGACGCCGCTTTTCTCCGAGGAATGCACACGTACTTCCGAACTGTCAATGAGAGGATGCCCCAAAGGGAAGAAGAGCACATCCTGCAGAAGCAGTTCAGCATCAACGTAATCGTAGTCATTGTCAGAGATTTGGATAATCACGCCAGGCACCTCCGCGAAGAGCAGCTTCACGATGTCTCTCTCCCCCGTCGAGGCCACCAGATCGGCAAGCTCGATATCGGCTCCGGCACGTGGACTGCTCATAGCCTTGAGCGCAGCCATCAGGCCGCCGTCACCAACCGTAGCCCCAGAGAGAATGATATTGTCCTCAATAAGCTCTCTTACGACTTCGTAGCAATCTATAAAATAATCAGCATCAACGATTAGCGGAGCCAGAGAGCCGCTCAGGCCAACAGCCTGTGACAAGGCTGAAGCACCAAGACGGTAATCGCATTGCTCGAAAGGAATGTAAATCAACCAGCTGGCCGAATCAGGCTGTATAGTGGAAGGATGAAGCTTTTTCAATCCCATCCTCGGGTGTTCGGTGCGGAAAGGCAGCTCATCGAAAAAGGATGCTCCCCCGTCAAAAGCCCCGTCGAAAGCATCCTCAGCATCGGAAGAGGCTTCCATTATGCTGCAGGAGGCAATGAATTCATTCCCGGCTCCAGTTTCATCATACGAATAACTCTTAAGCCTGAGACCCAGCATATCCAAATAATCCACGGCCGACTGCACGGAAGAGTAGAAGCAGGCCATATCGCCCAACTGCTCCGAAGACCAAATCCAGCTGAGAGACATACCAAGATCGCCCAGACGGAAATGGCCCCTCCTCCAAATGGCATCAATCAGTGCAAGGGCTATGCGGCTCTTGGTGAAACTCTCCGGAAAGGATTTGGGGAAACTTCTCTTCTTTATGCCTCTGACCAGTTTGAGATAGGGATTTATCATTTCCGGACCGGTAGGGATGGGACGCACGTCAGGATCTATGGTTTCGTCCAGAATAGGCGCAAAATCCCCTTTCTCCTCAGTTTCAACAGCCGGTTTGTCCGAGAGGCAGGACTCCAGCAAACGCGCCGGGGCAAGCTCCATCGCTACGCCGTCGATAATGTATTCAGAATATAAAGCCGACTTCTTTTTGTCCATATTCCAAAAACAATGTTCAAATAAACCTTTTGCTCCTCAAAAATAGTTAAATTTGGATTTAAAGCAAAAAAATGAAAAATGAACGATTCAGACTATAAAGCTGAACTGGAAAAACTCTTCGTGCGTTTTCCATCAGTACAGAACGTAGGTTTCAAGGGAGCCTACAAACCGGGACTTGACAATATGGAACGCTTCTGCACCCTGCTCGGCCATCCGGAAAAGGATGTGCGCTGGATACACATTGCCGGCACAAACGGAAAAGGTTCAGTAGCCAATATGATAGCCAGTGCCCTGGCTGCCAAGGGTTTAAGTGTTGGTCTCTATACCTCGCCCCACATTCTCGACTTCAGAGAAAGGATGAGAATCATAGACGGCAGAAAAGCCCGGACAAAAGCCGAACTGATTGGCAAAGAGGAAGTCCAGGACTTCATCTGCAACTACAGGGAAGACTTCGACAGGCTTTCCCTCTCCTTTTTCGAAATCACCACAGGAATGGCTTTCAAGTGGTTCAATGACCGCAAAGTTGATATTGCAGTATTGGAAACGGGCCTGGGCGGCAGGCTCGACAGCACGAATGTCGTCACTCCCCTGCTCTCCATCATCACCAGCATCGGCCTCGACCATTGCTCGCTTCTGGGTAATACACGCGCGGAGATTGCCGCAGAAAAGGCCGGAATTTTCAAGAAAGGAGTGCCGGCACTGATCGGCAGCCGAGATGACGAAACTGCCCCCGTCTTCGAACAGCAGGCGCAGAGCTTGGAAGCACCTCTCCATTTCGCTGACTCCGCAGATGCTCCCGGATGGGATAGGAGCGGGGCAATGCTCGCGGAGATGGACCTCCAGGGCTGCTACCAAAGGGAGAACCTGCGCACCGTCCTTGCCGCCCTCGCATTGATACGGATAAACTTCGACGACGACATTGCCGATGCAATATGCAGGACTGCCGCGAGGATGGACTTTCACGGCAGGTGGGAGCTGATAGGCCGCTGCCCCGATATGATTTGCGACATAGGCCACAATCCTCCTGCGCTGAAACAGAATTTCGCGCAGCTACGCTCCTACCTCGAGCAGGGACGCTATCGGAGATTGATTATCGTCTATGGAGTGATGGCCGACAAGGATCTCGACGGGATATTGCCGCTGATGCCCGAGGAAGCTCAGTATATACTCGTGGCGCCCGACACTCCGAGAGCAATGCCGTCTGCCGCCCTCTACGACCATTGCCGCAAATACTGGGAACAATGCGGACGCAAGCCTTCGAGCCTCATCGATGCAGGAAAAGTCGCGAACGGACTGATACTGGCGAAGGCAAGGGCTGCGGGCAATGACGATACCTTGATATATGTCGGTGGCAGCACTTTTGTAGTGTCAGAAGCCATAAGCTTAAATGAAGAATGGGAATGAAACGTTTACTGCTTCTTATCGCACTATCAATCATCTCAACAGCAGGTATATACGCAATGAATGATAAACAAAGGCTGGACGAAGGTACGGAAAGGCTCTGGAAAGAATATGAGGCTGCCGCCAAGCTGGATCTCCCCAATCAGCAATTGGAGATTCTTGACAGAATAAAAAGCGAAGCCAGGACTAAGAAACTCCCTTGGGACTTCAAGAGGGCTTCGGATCTGTATATCAATGTCGCAAGCAGCAGAAACTGGAAACTGAGGGAAAGCCTTCAGGAAGCGAGACAGAAGGAAGTCGAGGAATTCGGCTCCGCCGTTCTCAGTTTCAGCTACGGCAAGAATGACAGCGATGCAGTTCTACCACTGATAAAGGAACGCAGGAGCGAGCTCGAGTCTGCCCGCAATTCCGGTTTTTACAGTAACGACCACTTCCTCAGCACACCCAAGTACGGCAGTCTATTGGCGGAAAAACTGATCAGGAACGACTACGAATATGTGCTCTGGAGCAGCTGGATTGCCGCGAAGGATATGGGGAGAGGCAATGAAGAAGAGTGCGGCAGGTTTTTGGACGGAGTATTGGGCGGACGCTACCCCGATGCCGCATTGAAAGAATTCAGCAGTCTTGACGGAATGGTAGCCAAGGAGAGAGAAAAGGCCTTGGAGGCATACGCAGCCAAGTACAAGGGCAAGGCAGTATCTCTTCTTGCAGGTGAAGAACTGCTGATGGCTAAGTCAATTCGTCTGTATGAGAAGAATGCCCAAAGTGAAGAATACAAAGCCTTCAGGACGGAATGCACTGAGTTTGAGAAGATTAGAAAAAGTTTCAGCGGAGAGGAGAAGGAAATAGCCTCCTTGTGCACACTTGTAGCTGACTGCATCAGGCAGATGGATGGCAAGGAGATTATCGCCGAAATCACCAACAACGTCCTCACAGTCAACCTGAAAAACCTTGACAGGGTAGAATTGAGCATAAGCAAGGACAGCAAGAAAGTCTTAAAAACCGAACTGAAAAATCCAAAGGGAAGCTATTGCGCTCCCGACACCGTGAGCTTCGAACTGCCGGCAATGGATGACGGCAGCTACGATTTCAAGTGCAGCAATGGAAAGGATGAATACAACGGCCACTATGAAAAATACAGTCTCTCTGTAGCAAGCAGAACAGACTCCCAAGGGACGAGTATCTTCCTGGCCGACGCTCAGAGTGGAGAACCGGTAAAGAGCACCGATTTCATATTGCTCAACAACAGTGGAAAGCAGATAGCGGAGTACAAGGGAATGAAGCTTGATGCGTTCACATTGTTGCCGAAGGAAATCAGCAAGCAACTGAAGAACAATGAGCCTTACAGCCAGCAGTTCTATTGCCGCTGCACCGACTCACAGGGTTTCGTGCGCCTCAGCCGGAAAAGCAGCCTGGCCGGAATCACCGAGCGCAATCGTTACCAGGGCGATAACATACTCGGCAAGATATTGACGGACAGGACTGCCTTCAATCCCGGAGAGCAGCTGCAGTTCAAGGCCCTGATCTATAAGGAAGGGGCTGACAATAAGCTTGAAACGCTGAAGGGAGGAGAGAAAGTTCAGCTGAAACTTCTGGACCCGAAGATGCAGCTGATTGAAACCAAAGAGCTGACTACCAACGCTTTCGGCTCAGTAGCAGGCAAATTTACCCTGAAAGGTGAAAGGAATGGATATTTCAGACTGCAGCTATTCTACGAAAACAGAATGCTCAGCGAACAAAGGCTAAGGGTGGACGAATTTGTCCTTCCTACCTTCACTCTAAGCTTCGATGACAACAAGTACCTTTACTACCCTGGCGACATCATTGAACTGACAGGCAGGATTCAGGCATATTCCGGCCATTCGCTCAAGAACGCCGATGCAAGATACATAGTCGAAGGCTTTTCCGACAAAGAGACAAAAGAAGGCAAGCTGGATCTTGACTCTCAGGGCCGTTTCAAGCTTTCATTCAAGGCTGACGAAGAGGACGGAAGCCGGCATTACAGTATCAGAATCAAGGTCACGGACTCCACTGGAGAAACCCACGAATGGAGCAGCTGGCGCAGCATTGCCTACAGCCTTCCTCTGCAAGTCTTTATCCGGGATGAGGCAAGCGGTGAATTCAGCAGGATGGAGGAGCATGATTATCGAAGTGAAGAAGAATACAAGGAATATCTTGTCAATGAAGATTTCAAAGCGAAGTTCGAATTGAACGGTCTTGAACGCGAAGGCCTCAGCATCAGCTACAGCCTCGTAAAGGGCGAAAAAGTGATTGTCAAAGGCAATGCCGCTGCGAATGAGACCGTGAGTTTCTCCCTGAAGGGCCTTGAATCAGGAGAGTACAGCCTGAACACAGTAGCTGAGTGCAAGGACAGGAACGGGAAGCTCCACACGAAGAACAGCATTATCAAGCTTCTTCTGGTTCGAGAAGGAGACAGCACCCTCGAGGGAGGCATTGAGAATGTTTTCAAGCCTATTGACTCTGAGAGTATAGGCCTGACACTCGGTTCGTCGGCCGGACCGACCTGGGTCTGCATCGACCTCTACGGAGTGGGCAATATCCGCCTGGCTCACAGACTTGTCCACCTGGACGGCCGGCAGAATCTGCAGAGCATAGTATTCGACTATGACAGAAAGCAGTCCGAAGCAGTCAGAATCACGGCTATCTACTTCAGAAATTTCAGAAGTTTCAGCTATAGCTACGACTTCAAGCCAGAGAGGAAGAAAATGGAACTCCCTCTGAGCTTTGTACAGTTTGAAGACAGGACCATGCCTGCTTCACGTTACAGTTTCCAAATACTCACCCGTCCGGGAGTGGAATGCGCTGCCGGCATCTTCGATAAAAGCGTCGAAAACATTGAAAGAAATGTGTGGTCTCAGGTACTGTTGCAAAGGGAAGAACTTCCGAGCATATATAACAGGGTCATCACCGGCACTGACAGCTCCTTCGGGGACTTCAGATTTGAAAGTGCAGGCCCGATCAAGGCCACTATGAGTATGCGTTCGATGTCTCCTGCTTTGAAATACAACAGCGAAGTAATGGTCGAAGAAGATGCCATTCTTGTACGCGAGAATTTTGCCAATACTCTCGCCTTCGAGCCCTTCCTGAACTCAGATGCTGAGGGTCACATCAGGCTGGATTTCTCGACCGCAGACAAGCTCTCGACCTATTATGTGCAGCTCTTCGCGCACGATAAGGAGATGAACAATGCGGTATTGCGCCGGGAAATGACTGTCACGATTCCGGTGAAGGTCTCAATAATCGAGCCTTCATTCCTCTACCACGGCGACACTTATGTCCTGAATGCAAATGTTTCGAGCAATGTTGACCGAAGCGTAAGCGGCACCCTCATTGCCGAATTCTACGACGGCAAGGACTATAAGTCCCTCAAGCCAATGCTGACGTTGCAGAAATCGATCTGCATTGAGGCAATGGGCTCGGCCGGAAGCAGTTTCGAGTACAAGCTGCCGAATAACATCAAGAGTCTGGGTGTCAAACTGAGCTTCATAAGCGATTCTGACAATGACGGCTCAGATGCTATCTTCACCCTCATCCCGGTCTATGCGCCAGTGCAGAGCATCACGGAAGCACATTCGGCCATCATCACCAAAGACCAGGACAAAGCGCTTACCATATCCGAGCTTAGGGCAATGTTCACCCTCGCTTCAGGAGCCAACGCGGAAGTACGAGAGCAATCCATTCTGGATATGGTCAAAGCAGCTCTTCCGTCTAAGACTGTCCCTGCATCCGAGAATATACTCGACCTGAGCGAAGCCCTCTATGTCAGACTCCTGAGCGCAAAGCTGAACCAAGAGCACAGAATAGAAGCGGATAGCGATTCCGGCATAGAAGAAGCACAGATCAGCTACAGCGAACTGATCAGAGCCATTATGGACTGCCGCAATGACGACGGAGGCTTCGCCTGGTTCAAGGGCTTCGAAAGCTCCCCTCTCCTGACCGCAGCAATGCTGGAACGCATCAACTCCATAATAGAGAGAGAATTGGTCAGCACTTTTGATGAAATAAGCTCGGAAAAGCTCAGCAATACTATCCTGTCTGAGGAGATTATAGCTGCAGCTGTCCACTACCTTGACCGCTGCCAATTCAGCGCCAGAATGAAACGCCAGCTTTGGTGCGGAGGCCTCAGTTTTGAGCAATACCTGAGCATCAGAACAAAATACTCAGCTATTGAATTCAATAGCGACAAACTCGGTAACGAGTATAAAGAGTTCAAAAAGGAATTGAATGAATATCTCTTCCCGGGTAAGAAAAAAGTATTGAACGACGGAATACTGTCCAAGACCAGACGCATCAGTGTTATGCATAGGCTCATTGCTGACGACTATGGCCTTGCTCTTGCTCAAAAATGGGGAATCAGTCTCTTTGCGAAGCACAGAATCAAAAACTCGTTGAGCAAGGACTACTCATCCCTTGTTGAATACGCCGTAGTACACAAGAACGGGGCCTGGTACTACCCTAATGCTGTTATGCCATTCCGCGGATTGCTTGAAAGCGAGCTTCACGCCCACGTACAGATTTGCGAGCTGCTGGAAGCATGCAATAAATATGTTAAGAGTGAAATAACAGGAACCAAGGGCCAAGAGATAGCGGAAGGCATAAGGTTGTGGCTTATGGTACAAAAGGAAAGCCAGAAATGGGATGAAGACCCTGCCTTCGTTGAAGCCATTGCGACTATACTTGACGGAAACGAAAGAACACTCTCTACTGAACTGATATCACTTAGCGCCAGCATCACCACGAGCTTTGACAAGATTAAGGCAAGTGGAAACGGTATGAGGATAGAAAGAAAGTGGTACGTTGAACGATCAGGTGAATGGAAAGAGTTGAACCGCGGCAATGGACAAGCTGAGATACAAATGCTAAGGCTGGGAGACAAGGTAAAGGCGGAATACAAGATCTGGAGCGAAGAAAACAGAAGCTTCATCAAGCTCACTGCAGGCCATCCTGCCTCAATGAGAGCGGTCAATGAACTGTCTGGAATGATTGGACGTTGGGTTAGGCCGGTGAATGTGGAGGGGTGGTATGCTATTACTCCTAATGCATACAGAAATGTAAAGAAAGACTGCAGTGAATACTGGCTGGAGATTTGTCCAGAGGAAAAAAGTACAATCAGCGAGGAGTTCTTTGTCACCCAGGAAGGCAATTTCCAGACTCCGGCAATAACTATAGAATCGTTATACGCGCCTCATTACAGGGCTAATGATAATGGTAGTACCGCTATTAGGAGTCTAGAGTAGGCGGGCAGAGGTTAGCGTAGAGAATAAACCATTGTGTATCAAGCACTTAACTTATTGACTTTCAGATACTTACCCCCCCCCACACTCTCCGCAGACTGACTGCCAAGGATCCACTCGGCATCCAAAGGTTATGGAACATCAAAGAGCCACTAAAGTTCCAAGTGCCACGGGACAACAACATTTATGTTCCAGACATCAGTAGTCCAAAAGCACGGGTAGGAAGTTCTGAGTAGAATTTCGTTGTTAATACAGGGCGGTTTGTTTACTCTCCCCTTTTTTATTGTCTTGCTGGACGAACAATAAAAAAAGGATGACCGTCTTGGCCATCCCTTGAAATTTGTGGGAGATGAGGGATTCGAACCCCCGACCCTCTGCTTGTAAGGCAGACGCTCTGAACCAACTGAGCTAATCTCCCAAAATGTTCTCATCGAACAGGATTACAAATATAAGGCAAATTTTCGAATCTACAAAGGTTTTTAAATAATTTTTCATCTGACAGAGAAGAAATACAAGGGCGGGGTAAAATGGTTTCTATAGGCAGTTTCACATTTTGGGTTTCCAGCAAGCTTGAGGCTGCGGCTCGTGGGGGATAACGCATTGATAATCAACACAATAAGCATTCATCTATAAGAAAATTTACTCATAGACAAACAACTAAAACATTGATACTCAATATATTATCCCCCCCCACATCGAGAGAGAGGGTTAAGCCCAGAGTGGAGTCTTGCATAGTGAGTAAGAGGAAAGGCAAGTTCAAGCCCAGTGCGGAGGGATGCATAGCCAACAAGATCATACAACAAAAAAAGCCCTTAAGTCAGTAGGACTTAAGGGCCAATCAAACTATGTTTGCGGAATTACTTTACGAAGCAAACAGTTACACGGTTCTCCTCAGGTGTAGGGAATGGATTCTCCTTGTCACCCTTGAAGCTCTTGCTGATACGTGCAGCGTCTACACCTCTCTTGATGAGCTCACTTTCAACGATGTCAGCTCTCTTCTCTGAGAGGAAGAGGTTGCGTGCAGCAGTACCGGTAGCCTTGTCAGCGTGGCCGGTAAGAGCAACCTTGGTCTGAGGGTTCTCTGCCATAAATGTAGCGATCTCATCGAGCTTAGCGACTTCTGAAGCCTGAATATCCCACTTATTGATAACGAAGTAGATATTCTCCTGAAGCTCAACTGGCTTTGGAGCTACGACTGGTTCTGGTTCTGGTTCCGGTTGCTTTACTACCGGAGCAGGTGCTGGTGCTGGTGCAGGTGCTGGTGCTGGTGCAGGAACTACAACAGGAGCAGGAGCTGGCTTCTTGCCGAAAGCAATCTTGATACCTACGAGACCGGTGTAGTGGTAGTCCATATCGATAGGACCAACCTTTTTACCGTTCATCTTAGAGTTGAAGTGATCGCTGAGTGCATTAACACCACCCTCAAGATTGAGCTTTACAGCATCAGTAAGACGGATGTCAAGACCGAGACCGGCGCGACCTACAGCTGATACAGTAGGATTCTCCCAAAGATACTCGAAGTTAGCACCCTTATCAGCTATAGCCTTTGCCTCAGCATTGTTGAAGCGAACGTTAGCTCCGAGACCAGCATATGCGTACGGACTGAGAAGACGGTTTGCGTTTACATTGAAAATATTAGCGAGGTCGATAGTAGCATCGAGTGCTCCTTGTACGAAGTTATATTTATAAACTTCAGTAGCAGCGTTTACATTGTTCATAGCACCCTTACCCTGCCATCCGAGAACGTTTCCACGGAGACCGAATACAGGAGTAAACTGATAACCTACAGAAAGGTCAGCGGCAGGTGAAAGAAGGTCAGAAAATTTGGTCTCACCGATAGTCTCACCGACACCACCACGAAGCTGAAGGTACCAACTTGGAGTAAAGTCCTGAGCTGAGAGGCTGAGAGACATTACCAAAGCAGAAAGTACGATAATTGATTTTTTCATGATGAATAAATTATGCTTGTTAGTTCTTCTATTATTTATTCAAAGTAATCTCGGTCGGAGCGGGAGCAAGCTCGTGAATCTGTTTATCCTCAGGGAGTGCCTTACTTGATTGTGAACCATCCTTGAAGGTTAGATACCACTTACCATCCACAAGAACGGGATTCAGAGTAAGCTTAATAGTAGGAGCATTCTCCTCATTACTCATCTTTGTGGTATAACAGATATCATTGTTACCCTGGGTACTAAAATTGAAATAATCAAGAGAATAATCAATAACAGGCATCACAGAGAACCTGAGAATCAACTCATGCTTGTACTCTTCCGACTTCTGATAAATAACATTGTCATGAAGAACATAAATCATATTGACCGCATCCTCCAAAGGTCCATTCTTAAGCTTTTCCATAAAATATTCAGCCATCTGGAGAACCTCACGCTTAGACTCATCTGTCAAAGAACCGAGGAATTCCTTTTCGGCATCCTTCTGAGTCTTCTCTCCATTGGCACCGGAATATCGCGGTCCACATGAAGAAAGAAGGCATATGGTAAAGATAAGTGTCAGAAACTTTTTCATATATGGTCTAAATTTATTAAAAAGGGCGCGCCTCAATGACGCGCCCTCTTTATTGTTTATTCACTATAAGTTAGTGACTAGTTAGCTGAAGTGTCCTTGGTAGGCTTGATAGTGATGATTACGTCTGCAGGATATGAGCCCCAAGCGTACTCAATAGTAAGCCCTACCTTAACCTTGAATGAATCAACGACTGCACGGTCATTCTTGTAGTTAATAACTACATTCTGGAGAGATGCGAAGTCAGAGATATCGATAGGAGAATTAGCCTCAGTGAATGTTACAACACCTGTAGTTTTGTCAACTGTAACAGTACCAAGTTTAATCTGTGCATCAGGAGTAACGGTTGAAATCTTACCCCACTTAGCAGGATCCTTAGTATCCCAGTTGTCACGCTCTGCATTTTCAATATCAACGTTAAGCTTGCTGATCTGATAGTACTGGTACATGTTCACACCGTTGATAATATTAGCCTCACCATCTTTGATAACAGCCTGCTTGTTCCAGTCAACGATACCAGAGATAGCATCCTTAAGGTAGATGTTGTAACCGGTAACTGCTGACTCTTCGCTATCGGTTGCAAGGTCTGCGAAGTCGATAGTAAGAGGACGTACGAAACGAACGTGGAAGTTAGCTGTACCAGCAGGAATCTCGCACTCACCATAAGTAGTAGTTACCTGAACGTTAGCAAAGAGAATCTGATCCTGAACCTTGTTAACCTGGTTGTAATCGGTAACACCATCCTTAGATACATAGAGTCCGTACTTATTAAGGAGTTCCTTAGCAACGTCAGTAGTAGCATAGGTAACAACACCTTCAGGGGTGATATTAGCAACGAGGCTATCAGCATCTACCTTCTCCTTATAAAGATTAAGTTTATCTTTTGAAAGGACGAATTTAGCAAGCTGGCAAGGCTGAGCATCTGCAAATGCGAATGTTGACTCAGGCTCAAGCTTAAGTTTGTCGTAAACAGCCTTAGATTCTGCAGTAAGCTCACAAGATGGCTTGTAACCTACGAAGAAGTGAGTAAGATCACGAGTGAAGTTGGTTACATCATCGGTAGTTGCATTAGGAACGAGGACATTGATACGTGCAGTGTTGAGAGCCTCAGCATTTACATCGTCGAACCACTCGTTGTTAATCTTATTAGCACCGAAGTCGAAAGCAGCAGCAGGATGAACACCACCAACGAACTCTACATAAACAACCTGATTTGTAGCCTTATTTAAGAATCCAGTGTAAACACTTACCTCACCGCCAGCCTTAAGGATAGCTTTCGCATTAGTATTATTAATAGTCCATACGAATGCATCATTGATAGCTGAACCAGCATTATCCTTAAGGTAAACTACAGTACCGTAGTCAGTAGACTCAACTAATCCCTTCTTACCCATTACATAGGTCTTTTCATCCCATGTATAAGCACTTACAAACTCTTTGTAATCAAGCTTAAGAGCCTCAAGGATATTGAATGTAAACTGCTTCCAAGTGGTCGTATTCTTCTGTTCGTCGCAGATATATGGAAGCTTATCGAAAGGTTCAAGAGTGATAGTGATAGGATCAGGATTTACTACAGGATCCTTAACAATCTTAATCTTGAAATACTGGCCAAGGATAACATCATCACCATAAGTAACGGTAACGAGAACAACAGGCTCACGACCTACTGCTGAAATACCTTCTTCAGTATCAACACCACAAGGAACGCTCTTCTTAGCGCTGTTATCCCAGTACATAGGAGTGAAATCACCAGTAGCAGCATCTACAGAACCGAATGCGCTCTCAAGGGTAACATTACCGCCAAGGGTATAAGGAACGAGAGAGAAGCTGATAGCAACACCAGGATACTTAGCCTCGAAAGCTGCAAGGGTCATATTCTTCTCATCATTACCATCAAGATAATGGAGGTTGAGATCCTTCTTAAGGTTGTAAGCGCCCTTGTTATAAGTAACCTTTACACTTGGTGCATTCTTTACAGCATCTGCAGCAGTGTTATAAAGTTCATTCTTATTCTCAGCAACAACATTGCACTCATTTACAGTGTTCCACTTAGAATCCTTTGTAAAAGCAAGAGATTTAAGATTAACATTGCTGAGCACAACAGCAGCATAGTCAGAATCAACGGTCTTGCCCTCAGCAACTGTTGCGGTAAGGTTCATAACTGAAATCTTTTCAGCAGGGTTAAGGAGCTCAGCGTTCTCGATAACGTAAGAAACGACTGCATCACCTTCCTTAGCTTCAACAGCCTTTACTACAGGCTTCCAAACCTTAACCTCAGCGTCAGATGTTGCCTTGGTTTTATACTCCTTGTCATAACCATTAAGAGTCCAAGAAGCCTTATCAACACCAGCGAAGGTAGAAGGATTCATATGGTACTCAGCAGTAGCAAGCTCTGCTACAGAAACGTTCTTAACTTTTTCGTAGCTGATGATAGCATCCTTCTCCCACTTTGCAGCAGCACCCTCCTCAGAGGTAACGCCCGCCTCTGTACCGAGAGCCTTTACGGCCTTCTGTGTGTTAGCAGCGAGATATGAGTAAGAAACGGCCTCAACACCACCGTAGTAAAGCTGAGGAACAACTACGAGGCTCTTAAGCTCATTTGAAAGAGCAGCCTGTGCATCGTTACAAGCCTTAACAGCCTCCTCAAGCTTCTCTACACGACCATCAAGAGCCTTGATAACGTCACGGAGAGCCTTGTCGAGGTCAGAAATCTTCTTCTCAAGATCACTCTTAAGATCAGCCACAGCCTTATTAAGAGCTGTAACATCAGCCTTAGAAGCAAGCTTCTCTTCGATCGCTGCAAGCTTAGAGTTAACATCGCTAAGGTCAGCCTTCTTAGCTACCTCAGACTGAAGTGCCTTGATAGCGTCAGCATTTGATTTGATGTCGCTCTTAAGAGCCTCATCTGCACTCTTGTATGCAGACTCAAGAGAGCTGATACTGGTCTTCACGCTCTGGATATCATTCTTGAGAGCAGCGATATCCTGATCGTGCTTAGTCTGAAGATTCTCAATATCCTTTCCAAGGTTATTGATCTCGTCAGAATAATCTTTAGTACAGCTTGTGTAGGTCAGCGTTGTGCAAGCAAGCGCAAGCGCCAAAGCCATTCTAAATGTTTTTTTCATAAAAGATAATAATTAAAATAAAGTTAAACTATAAATAGTATTTCTTCGTAACACATTAAAAATGAGCACTATTGGCCTATTAAGGCACAGTACCACACAGTAATGGCACAATACTCAATGCACAAAGATATGGAGAAAAATGCTCTTTTGCAAGTCAAAAACTCAAAATCAGCGGAGGAATTTCATATCCCTGTGCGCTACAATGCCATTTTTACAGATTAAAGATGCATCATTTACCACATACGTTGCACGTGTTTCAAAAAAAATAGTTATATTTGCAGCAGTAAACGAAAAGGCTACTATGACGTGCTTCAGCAAACAGCTCAAAAAATCCCAAAAGCAGGTAAACAGTCTGCCGGGGCTTGTTGTGATATAGTCTGGAGTATCTGGAATATTGCTGGCAGTCCCACAGGACTGCCTTTTTTTTGCCCGTGAACGGGCACTGTGAATTTGGCCTATACAAAATGGCTTTATAGGAACACTATACAATTAATATATATATGATCGTAATGAAATTCGGCGGTACATCCGTCGCCGGCAAGAACGAGATCTCAAGAGCGGTAGAGATCATTGCTTCCAGGCTGAACAAAAAGCCTGTAGTCGTTGTATCAGCCATGTCCAAGGTAACAGACCTGCTGTACAAGCTGGCAGAAGCGGCAGCATCCAAACAGACCGATCTTTGTGAAGAGCTTATGAACGAATTGCGGACCAGACATATCAGGACCGCGGAGGATTTGCTTGAAGGAAAGGCCGGATATCTGCTTCCCGCAATATCCTGCGTGAACGAGATTTGTGACGGGCTCGCCACCACAGTTGGAGCAGTCTGCGCGCTTGGTGAGCTGTCCGACAGAAGCAAGGCCTCAATAGTATCCAACGGTGAGCTGCTGTCTTCGAGCATCATTGCCCACGTTATGAATGCTGCAGGCATACGTACGGAGCAGGTGAATGCCAGGGACATGATAATCACTTCGGGAGATGTCATGAACGGAGAACCTGACCTGGCAAGTATTCAGGATAGAGTACCTGGCATCATAGAGAAGGCTTTCGAGGGAAATGATGCCGTAATAAGCCAGGGTTTCATTTCGAGAAGCAAGGATGGTGTGAATACTGTTCTGGGCCGTGGTGGTTCCGACTATTCAGCCTCCCTCATAGGTATGGCGATCAATGCTGAAGCGATAGAGATATGGACAGACGTGGACGGAGTGCTTACTGCAGATCCGCGTGTAGTGGAGGGAGCGCTGAGATTGAGCCGTCTTTCATTCGAGGAGGCTGCAGAGATGGCCCATTTCGGAGCCAAGGTTCTTCATCCTCAGACCATTGAGCCTGCAGTCAGAAAGAATATTCCTATCTGTGTGCTGAACTCCAAGAATCCGGAATGCGAGGGAACCCTCATTCTGAACGACGAACAGATTGAGGACGGAGTCAAGTCAGTGTCATTCAAGGAGAGAATCCTCGTAATCAATATGTTCTCCACGAAAATGATTAACACTTCAGGCTTTTTGAGCAAGGTTTTTGATGTATTCAAGAATAACAATGTCTCGATTGATCTGATAAGCACCACAGAGGCCAATATTTCTGTAACCTGCGAGGAAAGCCCTAACAACATTGAGAAGGTGATTGAAGAACTTTCAGAATTTGCCAGCATAAGCATAGACAGGGACAAAGCGCAGATTTCAGTTATAGGAAAGAATCTGGTCAATCTGACGGGCACGGTTCAAAAGGTGTTCGACCCTATTGAGGACACCAAGGTTTATATGATTTCACAGGGCTCATCCTACATCAATCTCACGATGGTGGTGGACAGGGCTGAACTGAAAGCAGCTGTAATCAAGATTCACAATTCACTGTTCAATTGATATGAAGGTAATAGTATCCGGATATGGAAAGATGGGTCATATGGTGGAGAACATCCTGAGGCTCAGAAACATAGAATGTGTAGCTACAAGTGAGGACATACGTTCCACAGACAAGGCTCTGGCCAAGGAGTGCGTTTGCATCGATTTCACTACGCCCGACGCCTTCAGGGCCAACTACCGTTTCCTTGCAGAGAATTTCAAAGCTGTAGTGGTGGGCACCACCGGCTGGAACGATATCAAGGACGAGGTGATTGAATGCTTCAAGAGCAGCGGCACCACGATGATTTACGCGTCGAATTTTTCAATTGGCGTGAATATTTTCTTTGCAGCTGCGGATTACCTCTCTGGTCTTTTGGCAGACGCGGGCGGTTATAGCGCATACGTGGAGGAGAAGCATCATTGCCACAAACTCGACAGGCCGAGCGGCACGGCAAAGACGATTGCCCAGATAGTGGAGGCTCATGGTGGGAAGGTGCCCGACATCGCAGCGGTCAGATGCGGTGAGATTGCCGGCATACATACCCTCGGCTTCGAAGGAAGCCACGACAGGATTACTTTCACACACGAAGCTTTCTCAAGGGAAGGATTCGCTGCAGGAGCCGTAGAGGCAGCCATCAGGACCGAGAGTCTTGAAGGAGTTCACGAATTCAAAGACATCATTTTCCTTAAATAATCGAAGATAACTTCAATATGAGTCAAATACAGTTCAGGGGATGCGGTACTGCACTGCTAACCCCATTTAAAAACAAGGGCACAGAAGTGGATTACGACGCTGTGGCCAAGTTGACGGAAAGACAGGTCGAGGCGGGGGTACATTTCCTCGTTCCATTGGGTACTACGGGAGAAACTCCCTGTCTGACTGATGCAGAGAAAATCAGGATCCTGCAGACGACGAAGGAGCACGCTGCAGGAAAGCCGATTATCGTAGGCGGCGGCACCAATTCGCTGGCACAGACCATTAACAGTATGAAAGTACTTGAGCCTTACGGTCCCGACGCCTTCCTTATCGTCGTCCCTTATTACAACAAGCCTACCCAGAAGGGTCTTTTCGAGTATTTCAAAGCCGTAGCCGAGTCCACGGAGAAGGGCATAGTGCTCTATAATGTTCCGGGACGTACCGGTGCGAACATCGAGGCTGAAACAACGCTCAGACTCGCCGAGGAGGTAGAGAACATCATTGCCGTAAAGGAAGCTTCCGGCAAATATCAGCAGATTTCACAGATTATCCGAAACCGTCCCAAGGGCTTCTCAGTGCTTAGCGGCAATGACGATGAGACTCTCTCGCTTATGGCGACCGGCGCGGACGGAGTGATCAGTGTCGCATCCAATATCGATCCAGTGAGGATGGTGAAGCTCGTGGAGGCATTGGAAAAGGATGACATGAAGACTGCAAGGGAACTGCACTACAAGCTTATGCCTCTGTTCAAGAATTGCTTCCTGGAAAGCAATCCTATCCCGGCCAAGGCTGCTCTTGCGCAGATGGGACTGATGGAAAACAGCCTCAGGCTTCCGCTGTATCCTGCAACCGAGGCCACCGAGGCCATTATCAGGGAGACATTGAAAGAATTGTTTTAAAAATCAAAGACTATGGAAAAGATAAGAGTGGCCGTAGTAGGCTACGGCAATATCGGCAAGTACACTCTCGAAGCCATTGAGGCTTCTTCGGATATGGTTTGCGCCGGAGTGGTTAGAAGAAGCGGCTCGGCCGAAGGCATAGCGGAGCTCCAGAATCTCAAGGTGGTTTCAGACATACGCGAGTTGGGCAAGGTGGATGTCGCAGTGCTCGCCACACCCTCCAGAAAGGTGAAAGAGAATGCGCTCAAGTACCTGGCAATGGGTATCAATACCGTTGACAGCTTCGATATCCACAGCGACATCGTCAGCCTTCGCAATGAACTCGACCCCGTAGCCAAGGCCGGAGGCGCCGTAAGCATCATATCCGCAGGTTGGGACCCTGGCAGCGACTCTGTGGTCCGCAGCCTGATGGAAAGCCTCGCCCCGAAGGGCATCAGCTACACCAACTTCGGCCCGGGACGCTCGATGGGCCATTCGGTTGCGGTAAGGGCAATAGAAGGTGTCAAGGATGCATTGTCAATGACAATACCTATCGGAACGGGAATACATCGCCGTATGGTGTATGTTGAGCTGGAAGAGGGCGCTGATTTCGCGAAGGTGGAAGCTGCCATTAAGAGCGACCCTTACTTCGTTCACGACGAGACTCACGTTAGCGCAGTGCCGTCAGTGGATGCTCTGAACGATGTAGGCCACGGAGTCAATCTGGTCCGCAAGGGCGTTTCAGGCAAAACCCACAACCAGCTTTTCGAATTCAATATGAAAATCAACAACCCTGCTTTGACCGCCCAGGTCCTCGTCAACGTGGCGAGAGCCTCAATGAGACAGAAAGCGGGTTGTTATACCATGATAGAAATCCCTGTCATCGATCTGCTTGAAGGCGATCGTGACGAGTTGATACGCAGGCTGGTTTAATTCAAATCAGCTCCAGATCCGAGGACCTGATCCATCCCTGACGTCCGTCTGAAAGTTCGATATTGTTCCAAGACCCTACAGTGTCCAGAATTCCGACTTTCGTTCCCTCGTGCAGGATGAACAGGTCCTTGGCTGTATCTGATGCAGGCGAACTCTTGACTGAGCTTACTGCAGCTGTCACGATAGCCTCATCCTGAATGAAATAGTCATTCTTCTGCCAAATCGAGAAGGACAGGGAAGCGAGTGAGAGGAGCAAGAACAGTAGAGCTCCGAAGAAGCCAAGACGCTTGTATGCTGAGGTCTTTGCCAGATAGAAGAGCAGGGCTCCAGCCAGAGTCAGGGCAAGCAGAAAGAGGAAAAGTCCAGCCCAGGTTCCCGATGACAGGAGCCAGCAGAGTTTCCTGGTCCAGGTTTTCAGGAAAAACTCAGGTACCCTGTCGATTTTGTCCTGTATCAGGCTGTTTGCAAACTCGAGATTGAATCTGGAATCCGCATCGGAAGGGTCGAGCTTGAGAGTTCTTTCGTAGTACAGGATGGCATGGGCATAGTCTCCCTCCTTGAAGAAAGCATTGCCTATATTGTAGTAGAGGTCAACGGATTCAAGACCGAGTTGTTCTATGGACATCCAAGCCTCGCGGGCACTTGTCCAGTCTCCTTCAGCGTAAGCCTCAACTCCTGCATTCCACTGTGACTCAGGATAATCCTCCTGGGCTGCAGATGCTGAAAGCGGAAGGAGCATCAATATAACGGCCAGTGCAGTTACTGAGCCTGAAACACTGTATTTCTTTCCTTTCATACTTTCATCGATAGAAGAAATGACTTCGACCGCACTTCTGTAGTGCGCGTCCATTGCCTCGTGACCTGCGTCCGGAGCATATCTTGCAAATTCGCAAGCATCAAGCAATGAGGTGAAAGACTCGCTGAGAGCCTCGCCGACTCCTGCTTTTATCAGGGCGGCACTGACATTGTCCTTGCTCATATCTGCAGAGTCTATATTCAGTTTGTCGGAGATGAAGCCCAACAGAGCCTTGTGCAATTCTTCATAGAAGGCAGTGTAGAGATTGTTGTCCAAATATCCCCGGGCAAGCGAGAGACGCTTGCGGGCCATCTTGGTAGCAGTCCTGTTCTTCGTGCCTACCACATCGGCCCTTCTCGCCAGAATACGCTTGAGAATGAAGCAAAGCACAGCTGCTGCCACGAAAATCAGGACTAACAGGACAATGAAGAGGCCTGAACCGAGGAAGAGTGAGCCTTTCTCTGAGAAGCCGGCCTCCCTGGTCCTGATGAATCTGATATCAGAGCCGAGGCTCTTGACATCCTTCCTGAGGCTTCCGGACTGAATCTGGGTTCCGGACAGGGTGGAAGCGCTTTCATTGCCTTTGGCAACATCGACTACTATCGGGCCGCTGTTCAAGCTCACATATTTGGAATTGCTGACATTATAGAAGCTGTATTCCACAGGTCCGAACTCGAAATGGCCGTGACTGCGAGGGATGAACGGGTACTCGAAGGTGCGGGAGCCGCTGATATTACCTCCGGACTTGTCGGTATTTTCAGTAATTTTTACGTCATAAACCTCAAAATCGGGCGGGAAATTGATCTTCGGAGCCTGGAGCAATGACACATTGCCCTTACCGCTCACGGTCACAAAGAGAGACGCGGCATCGTGGGTCTTGAGTGAGTCCTTGCTCAGGGAGACCTTCATATCGAATTTGCCCACTCCCCCGCCGAAAGATGCGGGAGCACCTGCAGGCAGTTTGGATACGTGCACCTTGCAGCTCTCAGAGCTGATTCTTTTCCTTATGGTACGGTAGTCATCCTGGAAGAAGCTGTCGAAGATACTGTTGATGCCGGTGGAAGGGGCTCTGACATTGACAAGGCAAACCAGCTCAGCCGGTTCTATAGTAATGTCGCCGGCCTGCTGCGGTATCAGGACGTAAGAGCGGAGTACGGCGGTGTTGTAAATATTGTCATTGTAGCTTTCGCGCTTGAACTCAATATTGGTGGGGGCAAAGGTTTCCTGACTCCAGAAGCCGTTGAAAGTAGGGAACTTGGCATCCTCGAAGCCGGCGATATTGACACGCTGGTAGAGTTTGAGAGTTGCGGTAATAGGCTCGCCCACAACGACATTGCTGCGGCTGAGGCTGAGTTTGAGGAAGAGCTCATCCCTGGCGATTTCACTCGAAGAAAGGGAGCTGCCGGAAGAGGAGCCCTGAGACTGGGCACTGCCGGAAGAGGATGATGATGAACCGGATACTACCTCGACGGAAGTACGGGTGGAACTGAGGGCATTGCCCTTGATAACGGCGCGGGCCTCGGGAATGGAAAACTTGCCAGTCTGTTTTGGCATCAGCACATAGGTATAGGAATACTGGCTGGACCTGCTTCTCTTGCCGTTTATGATGCTGGTACTGGTAGAGTGGCCCTTCTGCGGTCCCCAGACGAGTTGGAAGTCGCTGCCCGGGTCCCAGTAAAATTCCGATGGGGCGTCATCGCTTTCAATGATGAAAGTAACGTTGAACTGTTCGTCGGCTGCCACAACATAGGGCATCTGCACCTTGATTTCAGCCTGTGCAAATGCAAGAGTACAGGCAGCAAAAAGAAATATAAGGGTAAATATTCTCTTCATATTCAGCGATTCTTCCTTGTGTTTACCAATTCTTTTCCTTCTGTTTAGAGCGTAGGAGTTCCGCCTTTTCCTTCTTCACCTTGTCCTGTGTCTCCTTCTCCTTGGCCTGTATGGCCTGGAGCATCTGCTGGGCCTGCTGAGGGGAAATCTTCTGATCCTGAGGCTGCTGGGACTGGTCCTGATTCTGGTCCTGATTATCCTGGTCCTGATTATTCTGGTCCTGATTCTGGTTCTGGTCCTGATTATCCTGATTCTGGTTCTGGTCCTGATTATCCTGGTCCTGATCCTGATTCTGGTCCTGATTATCCTGTCCACCGCCACCGTTCTGCTGGTCCTGAAGCTTCTTCTTGGCGTAGATATAGTTTTCCTTGGCATCCAAATCGCCAGGATTCAAAAGCAATGACTGCTTGAAGGACTCGACAGCAGAGGCATAATCCTCCTTCTGAAGTGCAATATTACCTTGGTTGAAGTAATAATCGCCGGCATATTCAGAAACAGGTGCCAGGTCCTTGATAGCATCAAGAGCCTTCCCTGCCCCGTCAAAATCTTCCTGACGGTAAAGGGCGGAAGCCAGATTGTACTCTCCTGCAACGGACAGTGAATCCTTGACCACGGCCTTACGATAGTCGATTTCAGCCTGCTTGTACTCCTCCTTGTTGAACTTGCGGTTTCCGGCGCGCACATCGTGCCTGTCCACCTGGGCGGATGCAGTCAATGCAAGTGTCAGCAGAGTCAATATAGTCAATATCCTTTTCATCTTCTCACTCAAAAGAGTTTTTTCTTTATGCGTCTTTCTCCTATCAGCATCTCTATAACAAACAGCAAGAGAGCTGCAGCGAAGAAATACATATACTGTTCGTCATATTCTTCGAAGACTACGGAGTTGAACTCCTCGTCCTCCATTTTATTTATATCGTCAATGATGGGATTCAAGCCGAATTCTTCATTGCCGGCGCGCACATAGGCTCCTTTTCCGGCATTAGCCATACTCTGAAGAGTAGCCTCGTCCAGGCGGGTTACGACAATATTGCCATCCTTGTCCTTCATCAGGGATCCGTCCTTAGGAATGGGCTGGCCCTCTGCGGAGCCCACGCCTATAGTATAGAGCTTAATGCCCATCTCTGCTACCTGCTCCGCGGCGCTGATCGGGTCATCCTCGTGATTCTCTCCATCGGTAATGACGATTATGGCGCGACTCTTCTCGCTCTGGGCACTGAAGCTCTTCGCAGCTGTGAGCACAGCATCTCCTATTGCGGTTCCCTGAACTGGGACCGATTCGGTATTGACCGAACTCAGGAACATTTTGGCCGAGACGTAGTCAGTGGTGATAGGAAGCTGTACGAAGGAACTGCCGGCGAAGACTATGAGGCCTATTCTGTCTCCCTGCAGCCTGTCCACTATCTTGGAGATGGCAAGTTTGGCGCGGTCGAGCCTATTCGGAGAGTAGTCCTCCGCGAGCATCGAGTTGGACACGTCGAGACATATCATTATCTCGGCGCCCTTCGCCTGATGTTCCTGAAGTTTGGCTCCGATCTGCGGTCTGGCCAGTCCAATCACGAAGAGGGCGAAGGCGAGAGTGAAGAGGAGGATGCGCAGCCAGCCCTTGGCCTTGGAATACGAAGGCATCAGTTCCTTTACCAGTTCCACATCTCCGAACTTACGGATATTGCGCGTGCGAAGCCTCATCACCAAGGCGTACAGCAGCGGGATGAGGGGCACCAGGAGGAGGAGCAAAAGAAAACGGTATTGCGCAAAAATAATCATAATTCTAAGGTAAACGTCTGAGCAATAGTCTGATGATCAATTCAAGCAGGAGTAATGCGAGAGTCATAAGAGCAAATCTCGGGAAGAGCTCCTTGTAAACAGGGAAACTGTCAATAGTGGTGCGAGCCTTCTCCATCCTGTTGATTTCGGAATAGATTTCAGCCAGTTTGGTATTGTCTGTCGCACGGAAATATCGTCCACCGGTGAGCTCGGCTATGCTTTTGAGCAGTTCCTCGTCGATTTCGACCTTGACATTCTGGAGTTCCACACCCCAAGGAGTCATTACCGGATATGGAGCCGTTCCGTTGGCGCCGACTCCAATAGTATAGACTCTCACGCCATAGGTATTAGCAATCTCCGCAGCGGTCTGCGGCGAAATCTCGCCTCTGTTGTTGACGCCGTCAGTGAGCAATATCACTACCCGGCTCTTGGCATCGGAGTCCTTCATACGGGCCACGGCGGTGGCAAGACCATTGCCAATGGCGGTTCCGTCCTCAATCAGGTCGGTCTGCACCTCCTTCATCAGGTTGATGAGAGTTGCGCGGTCTGTCGTCAGAGGGCATTGGGTATAGCTCTCGCCCGCAAAAACGACTATTGCCATCCTGTCCGTAGGACGCTGGGCAATGAATTCTATGGCAATGTCCTTGGCGGCGCTGATGCGGTCGGGAGTGAAGTCACGCGCAAGCATACTGGTCGACACGTCCATTGCAAAAGTAATGTCAATACCCTCAGTATCAATCTTTTCCACCTCCGATGATGAGCGCGGTCTCGCTATCGCCACAATGAGGAAGGAAAGTGCCAGAATGCGGCAGACAAAGGGAAGGTGGCGGACAAGGGACATAAGTCCTGAGCCGGCAGCCTTCCAAGGCGAGGATACTGACACTCGGAGGTGAGGTTTTCTTCCGCTCAGCTCCAGATATAAATAATGTGCTATCAGGAGCAGCGGAATGGCGAGAAGCCATAGAAGTTTCGGATATTCAAAAAACATCTTCTCTACTCTTTAGCGGGTTCCATCCGTTCACTTGATTCCCCTTCGGCATCCAGTTCGGACTGATAGGTTGAGGTAACGAAGCGCACAGCAGAAGGCAGGGCCTTGGCATTGTCCTCGTCGGAGGCCAGGTGCTTGGCGAATTTCACGAAGTCGGCGACTTCGAACAGGGCTCTGGTCTCTGCGATGAGCTCCCGAGGGATTCTGTCATTGCCCCGTAGAGCCTCGAATATTTCGGCTGTGGTCATCTCGCAGGCATCGATTCCGAAGCTGTCGGCAATATACACCCTCAAGGTGTCGGTGATGCCCGAGTAGAAGGCCTTCTGCGATTCTGGAGCCCAATACTTCGAGTCCCTGAAGCCCTCGAGTTTACGGAGGGCGACGATGTAAGGAGGGTCAATATGGTCAGGAAGCCCGGAACGCTTCGCCAGATGTCTGCGCATCAGCCATATAGCGAGGGCAATGAGGGCTGCCAGAAGGATGGCTCCAAGTATGTACGGGAGGCATTCCCTGAAAGTCAGAGGGTAGCGTATCTGCCCCTTGATGTCGTTGATTACGAAGCTCGCAGTATCCACCGGCATAGTCTTCACGTCCATCTCGAGGGCATCAAATACCAGGGTGTCAATGCCTCCGTCGGGGAGGGTGCGCTGCATCATTATCCCTGGAAGAGTGTATTGCCCTTCCTCAAAAGGAGCAATGATGAGGCTGGCATCGATTTCGTACTCGGCAGCCGCTCCGGACTTCTTTCCTGCCTTGCTGACCTTCAGTGTATCAAGCTGCCAGTTCCTGACCACGACGAGAGTGTCACCAAAGGCTCCGTCCCAGTCAGGGAAGGAGAATGAAGTACCCTCCTTGACAGCGCTGAGCTTCACTCCGTACTTCAGCTGGTCGGCAATGAGTATGGAGTCGCGTTTCTGCTGCTGCTCGAGATACGCTCCTTCCATCCTCTTCACGCTCTGTGCAGAGGAAGCGAAGCTGATGGCGAGCAGCGCTGCCGACAATATTGCTATCTTAAACCTTGACATTGTTTATTTCTTATTGAAGAATAGCATCAGGCGCTTTACATAGTCCTGGTCGGTGGAGATATCTACATTGTCCACCTGATAACGGTTGAAGAGGGCATTTTCCCTCTCCCTTACAGAGGCAAACCAGAGGGCATAGGCGTCGCGAACCTTCCTGCTGGAACTGTTGACCCATGCGGCTTCCCCCGATTCTGAATCCTTGATGTGCACCAGACCGACATCGGGAATGCTGCACTCGCGCGGATCAAATATTTTCAGCACTGAAAGATCGTGACGGTTTATCGCCACCTTCAGGGCATCCTCATAGCGTGGACAGCCATTCCTGTCCACGTCCAGCATATCGCTGAGCAGGAAAGCCGTGCATTTTTTCTTGAGCGCATTGGTAAGAAACCTCAATGCCTCTGATATGTCAGTGCCGTCGGATACGGGCTTGAGCTCGATTATCTCCCTGATAATGTGGAGAAGATGGCTGCGGCCCTTTTTCGGAGGGATGAATTCCTCCACCTTGTCGCTGAAGAAAAGGGCTCCCACCTTGTCATTGTTGATGATGGCGGAAAATGAAAGCACGGCCGCGATTTCAGCAATGAGTTCGCGCTTGGTCTTGGAAGAGCTGCCGAAGAGACCCGAACGACTGACGTCAACAAGCAGCATCACCGTCATCTCGCGTTCTTCCTCGAAGACCTTGACATAAGGGGCGCGCAGGCGGGCGGTGACATTCCAGTCCATATTGCGGACATCGTCACCATATTGATACTCACGCACCTCGCTGAATGCCATACCGCGTCCTTTGAAGGCGGAATGGTATTCGCCAGCGAAGACCTGATGCGATAATGCCCTGGTCTTGATTTCTATCTTCCTGACCTTTTTAAGAAGATCTGTCGCGCTGTTGTTCTCCATTACGGAACTATTACTGCATTGATAACCTGTGCAATGATTTCTTCAGGGCTGACATTCTCTGCCTCAGCCTCGTAGGTAAGTCCGATACGGTGACGCAGAACCTCGTTGCAGACTGCCCTGACATCCTCCGGAATCACATAGCCGCGACGTTTGATGAAGGCGTAGGCCTTAGAAGCCATCGCGAGGGAAATGCTCGCACGCGGAGAAGCTCCGTAAGAGATAAGATCCTTCAGATTTGCAAGTTTATAGTCCTCAGGAGTTCTGGTCGCATAGACTATGTCCACTATGTAGCGCTCGATTTTCTCATCCATATATACATCACGGACGACTTGGCGCGCACGTATTATGTCTTCAGGGCTTACGACAGGATTTGCCTTAGGGAATTCACCCGAATTGTTCATTCTGACGATGAGGCGTTCTTCTTCCTTCTTCGGATAATCAACCACTACCTTGAGCATGAAACGGTCCACCTGGGCCTCAGGGAGAGGATAGGTTCCTTCCTGCTCGATAGGGTTCTGTGTCGCCATCACCAGGAAAGGCTCAGGAAGCTTGAAAGTATTGTCGCCGAGAGTCACCTGACGTTCCTGCATTGCCTCAAGAAGGGCGGACTGCACCTTGGCCGGAGAACGGTTGATCTCATCCGCGAGGACGAAGTTGGCGAAAATCGGACCCTTGCGAACCTCGAAGCTTTCGCTCTTCTGCGAATATATAAGGGTACCGGTCACATCTGCAGGAAGTAGATCCGGAGTGAACTGGATACGACTGAATTTGGCATTGACAGCCTGAGACAAAGTATTGATAGCCAATGTTTTGGCAAGTCCAGGCACACCTTCGAGCAGTATGTGGCCATTGGCCAGAAGGCCTATGAGAAGGTTCTCAACCAGATGCTTCTGACCGACTATTACCTTGCCCATCTCCATAGAGAGCATGTCCACGAAGGCGCTTTCCCTCTGAATGCGGTCATTGAGCTCTTTAATGTTTACACTTTCCATTTTATACAGCTTTTTTTAATATTTTTGCATAGTTATGCGTTACTTCATCAAACTATCATATGACGGCTCCCTTTTCTGCGGCTGGCAGGCTCAACCTAATGCCAAAACCGTACAGGAATGTCTGGAATACGCCCTGTCGACACTCCTGAACGAAAAAATAAGCGTTGTAGGTGCTGGCCGGACAGATTCGAAGGTCAATGCGGTGGGATATGCCGCTCACTTCGATTCACTATCGGAACCGGACACAGGGAGGCTCATCTACAAATTAAATGCCATCCTTCCGCCCGGAATAGTCATACACGATATTCACCGTATCAGCGATGACTTCCACGCCAGGTTTTCAGCAACGAGGCGCGAATATACATATTTCGTACACAGAATGAAAGACCCCTTCGTAAAAGGCTACTCATATTATTGTTCATACAAATTGGACTTAGAGGCAATGAACAAAGCCGCTTCGCTCCTGCTCGGAAGGCACGATTTTGGCTGTTTCGAGAAAGTGGGAAGCGACAACAAGACTTCCATATGCACGGTTCAGGAAGCCGGATGGTTTTCCTACAGACCTGCGCATTGTGAACTGATGGGTTTCGGCAAAGAAGAGGACTATCTGTATTTCAGAATCAGCGCCGACAGGTTCCTGCGCAATATGGTCAGGGCCGTGGTCGGATCGCTCCTGGAAGTTGGCCGGGGCAAAAGAAGCCTCGAGGATTTCGCAGCGCTTATACGCGAAGCGGGAAGCCAGGAACGGAAGACGGGCAGCGGGGGAAAGGCTGCACGTTCATTGGCCGGAGAATCCGTGCCGGGACACGCTCTGTTCCTCTCAAAAGTGGAGTATTGAGTCTTTCAAAATACCTTTTTTTTGGCTACATTTGCAACTTGATTTAAACTGAAACAAAATATGCTGACCATTCTTCAATCGGGTATCGATTCCATCATTGCCGATGCCCCACTTGCTCCTGTAGCTGCGCAGCCTGTGCCACAGCAGCAGGAGATGACATTGTCACTCATCGATATGGCCGCCAAGGGCGGTTGGATTATGATAGTGCTTGCCGCGCTTTCAGTCATTGCCTTATACATTTTCGGCAAGAAATGGTGGATGCTCCGCCAGGCCAACAGAATCAACAAGAATTTCATGAACGACGTCAGGGACTACATCCACGAAGGAAAGATCAAGTCCGCCGTCACTCTTTGCGAAAAGTACGATTCGCCTATCGCGCGACTGGTCGAGAAGGGCATCGAGAGAATCGGACGTCCTCTCGGAGATATACAGACAGCTGTCGAGAATACTGCCAATGTGGAGGTTGCGAGACTCGAGAAGGGTCTTTCAGCCCTGGCTACCATTTCCGGAGGAGCTCCTATGCTCGGATTCCTCGGTACCGTCATCGGTATGATCAGGGCATTCTTCAATATGTCCCAGGCCGGCAACAACATTGACATCACACTGCTTTCAAGCGGTATTTATACAGCTATGGTCACTACTGTGGGCGGTCTTATAGTCGGAATCCTCGCCTATTTCGGATACAACTACCTCACTGCGCGCATCAACTCCCTTGTATTCAAGATGGAGAGCGCTACCATAGAGTTTATGGACCTTCTCCACGAGCCTGCTGGAGACGACGAATAAGACTTACTCGATATGGCTATCAAGAGAACCACGAAGGTGCTTTCGGATATGTCGATGTCCTCTATGACGGACATCGTCTTCCTTCTGCTTATCTTCTTCCTTGTGACATCGACGCTCGTGAATCCGAACGCCCTTAAGCTCCTCCTGCCTAAGAGTACCAATCAGGTGTCTGCCAAGGCCAGCGTGAGCGTTTCCATCAAGGACTGGGGCGATGATGTATATACCTACCACGTAAACGGCTCCGAGGCTCCTTCCAGCTACGAACAGGTGGAGGACGAACTGGTCGGGCTGCTTCAGTCAGAGGAGGATCCCACCTTCTCCATCTACTCAGATGAGAGCGTTCCGGTAAAGGAGATAGTGGGCATGATGAACATTGCCAAGAGAAATCACTATAAAGTCATTCTGGCGACTCAGCCGGAATAATTGCGGACTGTTATGAAGGAGTACATTAGGGTAAGGGAAAAGCAGGAAAAGACTTCCAGAACGGTAGGTGCCGTTCTGGCCGTTTCCATTCCCCTGCTGGCCGTGCTCCTCTGTTCCTTCACGGGATTCAAGTATATCTGGCCTCCGCCTCAGGAGACCAGTTTCGTAATTGATTTCACGGAAGAGATTGAGCCTGTGATACAGCACAGAAACGGTTCACAGCCTATGGCGGAAGAAGTGGACAGAACGAAACCTGTCGAGCTCATTCAGAAAAGCGAATCCCCGTATGTGGCGGATTCGAAGCAGAACCTGACTCCGGCAGCAAAGCCCGACCCAGTCGGGGACGTGGATGTGCCCACTCCGGCACAGGAGCCTGAACTCGACCCACGCGCCTCATTCCCGGGAATGAGCAAGAAAGACACTACACTCACATCCCCACATACCGCAAGCCAGACGAGTGAAGGATTCAAGGCCGGACAGCCACAGGGAAACACTGACAAGGGACAGACCATAGGAAAGCCCAACGCCCATCTTCAGGGGCGAAATGTGGTGGGCAGTCTGCCAAGACCGGCATACTCCATACAGCAGAGCGGCATAGTGGTTGTTAATATTTGGGTTGACCAATACGGAAACGTGACCAAGGCCCAACCGGGCGCTGAGGGAACGACTGTTACTGATAAAACTCTGTGGAATGCAGCCCGTACAGCAGCGCTGGGGGCTCATTTCAATCAGAAGGCGGATGCACCTGCTTTACAGCAGGGTACTATTACTTACATTTTTACACTTAAATAACTAAAAAACGGGGGATTCAGCATTGCCCCAAAAAGAGAGGTGGCGTGAGCCACGGAAGAAAACACTAAAAGGCCGAGAGGCGACAAAAACAATGGAGAATTACAAGAAAGACGGAAATTATTCCGCAGAAGGAAGAAAACTCAGACCAAGAAAGAAGGTTTCATTCAACGACAACAGCAGCGAACAGAGAAGCTTCGGTGAAAGAAGCGAGAGACGTTCGTATGGTAATGGAGGGGGAAACGGAGAAAGAAAGTCCTATGGCGAGCGCAGAAGCTTCGGCGAGCGCAAAAGTTTCGGCGAGCGCAGGAGCTACGGCAATGACCAGAGACGCTCATTCAACGGTGGTGAAGGCTCGGAGCGCAGAAGCTACGGCGAAAACAGGAATTACGGCGAGCGCAGAAGCTATGGCAATGACCAAAGACGTTCTTACAACGGCGGTGAGGGTTCGGAGCGCAGAAGCTACGGCGAGCACAGAAGCTACGGTGAAAACAGAAGCTTCGGTGAAAACAGAAGTGTCGGCGAACGCAAAAGCTTCGGCGAGCGCAAGAGCTACGGTAGCAATGACCAGAAACGCCCTTACAAGAGCGGCGAGCGCAAAGGCGGCTTCAGCAACGGCAGGAGCCAGTTCAATGCCGGAAAGGGAGGCCGCGGAGGCTTCAACCAGAAGAAAAGCGGTGGATTCCGCAAGAAAAACGAATTCCAGTTCGATGAGTCAGCCGCTTCAGGAATCAATCAGATGATCAGCCGCAAGCCTCAGCTCGACAATGCATCAATGTCCGATTTCGATTATGTACCTGCACCTATAAAGAACGAAATCCGCCTCAACAAGTTCATTGCGAATTCAGGAGTTTGTTCACGTCGCGAAGCCGACACCTTTATCGAAGCAGGTGTAGTGACCGTCAACGGAGAAGTGGTGACCGAACTTGGATCCAAGGTCAATCCTTCAGTTGACGATGTGCGCTTCAACGGCGAAAGGCTCAAGGGAGAGGAAAAGGTATATATTGTTATGAACAAGCCTAAGGGCTTTGTAACCACATCCAGTGACCCTCACGCTGAAAAGACAGTGATGGACCTCCTCAAGGGCTGCCCTACCAGAGTATTCCCTGTCGGTAGACTTGACAAGAACACTACAGGAGTGCTTATGTTCACCAATGACGGTGAAATCGCTGAGAAGCTTACACATCCTTCATACGACAAGAAGAAAATATATCAGGTATTGCTCGACCACGAACTCAGCCAGGAGGATTTCGATAAAATCATGGCAGGAGTCACCCTTAATGACGGTGATGTTGCCGCTGATGAGCTTGAGTATATCGACGAGAAGGACCACAGGAAGATAGGCATTGAGATTCATTCAGGAAAGAACCGCATCGTGCGCAGAATCTTCGAGTCTCTCGGATATGATGTCCGCGCACTTGACAGAGTCTATTTTGCAGGCCTCACCAAGAAGGGCGTATCCAAGGGAGAATGGAGATATCTCTCCGAGGGTGAAGTCAATATCCTCAGAATGGGAGCATATCTTTAGTATCTGCAAAAGATGACGGAAAACAAACAGCACAGATCGGGATTTGTCAATATCATAGGCAATCCCAATGTCGGCAAGTCAACCCTGATGAACGCGATGGTGGGAGAAAAGCTTTCCATCGTCACGGCAAAGGCACAGACTACCCGTCACCGTATTATGGGAATCGTGAACGGAGAAGACTACCAGATAGTCTACTCCGACACTCCCGGTATTCTGAAACCCAACTACAGGCTTCAGAAGAATATGATGAACTTTGTGGACACCGCCATTGGTGACGCTGACATCATACTCTATGTTACGGATACCATTGAAACGGCTGACAAAAACTCCGAATATGTAGAGAAGCTGAAGAAGCTTGATTGCCCTATCATCATAGTAGTCAACAAGATAGACATCAGCGAACAGCCCAAGGTGATGGAATTGATGGCTTGGTGGAAGGAGCAGGTTCCGAAGGCGAAGGTTATCCCGGCATCGGCGCAGGAAAAGTTCAATCTGGACAGCATCTTCGAGACCATAGTGGAGAAACTCCCGGTCTGCCCTCCGTGGTATGACAAGGATGCCTTCACTGACAAGAACCTCAGGTTCTTCGCCCAGGAAATCATCAGGGAGAAAATATTGCTCAATTACAGCCAGGAAATCCCTTATTGCTGCGAAGTGAACGTGGAATCCTTCAAGGAAGGTTCGGATCGTTATGACATAAATGCCGTCATCTACGTTATGCGTGATACCCAGAAAGGCATCATAATAGGCAAGAAGGGTGAGGCTCTCAAGAGAGTAGGGACCCAGGCACGCCTGGATATGGAGGAATTTTTCCAAAAGAAAGTATTCCTTTCCCTTTTCGTGAAGGTAGACCCTGATTGGAGGGAGAGCAGGAAGGAATTGAGAAGGTTCGGATACGAAGATTGAGCCTTCATCACTTAAGTTACTATTGATTGTTTATGAGCGAAGAATACAACGACGGAATCATCCCCTCTCAGGAGGATTCCATCGAGGATGGAGAGGAGATGGTGGAAGAAGGGGCTCAGCCTTCGGGAAAATACGACAAGCTGCTTGGGGATGACAGCCACAAGTTCAAGCTTTCAGGAATGTTCAAGGAGTGGTTCCTTGACTATTCTTCATATGTGATACTCCAAAGAGCCGTGCCGCACATCGTTGACGGACTCAAACCGGTTCAGCGAAGGGTACTCCACGCTATGTACAAGATGGATGACGGTGCGTTCACCAAGGTGGCGAATATCGTCGGCCAGGCTATGCAGTACCACCCTCACGGTGACGCTTCCATCTTGGGAGCGTTGGTTCAGCTCGGTCAGAAAGGTTATGCTGTTGACTGCCAGGGAAACTGGGGAAACATACTTACAGGCGATTCGAATGCGGCGCCAAGATACATAGAGGCCAGACTCAGCAAGTTCGCCAAAGAGGTAATCTTCGACCCTAAGGTAACCAATTGGATGACCTCCTATGACGGCAGGAACCAGGAGCCAACGGAGCTTCCCGTAAGATTCCCTCTGCTGCTGGCTCAAGGTACTGAGGGTATTGCCGTAGGTATGGCATCCAAGATACTCCCCCACAATTTCAACGAACTCATAGACGCTTCCATTGCCATACTCAAGGAAGAGCCTTACGAACTCTATCCGGACTTCCCTACCGGAGGATATGCAGATTGCTCCAAATATTTGAAGGGGCACAGGGGCGGAGTGGTGAAGGTGCGCGCGAAGATCGAGAAAATCGACAAGAACACCATTGCCATCACCGAAATTCCTTACAGCAAGACTTCAGGCATAGTCATAGAGTCGATACTGAAAGCCAAGGAGAAGGGGAAAATCAAGATCAAGAAGATCGAGGATATGACCACGGACCACGTGGAAATTCTCATTCATCTACCTAACGACGTTTCTCCGGACAAGACCATAGATGCACTCTACGCTTTCACCGACTGCGAAATCAATATCTCCCCGAATGCCTGTGTCATCAAGGAGAACAAGCCTCAGTTCCTGGATGTGAACAGTATACTCGAGTACGATACATATCATACCAAGGAAATACTCGGGCGTCAGCTTCAGATCAAGCTCGATGAGCTTGAAAACGAGTGGCACTATAGTTCACTCGAAAGAATCTTCTTCGAGAACAGGATATACAAGGTGCTCGAACAGGACCAGAGAAGCTGGGAAGAGCAGATTCAGGATGTATACTCCCATATGAAGGAGTATCAGGAACTGCTCAAGAGGGAAATCTTGATGGATGATATACTCAAGCTTGTCGAGAAGCCTGTCCGGAAGATTTCCAAGTTCGACACCAAGGCGATGGATGAGAAGATCAGGAGTATCGAGGAAGAGATGATGAAGATCAAGGACCAGATCGAGCATCTTACCGAGTTCACTGTCAACTGGTTCAGAAATCTCAAGAAGAAATACGGCAAGGACTTCCCCCGTCGCACTGAAATCACTAACTTCGAGAGCATTGCCGTCACCAAGGTCGTGCACAACAACGCGAAGCTTTATGCCAATATGGCCGAGGGCTTCGTCGGAATCGGCTTGAAGAAGGATGACAACGGAGAGTTCATCTGCGAGTGCTCCGATCTGTCCGAAATCATTGTCATCAACAAAGAGGGCAAGTATATCGTCACCAAGGTTACCGACAAGGCCTTCTTCTGGAAGGATTTGCTCTATGTGGGAGTTTTCCAGAGAAACGATTCAAGAACCATATACAATGTCATTTATCGCGAGGGCAAGAGCAGCGTGACCTATGCCAAGCGTTTCGCCATCACTTCGGTGACACGTGACAAGGAGTATGACATTACCACCGGGGAGCCTTCATCCAAGATACTCTGGTTCTCCGCGAACCACAACGGCGAGGCGGAATCCGTGAAGATTTATCTCCGTCCGCGTCCTAAGCTCAAGAAGAATATAATGGAATACGATTTCTCCACCCTCGCCATCAAGGGCAAGACTTCCAGGGGCAATCTCGTATCCAAGAACCCAATTCAGAGGATAGTTCTGAAGAGCAAGGGAGTATCCACCATTTCGGGCAAGGACATCTGGTACGATGCCGACATTCAGAAACTCAATGATGACGGCAGAGGTCTCTATCTTGGCCAGTTCAATACCGATGACAAGGTGCTGGCTATCTTCAAGAACGGTAGCTATTACACCACTTCCTTCGATTTGGTGAACAGGTATCAGGGTGAAGTCCTCAGGATAGAGAAGTTCGATCCGGACAAGACCTTCAGTGTCCTTTATTGGGATGCGGGAGTCAAGGCCTTCTATGTAAAGAGGTTCTCCTTCACTTTAAGCGACAACAACCCCGTCCTTTTCATTGCCGAAGGCAAGAATTCATACCTCGTGGACATTTGCGACGATCAGCATCCTCAGATGCTGGTAAGCTTCGGAGGCAAGAACGAGTCCCGAGAGCCTGAAAAGGTGGATGTGGAAGAATTCATTGCCAAGAAGGGACTCAGCGCGAAGGGCAAGAAATGCCATTCTCTCGAAGTGAAGAAGGTGGAGTTCATCGAACCTCTGGAAAAGGCAGAGGAGATAGACGTCAACGATATTATCGACAAAGAGGACGAGATTGACCTGCCGGAAATCGACCTGGATTCTGTTAACGTTCCAGAAATCGATGATAGTGAGGAACTTACATTATTCTAGAGATGATTGCTACATTGACAGGATTTATGGGAAGCGGTAAGAGCAGTGTCGGGAGAAAACTCTCAGCCTTGGCTCAGGCCGCTTTCATTGACCTGGACGATTATATAGTGGAGAAGTATGGGCGAAGCATTCCTGAACTCTTTTCAGAGGAAGGCGAAAAGGGCTTCCGAAGACGCGAGAGCGAGGCTCTCAAGGAAGTGCTTGAAGCTGCAGCCTGCGATTCAAAGGAGCTGTCCCTGATACTCTCGCTCGGAGGAGGGACCATAGTCTGTGAGGAAAATGCAGCGCTTTTGCATGAAAAATCGACAGTCATTTTCTTAAGGGCAAAGCTGGAAACGCTTGAGATGAGGCTGGAGGGAGGAAAGGACAAGCGCCCGCTGCTTAAAAACCATTCCATCTCTCCCCTGCTCGCGGAAAGGACTCCGCTTTATGAGAGCAATTCTGACATCATAATAGATACCGATGCCCTGAATACCACGGAAGTGGCACAGTTGATCATTGAGAGCTTGAAATACTACAATAGGGAGTAAGAACCGGTCCGCTGCCGGCAAGTTCTGCAAAGACCTCGAGCTAAACTTTTCTATATCAGTTCATCCCGCTCGCGCATATCCTTCACCCTCAATTGGATAGTAGATGTGCCGCGGTAGTAGTTTTCCACAATGGAGTAGCAGACGTCGAAGGGATTGCCCGCCTTGATATACTCATAGAAGTCTGACATATTGAAGGCAATGGCAGAGATACGGTGGTAAGGCTGCGACTCCTGGATAAGATCCAGCTTCATATGAACTCCGCCGGCTCCGACTTTACGGCCATTGCCGTCGTCATAGACGTTTTCGGTCAGGAAGAGAGGGTTGTTGTTTCCCGGTCCGAAAGGCTGGAACTGCTTGAGGATACGGAAGAACTTTGGAGTGATACTGGAGAAGTCCAGTTTAGCATCAAGCTCGATGACAGGAGTCATCATTTCCTCAGTAACCTTTTCACCGATGAATCTGTTGACACGTTCACTGAATTCGGCGAGATATTCCTCCTTCAGGGTGAGACCTGCTGCATATACGTGTCCTCCGAAGTTTTCAAGAAGGTCGGAACAGTTCTCTATCGCCTCATAAAGGTCCAGTCCCTGTATGCTTCGCGCCGAACCGGTAACGAAGCCGTTGGACTTGGTCAGTACTATAGTAGGCTTATAGAAGGCCTCAACGAGGCGTGAAGCCACGATGCCGACCACACCCTTGTTCCAATTCGGATTATATACTATGGTGGCGTTCTGCCAAGAAAGGCATTGTCCGTTCTGTACCATCTCCAGGGCCTCCTGGGTGATTTCACGGTCTATACTCTTTCTCTCGTTGTTGTTTTCATTGATTTTTTCGCCTATCTCCATCGCCGAGTCCAAATCATCGGAGGTGAGGAGTTCGACAGCCAGACGCCCTGTCTCCATACGGCCTGCCGCATTGATTCGTGGACCGATTTTGAAGACAATGTCGTCAATGGTAACGTGTCCCTGTTCGAGCTTGGAGAGGGTAATCATCGCGAAAAGGCCTGCACGCGGAGAATCGTTCAACTGCTTTAGGCCGAAATGCGCCAGGATACGGTTCTCCCCCACTACGGAAACAAGGTCAGAGGCAATGCTCACCACCAGATAGTCAAGAAGCGGGATGAGGCTCTCAAACGGCACGTTATAGCGCTGCGAATAAGCCTGAACGAGCTTGAAACCGACACCGCAGCCGGAAAGGTCATCGAAAGGATAGCTGCAATCCTCCCTTTTAGGGTCCAGGACAGCCACTGCCGCAGGAAGCTCGTCATCAGGAAGATGATGGTCGCAGATAATCATATCTATGCCCCTTTCCGAGGCATATTGAGTCTTCTCTATGGCCTTGATGCCGCAGTCCAATGTTATAATCAGGGTAAAACCGTTCTGATGCGCCCAATCGACACCCTTCAGGGATACTCCATAGCCTTCATCATTCCTGTCCGGAACATAGAAGTCGATATTTGAAGTGAAGCGCTTCAGGAAAGAATAGACCAGGGCTACGGCTGTGGTTCCGTCTACGTCATAATCACCGTAAACAAGGATTTTCTCACCGGAGACTATGGCGGCCCTGACTCTTTCCACAGCCCTGTCCATATCCTTCATCAGGAAGGGGTCGTGGAGATTTGCGAGGTCCGGGCGGAAGAAGGAACGCGCTTCCTCAAAGGTCTCGACACCGCGCTTGACAAGCAGCTCCGCCAGAACCCGGTCGATTCCGACTTCTGTAGCGAGTCTTGTCACCTTTCCAGGATCAGCAGGCTCTTTGAGTATCCATTTGCATTCCTTCGCCATAATTGTACAAATTTATCATTTTTTTTGTATTTTCGCAAGTTGTTGAAAAATTACGAAGAATAACCTAATCGAATAATGAGCAATATCGAGTACAGCGAACAGGAACTCCAGAGAAGGGAGTCTCTCTCCAAGCTCAGAGAACTTGGCATAGAGCCTTATCCGGCTCCACTTTACCCAGTAAATACTACTGCTAAGGAAATACTTGAGCAGTATGACGAATCCAAGGGTAACTTCAAGGAAGTATGTATTGCAGGCCGAATAATGAGCCGTCGCATTATGGGTGCAGCCTCATTCGGAGAACTCCAGGACGAGACCGGCAGAATCCAGGTTTACATCAAACGCGATGAAATCTGCGAAGGCGAGGACAAGACTATGTACAATACTGTTTGGAAGAAGCTCCTGGATATAGGAGATATAGTCGGTATCAAGGGTTTTGCTTTCATCACCCAGACCGGACAGCTCTCTGTTCACGCAAAGGAACTCACCCTGCTCAGCAAGTCACTCAAGGTCCTCCCTATCGTGAAGGCGGATGCAGACGGAACCGTTCACGATGCCTTCACCGACCCTGAGCTCCGCTACCGCCAGAGATATGTGGACCTCATTGTAAACCCACAGGTCAAGGAGACCTTCATCAAGAGGTCCCAGATAGTGGCCACTATGCGCGAGTATTTCAACGAAGCCGGCTGTCTGGAGGTGGAGACACCTATACTCCAGAGCATTCCGGGAGGAGCCACCGCCCGTCCTTTCATTACCCACCACAATGCCCTTGACATTCCTCTTTACCTGAGAATTGCCAACGAGCTCTATCTAAAGAGACTCATAGTCGGTGGATATTCTGGCGTTTACGAGTTCGCCAAGGATTTCCGCAACGAAGGTATGGACAAGACCCACAATCCGGAGTTCACCTGTATGGAGATTTATGTCGCCTACAAGGATTACATCTGGATGATGGAGTTCGTCGAGAAGATGCTTGAGAAGATTTCTCTCAAGGTGAACGGCACCACAAAGGTAAGCATAGGCGACAACAAGGTGGATTTCAAGGCCGGATACCGCAGGCTTCCAATTCTGGAGGCCATAAAGGAGTACGCCGGTGTGGATGTAAAGGGAATGGACGAGGATCAACTCCGCGAGACCTGCAAGAAACTCAATGTCGAGACCGAGCCTTCAATGGGCAAGGGCAAGCTCATTGACGCAATCTTCGGAGAGTACTGCGAAAAGAACCTCATCCAGCCTACCTTCATCATCGATTACCCTGTCGAGATGTCCCCTCTCACCAAGAGACATCGCGAGGACCCTAGCCTTACCGAGCGTTTCGAGCTCTTCGTTTGCGGAAAGGAACTTGCCAATGCATATTCGGAGCTCAACGACCCTATCGACCAGTTGGAGAGGTTCGAGGAGCAGGCTGCGCTGAAGAGCAAGGGAGATGATGAGGCAATGTTCATCGACTACGATTTCGTTCGCGCCCTCGAATACGGTATGCCTCCTACTTCCGGCCTCGGAATGGGCATCGACAGACTCACTATGTTCATGACCGGACAGAGCACTATTCAGGATGTTCTTTTCTTCCCTCAGATGCGTCCGGAGAAGGCAGCTGCCAAGAAAGAAGATTAAGACAAGGCAGAATGAGAGTTGAAAGCATCACTTCGGCTCAGAATCCGAAGATCAAGACTCTCCTGTCACTTCAGGAAAAGTCCCGTCTCCGCAAAGAGATGGGTCTTTTCGTAGTTGAAGGTCGGCGGGAGCTCGAGCACTGCGCAAAGGCAGGATTCGAAGTAGAGACGGTGTTCTATTGCCCCGAAATATGTGGATTCGTGCCGGATTACAAGCATATAGTCGATATTCCGCGGCAGCTTTACGAGAAAGTAGCGTACCGTGGAGGCACAGAGGGCATCATTGCCGAAGTAAAGGCCAGAACATTAACTCTCAATGAATTAAAGCTTAAAGAGCAGCCTTTGATCGCCGTTCTGGAAAGCATCGAGAAGCCTGGCAATCTGGGGGCGGTGCTTAGGAGCGCTGATGCGGCAGGCGTCGATGCGGTGCTGATTTGCGATCCCTATACCGATCTTTACAACCCAAATCTCATACGCGCGAGCATAGGAGCTGTTTTTACCGTTCCGGTGGTATGCTGCGACTCAATTGAGGCAATCAACTGGCTCAAGGACAAGGGCATAAGAATCTATACAGCGCAGTTACAGGATTCGGAATGGTACTACGACACCGACATGACGGGCGGCACGGCCATTGCAATAGGAACGGAGGCTACGGGACTCACCGAGCTCTGGAGAGAAGCCGCCAATGCCCATATCAAGATTCCGATGCTCGGACGTCTCGACTCATTGAACGCATCGGTCAGTGCTGCGATTCTGCTCTTCGAGGCTGTGCGCCAACGTAACACCTATAATGTAAAGCAATGAAATTCGGACTGATAGGAAACCCTATATCCCATTCCCAGAGCCCTGAGCTCTTCAGAAGGGCATATAATGGCAAGTACGACTACGACCTCATCGAGGGCAAGTACTTCGAGGAGTCGTACAGCAAATTTCTCAAGGGCTACAAGGCAATTAACGTGACCGCACCTTTCAAGGAGGCGGCATACGAGAAGGCTGATGTAGTATCCGGCCCTGCCGCGCTCATAGGAGCAGCCAACATTCTGGTCAAGGGTGAGGACGGTGTCAGCTGCCACAATTCCGACTTTACAGGTATCATTCTTTGCGTAGCCGAGGCTCTTTTTCCCGGCATTACCATTGAATTCTACGGAGAATTCGGTGAAAGGGCGCACATCAAGATACATCAGTTTGTGCGTGACAGGCTCAAAGCTCTTGAGGAGAGACCCAAGGCCTTGATAGTGAGCTGCGGAGGAGCGGGAAAAGCCGCTGCAGTCGCTGCTGCCGAGCTTGGCTGCGAGGTGTGGATATTGAACCGCAGCTTAGAAAAGGCTGAAAAATTCGTCAAGGGGCTGCCGGAGTACAGATTCAGAACCGGCGGTTTGGACGAGTTCAAGGAGAGACTGAGAATTTCAGATCTCGTTATTTATACCGCTCCCGCAGCCCTGGACTGCATTACTGAACTCGAAAAGGAAGACTTCAAGCCGGGGCAGATCTTCCTTGAGGCCAACTATAAGAACCCTTCATTCAAGGGTTTGACCTTGGCCAGGATGATGGATGCACAAGTCAGATTCATACCCGGCAGGATGTGGCTTATCAACCAGGCTATATCGGGCTATGCGCTTATGACGGGAGAAGCTCCGGATATAAAATCATTGCTGATTTGAGAAAAGCTTATTATATTGCAGGTTGAATCGATAAGAAAAAGAATATATGTCACTTAATAAAGTCATGCTGATCGGTAACGTGGGTAAGGATCCTGAAGTGCGTTACCTCGATGGAAACAACGGAATGTCCGGAAACGCGAAAGTCGCCACCCTCACACTTGCGACCACTGAAAGATTCAGGGACCGTAACGGCAGCGAAATAAGGGAGAAGACCGAATGGCACAATATTGTGGCCTGGAGGAGCCTTGCCGACCTCGCTGAGAAGTTCATACGCAAGGGTACACAAATCTATGTCGAGGGCAAGCTCACGACACGTTCATGGACAGACCAGAGCGGCAATAAGAGATACACTACAGAGGTAGTGGCGGACAGCATACAGCTGCTCGGAAAGAGAAGCGACAACACTGCAAGCCCAGCGCAGCCCCAGATGCAGCCTCAGCCACAAATGCAAGCGCAGCCTCAGGCAGTTGCTACCCCTGCAGTTCAGCCTATTGACATTATGTCCAACGATCTCAATGACGATCTTCCATTCTAACTGAAACCCAAACCTCATACTGATAAATGAAAGCCATACTCAGAGACAACAAGAAGATGAGATGGGGCATGCTCCTTATCATCTCGTTCGTTATGTTTGCCGCCTATGTGGCATCGGACAACATCTTCGCTGTAGAAACCACCCTCAAGGGAGCGAGCTACGGCATCACCGGAAGCGAATACAGCTCCCTTGCAGGAGCATACTCGATATTCAATGTCTATCTGCTGATGCTCATCTTCGGAGGTATCATCCTTGACAAGAAGGGCATACGTTTCACCGGAATCATGTCCACCCTGCTTATGGTGCTGGGCGTGGGTATGATGACCTTCTCCCTCTTCCGCCTCAGAGCCATGATGGCAGCCGGCGCGGAGATGACCACGGTCAATTTCCTCGGAGACGCACTCAGGACGCCGGTGCTGCCGGCCGTAATAGGAATGGGTATCTACGGTGTCGGAGCCGAAATTGCCGGTATCACCGCAACCAAGGCCATTGCCAAATGGTTTGTGGGTTATGAGATGGCTCTCGCAATGGGTTTGCAGCTCGCGCTCGCAAGGCTCGGAACAGGATTGGCATACGGCGCGACTCCGGGCATAGTCAAACTTTTCAGCGGCAATGTCGCAATCGCGGTGCTCATCGGTCTCATTCTCCTTGGTGCTGGTCTGATAGCCTTCCTGGCATATTGCGTTTACGACAGGAAACTTGACCTTCAGCTCAAGGAGCAGGGCGCGGAGGAGCAGGCCAGCGATCCTTCTGAGGAATTCAGCGCCAAGGATGTGCTCGCAGTGATCAAGAATCCTGCTTTCTGGATGATTGCACTCCTCTGCCTGCTTTTCTACGCAGCAGTGAATCCATTCCTGAAATACTCTACCGGAATGATGGTAGGCAAGTTCGGCATCAACGAGACCCTCGCAGGCCTCTTCCCTATGATACTTCCTATGGGCTGTATAGTGCTCACACCGCTTTTCGGTGGCGTATATGACAAGAAGGGACACGGTGCAGACCTTATGATACTCGGAGCCCTCATCATCACCGCAGTACACGCCATTTTCGCCATCCTGCCTGACGGAGCGAGCCCTGTCATCCCTATCATACTTATGGTTTGCCTTGGTATAGGATTCGCGCTTCTGCCATCGGCCATGTGGCCTTCAGTAGCCAAAATCATACCTGCAAAACAGCTCGGAACAGCAATGGCCCTGACCTTCTATATCCAGAACATAGGCTTCATCTTTGTTCCTAAAGCCATCAGAAGCATTCAGGCCGCTACCACAGGCTATTTCTGGTTCTCGGCTTTCTTCACCTGTCTCGGCATTAGCGCCATATTATTGGCTTTGGGCATCAAGCTCCTTGACAAGAAGAAGAATTACGGCCTTCAGGTTCCAAATATCAAGGAAGAGGCATAATGGACTTCAAACTGCTTGATAGAATAAACAGTCCGGAAGACTTCAGGAATTTCAGCATGGAGGAACTCAAGGAACTCTGTGCTGAGGTCCGCGCATATATGGTGGATTGCTGCTCCAGGAATCCAGGCCATCTCGCATCCAGTCTGGGTGCAGTGGAACTGATTGTGGGTATGCATTATGTATTCAACACCCCTGTGGACAAACTGGTGTTCGATGTAGGACATCAGGCCTATGCACACAAAATCCTCACCGGAAGACGCGAGGCTTTCAAGCAGAACAGGACCAGAGAAGGCATCAGTGGCTTCCCGAAAATCAGTGAAAGCATCTATGATGCGTTCGGCGTCGGACACTCATCGACTTCTATATCAGCGGCCCTTGGCTTCGCCGAAGCAGCCAGAATCCAGGGCAATGGAACAAAGTCCGTTGCGCTGATAGGCGACGGGGCCCTCACAGGCGGTCTTGCCTTCGAGGGAATGAACAATGCCGGTGCGAGCGGCGCCGACTTGTTGGTGCTGCTCAATGACAACAATCAATCCATCGACATGAATACGGGAGGCGTGCACAATTACCTGCTGCACATCACTACCAGCCCTGCCTACAACAAGTTCAAAGGCAAGATTTGGGACTCGATGGAGGGACGCAAGTCAAGAAAAATCATCCAAAGGAGCGTCCGCAGCATGAAATCAATGCTGGTCAAGAAGAGCGGAGGAGACCTTTTCGAAGCCCTCGGGTTCAGGTACTTCGGTCCTATTGACGGCAATGACATTGCCCAGGTAGTGGACACACTCCGCAAACTGAAGGACTTCAAGGGGCCGAGGGTATTGCACTGCATTACAACAAAAGGCAAGGGTTATATGCCGGCCGAAGCAGATCCGACATCCTGGCACGCACCGGGAAAGTTCGACCCTGAGAGCGGAGAAAGGATATTGCCTTCGACAAACATCGACAGATATCAGGATGTCTTCGGGCAGGTGCTGCTCGAACTCGCGCGAATGGACTCCAGAGTGGTGGGCATAACCCCTGCGATGGCAAGCGGCTGCGGAATGAATCTGCTCGCGAAGGAGATGCCGTCACGTTTCTTCGATGTAGGCATTGAGGAGGAGCACGCCGTGACTTTCTCCGCCGGTCTTGCCGCTGGCGGGATGCGTCCTTTCTGCAATATCTACTCATCTTTCTCGCAGAGGGCCTACGATTGCATCATTCACGATATTGCCCTGCAGGAACTTCCTGTAGTGCTCTGCTTTGACAGGGCCGGACTGGTGGGCGAAGACGGACCTACACATCACGGCTGCTTCGATCTTGCCGCATACAGAAGCATCCCGAATGCCATCATTGCCGCGCCTTCCGATGAATTGGAACTTAAGAATATGATGTACTCTGCTCTGCAGGCAGAAAAAGGTCCCTATATCATAAGATATCCGAGAGGAAGTGGTGAAGGCCGCGATTGGAGAAACTCCAGCTTTGAGGGAGTGGAATGCGGACGTGGACGGAAAATCGTCGAGGGCGAAAGAATTGCCATACTCGCCCTTGGTCCTGTGGTAAATGCAGCCGTGGAGGCAGCGGCAATGGCGAAGGAGAAGTACGGGTACTCGCCGAGTGTCTTCGACATGCGCTTCCTCAAACCTGTTGATAATGACATACTGAAAGAAGCTGCATTCGGTTATGACGATATCATTACCATAGAGGACGGAGCGCTAAAGGGCGGGTTGTTCAGTGAGGTGTCAGAATACGTAGCATCCTCTGGCTCAAAGGCTTGTATCCATCCTATAGGAATACCGGACAGATTCATTGCTCAAGGAAGGCAGTCGGAAGAGAGGAAGGAATGCGGATTGGACAGAGACTCGATAGCTGGAACAATTGAAAAAATTCTTCAAAAAGAATAAAAAAGATTTGCAGTATCAAAAAAAACAGCTATCTTTGCAATCCCTTTTGGGAACGAAAGTTATTTGAAATATTGCCGATATAGCTCAGTTGGCTAGAGCGTGTGATTTGTAATCTCAAGGTCGTGGGTTCGACTCCCTCTATCGGCTCGGTTTCCGGAACCGTCAAATTGTCCGGGATATTTGGGAAGATACCAAAGTGGCCAACTGGGGCAGACTGTAAATCTGCTGTCGTACGACTTCAGAGGTTCGAATCCTCTTCTTCCCACAAATAAGCGGAAGTAGCTCAGTTGGTAGAGCATCAGCCTTCCAAGCTGAGGGTCGCGAGTTCGAACCTCGTTTTCCGCTCTTTTTTTAGCCGATGTAGCTCAGGGGTAGAGCGCATCCTTGGTAAGGATGAGGTCATGAGTTCAAATCCCATCATCGGCTCTTTGTCGGTTATATGGCCGGCTAATTTTTTGCGAATAACACTTATTTACATAATATTATGGCAAAAGAGACTTTTAAAAGAGACAAACCGCACGTTAACATCGGTACTATCGGCCACGTTGACCACGGTAAGACTACCCTCACAGCTGCGATTACCACCGTACTCGCTAAAGCTGGTCTTTCAGAGGTGAAGTCATTCGATCAGATTGATAACGCTCCAGAGGAGAAGGAGCGTGGTATCACCATCAACACTGCTCACGTTGAGTATCAGACAGCTAACCGTCACTATGCACACGTAGACTGCCCAGGCCACGCAGATTACGTTAAGAACATGGTTACCGGTGCTGCTCAGATGGACGGTGCCATCCTCGTAGTTGCTGCTACTGATGGTCCTATGCCTCAGACAAACGAGCACGTTCTTCTCGCTAAGCAGGTAAACGTACCTAAGATCGTCGTTTTCCTTAACAAGGTTGACCTTGTTGATGATGAGGAGATGCTTGACCTCGTTGAGATGGAGGTTCGCGACCTTCTCAACAAGTATGACTTCGACGGTGACAACGCTCCTGTTATCCGTGGTTCTGCACTTGGTGCACTCAACGGAGAGCCACAGTGGGAGCAGAAGGTTATCGATCTTATGGCAGCTGTTGACGAGTACATTCCACTTCCTGTACGTCTTACTGACAAGCCATTCCTTATGCCTATCGAGGATATCTTCTCTATCACCGGTCGTGGTACTGTAGTTACCGGCCGTATCGAGCAGGGTACTATCCATGTCAACGATCCTGTTGAGCTCGTTGGTTTCGATGAGAAGGCTAAGACTTCTGTCTGCACAGGTGTCGAGATGTTCCGCAAGCTCCTCGATCAGGGTGAGGCTGGTGACAACGTAGGTCTCCTCCTCCGTGGTATCGACAAGAAGGAAGTTAGACGTGGTGAGGTTGTTGCTAAGCCAGGTTCTATCACTCCTCACACCGTATTCCAGGCTCAGATCTACGTCCTCAAGAAAGAGGAAGGTGGTCGTCACACTCCATTCCACAACAAGTATCGTCCTCAGTTCTTCATCCGTACTCTTGACGTTACCGGTGAGATTTCTCTCCCAGAGGGTGTTGAGATGGTTATGCCTGGTGATAACGTTGAGATTACCGTTAAGCTCATCACTCCAGTCGCTATGAACGAGGGTCTTAGCTTCGCTATCCGCGAGGGTGGACGTACAGTCGGCGCTGGCCAGGTTATCAAGATTGTAGAGTAATCAATTCTACACTATATCAGGGTTGCCCCACTGCAGGGGCAACCTTTCAATAGGGGAATAGAACAAGGGTAGTTCATCGGTCTCCAAAACCGCTGATGTGGGTTCGAATCCTGCTTCCCCTGCCAATAAAATTAATATCAAAGGTTACGATTTGGTAATTGTTTAACAGACGTCGATAGCGCTTCCAATTTATCGGGGTCCATTAAAAGTAAAGATGAGAAAGTTTATCAACTATCTGAAAGAGTCAACAGTTGAGCTTACAAAGAAGACCACATGGCCAAGCTGGGAGAAGCTGATGAATTCAGCGCTCCTCGTGATGGTTACCACGGCGCTTCTTGCTGTTGCCATCTGGGTGATCGATTATGCTTTCCAGCTTGTTATGACTGCCATCTACTCATTGTAATCCGTTGATATCCTATGGGCGAAATGAAATGGTATATTCTGCGTACAGCCGGAAGCAAAGAGAAAAAAGCCGCAGAGTATCTTCAGAAAGAAATCGAGCGTAGCGGTCTTCAGGACCAGGTTGGTCAGGTGCTCGTTCCAGTTAAGAAAGAAATAGTAACGAAAAATGGCAAGAGAAAGGCAGTTGAAAGATTGCTCTTCCCTGGCTATGTTCTTATTCAGGCTGAGCTGAGCGGAGCACTTGAAAACATAATCCGCAATGAAGTACCGAATATGTCAGGTTTTCTCTCCGAGAACGGAGAGAGACTTGTTCCGACAGGCCGCCAGATTGTCGATGACAAAACAGGCAAGCTTGTTCCGGAAATGAAGAAACTCTCAGGACGTTTCCCTGTTCCTATCCGTGACGATGAGGCTGCAAGAATCCTCGGAGTACAGGATGAGAATGCTGATAAGGCTGCAGAGACTGAAGTCAATTACGAACTTGGAGACAAGGTCAAGATTACAGATGGTCCATTTACAGGATTCAGCGGTACAGTCGATGAGATTGTAGAAGACAGAAGCAAGCTCAAGGTCATAGTCGTGATCTTCGGCAGAAAGACTCTATTGGAACTCAGTTTTACACAAGTAACTAAAGAATAACAAATCATGGCAAAAGAAGTTACCGGATTCATCAAGCTCCAAATCAAAGGAGGAGCAGCTAATCCAGCACCTCCGGTAGGACCGGCTCTCGGTTCCAAAGGCTTGAATATTATGGATTTCTGCAAGCAGTTCAATGCTGCTACGCAGGCTCAGGCAGGTAAAATCCTCCCTGTAGTTATCACAGTATTCTCAGACAAGTCTTTTTCTTTCGAGGTAAAGCAGCCACCTGTGGCTGTATCCCTCAAGGAGGCTGCAAAAATCCAGACAGCATCAGGCGAACCTAATAGAAAGAAGGTTGCAACCATCACTTGGGATCAGGTGAAGGAGATTGCTGAAGGAAAAATGCCGGACCTCAACTGTTTCACCCTCGCATCAGCGATGAGAATGGTTGCAGGAACTGCAAGAAGTATGGGTATCACAGTTTCAGGAGAATTCCCTGAGAACCTTTAAAATTTCACAGAAATGAGCAAATTGACTAAGAATCAGAAAGCCGTTATGGCCAAGTATGACCATACCAAGGTTTACACTCTTGCTGAGGCTTGTGGACTTTTGAAGGATATCACATACACAAAGTTCGATGCTTCAGTTGAAATTTCAGCCAACCTCGGCGTAGATCCTCGTAAGGCAAACCAGATGATCCGTGGAGTCGTTACTCTTCCTCACGGAACCGGAAAGGTGACAAGAGTTCTCGCACTCTGTACTCCAGACAAGGAGAACGAGGCTAAGGAGGCTGGTGCTGACTATGTAGGTCTCGATGAGTATATCGAGAAGATCAAGGGCGGTTGGACAGACATTGACGTTATCGTCTGCACACCTTCAGTTATGGCTAAGGTGGGAGCACTCGGACGTATCCTCGGTCCTCGCGGTCTTATGCCAAACCCTAAGACCGGAACCGTTACTATGGAGATTGGCAACGCCATCAAGGAGGTTAAGGCCGGTAAGATTGACTTCAAGGTTGACAAGACCGGTATTGTACACGCTGCCATCGGTAAGGTTTCATTCACTGATAAGCAGATTTATGAGAATGCAGCTGAGTTCCTCAACGCAGTCGCAAAACTCAAGCCATCAGCCCTCAAGGGAACATATATGCAGAGTGCAGCAATCTGCACAACTATGAGCCCAGGTGTTAAAGTAGATATCAAAGCATTCTTGAACGGTGCTGAGTAAAAACTGTCAATATTATGAAAAAAGAACTCAAAGATCAGATTATTGAAAGCATCTCAGCCCTCATTTCAGAATATCCTAACTTCTACATCACGGATATTGAAGGTCTGAATGCCAAGGATACTTGCAAGCTCCGTCGTGCTTGCTTCGAGAAGGAAGTTAAGCTCGTCGTAGTCAAGAACACTCTTTTCGCTCACGTACTCAAGTCTATCCAGAACGAGGAGATGCAGAAGCTGCTCGAGTGCCTCAAGGGCAACACAGCCATTATGTACTCTCAGGTTCCAAGCGCTCCTGGAAAGCTTATCAAGAAGCTTAACAAGGAGGGTATGGCTAAGCCGGTAGTAAAGGGTGCATATGTTCAGGAGTGTGCTTTCATCGGTGCTGACAAGCTTGATCAGCTCGCAGCTATCAAGACCAGGGAAGAGCTCATCGGCGATATCATCGGACTTCTCCAGTCTCCTGCTCGCCGCGTAATCGCAGCTCTCCAGAATGTTACCGAAGATCAGGCTGAAGACGCTATCGTCAAGGCACTTGCTGCAGCCAAGGCAGAAGCTCCTGCTGCAGAATAATTTCAGAACAATAAACAATAACAAATAAATAGATTAAAGAATTATGGCAGACGTAAAAGCACTCGCAGAAGAGTTGGTAAACTTGACTGTGAAAGATGTTCAGGAACTTGCTAACATCCTCAAGGAAGAATATGGTATCGAGCCTGCAGCAGCTGCAGCAGTTGTAGTTGCAGACGGTGGCGCAGCAGCAGGTCCTGCTGAGCAGACTGAGTTCGATGTAATCCTCAAGTCAGCTGGTGCAGCTAAGCTTGGTGTGATTAAGGTTGTCAAGGAGGCTCTCGGTCTTGGTCTTAAGGAGGCTAAGGAGCTTGTTGACAAGTGCCCTACCCCACTTAAGGAGAAAGTATCTAACGCAGAGGCAGAGCAGCTTAAGGCTACTCTTGAAGAGGCAGGTGCAGAAGTTGAGATTAAGTAACTTCGCCCCCTTCCCTGCTTAGGGAACAAAATCAGGTTTAGAGCCGTTTCAGGCTCTAAACCTTTTTGTCGTATAAACTTTTTCCTTATTTCCAAAGGCAGAATATGTCAATAAAGACTAATAATAAGCGAGTTAACTTCGCAACATCAAAAATCCTGGACTATCCGGACCTTCTTGAGGTTCAGCTGAAGTCGTTCAAGAACTTCTTCCAGCTCGAGACCACACCAGAAAACCGTAAGAACGAAGGTCTTTATCAGGTCTTCCAGGAAATATTCCCAATCGAAGATACAAGGAATAATTACAAGCTGGAGTTCATAGATTATTTCATCGAACCCCCGCAGTATTCGATTGAAGAGTGTCTTGAGAGAGGACTGACATACAGCGTTCCTCTAAAGGCTAAACTCCGCCTTTCTTGTACAGACCCGGAGCACGAGGAATTCGATACACGCGTCCAGGACGTATATCTCGGAAATATTCCGTATATGACACCTGCCGGAACTTTTGTCATCAACGGTTCCGAGCGCATTATCGTATCACAGCTCCACAGGTCCCCTGGCGTGTTCTTTGACCAGAGCATGCACGCAAACGGTACAAAACTCTATTCTGCACGTATTATCCCATTCAAGGGATCATGGATCGAGTTCGCTACTGACATCAACAATGTCATGTATGCATACATCGACAGAAAGAAGAAATTACCTGTAACCACACTTCTCAGAGCGATCGGTTACAACAGCGATAAAGACATCATCGACATCTTCGGCCTGGCTGACGAGGTGGAAGTGAACGAAGAGTCACTCAGAGCCAACGAAGGCCGTGTTCTCGCTGCCAAGGTTCTCAAGACCTGGGTCGAGGACTTCGAGGATGAGGATACCGGTGAGGTCATTCCTATTGAGAGAACCCAGCCTATCGTTGAGAGAGGCCAGGTGCTCGACGATGAGACGATCGAGGCTATACTCGGCACTGACGTAAAGAGCATCCTTCTCCAGAAGGACGAGGCCAATACCAACGAGTACGCCATCATCTTCAACACTCTCCAGAAAGACCCTACCAATACCGAATACGAGGCTGTCAGCTATATCTACAAACAGCTTCGCAATTCAGAACCACCTGATGAGAACACCGCACGTGACGTCATCGAGAAGCTCTTCTTCTCCGAGAAGAGATACGATTTGGGCAATGTGGGAAGATATCGTCTCAACAAGAAGCTTAACCTCACCACCGGTGAGGATGTAAGAGTCCTTACAAACAACGATATCATCGATATCATCAAGTACCTCATCCAGCTTATCAATTCGAAGGCTACGGTGGATGATATCGACCATTTGAGCAACAGACGCGTGCGCACTGTAGGCGAACAGCTTGCAAACCAGTTCAGTGTGGGTCTTTCAAGAATGGCGAGAACCATACGCGAAAGAATGAACGTGAGAGACAGCGAGCAGTTCAATCCTATTGACCTTATCAATGCGAAGACCCTTTCGTCTGTCATCAATTCATTCTTCGGTACAAGCCAGCTGTCACAGTTCATGGACCAGACCAATCCTCTGGCCGAGGTGACACACAAGAGAAGACTTTCAGCTCTCGGTCCTGGCGGATTGAGCCGAGACAGAGCAGGTTTCGAGGTTCGAGACGTGCACTATACCCATTACGGACGCCTCTGCCCTATCGAGTCTCCTGAAGGACCTAACATCGGTCTTATCTCTTCTCTTTGCGTTTACGCGAAGATTAACGAGCTTGGATTCATTGAGACTCCATACCGTGAGGTTAAGAACGGTGTCGTCAATCTTTCAGATGAAGGATGGCACTTTATGAGCGCTGAAGAGGAAGAGGACAAATACGTCTCTCTTGCCAATGTAAAGATGAGTGATGACGGCGTTATCGAGGATGACAGAATCCAGTGCCGTCTCGAGGCCGACTTCCCTGTTGTTACCAAGGAAGAGGTTGACTATATGGACGTTGCCCCTAACCAGATGGCATCAGTCGCAGCTTCACTCATTCCTTTCCTTGAGCACGATGATGCGCACCGTGCATTGATGGGTGCGAACATGATGAGACAGGCTGTGCCTCTCCTTGCACCTGAATCCCCTATCGTAGGTACAGGCCTCGAGGAGAGAGTCTGCATTGACTCAAGGACTCAGGTTATCGCCGAGCGCAGAGGCGAAGTCACTTATGTTGACGCCAACGAAATCCACGTCAAGTACGAGCGTAGCGACGATGAGAGATTCGTCAGCTTCGCACCGGAGGAGACCGTTTACAAAATGCCTATTTACAGAAGGACCAACCAGAGTACTACCATTACTCTCAAGCCTATCGTCAGAAAGGGCCAGATTGTAGAGGCAGGTCAGGTTCTTACCGAAGGATACGCTACCCAGAACGGAGAGCTTGCCCTCGGTAGAAACCTTATGGTTGCGTTCATGCCTTGGAAGGGTTACAACTATGAGGACGCCATTGTCCTTTCAGAAGAGATGGTGAAGTGGGATATACTCACTTCAGTCCACGTAGATGAATACCTCACTGAGGTGCGCGATACAAAACGCGGTCCTGAGGAGCTTACATCCGATATTCCTAACGTAAGCGAGGATGCCACCAAGGATCTCGATTCCAATGGTATCGTCAGAATAGGAGCTCATATTGAGCCGGGTGACATTATGATCGGTAAGATCACCCCTAAGGGCGAGAGCGATCCGTCACCAGAGGAGAAACTTCTCAAAGCCATCTTCGGTGACAAGGCCGGTGATGTTAAGGATGCCTCACTCAAGGCTAATCCTTCTCTCAGCGGTACCGTTGTCAAGACAGCTCTTTATGCTAAGCTTGCCAAGGAAAGCGGCAGAAAGGCCAGCGCTTCCAAGGCAGAGCAGAAGGCAAAGCTCGACAAGAAGCAGGAGCTCTACGATATGGCATACGAGAAACTCCGCTCAGAGTTCATCCAGAAGCTGACCGTTCTCACAAAGAACAAGAAGAGCGCCGGAGTAAGCGACCTTTACGGTGTCGAGATTATCGAGAAGGACAAGAAGTACACCGCAGAGCTTCTCAAGAGCATTGATTATAACAATATCAACTCGAACAAGTGGACTACCGACAAGGAGACCAATATCCTCATTCGCGACCTCATCAACAACTACTGCCTCACACAGAAGACAGCAGCAGCCAAGTGCAAGAGGGAGATGGATATGATCAAGGTCGGTGACGAACTCCAGAACGGTGTGATGCAGCTCGCGAAGGTATACATTGCCAAGAAGAGAAAAATCACTGTCGGTGACAAGATGGCGGGTCGTCACGGTAACAAGGGTATAGTCGCAAAGATTGTAAGACAGGAGGATATGCCGTTCCTTAACGACGGTACACCTGTCGATATCGTGCTCAACCCTCTCGGTGTGCCTTCACGTATGAACCTTGGACAGATTTACGAGACTGTACTCGGATGGGCCGGCAAGGAACTTGGTCTCAAGTTCAGTACCCCTATCTTCGACGGTGCAAGCCTTGATGAGATTTGCCAGCTTACCGAAAAGGCCGGAGTTCCTATGTATGGAAAGTCATATCTCCGCGACGGAGGCACCGGTGACCTGTTTGATCAGCCTGCTACCGTAGGTATCATCTATATGATTAAGCTCGGTCATATGGTTGATGACAAGATGCACGCAAGAAGCATCGGTCCATACTCTCTCATCACTCAGCAGCCTCTCGGAGGTAAGGCTCAGTTCGGAGGACAGCGTTTCGGAGAAATGGAGGTTTGGGCACTGGAGGCATTCGGTGCAGCCAATATACTTCAGGAAATCCTTACAGTCAAGTCTGATGATGTCACAGGACGTTCAAAGACCTACGAAGCCATCGTCAAGGGTGACCCTATGCCTACGCCGGGCGTACCTGAGTCGCTCAACGTATTGCTCCACGAGCTCAGAGGTCTCGGACTCAAGGTTACATTGGATTAATAACAGACAGTTTGAACGATAAGAAATATGCCTACTTTCAATACAAAAGAAAACAAAGTCAAGAGCAATTTCCAGAGAATCAGCATCTCGCTGGCTTCTCCTGAGGATATCACCGAAAGATCCCGCGGAGAGGTTCTGAAGCCTGAGACAGTCAACTACAGAACCTACAAGCCGGAAAGGGACGGTCTTTTCTGTGAGAAGATCTTCGGTCCTACCAAGGATTACGAATGCTACTGCGGAAAGTACAAGAGAATCCGCTATCGTGGAATCGTCTGCGACAGGTGTAAGGTCGAGGTAACTGAAAAGAAGGTCCGCAGAGAGAGGATGGGTCATATCACCCTCACTGTCCCTGTTGCTCATATCTGGTATTTCAAGTCAGCTCCAAACAAGATTTCCGCATTGCTCGGAATTCCTGCAAAGAAACTTGAGTCTGTAATTTACTACGAAAAGTACATCGTGCTCCAGCAGGGTGCGAGCCAGAATTATCCTAAACTCGAACTCCTCACCGAGGGCGAATACATTGACGAGCTTGCAAACCTGCCTGATAACAACAACCTGCCTGACAGTGATCCTAACAAGTTCATTGCCAAGATGGGTGCTGAGGGTATCTATGACCTTCTCAAGGAGATTGATGTGGATGCGCTTGGAAAGGAACTCCGCGACAGAATGAAGTCCGAGTCATCGCAGCAGAGAAAAGCCGAGATACTCAAGAGACTCTCCGTTGTAAAGTGGTTCCAGGAGTCAAAGAACATAAACCGTCCTGAGTGGATGATTATGAATGTAATTCCTGTCATCCCACCTGATCTCCGCCCTCTCGTTCCGCTTGATGGAGGCCGTTTCGCGACTTCTGACCTCAACGACCTTTACAGAAGGGTTATCATCAGAAACAACCGTCTTAAGAAGCTCATGGAGATCAACGCTCCGGAGGTTATTCTTAGAAACGAGAAGCGTATGCTTCAGGAGGCTGTGGATTCTCTCTTTGACAACTCAAAGAAGTCTTCGGCAGTGAAGAGCGAGTCCAACAGGGCTCTCAAATCACTCTCAGACAGCTTGAAGGGTAAGCAGGGACGTTTCCGTCAGAACCTTCTCGGTAAGCGTGTTGACTACTCGGCACGTTCGGTTATCGTCGTAGGACCTGAACTCAATATGCACGAGTGCGGTCTTCCTAAGCTTATGGCAGCTGAACTCTACAAACCTTTCATCATCAGGAAATTGATTGAGAGAGGAATCGTAAAGACAGTCAAGTCAGCCAAGAAGATTGTGGACCGCAAGGATCCTGTTATCTGGGACATCCTCGAGAATGTGATGAAGGGACATCCGGTTCTTCTCAACCGTGCACCTACCCTCCACAGACTCGGTATCCAGGCCTTCCAGCCAAGGATGATAGAAGGAAAGGCTATCCAGCTCCACCCTCTCGCTTGTACGGCCTTCAACGCCGACTTCGATGGTGACCAGATGGCTGTCCATCTCCCACTCGGCAATGCAGCAATAATGGAGGCTCAGCTCCTTATGCTGGGCTCACACAATATTCTCAACCCTGCCAACGGCGCTCCTATCACCGTACCTTCACAGGATATGGTGCTCGGACTCTACTACGTAACCAAGGAGAGACCGGGAGCCAAGGGAAGCGGAATGAAATTCTATGGACCTGAGGAGGTCATCATCGCCTACAACGAGAAAGTCATCGATATGCACGCTCTCGTAGAGGTAAGGCTTCCAGTTGACAAGATGGACCCTTCAAAGGGCACTCATATGGTACAGACCACTGCAGGACGTATCATTGTCAATGAGTATGTTCCGGATGAGGTTCCATACGTAAACAAGGTGCTCGGAAAGAAGGCCCTCAGAACCATCATTACCGATGTCATCAAGAATACCGGTGTCACACGCACTGCCAAGTTCCTCGATGACATCAAGAACCTCGGTTACTATCAGGCATTCCGTGCAGGTATCTCATTCAACCTCGGAGACGTACTCGTTCCTAAGGAGAAAGCACAGCTTATCCAGGATGGATACAGACAGGTAGAGGATATCAAGAACAACTTCGCTATGGGTTTCATCACCAACAGCGAGCGTTACAATAAGGTCATCGACCTCTGGACTTCTATTGACAACAAGTTGCAGAAGGTAGTCCAGGATCAGATTTCAGCCGACCAACAGGGCTTCAACCCTGTATATATGATGCTTGACTCAGGTGCCCGCGGTTCCGTTCAGCAGATCAAGCAGCTCTGCGGTATGCGTGGTTTGATGGCTAAGCCTCAGAAATCCGGAGGCGCCGGTGCTGAGATTATCGAGAATCCTGTCATCAGCAACCTTAAGGAAGGTATGACAGTGCTCGAGTACTTCATCGGTACCCACGGAGCGAGAAAGGGTCTTGCCGATACCGCACTCAAGACTGCGGATGCAGGTTACCTTACCCGCCGACTCGTTGACGTATCACACGATGTGATTATCAATGAGGTGGACTGCGGTACACTCAGAGGTCTTATTGCTACAGCTATCAAGAGCAAGGACGACGTAGTAGAATCACTCGGTGAGAGAATCCTCGGACGTACTTCCGTTCACGATATCTTCAACCCTATCACCGGCGAGCTCATCATCGCTTCCGGCAACGAAATCAGAGAGAAAGAGGCCAATCTCATTGACTCGCTCCCTATCGAGCAGGTTGAAATCCGTTCAGTGCTCACCTGCGAATCACGCAAGGGAGTCTGCGCGAAGTGCTACGGACGCAATCTTGCCAATACCAGAATGGTCGAGAAGGGAGAGGTTGTCGGTGTCATTGCCGCACAATCTATCGGTGAACCTGGTACCCAGCTTACCCTCCGTACCTTCCACGCCGGTGGTATCGCAGGAGGTGAGGCAGCTGACAACTCAATTACTTCTAAGTACAATGGTAAGCTCGAGTACAGCGAGCTCAGGACCATTGAGAGAGTGGACGAGAACGGTGAAGTTTCACAGGTAGTCGTAAGCCGTACCACAGAGCTCCGCATCGTGGACGAGAATACTGACATCACTTACTCACAGTATGACATCCCTTACGGTTCAATCCTTTTCAAGAACGACGGAGAAAGCGTCGTGAAGGGTGATAGAATCTGCGAATGGGACGCATACAATGCTATCACCATCATCGAGCACGCAGGTACTGCACGCTTCGAGAACATGATTGATGGCGTTACCTACCGTGAGGAAGTGGCTGATGAGTACTCAATCAACAGAGACAAGGTCATCATCGAGTCCCGCGATAAGAGCAAGAACCCTGCAATCGCCATCCTTGACGAGAACGGAGAGACCATCAAGACTTACAACCTTCCTGTTGGTGCTCACGTTATGGCTGAGGACGGCAGTGCAGTGAAGGTCGGTGACATACTCATCAAGATTCCTCGTGCTGTCGGCAAGGCATCCGATATTACCGGAGGTCTCCCTCGAGTAACCGAACTCTTCGAGGCTCGCACTCCTTCAAGCCCTGCTATCATCTCTGAAATCAACGGTGAGGTAATTATGGGCAAGGTCAAGAGAGGTAACCGTGAGATTATCGTCAGAAGCAAGTCAGGTGTTGAAAAACACTACCTCGTGCCTCTTACCAAGCAGATACTCGTTCAGGAGAACGACTATGTAAAGGCAGGAAGCAGACTTTCAGACGGTGGTATTTCACCTACAGATATCCTCAATATCCTCGGCCCGGTAAAGGCACAGGAGTACATTGTTAACGAGGTTCAGGCAGTCTACAGACTTCAGGGTGTAAAGATCAACGACAAGCACTTCGAAATCATCGTTCGCCAAATGATGAGGAAGGTAGAGATCACCCATCCTGGAGATACCGAATTCCTTCCTGAGGAGCTCGTTGACAAGTGGAACTTTATGGATACCAATGACGCTATCTACGGCAAGTGGTACATCACAGATGCTGGAGACTCAAGCAAGTACGAGGCCGGCCAGATTATCGATGCCCGTGAGATGAGAAATGAAAACTCATCACTCGAAAGACAGGGTCAGAAGATGATGGTTTGCCGTGAGGCTATGCCTGCTACAGGCAAGCTCGTGCTCCAGGGTATTACCAGAGCTGCCCTCAGAACCAACAGCTTCATCTCTGCTGCATCATTCCAGGAGACCACCAAGGTTCTCTCGGAGGCAGCTATCAGAGCAAGGGTTGACAAGCTCGAGGGTCTGAAGGAGAACGTCATCTGCGGTCATCTCATCCCTGCAGGAACAGGTCTTTCGGACTACAACGACATCATTGTCGGACGCAAGGATGAAATTGCACAGGAACTCAACGATCTCTAATGGTCATTGAAAATATTTGAAGAAGAGGCTGACTTATCTGGTCGGCCTTTTCTTTTATAGATTGTTCACAAATGACGGGCAAATCCGCAAGGAGTCGATATAGTATTATTTTCCAGGCATCTCAAGGGAATATGACTCAAAATGTGTAAATTAGCGAATTCAATGAAGAAAATATGAGACCAGTAAAACTTACCAATACACTCTCACGTCAGAAGGAACTTTTCGTTCCAATCAATCCTGGGCGCGTAGGCATCTACGTTTGCGGTCCTACCGTTTACGGTGATGCACATCTCGGTCATGCACGTCCGGGTGTAAGCTATGACGTCCTCAACAAACTGTTCCGCCATCTGGGTTACAAGGTACGCTATGTCAGGAATATTACTGACGTCGGCCATCTCGAGCACGATGCTGATGAAGGAGAGGACAAGATAGCGAAGAAAGCACGTCTCGAGCAGATTGAACCTATGGAGGTCGTACAGACCTACACCCTGCGCTACCACGAGGCTATGCGCCAGTTGAACGTTGCCCCGCCATCCATAGAGCCAAGGGCTTCAGGCCATATTGTGGAGCAGATTGAGGCGGTTAAGGCTATACTTGACAGCGGGTATGCCTATGAGAGCAATGGCTCAGTTTATTTCGACGTTCAGAAATACAATAAGGACCACCACTACGGCATACTTTCAGGCCGCAGCCTTGATGATACACTCGAAGGAACAAGAGAGCTTGACGGTCAGAGCGACAAGAGGGCCCCATACGATTTTGCCATTTGGAAAAAAGCTGAACCACAGCATATTATGCGCTGGCCATCACCTTGGGGAGAAGGCTTCCCAGGCTGGCATTTGGAATGCTCTGTGATGGGCGAGAAATATCTCGGAAACGAATTTGACATCCACGGAGGCGGAATGGACCTTATGTTCCCTCACCACGAATGCGAAATAGCGCAGAATGTCGCCTGCCGGGGAACCCAGGGAGTCCATTACTGGGTCCACAACAATATGATTACCATCAACGGCCAGAAAATGGGCAAGTCACTTGGCAATTTCATCACCCTTCCCGAGCTCTTCTCAGGACAGCACCCGAAGCTCGAGCAGGCCTACACGCCAATGACTGTAAGGTTCTTCATACTCCAGGCCCACTACAGGGGCACCCTTGACTTTTCAAATGAAGCGCTTCAGGCAGCAGAGAAGGGACTCAAGAGGGTATTGCAGGGAGCCAAGGACCTTTTCTCAATGGCAGGCTGCAAGCCTCAAGTCCTGGCCTACGGAGAATACACCCCTGGTATCGCACCGGACAGCTGCCCTGCAACAAATCCAGAAATCAAGGCAATCTTCGAAGGCGTCTATGATTCCCTCTGCGACGACCTGAACACTCCGACTGCGCTGTCCCATATCTTTGACGCAATACGCATCATCAATACCGCCAAGGACAAGAAATTGAAGCTCTCTGAGGGGGATATCAACACCCTCGTGCAGCTCTTCAATGACATTGTCTTCGGTGTGCTCGGCCTTAAAGACGATGAAAACGAAAGCGAAAAGTCAATGAAGGCCATCTCTGGTCTGATGGATATGGTACTCGAGGCACGTGCCACTGCAAAACAGAACAAGGACTGGACTACCAGCGACAGAATACGCGATCACCTGACCGCACTCGGCATCAAGGTCAAGGATACAAAGGACGGAGTTGAATGGACTTTGGAATAGGATTATGAAGCTGATCAGCTGGAACGTCAATGGACTGCGCGCTGTCGCAGGAAAGGGCTTTGCCGACATTTTCACAGATATGGATGCAGACTTTGTATGTCTGCAGGAAACAAAGCTTCAGGCAGGTCAAATAGACCTTGAATTCCTGGGCTACGAGTCGTACTGGAACTACGCGGAAAAAAAAGGATATTCAGGAACAGTAATTTATACCAGACATACGCCCCTGTCAGTCAGTTATGGAATAGGCATAGTCGAGCACGACAGCGAAGGCCGTGTCATTACGCTGGAGATGGAGGATTTCTATCTGGTAAATGTATATGTTCCTAACTCACAGGACGGTTTAAGAAGACTTGAATACCGTATGAGCTGGGAAGATGCCTTCCGTTCATATCTATGCGGACTTGCCCGGAAAAAGGGTGTGATAGTCTGCGGCGACATGAACGTGGCCCACGAAGAAATTGACTTGAAAAATCCTTCCACCAACCATATGAGTGCAGGATTCACCGACGAAGAGAGGGGCAAAATGAGTGAGCTCCTTGGCGCCGGCTTCATCGACAGTTGGAGATATCAGCATCCGAACGAGGAGAAATATTCCTGGTGGTCATACAGAATGAGGGCCAGGGAAAGGAACGTCGGTTGGCGTATTGACTACTTCCTCGTATCAGATTCGCTTCGGGAGCGCATTGCCTCCAGCGATATACTCAACGAGGTTTTAGGGTCGGATCATTGTCCTGTGGAACTGATACTCAAATAATTGGATAGGGAGCGAGCACTGACCAAAGCTTGTCAATGTGCCATTCTGCGGAGGAAGGCCTCTATGGTGTTCTCCATCAAGCAGGTGATGGTCATTGGTCCCACACCTCCTGGCACAGGGGAAATCACTGAGCAGAGCGGCTCCACCGAAGCGAAGTCCACGTCTCCGCAAAGCTTTCCTTCCTCATCCCGATTGATGCCGACGTCAATGACAACAGCTCCAGGGGAAACCATATCGGAGGTAAGGAATTTAGGCTTGCCTATTGCGGCAATGATAATGTCGGCGCTGCGGGTGATTGCTGCGAGATTCCTTGTGCCGCTGTGGCAGATTGTTACTGTCGCGTTTTCATTGAGCAGGAGTTTCGACATAGGAAGTCCGACTATATTGCTGCGGCCGAGGACAACTGCATGCTTGCCTTGGAGCTCCACTCCGGCTGCTTTCAGCATCTTGATGCAGCCCTTAGGTGTGCACGGAAGAGTGAAGGCTGACATTTCATCATAAGAGTCATTGTCCGAAACGAGTGCGTACTTATGCCTCCAGAGTTCAGCCATATTCATCGGATGAAAACCGTCAACGTCCTTTGACTTGTCTATGGCATCAAGCACTTTCTGTTCACTGATATGTTTTGGTACAGGAAGTTGAACCAGAATACCATCCACAGTATCATCTTCATTAAGAGAGGCAATCAGGGCAAGCAGTTCCTCTTCTGTAGTCGAGGCAGCAAGCCTTATTGTGCTGCTCTTCATTCCGATTCTTTCGGCTGCAAGGCCCTTGTTTTTTACATAGGTTTGGCTGGCGGGATCATCTCCAACCAGAATCACAACCAGATGAGGGACACGACCGTACTTTTCAGGCAGGGTCGCCACGAATTCAGCCATCTGGCTTTTCAGTTTGTTTGCAAGTTCTTTTCCGCTGATTATCATTGCATTAAGTATTATAGTCTTTGATTATCGCTACTGGTTTGAGGCTGGGGTTCCTGAACATTGTCCTCAACTCGCTCCCGGAGCAGCAAGTGGTGGACGTAAGATACAGTACCCGTAGCAATGGTCGTCAGGACCTGAGATTCGTGCGAAAGAGTGGCGAAGATGATTCCCATCTCGAAAGGAATCCCGTAAAGGGTCTGAAGCGCTATTGCCACAAGATAATGAAAGGCTCCGAAACCGCCTGGTACAGGCACAATTCCCGCAATGCTTCCCACCAGCATTATGAACAGGGCATCGACAGGTGTGAGCCCGTAATCCTGAGGCAAGGCCTTGATAATGAACAGGCTCATCATCAGGAAGGAAAGCCATAGCAGGACGGTGTACAGGAGGAAAAGCCACTTGCCTTCCATCTTCAGACAGCTGCTGGCGCCTTGGAAAAGGCCCTTTACGAAAGAGCAGATCTTCGAGCAGAGGCGACTGCGTTTCTTCAGGGCAATGACAACGGCCGCGAGAGCGACAATTGCCGCAAGGGCAATGGCGGCAATCCACCAAACACTGAGATTCAGACCGGCGGTCAAAGGACCAAGGATGCGCTCCACGAAGAATGACGCGAATTTTTCTCTCTTGAATAGCAGCAGCGCCAGTATTAGGGCAGCAAGCGTCAGAAGATCCCAGGAACGCTCAAGCACAACCGTGCCGAGGACCTTGTCATAGCTTCGCTTCCGGCTGCTGAGATAGCCGCAACGGACAAATTCACCGATATGGGGCAATACGAAATCGGCCATCTTGCCTATGGTAAAAGCGTCATAGCAGGAGAGCACCGGCGTGCTGCGGTCAATGGGTCTGATGAGCAATTGCCACCTGAAAGCCCTGATCAAGAAGCCTGCGGCTCCAAGCGCCATTGCCAGAAGGACGAAACCCCAATGGCAGTTTGTGAGCACTTTCCAGAATTCGTTCCAATCCACACCTCTGAACGAGAAGTAGAGGAGTATGATTGCGAGGGCTGCCGAAGCAGAGTACTTCAAAATCTTTTTTACAGACGCCAAACCGAATTCCCTTTGAATTGTGAACCACAAATTTACTGCAAAAAAGCCAAAATCCACTAAAATATGACTAACTTTGTTTTTTACGTGAAAAACCCGAACTTATGAAATCGATACTCGGTATTGGCAATGCCCTGACTGACATTCTTGCTGTTCTTCCTGACGATTCTTTCCTTAAACGCTTTCATCTTCCTAAAGGAAGTATGCAATGGGTGGACAAGGAGACCTGCAACAAAATCTTCGACAGCCTCAAGGAGTACGGACTCCAATATGTCGCGGGCGGTTCAGCCGCCAACACCATCTCCTGCGCTGCCATCTTCGGAATGCCATCCTGCTTCATCGGAAAGATTGGCAATGACGAAGTAGGCGCTCTGTTCCAGAGCGATCAGGAACAGTACGGTGTAAAGACTATGCTGCTGAAAGGCAAGGACATTTCTGGCAGGGCAATGGTGCTCATAACCGGAAGCAATGCCGAGAGGACCTTTGCCGATTATATGGGAGCTGCCATGGAACTCGGTCCTGATGACCTCAAAGAAGAGTATTTCAAGGGATATGACTACTTCCATATTGAAGGTTATCTTGTTCAGAATCAATCTCTTATACGCAAGGCAGTAGAAATGGCTCACGAAGCAGGATGTCTCATTTCCATCGATATGGCTTCCTATAATGTGGTAGAATCTAACAATGCCTTCCTGCACGATATTGTGGACAAGTACGTGGATATAGTGTTTGCAAACGAGACCGAGGCGAAGGCATTCACGGGCAGAGAACCTCGCGAGGCATTGGACGAGATTGGAAAACATTGCCAAATAGCAGTGGTGAAAACGGGAAAGACAGGCTCAATGGTCAAGTGCGGCGACGAATTCCATCAGATTCCTGCATGGCCGGCGAAAGCCATTGACGCAACGGGAGCCGGTGATACCTATGCTGCAGGCTTCCTCTATGCGCACTCGCTCGGAATGCCGATTAAGCTATGCGGCGAAGTTGGTTCAATAATTGCTGCAAAAGTCGTTGAAGTCATTGGATCGAAGATTGACATACCAAGGTGGAAAGAGGCTAAACAGGAGATCCGTGAGCTGCTCAGGGCGAATGGAGCTGAGCTATAAGATTGTACCGAATATGTTCATCATAGATTTTTTCAGAAAACGCAGTCTCAAGAAGAACGAGTCGAAGATAGAGACAAGCATAAAGCCGCTGGAGAGCATCAAGTCGGCAGTGGCTTTCATTGACGTTGAGGATTCATCATTCAGTTCCTGCAAAAACGAAATACTGTCATTCTATCGCGAAAACGGGATTAAAGGGGATATATTCTTCTTTGATTTCCGAAAGCTCAGCGATACAGAAAGGCTTATTACCAGCATCAATACTACCATACTCCGAAAAGACCTGAATTTTTACGGCAGGCCATCGCAGGAAAAGATAAGTCTGATGCTCGAGCAGAAACCCGACTTGTTCATTTCCTTAGTCAATAAGGATGACTTTCCTATCGAATATATGGCAAAGTGCTGTGAGGCAGGCTTCAAGATAGGCAGGAAGCAGCTCCCGGGAGGAGTATTCGACATGGTGTTCTCAGGGACTGAGAGTGAAGACGGCGTTCCCACCCCGGAATATGATATCTTCCTAAGAATGAAGGAATTACTTCAGAAAATCAAGTAAATAATGAGCGCAGTAAACAAAATCATCGTTGCGATAAAAGGCTTCTTTATGGGAGCCGCCAATGTGGTCCCAGGTGTCTCGGGTGGAACTATTGCACTGATATCAGGCATATACGAAGAATTGATTGAATCCCTCAATTCACTTATGAAGTTTTCTTTATGGAAGAGACTTTTCAAGGGCGAGTTCAAGGGATTCTGGGAGGAAGCACACGGAGCTTTTCTTCTCTCCCTGTTGATTGGAGTCATTGCCAGCGTTTTTACACTGGCGAAGCTTATGGAATATGAACTGGCCTTCCATCCCATTCAGATATGGGCTCTTTTCTTCGGCCTCATCCTTGCCTCGGCTTACTATATGCTCAAGGACATAAAGGCTTGGAAACTGAAAGACGTTTTCATCGCCCTCGCTGGGGCCGTTATGGGACTGCTCGTATGCACCCTCTCACCTACCTCGACCCCGGAAGATCTCTGGTTCATCTTCATCTGCGGTGCAATTGCCATCTGCACAATGATACTTCCCGGAATATCAGGTAGTTTCATTCTGGTCATCTTCGGTAAATATGACTACATAATGTCTGCAGTAAGCGAGTTGAACATTCCAGTTCTCGTTGTATTCGCACTTGGATGCTGTGTGGGCATTCTGGCTTTTGCCAAGTTCCTTGGCTGGCTGCTTTCAAAATACGAGCGCCAGACCATGCTGGTTCTGGTAGGCTTTGTAATCGGTTCTTTGGTCAAGGTATGGCCTTGGGCTGATATCAATTCAGTGGCCAATGCTCAGCTTCTGCGTTCAGGAATAGAGACAGATGCTCCAGAAACAGCGCTGCAAACACTTGAGAACCTGGGCATGAACCTGAACTATCAGCTTCCTTCCGCTATTGTCTGGTGCATTGCAGGTATAGGCATTATCGTACTGATTCAGACGCTCAGTTCGAGCAAAAAAAACGCATAATACCGGTGATTTTATTGGATAACCAATATTTTTCACTATCTTTGTCGTCCGTTTCAGCAATAGGCTGAAATGAGGGAATGGTTCCGTAGCTCAGCTGGATAGAGCAACAGCCTTCTAAGCTGTGGGTCTTGGGTTCGAATCCCAACGGGATCACGAAAATCGGCTTCTCAGGTATATGAGAGGCCGATTTTTTATTATTTGTCCGATATGTGATGCAAGAAATCGCTCTTATGACGGACTAAAACTGCTCAAAAAGAGACACGCTGGCCAGCCCACGTTCATCCGCTCCAGGGACGTGCGATGATCCACAATAGCATGAAGGTCTACGATCGTAACAGCTCAAGAGAGCTGTCATCAAGAACGATGACGGCTCTCATTTTTCTATAGCTTGAGTAGGAGATGCGGCACAATGGCGTCGATCATAGTCTGAGGCACCCCGCACTCCTTGGCTAATGTAGGCCAACCTGAAGCCACTTCGCATATCTGATCAATAATTTCCGGCACGTTCTTGATGTTGTTCATGGCGGCGCATTCCAGTAGGTCTTTCCTTGTCAGGCCGTCAAACTTGCCGTTGACAGACATCTGGTGTGTCTTTGTCCATGCTCCTTCCGGATTATATGCGAATCCTATATCATATGCGGGCGAGAGACGCCATTGGCCATCTGAGTCCATCAGGAATGAGATGTTCTTCGTGTGGTCGTCCTGATTTCGCAAAACCACATTGAACACGACACGGCGGAACATTTCCTGAGCCTGGGAATATGGCAGACGGAGCCTTCTCATGACATTGAAGGCCTGTTCGTAGGAGTACCCTCTTTGTAGCTTGAAGTCATAGTGGGCCATGCCGCAGAGAGTCTGCATGTGAATCTTCCTTCCGTTTTCCCGGTCGAATCTCTTGGTCAGAAAATGGGCTCTGCCATTCTCTTCTATTAGTGAACAGTCTGTCATCTCGATACCGCATCTCTTGACAAGCTCAGAGAATGAGTATTCCAGGCGGCCGTAGTTCTCCGTTTCCTTGAATCCGGCTTCAGCGCTGACCCCATCCAGCTTGATCAGATAATAATCAAACCCTTCCGGAGCGGTTATCTGTCCGGACCGC
>JALEPJ010000054.1 GCA_022766385.1 Rikenellaceae bacterium
CAATGTCGAGGTTGACATAGTCCCGGGAATAGGCATACATCTTGTCGGCCTTGCCGATACTGCTGTAAAGGAAAGCCTGCTGCGCACTGTTACAGCTCTCCAGGCTCTTGACTATAAGATACCCGGAAGAAAGATTGTGATCAATCTGGCTCCGGCCGACATTCACAAAAGCGGAAGCGGCTTTGATCTTCCCATTGCCATTGGTATATTGGCAGCCTCCGGCCAATGCGTATTCCCCTCTCTCAGCGATTTTCTAATAATGGGTGAACTCGGCCTGGATGGCAGCGTAAGGGATATTCCCGGTGTTCTTCCTTTCGCCGACATGGCCAGGCAGAAGGCATATACTGCCTGTATATTCCCCCTGCACTCTTCCTTGGAAGCAGCTGATCTCGAAGGTATAGACATATATGGGGTCAGGACTCTGACTGATGTCGTGGATATATTGTCAGGGAATGCCAATGCCAACACATTCAAGGTCAGGAATACATTGGAATGGAATCGCTTGCGCCGTGCCGGCCAGAGGCAGAAAGCACTTGAGAAGGAAGCTCAGGGCTTTATGGATTTCGCTGATATCATAGGTCAGGAAGGAGCCAAGAGGGGCCTGGAAATAGCGGCCGCAGGTATGCATAATGTAATTCTGCTCGGGTCTCCCGGAGCCGGAAAAAGTTCCTTGTCAAAGGCGATGTCGGCGATATTACCTCCGATGACGAAGGAAGAGTCCATTGTCGTAAGTAAGATTTATTCTGTCGCCGGCCTGGGTTCCGGCAGTCCGGGTCTCATCAGTGTCAGACCCTTCAGGGCTCCACATTATAGTGCCTCGCTTCCGGCTATGATAGGCGGGGGTTCCGGTGACAGAATTGTCCCTGGCGAGGTAACATTGGCCCAAAGCGGCGTGCTCTTTCTCGATGAATTCAATCTTATGTCCCGCTCTGTAATTGAGGCTTTAAGGGCTCCTTTGGAAGATAGGAAGGTGCTGGTTTCCCGGCTCAGGAACAAAATCGAATATCCAGCTTCCTTTATGATGATAGCTGCTGCAAATCCTTGTCCCTGTGGTTATTATGGTGAAGGAGACCGCTGTACCTGCAGCCCGGCTCAGAGAATGGGCTACCTCTCCAAGCTTTCCGGACCCATTCTGGACCGTATGGATATACAGCTATGGCTTCATCCTGTGGATCCAAAGACTATGATGGAGAGGAAAAAAGGGGAGTCGAGTGCAGCAGTGCAGGAACGTGTACTGAAAGCCAGGATAGCTCAGAAACATCGTTTCGCCGGAGACAGTATTTTTACCAATGCTGAAATGGACAACAAACAGATTGAGAAATATTGTCCCCTGTCGGCTGAGTGCAGGAATGCCTTGAACAAGATAATGGAAAGACTGCATCTGTCAATGCGTGCCTTCCATCGTATTATCAAAGTTGCCAGGACCATAGCTGATCTGGAGGGTGCGGAAGAAATCACTTCGGCTCATATAGTGGAAGCGGCTTCATACCGCTTTCTGGACAAGCAGAATCTGTATTAGGACTCCCAATTCAAAAATTGAGCTCGGGGACAGAGCCAATTTCGCTGTTTCTTTCATATCTTTGCGCTATGAAACACGAATTGACCATCAAGGATTTGTCCTGCATCGATGCAGTAGCCCGGGAATTCCTCTCCCGGATAGGGGATCATAAGCTTATTGCCTTTTATGCTCCTATGGGCTCTGGGAAAACTACTTTTACGACAGCCATATGTCGCGTTCTCGGTGTGGAGGATGATGCAGTCAGTTCACCGACCTTTTCCATAGTCAACGAATATCGTACGGCTACGGGCGAGCCGATGTACCACTTCGATTTCTATCGCATAAACCGTGTGTCAGAGGCTTTGGACATAGGTTTCTATGACTATATTGACAGTGGCTGCCTGTGTATTATGGAGTGGCCGGAAAACATAGAGGAAATAATTCCAGAGGAGACTCTGAAGGTGAATATCTCTGTAAATCCGGATCTGTCCCGCAAATTGGTCTGGGAAGATTAAAGCGGCACTGCCTCTATGGCACTGAGGAAGCCGTTTATTTCAGTCCCGGTTTTCTCTCCGTTTTTCCAAATGAAGGGATGGCTGCCTTTTGAGCAGGGATTCAGCGCCAGGTAAAAGTTTTTTCCGCATTTTTGTCCGACCAGAAAGGACGGAAAATACCAGTCAGACCCTTCTTCAATAAGATGGGTTATTCCATCATCCCTAATCATCAATCCTCCTATTACTGTACTGATACTTGGACAAGACGCATCTGAAGGAAAAATACGTGTGCTTTTGTCCATAGTGGATGAACCAGTTTCTTCGCTCCACAGGCATTTCACCTTTCTAAGGCCGTTGCTGTATGTTCCGAAAACGCATACTTTCCCGTCCACCGGTCCCATAACGCAAGCTTCACTTACATAGTCTCTTGCGTTTAGGCGAAACTCTTTACCGTTACAGATTAGGACCGTGCCTAATGAATCCTTGGCCAGAATATGGATTCTACCTCCGATTTGCCTGATGTCCAGGACTTTGTATTTTGGAGCAATGTTCAGCTCCTCCAGTTCGCCATCCTTATACAGTATGCAATGTTCCCCGTCCTCGTCCTCCGAAAGGAAGGAGAAGCAGACCAGCCCCTCGTCTTCATAAAGGACCCCGCTGCGATAGAAAGGATTCCCCGTCATTGAGTCGAAGAATTTTCCTTTGTCAATGTGGTAACGGATTTTTCCATTTACTCTGTAGGCAAGGCCTTCTCCGCCAAGTTCCCTTCCCAAAGTGTGGACTTCATCGCCCCTGAGAATCAGGCCGCAAAGCAGTTCGCGTCCCATAAAGGAATACAGGGTCTTCCCATCTCTTTTTATCACCGTTTCGGATTTGCTCCGGTATTCCGTATAAAGCCGTCCGTTTACCAGATGATGCTGGTCCGCATCCGGGGATATTTCTTCCTCCGCTCCGCATTTCAATCTAAGCACTTCCTTTCCGTCCCTCAAAAGGACAAGCTCGGCCCCAGAGTTGCCAAAGGCCGTGTCTTTCTGCCAGTCATATGTTTCGGGGAACGATACTCCGGACACGAATATTGCGGTGTCCCTAACTTCTGCACCTGCTCCTCCATTCTCCCTCAGGTAAGCTGAATAAGTATACCTGTCGGGAAAACAGTCCGTTTTCGGCCGCGCATTTTCGGCCACTCTTTTTTCGCAGGCTGCAGCCGTCAACATCAGAACCGTTGACGCAAGCTGAATTTTCAGAATTGTCGTAAACTTTGCCTTTTTCCAACACATATCCATCGCCACTAATTGTTTACGACCGCAAGATACAAATAATTCTTATATCGCGGAAATAAATGGAATCGATATGTTGGAAATGAAATCTCAATTGCACCAGCACACCGGACGAGTGTCACAAAGTATCTTATAAGTGGCTTGTGTTATTCTGACATTAGAGATTGAACCTCAATCCGACTTCAAAGTTCATCATATAGTGCTTCATCGTTCTGATACTGTTCGGCTGCCCGCAGTCGAAGTAGTATCTTGCACTCGGGTCGAAGTACAGACCGAGTCTGTCATTGAGAGTGAACTCAAGACCCACGCCGCCGATAACAGACCACTGGACGCCCTTGACGGCCTCCTTGTATATTATGTCCTTCGGCTGGCTGTAGATGCGGTATCTGTTTACAAGGCCTTTTTCAACACTTCCTCCACCCCATACATAGAGCTTCATATTCCTGTCGGACATAAGGTTATAATACAGGTTGAGAGGTATTCCTATGTAGTGTAGTTCGTTGGATATGTTGGAGTTGACCGATTTTACCACAGTCTTACCATCCATCTCGGTGTATATTCCCGAGAATGATCTCGAGAGGAGTGACCAGTTGATTCCCGTACCGACGGAAAATCTGTCGCTGATGTTGAATCTGGCACCCAGACCGAAACTTAGAGGAATTCCGTAGGTAGAAGCGTTTTTTTCTGTAATACCGCTCTTGACTCCTGTCGAACCTGACATCAAAGGACCATTGACAGCATTTGCATTCTTCTCGTTCGAGGCGGCATTGCCCTCAAGATAAAGGCTCAGTCCCTGCTTTTTTTGCTTTGACAGGCTCTCTTCGTACTCGAGTCTCGCGAAATGGTCCACCCATTCCTCTTCTTCTTTCCTGTTTTCAGTTTTTCCGCTAATACCTGAGTCTGCCGCTGTCTCTGCCGCATCAGGAATTTCAAGGGCCTCGGGCGTCTGAGCGCTTTCAGGAATTGCGACAATATCCGATGCAATAACGGCATCCGGAACGGTAAAGGCATTGCCCTTGATTGGAGGGGCAGGTACATCGGCAAGCATCCTTTCCGCAGAGGCGGCAATCTGCTCTTCAATGGTGACTATGCTCTCTTCGCTTGTTGTATTGTCAGGCAATGCAGGGCTTACAACAGAGGAATTCTCTGCCAGAATAGGCTGAAGGCTGTTGGAATCTCCTGCCTTGCCTCTATCCATGGCGAAGAATACTGCAGACACTACAGCAGCAGCCGCAGCGAAACCGGCAGCAGCGCGGCGCCACCTCAAGGCGACGACCTTCCTGCGGTCTCTGCGGTCGAGTTCAGCGCTCAAAGACTCCCAGGCGAGGGAAGGAAGTTCCTCCTCTGCCTCCCGGAGCATTGATCTCAACTGAAGATCGAAGTCTGTGTAATTGTCCTTTTGCATCTTAAATCTTTCTACTGTTAATCTTGTCCTGCAACAGCTTGCGTGCCCTTTGAAGCTGGGATCTGGATGTGACTTCCGAAATACCCAAAACTTCTCCTATCTCCTTATGTGAATATCCTTCAATCACATACATATTGAAGACAGTCCTGAAACCCGGTGGGAGTTCGGCTATAATCCTGATCAGCTCCTTGTAAGAGAGGTCCTGTAAGGCAGTAGTACTTTCGCTTGCGAGACCCCAAGCGGTCTCCAGGTCATCACTTTCTTTCAGGACATCATTCTTCCTAAGACTCATCAGAGCAGTATTGACAAAGACCCTTCGGATCCATCCCTCGAAGGAACCTTCCCCCGAGAAAGAGTCCAATTTGGAAAAAACAGTGACGAATCCGTCCTGCAGTGTATCTGCAGCAAGTTCACTATCGCCCATATAGCGAAGGCATACGGCCATCATCTTTGGAGCGAAGCGGTCATACAGTTCCTTCTGTGACTTCCTGTCGCCCTTCCTGCACCCATCTATAAGTCTCTGCTCCTCAGGACTTGTCACAATGTGTTTTTCCAATTGGTTGCAATCCGTTTCCTGTGATTTAAGATGCAACTTTCCTAATAAATGTTGCATCGTATCCTGATTTTTTACAACTCACTTGCGAAAATAGTCAAAAAGTTGCTATTCATACATCAATCCCAATCCGAAATGTACTATTTTTGCAGTCCTAGCTGCTTATACTCAAAAGCGATTGAAATGAAATTCAAATACTGCATTGCCATATTGTCCCTCATCCTCTGCCTGCCTTTGCAGAATGCAAATGCTCAAAAGCTGAAAAAAGCCGCGGAGTCTTTCCTTATCGATGCCGTACAGCTCTATAATGACGGACAAATCCAGGAGTCCAGAGCCATACTTTCCACCGTCCTTTCCGGGGATCCGGGCAATGATGCCGCCTATTACTATGCGGCTCTTTGTGACCTGAGGCTGAATAAGTTGGAGGATGCAGAGAAAGAATTCCTCGAAGCGATCAAGCTTGCTCCGGACAATTATTGGTACAAGGACAGGCTCGCGACCCTTTATATGTTGAGCGGACGCTCGGATAAAACCATAGAGCTATATGAGGCCCTGATCAGGGATTACCCGAAAAAGCTGGAATTGTACTACAATCTGGTGAATCTCTACGCGCAGACCGGTGACTTCGACAAGACCATTGCCACCCTTGACGAGATAGAAAAGATGGCCGGCCGCGACGAAACGACGGTTTTGGCCCGCTATGACATATTGATGCATATGAGCAAGTGGGATGAGGCCATCCGTGTACTCAATGAGTTCAATGAGGAGGGCTATCCTTCTCCGACCGTTCTGTCGCGTTTGGGTGATGCAATGCTTTCGGAAGATAGGGACAGCCTGGCCCTTGATTACTATAATGAAGCCCTGACTCTTGATCCGTCCTATGTGCCGGCTCTGCTTGGAAAGGCTGATACCTACCGTTTTATCGGTTCCTATGACGAATTTTTCGGCACGCTTGACGTATTCCTCAAGTCTCCTGATATCGTTCCCATGGTCAAGACAAGCTATATGTCAAACCTCACTCAGAGGATGGACGGCCGTTTCGCCACCGAGTATATGCTCCAGCTGGATTCGCTCTATGAGACAGGTCTGGCGCAATGTCCGAAGGATTCGGCAATGTTGAAAACAGCTGCGATCTATTATTTCCGTTCCGACCGCAGTGATAGGGGCAATGAACTTTTCAAGGCCAATGCAGAGCTGTATCCCGATGATTACGATGCGGTAGCCCTCTATGTTGAGGCCCTGAATGTAAGTGAGGAATGGGAGCAATTGAGCGCTGCCTGTGAAAACGCCTTCGCACGCTTTCCGAAAGAAGCGGCTTTCCTCAGTCTCAAGTCCTTCGCAGATTACCAGCTGAAGGATTTCTTCGCGGTAATCAAGGATAATGAAAAAATGATGGAAGCCTTCCCTAAGGACAAGCAGGTGCACTTGGAGGCATATTCTGCAATAGGGGACATATATCATATGCTTGGGGAGGAGAAGCTTGCATACAGGGCTTACGATAAGGCTCTGAAAATAGACCCCGAATATGCTCCCGTCCTGAACAACTATGCCTACTATCTTAGCCTCAGTGGCAAGAAACTGAAGAAGGCCTACGAAATGAGCCGCATCACCATAGAAAAGGAACCTGACAACTCCACCTATCTTGACACCTTTGCATGGATACTCCATTTGCAGGGAAAGGATTTGGAGGCAAAGCCTTTCTTCAAACAGGCGATGATTTATGGGGGCAAGGAAAGCGTGACTGTCCTCGATCACTATGCCGAGGTGCTCTATGCCCTGGGAGAGTATGAATTGGCACGGGTTTATTGGGATATGGCCAAGAAACAGAACAGTGACAATGAAATCCCGAATCTTGATGCCAAGGTCGAGTCGAGAATGAAAGCCATAAAGAAGAAATGACGTTCCGCCGCACATATTTGACTCTTGTCCTGGGATTGGCAATGTTCCTGGCCGCTGCCTTCACGGCCATTGCCCAGAATACGAAGGCGCAAGAGGACAGGAAGGCCCGCCTTGTAAGGGAGATTGAGATACTCGACAGTCAGATACGTGCGTCCGATACCAAAAACGCCAATGCTCTCAATCAGCTGAATCTCATTCAGGAGAAGATTGCCCTCCGAAAGAGCTTGATTGCTGAAAGCGACGCCAGAATAAAAGAACTGAATTCCGAGATAGGAAGGAAGCAGAAACACATTGACAGCCTTCAGCTGCGTCTGGATACGATGAGCTTCTATTACAACCGGCTGGTCAAGAGTGCGTACAAGAATCGCGACCCGAAGCTCTGGTATATGTATATTGTCGCCAGTGACAATCTGGGGCAGGGAATGAGACGCTATTCCTTTTTGAAGAATCTGTCCCGGGAGATGAATACTCAGGGTAAAAAGATCAAGGAGTCCAAGGCCGAACTTGAAACGGAAAGGGCCGCCTTGTTGGGAATGAAAGAGGAAGCTGAGTCTCTGCGTGCCGAGAGGGTAGTGGAGATGCAGAAGCTCTCCAAGGAAGAGGCATCTTCCAAGACTACGATAAACCGGCTTCAGAAGGAAAAGAATCAATATCAGAAACAATTGGCTTCCAAGAAAAAGGAAGTTGAGGCTCTGAACAAGGAAATAGCCCGCATTATTGCCGAGACGATGAAGGGCGTTACCAAGGAAAAGAAAAACAGCTCTGCGAAAAGCACTCCTGTGGATTACGCGCTCGGAAAGGAGTTTTCGTCTAATAAGGGCAAGCTTCCTTGGCCGGTGGAAGGACCGGTGGTGGAGACTTTTGGTGTTCACTATCACCCTGTGTACAAGCAACTTAAGCTGCCAGATAGCGATGGTATCTCTATAGCTGTTTCTGATGGTACCCCTGTAAAGGCCGTATTTGAGGGTGTAGTGAAGAACGTGATAGTCCAGCCAGGATACAACAAATGTGTCCTTGTTCAGCACGGCGACTGGTTTACCTTCTATTGCAAACTCGGTTCAGTTTCAGTCAAGGCCGGTGACAAGGTCAAGACAGGTCAGGTACTCGGAACCGTGGAACCTATAGCCGGAGTAACCCAGCTTCATTTCCAGCTTTGGTCCTCGAAGGGTCCGCAGAATCCTCTGCCTTGGCTCAGACCGAAGTAATGATATCACGGGAGCGAAGTCTGTATCTGCTTTCGCGGAGCTCACGCGACTGTCTTCCTGCTTCTTCTGAATTGAACTAAAAAAGCGACCGATAATTGCTTATCAGTCGCCTTCATTCTATTGATGTGTACCTGAGGACTACAGGTTAGGGTTCTCCTTTGACCAGTCCTCAACTGCAGGGATGATACCGAGACTGATAATCTCGTCACGCATCTTGCAGAGGTGCTCGTAAGAAGCCTTAAGAGCTGCCATCTCCTCATCTGTTCCGGCAGGAGCGCAGAAGCTTACACCCTCAGCGTTGATAACTGTAGGCATAGCCATCATCACGTTCTTGAAACCGCACTTGTCGCAGTTTACGTAGCAGCCTGCAGGCCAATTGAACTCAGCACCGCCCATAGCAGCCTCAATCATCTTGACTGACTGGTAAGCAGGGCTCTGGAAAGATGAACGGCCGCGGAGCTTGATAATGTTTGATCCTCCCTGGATGGTTCTGTGCTTGATTTCCTCCCATTTGTCAGCAGGAATGTTGTAGTCAGCAAGAGGCTTTCCGTCAACGGTAATCTTGGATGCGAATACTGCCATAGCCTCACCGTGTCCGCCATAGGTGCGTGCATTCTCCACCTTATACTGAGCTACACCGCACTCGTCTGCGATAGCCTCCTGGAGGCGGGTAGAGTCGAGAGCTGCGAGTGAGGTCAGCTGATTTGGCTTAAGACCTGAGTGGATGAGAGCTGTGAGAGCGGTAACGTCAGCAGGGTTGAAGATAACGACAACATGCTTAACGTCAGGGCAGTACTTCTTGATATAATCACCGAAGCCGGCTGCGATTTCGCAATTGCCCTTGAGAAGGTCTTCACGGGTCATACCATCCTTTCTTGGAGCACCGCCTGAAGAGATGATGTACTTCGCACCGGTGAATGCTACCTCAGGATCTACGGTATATGAGAGATTTGCACCCGGGAATGCGCAGTGACACATCTCCTCGTAAACGCCGTGTACACCTGGCTCATAGATGTCATAGAGGCAGATGTTAGGAGTAAGTCCGAGAGTCAAAGCTGTCTGTACCATGTTGGAACCGATAGCACCGCCGGCTCCTACGATAAGCAATTTTTCTTCAGTCAAAAAGTTCATAACAATGAAATATTATTTTGTTTTGGTATTATACCTTTCAAGACTGCAAATATACTACAAAATTAAACATTATTATCACCCGTAAGCAAATGACTTGCAAATAAAAAAAAGTTCGTATATTTGCATTGTTGAACCAAATGCTATTTATGGAACCTCCCAGTTCTATCATAACTGAAAACGACTTTATGGCGGACCCCGCTTCTGAGGATCCGTTGTCGGATATGCGTTGAAAGTATAGTCGAACGTCAGTTGACCCAAGGTCTTCTGGCGCGCTTTGTCGTTTCCGGATGTGAAAGGGAGTGATTGTGGAACTTAATTGAATGCTGCATGGCAATTTATCTTCAAAAAGAGCTCGAAAATACCGCGAAAATTGCGGTATGGAAAATAACGGAAACCGAAGAAGAGCTGATTGAGCTCAGCTCCACCCCTTCGGATGAAATGGAGGAGATTTCCTTCATAAAAAGCGAGTCGCTGCGCAAGCAGAGGCTGGCAGTCCGTGCGCTCTTGAACGAACTCTTTGGAGAAAAGGTATATCTCGCGCATCACGACAACGGCAAGCCTTACATTGAGAACGATTCCATCAATATCAGCATTTCGCATACCGAAAAGTATGTAGCTGTCATACTCGACCAGAATGATGAGGTCGGAATCGACATAGAATCCCTTGACCGTGATTTCTCCGCAGTGGAGAAGAGGGCCTTGTCAGAGGACGAAATCGACGACCTCGACGACGACAAGATGGAGAAGAATTTCCAGTTGGCTATATACTGGTGTGCAAAAGAGGCTATATTCAAGAAGATTTCCAAGTATAACGTGGACTTCGCAGAGCAGATAGAGATTGAAAAGTTCCGCAATAACGAGGAAGGCGAACTCGAGGCCACCTTCATTCATAAGGATGGATACGAAGAAGAATACAAGCTCGAATATATTACTTTCGACCGCCATTTGCTCGTTTGGGTCACAGAATAGGGTAATTTGAATTAATCTAAATTAAATACCGATGTATAAGCCTGTTAACCAGCAAGTTAACAGGTTTATTTCGTATGTGTTGATAACTTTATCAATTTCCTGTGCGATATAGGGATAGATTATTATATCTTTGTATCCGCAGCTCTTCGGAGCACATCAGAAAGATACCAACTATTAACCTTTTTATAGGCATTCCCGAATATGATAAAACAAGTAAAGAAACGCGATGGGCGTATTGTCGAGTTCAACAACCAGAAGATTGTAGCCGCTATTCTCAAGGCCATGGCGGTGACTGACGACGGGGAGGATATCATCCTCGCAGCAAAGATTGCTGATACCATCTCCAAGAATCAAAGGGAAGTGATGTCCGTGGAGGAGATCCAGGACTGTGTGGAGATGGAGCTTATGGAGAGCCCAAGAAAGGAAGTGGCCAAAAAGTACATTGCTTACAGGAATAAGAGAAGCCTTGCCCGCAATGCCAAGAGCAACGAAATCTTCCAGGAAATCATCGACGCCCAGGCTAACGACATTACACGTGAGAATGCCAATATGAATGCCGACACTCCTGCCGGCATGATGATGAAGTTTGCTTCGGAGTCCACCAAGAGCTATGTGGATGCCTGCCTGCTCTCGGACGATGTGAGGGAGGCTGTTCAGAACGGCTATATCCACATTCACGACAAGGATTACTATCCAACCAAGAGCCTTACCTGTATCCAGCATCCTCTGGATCTTATCCTTGAGAACGGTTTCAAGGCCGGTCACGGAGAGTCGCGTCCTGCCAAGAGAATCGAGACGGCATCAGTGCTTGCCTGCATCTCAATGGAGACGGTTCAGAACGAGATGCACGGAGGTCAGGCCATCCCGGCCTTCGACTTCTATCTTGCGCCTTTCGTAAGATATACCTTCCAGGAGGAGCTCAAGAAAATCGCTTCTTTCACGGGCAAGGATTATACCCATCTGCTCAATGTGAAGATCGACGATTATCTGAAGAGAGACCTTACCGGACTGAAGGATGAGGAGCGCGCAGTACAGCACGCCATCAACCAGACCGTCAGCCGTGTCCATCAGGCAATGGAAGCCTTCGTCCACAATATGAACACTATCCACTCACGCGGTGGCAATCAGGTGGTATTCAGCTCCATCAACTACGGTACAGACATCTCTGCCGAGGGCCGTTGCATCATCCGCGAGATCCTGAACACCACATACGAGGGCGTTGGCAATGGCTCAACAGCCATCTTCCCTATCCAGATTTGGAAAAAGAAGAGGGGAGTCAGCTACCTGCCATCGGATCCGAACTACGACCTTTACAAGTTCGCCTGCAAGGTGAGCGCCAGGAGATTCTTCCCGAACTTCCTCAACCTCGACGCCTCATATAACAAGGACGAGGCCTGGGATCCGAACGACCCGAAGAGATATATGCACGAAGTAGCCACTATGGGCTGCCGCACCAGGGTCTATGGCAATAAGTTCGGCCCTAAGACCTCTGTGGGCCGAGGCAATCTCAGTTTCACTACCATCAATATAGTGCGCCTTGCAATCGAGTGTATGGGCATCGAGAACCAGGACGAAAGGATTGCCAAGTTCTTCGAAAAGCTCGAGGGAGTGATGAACATTGCCGCAAAGCAGCTGAACGAGAGATTCGAGTTCCAGAAGACCGCCCTCAAGAAGCAGTTCCCTCTGCTTATGAACGGCCTCTGGATGGGCTCTGACAAGCTTCAGCCGAACGACACCATAGAGAGCGTCATTAACCAGGGCACCCTCGCCATCGGCTTCATTGGTCTTGCAGAGACCTTGATTGCCCTTGTGGGCAAGCATCACGGTGAAAGCGAGGAGGCTCAGCAGCTCGGACTCCGCATTGTCAAGTATATGAGCGACAAGTGCAATGCCTACTCTGAGACTTTCCAGCACAATTTCTCTTGCTTCGCAACTCCTGCCGAGGGCCTTTCAGGACGTTTCACCAAGATGGACAGAAAGAAGTTCGGCGTAATCAAGGGCATCACCGACAAGGACTATTATACCAATTCAAGCCACGTTCCTGTGTACTACCATTGCACTCCGCAGCACAAGGCTGAAATTGAGGGACCATACCACGAGTATGAGGGCGCCGGCCACATCTTCTACGTCGAGATTGACGGAGACGCCACCCACAATCCTGAGGCAATAATGAACATCGTTGACCTGATGGACAAGTACAACATCGGTTACGGTAGTGTCAATCACAATAGAAACCGCTGCCTTGATTGCGGCTATGAAGATGCCACAGAAGGTCTCGAAGAGTGCCCTCATTGCCACGGAAACAATATTGACACCCTCCAGCGCATTACAGGCTATCTCGTCGGCACCACAAACCGCTGGAACAGCGGCAAACTTGCCGAGCTCAAGGACAGAGTGGTTCACGAGTAGTGGCAATGTCCTCATCAAATCAAATAATCAGAATAATGGATATCGTGGAGCAGACCATGGCTGACGGCCCTGGTCTGCGTACTGCGATATATTGCGCCGGCTGCGAACATCATTGTCCCGGCTGTCACAATCCTCAGAGCTGGAATCGCGACAACGGCTACGACATCAGCGTGGATGAGCTGATGGAGATAATAAAAGCTGATGAAATTTCAAATGTGAGCTTTTCCGGAGGCGATCCCTTCTATCAGGTTGAGGCTTTTACCAATCTTGCCCGCAGAATCAAGTCTGAAACCAACAAGACCATATGGTGCTGGACGGGGTTCACAATCGAGGAAATCCGTGCAGACAAGAAACTTGCGCAGCTGCTTCCTTATCTTGATGTGCTTGTTGACGGACCTTTCATTCTTGAGCAGAGGGATACCACCCTTTTGTTCCGGGGCAGCCCCAACCAGCGTATCATCTACCTTACTCCCAAGGAAGATGATGTGATTCCAGGTACTGTACCTCTGGTTCCATTCAAGTAGGCATCAGCCTGATTGGCAGGAAAAAAGAAGGAGGATGACCATAAAGGCCACCCTCCGGATTCTAACCATATCACAATTAACCGTATTTCCCTATTGCTTTGGCGCTCTCACATCATTGTTGAATCCCGGCCTGAGCTTGTGAATCTGATACTGGCGGAATCTCTCTTCGCCTATTACAAGCCTTGCAACCTTCTCACTTGAAAGTATCTTCAAGTATTTTTCAATGTAATTCGAGTCCATCTCCGCAGCCTGTTTGGATGCCCTGGAATATGCCTGAAGGAGAGGGGAAATCTCCTTTTCTGTCTTGCCGTCCTTAAGTGCTTTATCAAGTTCTCCAAAGGCTTTGAAAACTGCCTCGGTAGCCTTGAAGCGCTCTTTTTCTGACTGATTGTAAACAGGCCAGAAAGCTTGGGCTTCCTGAGGCGTGAGATCCATCTCCGTAGTGAGGAAGGCAATTTTTTCTGCCTGTATCTTGTCCTGCCACGTATTTCTGTCATTCTTTTTCTGCTGAGCTGCGAGTGGCAAGCAGAAAAGCACTGAAACTGCTGTTACGAGGAAAAAGCGAAGTGTTCTTTTCATTTCTTTTGTGATTACTGGTTTATCAAATAAGCTACATAATCCGCCTTGGCGCCGGAAGCGATCAGATACTCTATGATATCGTCCTCGCTGGTAACGTAAGTGTCGGTGTTCTCAAAGTACTCAGTGTCATAATAGCCGTAAGGATTCTCAACAGAATTGATGTGGGAATAATAGTAATCCTGAAAATCCTCGTCCAAATGGCTTTCGGTACGTACGAGAAACAGTGACCCCGCTATGAGAGCCAAGGCAAAGCAAGCCGCCAAAGCCAGATAAGGCTGAAGCTTCTGCCAAAGCGGAACTTCCCTTACAGAGTTCCGTTCCTGCACAGGAATCTCTTCCAACCTTGTTTTCAGGCTGTCGAAATACCCTTCAGGGACTTTGTATGCTTTCATTTTTTCGCTCATAACACACAATTAGACAAGATTGATAATGAAAGGTTTAAAAGAGATCTGAAAATTTTTCTTTCAATTCTTCCTTAATTTTCTCAACAGCGAAATGGTAGGATGCCTTAAGCGCTCCGACTGAGGACTCGAGTATCTCGGAAATCTCCTCGTAGCTCATCTCCTGCCAATATCTCATGCAGAAGACCGTTTTCTGTTTTTTTGGCAATTTTTGAATGGCTTTCTGCAAAAGACGTTCGGCTTCCCGCCCGTCGAAATAGGGGTCATCCTCAATCTTGCGCTCCAAATTGTCCGAAAGTCTCTCGAAGGAAAGAGCAGCCCGGACTTTCTGTTTGTTAAGGAAGTTCAAAGCCTCGTTTGTGGCAATTCGGTACAGCCAGGTGCTCAACTGTGCCTCAGCCCTGAATGAAGGCAGTCCTGCCCAAATCTTGACAAAGACATCCTGCACCAGGTCATCCGCATCCTCGTGGGAGCAGACCAGTGAACGGATATGCCAATACATGCGCTCGCTATAGGCTTCAACTATCATATTGAAGGCCTTTTGCGTTTCTCCGCTGCGGTAAAGTGCAAGTATTTCTTTGTCAGTCATATTGTAGGGTCAGTTGGCAAAGCTAATCAAAAAAACTTATATTTGTATTTCATTACGGAATACAAGATATGAAGCATATAAGAAATTTCTGCATAATCGCGCATATTGACCATGGAAAAAGTACCTTGGCCGACAGGCTTCTGGAACTTACCCGAACCCTGAACGAGCGTGATATGGAGAATCAGGTCCTTGATGATATGGATCTGGAAAAGGAGAAAGGCATTACCATCAAGAGCCACGCTATTCAGATGGACTACATCTATAAGGGAGAGCCTTACAAGCTGAATCTCATCGATACTCCGGGGCACGTGGATTTCTCGTACGAGGTATCCCGTTCCATTGCTTCCTGCGAGGGCGCTCTTCTCGTAGTGGATGCCACTCAGGGAATACAGGCCCAGACCATCTCCAATCTCTACCAGGCCATTGACCACAATCTCGAAATTATTCCTATCCTGAACAAAATCGATATGGAATCCGCTCAGGTAGAGGTGGTTACCGATCAGGTTTGCGATATGCTTGGCTGTGATCCCGAAGACGTGTTCAAGGTATCTGCCCGCACGGGCGAGGGAGTGGCTCCAATACTCGACGCCATCATCGAGAGGATACCTGCTCCTGAAGGAGACCCGGACGGCCCGCTGCAGGCCTTGATCTTCGATTCTGTATTCAACTCCTTCAGGGGAGTAATAGCTTACTTCAAGATAAAAAACGGCTCCATTCACAAGGGTGACCACGTGAAGTTCTTCAATACAGGTCAGGAGTATGACGCTGAGGAAATTGGCATACTGAAGATGAAGCTCCTGCCGACCCAGGAAGTATCCTGCGGTGATGTAGGCTATATTATTTCCGGAATCAAGAGCGCCACTGAAGTCAAGGTAGGCGATACAATAACACACAGAGACCGCCCTTGCAACGAAGCTATTGCGGGTTTCGAGGAGGTGAAGCCTATGGTCTTCGCCGGTATGTACCCTGTAGATGCATCCAAGTTTGAAGAATTGCGCACGGTACTCGAGAAATTCCAGCTCAACGATGCTTCCTTCGTATACGAACCGGAGTCGTCTCTTGCCCTCGGCTCGGGCTTCCGCTGTGGCTTCCTCGGCCTGCTCCATTTGGAAATAGTCCAGGAGCGCCTCTTCAGGGAGTTCAATATGGATGTCATAACAACAGTACCTAACGTGTCCTATAAGGTCTATACCACCCAGGGAGAGGTTATGGATGTCCACAACCCGTCAGGTATGCCTGCCCCGACCCTCATTGACCACATCGAGGAGCCATACATCCGCGCCCAAATCATCTCCAAATCAGAATTCTTCGGGGCAATAATGAAGCTTTGCCTTGACCGCAGGGGCACACTCGTCAGCCAGCATTTCATTACCGCTGACAGAGTGGAACTCAACTACGATATGCCTCTCTCAGAAATTGTATTCGGTTTCTATGACAATCTGAAAACAATCTCGAAGGGTTATGCCTCCTTTGACTATCACATCACAGCTTACCGTCCGGCTAAGCTCGTGCGACTCGACATACTCCTCAATGGAGAGCCTGCCGATGCCCTTTCAACCCTCATCCACGAGGACAATGCCTATGATTTCGGCCGCAAGATGTGTGTCAAGCTGAAGGACCTCATTCCTCGCCAGCAGTTCGATATCCCGATCCAGGCGGCAATAGGCGCCAAAATCATTGCCCGTGAGACAGTCAAGCAGGTTCGCAAGGATGTTACAGCCAAGTGTTATGGAGGTGATATCACGCGTAAGCGCAAACTGCTCGAAAAGCAGAAGGAAGGCAAGAAGAGAATGCGCCAGATAGGAACCGTGCAGGTGCCGCAGAGCGCATTTATGGCAGTGCTCAAACTCGATTAGCATATGATAGTCAAGGCTGTGGATATAGTCAAGTCCTTCGGCTCGCTGAAGGTTTTGAAGGGCGTCGATTTTGAAGCCCGGGAAGGAGAGGTTCTCTCGATTATGGGAGCTTCGGGCGCAGGCAAGTCCACTCTCCTGCAGATACTCGGAACCCTTTCCACCCCGGATTCAGGCTCTCTGGTCATTGACGGAAATGATGTTCTGGCTATGGATTCCCGTACCCTTTCCGCCTTCCGCAACCGCAAGCTCGGCTTTGTCTTCCAGTTCCACCATCTCCTCCCGGAATTCAACTCCCTCGAAAATGTGATGATTCCCGCTTTCATTGCGGGCAAATCCCATTCGCAGGCTAAGGCTGAAGCTCTCGAGCTGCTCTCGATGATGGGCCTGAGTGACAGAATCTCGCACAAACCGTCGGAACTCTCCGGCGGCGAACAGCAGAGGGTTGCAATTGCCAGAGCCCTGATTAACAAACCTGCAGTGCTTTTCGCGGATGAGCCTTCGGGCAATCTCGATACGCGGACAAAGGACGAGATTCACAAGCTCTTTTTCGACCTGCGGGAGCGCACAGGCCAGACCATCATCATTGTCACCCACGACCCGGAGCTCGCGAGTATGTGCGACCGCTGCCTCTATATGCGTGACGGACAATTCGTTGACGATTATCTCTCAAAATGAGCGTATTCCATTTCAAGCGTTTCGATGTGCTCAATGAGGCCTCTTCGATGAAGGTCAATACAGATGGAGTCCTGCTCGGAGCGGCTACGGACATTGCCCCCGGAGACAGGCACATACTCGATATCGGCACCGGTACCGGCACCATTGCGCTGATGCTCGCGCAGCGCTACTCTGATCTGCCCGAATCCGCATTGCTTCCTGAAAGACATATCTGCGGCATCGATATTGACGGACCGTCGGCGCTTGAAGCGGCTTTCAATTTCAAAGCCTCCCCATGGGCGCGTATGCTCGAGGCCCGACATTGCTCTTTACGGCAATATTTCCCCGAGCACAAGCTCGACCTGATAGTCTCCAACCCGCCTTTCTTCGATGATTCACTGCTTCCTCCACTTGAGCGCAGGTCTCTCGCACGGCATACTGTAGGGCCCGCATTGTCTTTCGCTACTCTGGTCGATTTTTCCTGCGAATATCTTAAGGAGGATGGCCGTCTCTCTGTGATACTTCCGTCGGACCAGGAGAAGCGCTCCATACGTTATGCGGCATCCTGCGGCCTTTATTTGAACAGCATTCTGAGAGTTAGAACCACCCCGAAAAAGGCGGTTATGCGTATCATAATGCAGTTCTCACGACAAAGGCCGGAAAAGCCGGAAGAGAAGCTTTTAACCATTCAGGATTATGCTTCTTACCCGGAAAACAGGAACGGTTATACGGCAGACTATTTGGCTCTGACTGGTGATTTTTACTTGAAATAGGGCCAATATGGTCAATTTCTTCAAAAAAGTTTTGCAGAATAAAAAATCTAAACTATATTTGCAATCCCATTCGGAAACGAGGGGAAACATATTCGGGGTGTGGCGCAGTTGGCTAGCGCATCTGGTTTGGGACCAGAGGGTCCAGTGTTCGAGTCACTGTACCCCGACATAACAAAGAAGGATGACTGTTTCGGTCATCCTTTCTTTGTTTTATGCCCTCCCCGTTAGCCCGATGGCTACCGGGGAGAGGGCATGCTATGATTCCAGAAGCTTCTTTACCTGCTCATACACGTTTTCTGCGGTGTATCCCAGTTTTTGGTCGAGTACCTTGTAAGGTGCAGAGAAACCAAAGGATTCCAGTCCCCAGATGCGGCCCTCTGAAGGAGGAACCAGGCCGAGGAGATTCACAGGGAGGCCGGCGGTGAGACCGAACTTCTTTACACCTGCAGGGAGCACTGACTCCTGGTATTCAATGCTTTGCTCACGGAAGAGACCTTCTGAAGGGACTGATACTATGCGTATTTTTCTGCCGTCCTGTTTAAGAAGCTTGGCTCCGGCAACAAGGGTCGAAACCTCAGATCCGCTCGCTACCAAGATTACGTCAGGGTTTTCGTCTGAGCCGGCTACGACGTATGCGCCCTTGGCGGCATTTCCATACTCATTGCCCTCAGGAAGGTTTTCGATATTCTGGCGGGAGAAGATGAGTCCCGTTGGCGTATTGACATTGTCCATCGCGAGTTTCCAGGCTTCGACGGTCTCGCGGGCATCGGCTGGACGGAGTACGAGCATTGACGGTCTTCCGCTGTGGTTGCGCAATTTTTCCATAAGGCGGATCTGAGCCTCCTGCTCCACCGGCTGGTGAGTAGGTCCATCCTCGCCTACACGGAATGCATCGTGAGTCCATATGAACTTGACTGGAAGTTCCATCAGGGCCGCCATACGAATGGCCGGTTTCATGTAGTCGGAGAATACGAAGAAGGTTCCGCAAGCAGCTATGACACCCCCGTGAAGCGCCATTCCCAAACAGCAGCAGGCCATTGTGAGTTCAGCTACTCCGGCCTGGAAGAATGCTCCGGAGAAGTCGCCGGCCTGAAATGCGTGGGTCTTCTTGAGGAAACCGTCGGTCTTGTCAGAGTTTGAAAGGTCGGCAGATGCACAGATCATATTCGGAACCTGCTCTGCAAGGGCTGAGAGGCAGGCTGATGATGCAGAACGGGTGGCGTCATTGTCCTTTATGCAGACCTTGCTCCAGTCGATTTGAGGAGCCTTCCCGCTGAACCATTCCGCCTGTCTTGCCGCTGCTTCAGGATTGGCCTCTGCCCATGCCTGCTCCTCGGCGTGACGTTCTGCAGCGATTTGCTCAAGTTCCTTCTCGCGTCTTGCATAAAGTTCCTTCACGTCATCCCAGATTACGAAAGGACACTCGGGGTCTCCTCCGAGGTTCTTGACGGTGTTAATGTACGCATCACCTCCGAGAGGTGCTCCGTGGGTCTTGCAGCTGCCTTCGTATGAGCTGCCGTCCGCCTTAAGCGCACCCTTGCCCATAATGCATTTTCCGATAATCAGGGCCGGTTTGCCTTCTACCTTCTTAGCCCAATCAATGGCCTGGCGAATCTGCTCGACATCATTGCCGTCAATCTCTGTGACCTCCCATCCGAGGGCTCTGTATTTGGCAGCGGTGTCCTCGTTCATCACGACCTTGGTTTCAGTCGAGAGCTGAATGTCGTTCGAGTCATAGAACATTACGAGATTGTCCAGCCCGAGGGTTCCTGCAATGCGTGCTCCTCCCATTGAAATCTCTTCCTGGATACCACCGTCGGAGATATAAGCGTAGATGGTCTCTTTCTTGAAAGAAGGGTTGCCTGTGTGCTCTGCAAGGAACTTTGCGGCTATCGCTGCTCCCACTGCAAAAACGTGTCCCTGACCGAGAGGGCCTGAGGTATTCTCGATACCCCTGAGTATATTGAACTCCGGATGACCGGTGCAAGGCTGTTTCCACTGGCGCAGAGCTGCGAGCTCTTCAAGTGTGTACTTGCCTGAAAGACAGAGCGTTCCATAAAGCATCGGAGCCATATGGCCGGGGTCCAGGAAGAATCTGTCGCGCGCTTCCCATTCAGGTCTCAGAGGATCGTAGTTCAGATACTCCGTGTAAAGGACATTGATGAAATCAGCTCCTCCCATAGCCCCTCCCGGATGACCGGATTTGGCTTTCTCTACGGATGCTACTGCCAGCAGTCTGATATTGTCAGCTGCACGCTTGAGGAGACTTGTTGAATTTGCCATAGCTATATCTGTCTTTTTGAGTTGCTTGATGCAAATATAATGATAGTTTTGTTGATTGGAAAGAATCAATCCTTGAACAGCAGGACTACAGCCCAAACCTCGCAGCCTTCCTTTCTGCCGACGAAGCCCAACTTCTCCGTTGTCGTTGCCTTCACGCTGACGCTCTCGCTGCCTATGCCCATCAGTTCGGCAAGAGTCTGTCTCATCTGAGGCACGTATGCGCCGATTTTTGGAGCCTGTAGGGCAATGGTGATATCCGCATTTCCCACCCTGTAGCCTTTCTCGCGTATCAGTTCCATAGTGCGGGAGAGCAATATTCTGGAGTCAATGCCCGCAAATTCGTCGGAACTGTCAGGGAAGTGATGTCCTATATCCCCCAGGGCCAATGCGCCCATGAGGGCGTCGCAGAGTGCGTGTATGGCCACGTCTCCGTCGGAATGGGCAATAAAGCCGCAAGTGCTCGTTTCAATTATCACTCCGCCCAGATGCATGGCAATGCCTTCGCCCAAGCGGTGTACATCATAACCCTGACCTATCCTGATATCCATATTCTTGGAATGTGTTTCTGTTAATTAATTGTTATTAAACCAATTATGGCTGCCGGAAGAAACCGGCAGCCATAATGAACTATTCCCACTCGATGGTTGCAGGCGGTTTTGATGAGATGTCATAGCATACTCTGTTCACGCCCTTGACCTTGTTTATGATGTCGTTGCTGACCTTCTCGAGGAAGTCGTAAGGGAAGTGGAACCAGTCGGCGGTCATTGCGTCGGTGGAAACCACGGCCCTGAGTGCAACAGGGTTTTCATAAGTCCTTTCATCACCCATCACCCCGACGCTCTTGATAGGAAGGAGAATGACTCCAGCCTGCCAAACGGCGTCATAGAGATTGGTGGCCATTATGCGAGGGTCGGAAGCCGACGGGAAGTTCATTCCTGTGCAATCGTAGTTCCTGAGAGCCTTGATGTAGATGTCGTCTGCCTCCCTGAGCACTCTGAGCTTCTCTTCGGTGATGTCTCCGATGATGCGTATGGCGAGTGACGGACCAGGGAAAGGATGGCGCCCTATGAGATCCTCCTTGATGCCTAGAGCCCTTCCCACGCGGCGCACTTCATCCTTGAAAAGCATTCTGAGTGGCTCCACTACCTTAAGGTGCATTCTTTCAGGGAGTCCTCCCACATTGTGGTGGGACTTGATTTTAGAGGCAATGCCCTCAATGCCTGCGGATTCGATGACATCGGGATAGATGGTACCCTGGCCGAGCCAATGCGCTCCCTCGATTTGTCGGGCATATTTGTCGAAGGTCTCCACAAAGAGCCTTCCTATTATCTTTCTCTTGGTCTCAGGGTCTGTCACCCCGGCGAGTTCTGACAGGAACTCCTTAGAAGCGTCCGCTCCTATCACATTGAGTCCCATATCTTTATAGGACTCGAGCACATCCTCGTACTCGTTCTTGCGAAGCAGACCGTTGTTCACGAAGATACAGGTGAGATTGTGGCCTATGGCCTTGTTCAGAAGCACTCCGGCTACGGTGGAGTCAACTCCGCCGCTGAGTCCGAGCACAACCTTGTCATCACCTATGGTCTTCTTGAGCTCCTCTACGGTGGTCTCTATGAAGGAAGCTGGAGTCCAGTCCCCCTTGCAGCCGCAGATGCCCAATGCGAAATTGCCCAGTATCTTTGTTCCTTCGACGCTATGGAATACTTCCGGGTGGAACTGCACAGCATAGGTCTCCTCTCCGCATATGTGGAAGGCTGCATACTCAACGTCCTGGGTGGAAGCGATTACCTCGGCTCCATCAGGAAGCTTTGAGATGGTGTCTCCGTGTGACATCCAAACCTGGGAGCGCGCAGATACTCCCTTCAAAAGAGGAGAGTCCGCTTTTCTGACATCGAGAATGGCGCGTCCATACTCCCTGGCCAGAGAGCCCTCGACATTGCCACCGAACTTGTAGGCGAGGTACTGTGCTCCGTAGCAGATTCCGAGCAGAGGATACTTGCCCTTTATGCCTTCGAGCTTGATCTGAGGCGCGTTGTAGTCCCTTACCGAGCAGGGACTGCCGGAAAGGATGACTCCCTTTACGCTCTCGTCCAGAACAGGGATCTTGTTGAAAGGATAGATCTCGCAATATACATTGAGCTCCCTGAGCCTGCGGCCTATGAGCTGCGTTACCTGCGAGCCTGAATCCAGTATAATTATTTTCTCCATTATTCGCCTCTTGTGTAGTTAGGGGTTTCTTTGGTGATGGTTACGTCGTGAGGGTGATTCTCGATTACACCGTTTCCTGTGATGCGTACGAACTCAGCTTTCTTGAGAAGTTCAATGGTCGATGCACCGCAGTAGCCCATACCGGAGCGTATTCCTCCTACGAGCTGGTAAACGGTCTCCTGAAGGGTTCCCTTGTAAGGAACACGGCCGACTATGCCTTCCGGAACGAGCTTGTTGATGTTGGAAACGCCGCCCTGGAAGTAACGGTCGGAAGAACCGGCCTTCATGGCGTCGATAGAACCCATTCCGCGGTATGTCTTGAATTTTCTTCCGTTGTAGATGATGGTCTCACCCGGAGCCTCTTCGGTTCCGGCAAAGAGCGAGCCGCACATAACGCAGTCTCCACCGGCAGCGAGAGCCTTTACGATGTCGCCCGAATAGCGGAGTCCGCCGTCGGCAATGATAGGAATTCCTGCCTTGGAAGCCACTTCGGAAACATCGAAGATGGCTGTAAGCTGAGGAACGCCGACTCCGGCCACGATACGTGTGGTGCAAATTGAGCCCGGGCCGATACCGACCTTAAGCGCATCCGCTCCTGCGGCAATGAGATCCCTGGCAGCTGCTCCTGTGGCAATATTGCCGACTACCACGTCCAGCTCAGGATATTTTGTCTTTATGGCCTTGAGTTTCTCAATGACGCTCTTGCTGTGACCGTGTGCGCAGTCCAGTACAACAGCGTCCACACCCTCTGCTACGAGAGCGTCCACGCGCTCGAGAGCATTGTCGGTGATGCCGATTCCGGCCGCTACCCTGAGACGGCCGCGCGAGTCCTTGCAGGCATTCGGGAAGTTCTGCTCACGGACCATATCCTTATAAGTTACGAGGCCGACGAGTTTGCCTTCCGCATTGACTACAGGAAGCTTCTCGATTCTATGTTTGAGAAGGATATTCTTTACATTCTCTCTCTTGAACTCTGTATCGAGGATGGTGATGAGATTCTTGGATGTCATCACTTCTGCAATCTTGACTGAATGGTCTTCCTGGAAACGGAGGTCCCTGTTGGTGACTATTCCAACGAGAGTGCCTTTCTCATCTACAACAGGAATGCCTCCTATCTTGTTGATTCTCATCATCTCAAGAGCGTCACCTATGGTCTTGTCCGCGGTGATGACTGCAGGATCAGTAATCATTCCGTTCTCTGCCCTTTTCACCAGTCTTACCTGAGCAGCCTGTTCAGCAATGGACATATTCTTGTGAATGACGCCTATGCCTCCTTCGCGGGCAATGGCGATGGCCATAGGGGCTTCCGTTACAGTGTCCATAGCTGCGGACACTATTGGTACGTTAAGGCTGATGTTCCTTGAAAATCTGGATTTGAGAGAAACCTCTCGAGGCTGAACCTCTGAATAAGCGGGTACAAGAAGGACGTCGTCGAAGGTGAGGCCCTCCCTTACTGCTCTTTGTTCAATGAATGACATAAGCTGAGATTTTAAAATTGTGCAAAGTTACAAATTATTCATTATTTTTGTGAGTGTAAAAGCATAAATCAAGTACTTTTTGTTATGGGAATCTTTAACTGGTTCGGAGAACAGGAACATAGAACCTTCGATTACAAACCCGTCTACTACGACAAGGAGACGGAAGAGCGCAGACAGAAGTTCGGCAAGGTCGACAATATCGACAAGAAGGGCCCTGACGGAGAATATGTGCCAGGATCCTACATCAAGGGTTCCCTCCGTGACGGTAACTATCAGAGATCGGTGAAGGCCAATAACAAGGCGCAGAACATCATAGGCCTCGTTGGCCTCATACTCGTCATAATCGTTCTGCTGTACATCGCCAAATTCTACACCATACTGTAGTCATACGATCCATATGCCTGAACTGAAGATACTTCCGAGCAATGTGGCCAACATGATCGCGGCGGGAGAGGTGGTCCAGAGACCTTCCTCCGTCGTGAAGGAACTGATGGAAAATGCAGTCGATGCAGGCGCTCTCTCCGTCAGCGTCATCATCATTGATGCCGGTCGCACACTCATCAGGGTTATTGACAATGGCTGCGGAATGAGCCCTGAAGAAGCGATTCTGTGCTTCGAGAGGCACGCCACTTCGAAGATTGCGACAGCCGAGGATCTCAGCAATATCAGCAGTTTCGGATTCAGGGGCGAAGCACTCGCGTCCATCGCGGCGGTAGCCGAAGTCACGCTCCGTACCTGTCGCGAAGGGGATGAGCTCGGAACGGAAGTAGTCTTCGCCGACTCGAAACTTGTCTCCCGCACCGAAACAGCTTCCCCGGTAGGAAGCTCCTTTTCAGTGCGCAATCTTTTCTACAACATACCGGCCCGCAGAAAGTTCCTGAAATCGGACAATGTCGAATTCCGCCACATCGTCGAGGAGTTTGTCAGAGTGGCGCTCACCCGTCCTGACATTGCCTTCTCCCTCGTGCACAATGGCCGCGACATCCACATACTCAAGCCAGCGAAATCATTGAAATTCAGAGTGCTGGACCTTCTTGGCAATAATGTCGCCAAGGATGTCGTGGACATAAACCAACAGACTACCCTCTTCAAGCTTTCGGGTTACCTCGGTCGCCCGGATTCAGCCAGGAAGATGCTTGGAAACCAGTTCTTCTTCGTGAACGGACGGTATTTCCGAAGCAGCTACCTGCACAAAGCCGTGATGAAGGCTTATGAGGAATTTGTTCCGGAAGGCCTTACACCGCCATACTTCCTCTATTTCGAGACTGACCCTCGCTCGGTGGACGTCAATATCAGCCCGAACAAGTCCGAGGTAAAGTTCGAAGACGAGTCCCTGGTATTCCAGATGCTTTACGCCTGTGTGCGTGAGACTCTCGGACGCAATTCCTTTGGCGCCAGCTTGGATTTCGATACCGAGGGAATGGTTGACCTGCCCGTCCTGGGCAAGTCCTTCGATGAATATCGCAACACAACGGCACCGGCCGTCGGCATTGACCCGAATTACAATCCCTTCGATTCTTCCTTCGAGAATCCTTTCGGGAGTGCCCAGTCGGAAAAGGACTGGCAATCCCCAGCTTCGCAATCTCAGGCTCCGCAAGATTCTTCCCGCCCGGGCTCTTTCACACCATACTACGGCCCAGGCGAGGCGGTGGAGAGACGAGATGACTATGGGAAGCTCTTTGAGACCAAGATAATGCCGAGCACCCAGACCATCTTCGTGCAGGACAGATACATTGCCACCAACGCGAAGTCGGGCCTGATGCTCGTACACGTCCGCAGGGCTTTCGAGCGCATACTCTACGAGCGCTTCCTTGGCGCGATTGCAGAAGGGGAGCACGTCTCACAGGTCTCTCTTTTTCCTGAGCAGATCCAGGTCGGAGTCGAGAACAGGCTCCTGCTGGACGAGCACGCTGAAACCCTTGCCGATCTGGGTTTCGACATTGCCCCGCTGGGTGATGACAGCATAGTCGTGAATGCCGTTCCTGACGGCTTCTCCTGCGAGAGCGGCAAGGTGCAGAAGATGGTTGCCGATATCATCTTCATCCTTGCGGAAGGCAAGCACAGTCTTGCCGCCACGATGCAGTCCTCTATGGCTGAAAAATTTGCGGCAATGGGCGCGGCTTCTGCAAAAACGCCGTCTTCCAGTTTTGAGGCACAACGTTTGATTGACTCGCTCTTTGCCACCGGCAATGCGGAATTCACTCCCCGGGGCAAGCGCATCGTCACCATTGTCACTGTCGATGATATTGACAAAAAATTCCAATAAAAGAAAATGTCAGATTATTATTACCAGAACAATTCATCAGGAAGCGGTTTCCTGTCCAATATTCCCGTAGTCACCAAGAACCTCATTTTCATAAACATTATAATGTTCTTGGCGACCCTCATCAATCAGGATATGATGGTGAGTAACTTCGCTCTCTTCTATCCGTCTTCGCCCTTCTTCCGCTGGTGGCAGATTATTACCCATATGTTTATGCACGGAGGCTTCTGGCACCTTTTCTTCAATATGTATTCGCTGCTGATTTTCGGCTCCGTAGTGGAGAGGATGATAGGCCAGAAGAAATTTCTCATCTTCTTCTTCGTCTGCGGACTCGGAGCCGTAGCGCTTCACCTGGGAGTCGAATTCCTTCAGGCTCAGAGCTACATCTCTGCGATGGGACGAGGCGATTCCGGTGCAATGGCCTTATACTCAGCTCTTAAGATGACTCCTACCCTCGGAGCTTCAGGTGCCATTTACGGAATACTCATTGCCTATGCGATGATCTTCCCAGAATCGAAGATGACCCTGCTCTTCCCTCCTGTGACCCTCAGCGCGAAGTGGATGGTGGTGGTCTTCGGATGTATCGAACTCGTGACCGGCGTGAGCGGAGTCGCTTCGGGCGTTGCCCATTTTGCACATCTGGGCGGTATGCTCTTCGGCTGGCTCCTCATCAGATACTGGCGAAACAAGAGGACGCTATACGACCGATATTGATTTATGGCAGGAAAAAAGGGAAAGAAATCCAGAGGCATCGGCAGCCTGCTCTTCAGCATTTCAGCCCGTTCGGCTATGCTGATGAACGGCTCATTGCTTATACTCAGCTACTTGTCCATGTACGTGAATCCGGCCAAGGCCTGGTTCATGACAGTCTTCGGAATACTCTTCTTCCCGCTTTTCATTATCAACTTCTTCCTCCTGCTCTGGGCACTTGCGCGCCGCTCCAGGGCGGCAGTCATTCCGATTCTGGCTCTTCTTCCGTCATTGCTCCTGATAGACCGTTATATACGCTTCACCGATAAACAGACTCTCAGCCAGCCTTCCGACCTGAAGATAGTAAGCTACAATGTGGGCAAGTTCGCTCAGGCTGTCTCGGACAGAATCTCTTCGGAGACCCAATGCGCGGACTCGGTCTTCGCCTATCTGCGCGCAAGTGACGCCGATATCATCTGCCTCCAAGAATTCCACTATCCCGATTCCCGCGGAGTGAGACAGTATCTCGAGCAGCAGATGAAGGGCTACAATGCCGTCTATTACATCAATGTCGATGACAATGGGGCTTATGGCAATGTCACATTGAGCCGCCATCCCGTCCTGCGGAAGGGCAAGTTCGACTTCGACCACAGTTCGAATCAGGCTATCTACACCGACTACGACATTGAAGGAGAGAGTTTCAGAGTCTACAACTGTCATTTCGAGAGCTACAACATTTCCATCCCAGGCCTGCTTTCAGCATTCACGAAAAAGGATGATGAGAGCGTCAACAAGGCCGAACAGAAGATGCGCTCGTCCATCACCAAGCGTTCCGAACAGGTGGATCTCATCCTTCAGGACATACGCAACGCTCCGGTGGAGTCTCTTGTGGCGGGAGACTTTAATGATACACCTATGTCTTTTACTTACAACAAGTTGCGTCAGGGGAGAAAGGACAGTTTCGTGGAAAGCGGAAGGGGAATGGGCGGCACATACTCCATCCTGAGACCTTTCATCAGAATAGACTACGTACTCTTCCCGAAAAAGTGGATGGGTGTATTGCATAAGGTCCGCCATCTGAAATACTCAGACCATTATCCGGTGGAGGCCTCGATGAAACTGAAGGATTGACCATATTAAAGACTGATCATAATGAGCAATATTGATGCAATAATCTCTGAAGCAGTAAGAGTACTGCGCGAGGGCGGGGTGATACTTTACCCGACCGATACCATATGGGGCCTGGGCTGTGATGCCACCAACCCGGAGGCTGTCAGAAGAATCTATGAAATCAAACACCGTTCGGATTCAAAGTCCCTGGTGCTTCTGGCTGATGGACTTGATATGGTGGCCAGGTATGTCAAGGCTATACCGGATATGGCGGTGGACCTCGTTGAGGTCAATGACAAGCCTATGACCATAGTCTATCCCGGCGCCATTTGCGGAAAGGCCCCTCAGGAGGGTGAGCAGGCCCGTCAGGACAGATACCTCCTGGCCTACAACACTGTAGCGGAGGATGGTTCTGTAGGCATCAGAATACCTTTGATGGACTTCTGTAAGAATCTTGTAAACAAGCTTGGTCGCCCTCTGGTATCCACATCGGCCAATGTATCGGGTGAAGCTTCTCCTGAATGCTTTGCAGATATTCCTGAGGATATCCGCAATGCTGTGGATTATATAGTTCCCGCCTTCATTGAAAAGTCTTCCACCGGCCTGCCTTCCCAGATTATAAAGCTCGAGCTCGACGGTGAGTTCAAGATTATCCGTCCGTAAACCATAACAATGCCGTATACAATGGAACTTTTCTACTCCAACGATATTGACGGCTCTGTCTGCCGTTTGGACGCGGACGAATCGGGACATTGCGTCAAGGTCCTCAGACACAGGGAGGGAGACAGCATCAATGTCATTGACGGCGAGGGCAATATGTACCGTTGCCGTCTCAGTGATGCATCTCCGAAGGCGGCTGTGGCTATGGTTGAGGAAGTTATCCCGGACTGGGGCTCTCATTCTTACGATTTGACCATGGCCGTTTGTCCCACCAAGAACAATGAACGCTATGAGTGGTTCGCGGAAAAAGCGACCGAGTTGGGTGTGGACCGTATAGTTCCTGTAATCGGTGAGCATTCAGAAAGAAAGGTCTTCAAGACGGAAAGATTGCGCAGAATAGTCCTTTCTGCGACAAAACAGTCATTGAAGGCCGCATTGCCTCGGATCGAGGAGCCTGTCAGCGTTAGCGATTTCATACACTCCTGCGCCGATTCCAAGGCCCTCAAGCTGATTGCCTATTGCTTCGAAGGAGATGAAAAGCGCAGGTCGGCCAAGGATTTGCTGGAGGCTGTGGCTGATACTCAGGGCAAAGCTGAAATCATAGTCCTGATAGGTCCGGAAGGTGATTTCTCTGAATCAGAGGTAGGTTTGGCCCTCGCATCAGGCTTCCAGCCCGTGCATCTCGGTTCAAGCCGCCTGCGTACCGAAACTGCGGCGCTTGCAGCGGTGGCCGCCACATACTTCCGCTTTATTTCTTAGTGCACGATGAAGTACATTGGTTTGATTTCCGATACCCATGGCCTATTCTCTGAAGCTGTACGGGACTTTCTTGCCCCCGTGGATGAAATATGGCACTGCGGCGATATAGGCGGCGGCTTGGATACCATGCGGGAAATATCGGCCTTCAAGCCTCTCGTTGCCGTCCACGGCAATGCCGACAATTTCGAGCTGCGCTATGATTGCCCTGAGTATCAGTGGTTTACCAGGGAAGGAGTGAGCGTTCTGATGATACACATCGGTGGCTATCCCGGCCGATACAGTCCCAGGGCCAAGAGTCTTATAGAACAGCTCCGCCCCAAGCTGTTCGTTTGCGGCCATTCCCATATTCTGAGGGTAATCTATGACAATAAATATGATATGCTCGTGGCCAATCCTGGAGCCTGTGGGCAGCAGGGCTTCCACCAATTGAAAACCGCCCTGCGTTTCAAACTGGACGAAGGGCGGATATACGATATGGAAGTGCTGAAACTTCCGCGATAGAAAGGTCTTATTTGCCTGTCTCGGCCAGATGTTTCTCCCAGGCCCATGCAGAAGCGAGAGTCTCCTCTATGCTTCTTTCAGCCTTCCATCCAAGTTCCTCGTTGGCGAGAGTAGGGTCAGCCCAGATGGCTACAACATCTCCCGGACGGCGGTCTGCGTATTTGTAGTTCAGCTTGAGTCCATTGACCTTCTCAAAGGCTGTCACGAGTTCATAGACCGAAAGCGGACGGCCGGTTCCTATATTGAAAATCTCGTAATTCTCCTTCATCTTGCCGTCTATCATACGTGAAACGGCACAGACGTGAGCCTTGGCCAGATCGACGATGTCGATATAGTCCCTCAGACAGGTGCCATCCGGAGTAGGGTAGTCATTGCCAAAGATGCTCAGACACTCTCTCTTGCCTATCGCGGTCTGGGTGATGAACGGTACGAGATTGTTCGGAACTCCCCTCGGTAGCTCTCCGATAAGGGCTGAAGGGTGCGCTCCGATAGGATTGAAGTATCTCAATGCTATGCCCTTAATATCGGGATATGCCTTTACGCAATCGCGAAGGAAGTCCTCGCACATCTGCTTGGTATTGCCATAAGGAGAGGTGGATGGCTGGCGCGGGGTCTGCTCTGTTACAGGAGACTGATCCGGCTCGCCGTAAACGGTCGCTGACGATGAGAAGAGTACATTGCATCCTCCGTGGCTGTGAGCGGCATCGAGGAGGTTCAGGAAGGACATCAGATTGTTCTTATAGTATTTCAGCGGTTCTGCCACTGATTCTCCCACGGCCTTGAAGGCTGCAAAGTGGATGACAGCGTCGATTCTGTAGTCGGAGAACAGTTTGTCCACTGCCTGGGAATCGCAGAAGTCCATACGGATGAAAGGAAGCTCGCGCCCTATGATTTTGCTGACACCTTCGTAGCCTGTCATATCGCAGTTCGACATATTGTCGGCGATGACCACATCATAGCCTGCAGAAATGAGCTCCACTGTCACGTGGCTGCCGATAAATCCGGCACCGCCTGAAACCAATACTGTTTTTTTCATATCTCTGATGGTTTGATTCTTGAGATTCCAAAGATAATAAGTTTTTTTTTACTGACAACTTTCATAACTTCGCATAATATGAATCTGAGAAACAAAACCATAATTGCGCTTCTGTGCCTGAGCCTCGGCTGGACTGCAAATGCCCAGACAAATGCAGTGCAGAAGTATGTCGAGCAGCTTAAGACAACGGAAGAACTCAAGGACGCAGTCTGGGGTGTAAAGGTGGCCAAGGCGGACGGCAGTGTTCTGGTCGAGTACAATTCAAACAAGCGCATGCTCCCGGCTTCAAATCTGAAGCTCATTACTACTGGTTTGGCCCTCAATGAGTTAGGGCCTGATTATAAATTTACGACCCGCTTGGCCTACTCGGGTAGCGTAGAAGATGGTGTCCTGAAGGGAGACCTGTATATCATTGGCGGAGGCGACCCTACCATAGGTATGCGTGACAGTGTGGCCTTTCAGCTCCAGAAGACTTTCTCTGAATGGGCATCTATGCTCAGGAAGGCCGGCATATCCCACATTGACGGCCGAATTATAGGTGACGGCCGCTATTTCGACGGGGAAGATCAGAATCTCTCCTGGCAGCTCGAGGACTCCTATTGCGGTGACGGCAGCGCGATGAGCGCATTGTCCTTCTATGGGAATCTCCTTGACACGAGGGTCGCTCCCGGCAAGTCGCTCGGCTCTCCGGTGCAGGTCGAGCCGCTTTTCCCTGAATTGCCTTGGATGAACTGGCGCAATACCTGCGTCACCGCAGCCAAGGGCGAAGGGAATGATCTCTACTTCCTTTGCACGACCCTTGCGCCTGTTGCCTCGATGAGCGGAACTTACGCCCTCGACCAGCCTGCGAAGAGACTGACCTGCGCGAATCCTTTCGGGGCAATGACCTGCGCCTACTATTTCTACCGCTATCTCGAGAATGAAGGCATACTGGCCGCAGAAGGTCCTGCCGACATTGATGCTTCGGGCAATATTCGCGACTTCGAGCAGGAGGCCATGCAGCCGGCCCGCGCGCAGAGGAGCTTGACCGTCATAGGTGAGAGCCGTTCCCCTGCGCTGAAGGATATAGTGCGCGAGACCAATTACCGGAGTGACAATTTCTACGCTGAGACCCTGCTGCGGACCCTGGCCCTTGAAAAGACGGGTTCAGCGCGTTATGATTCCTGCGCCGTAGCGGAAAGCGCAGCTCTCGGGAAGCTGGGAGTCGGACTCGCCGGCTCTATGCAGATAATGGACGGAAGCGGTCTGGGAAGGAAGAACTATGTTTCTCCTGCATTCTTCGTGCAGTTCCTGACAGCAATGCGCGGCACGGCTGTCTTCAAGGATTATCTGAAGTCGCTGCCGCAGCCCGGAAAATACGGAACTCTCTCTACCAGAATGGTTTCATCCTCCCCAGAGGTAAAGAATCGAATATATATGAAGAGCGGAAGCTTGAACGGAGTGCGCTGTTTCAGCGGCTATATACTCCCGAGCTCGGGCAAGGACGAGGATACCATCATCTTCTCGGTGATGACCAACAACACCATAGCCGAGACTTCCCGTATCAATTTCATAATGGATAAAATCATAGGCCTGATGGCTGCAGAAAACTGAAACTCTCACTATGGCGAACAAGAATAAATCCGTGTGGTATTGCAGCTCCTGCGGCAATGAAAGCCCCAAGTGGATGGGCCGTTGCCCTGCCTGCGGCGAGTGGAACACAATGATAGAGGAGCCGAAGGAGTCGAGGAAGCGCATTGCCTCCTCCGGACCCGTTTCCGACAGGCGCAAGCCTATGCAGCTCGGATCCATAGAGTCGAGCGGGGAAAGCCGCATTTCCCTCCACAGTTCGGAACTTGACAGGATACTTGGCGGTGGCATAGTCCCGGGGTCCCTGGTCCTAATAGGAGGTGAGCCCGGAATAGGAAAGTCAACCCTCTCATTGCAGATACCCCTTCATTGCCACGAACTCAAAACCCTCTATGTGACTGGGGAGGAGAGTGTGAAACAGGTGAAGATGCGTGCGGACCGTCTCGGCGGAAACGCATCAGACTGTTTCATTTATAGTGAGACTTCGATAGAGAGCGTGATTGCTGAAGCGAGGGAGATGCTGCCAGATCTGATGATTGTGGACTCGGTTCAGACTATGTACACTGAAGGCGTCGAGTCGGCCCCCGGCTCAGTATCGCAGATAAAGGAAGTGTCGGCATTGCTCCTGCGCTTTGCAAAGGAAAGCGGGGTGCCGGTCATCCTGATAGGACACATCACGAAGGACGGTTATATTGCCGGGCCTAAGATTCTGGAGCACATTGTCGATGTGGTTCTGCAGTTCGAGGGCGAGAATCGCGGCTCCTACCGCATATTGCGCAGCATCAAAAACCGCTTCGGCTCCACTTCCGAGCTGGCGGTATTCGAGATGACGGGAAGCGGTCTGAGGGAGGTCAGCAATCCTTCGGAAATGCTCATTCCTATGCACGAGCAGGGCCTTAGCGGCACAGCTGTCTGTGCAATGCTCGATGGCACGAGGTCCTTCCTCTTCGAGGTTCAGGCTCTCGTCAGCTCAGCTGTTTATGGCACGGCTCAACGTTCGGCGACCGGTTTCGATGTGAGAAGGCTCAATATGTTGCTTGCCGTCCTGGAAAAGAGGGCCGGATTTCATCTGAGTGCAAAGGATGTCTTTCTCAATATGGCGGGTGGACTCAAGGTAAGCGACCCTGCCTGTGATCTGGCCGTCATCTGTGCCGTTCTGTCTTCGAACTTCGATTTCGCCATTGCCCCGGACATCTGCTTTGCAGGGGAGGTGGGCTTGAGCGGTGAAATCCGCCCTGTTTCGCAGACGGACAGGAGAATAAGCGAGGCTGCCCGTCTCGGGTTCAGGAAAATCTTTGTGTCCTCCTTTGCCGTAACGGAGCAGAAGGTAGAAGGGATACAGGTCGTAAAGGTCGCTGACGTTCCTGCATTGGTCAAGGCCTTGTTCAAGTGATTCTGTCCTTCGCTTTCAATGTTTGAACGGAACAGATCCTTGATGCTATATTTGTCACTTTCAGTTCTGTATGTCAAGGATTAGTTGCTGGCCTTGACCACTTCGCTAAGTTTGGTATAAAGGGCATCCACCTTCTCGAAGGTCTCCTTGCGGAGAGCATTGTAATATGCCTTTTTGCTGCCCTCAATCTTGAGGTTAACCTTGTCCTTGAGTTCGTTGTAAAGGTCAATGGCCTCGTCGAGGAGGTTTGAAAGCTCCTCATCGGAAGCAGCCGGATTATATGTAGCGAAGAAATAGCAATCATCCACGAATGCGCTCAAAACGTATTCTATGTCCTTTTTGATGTCTCTTAAGTTCATATCTCAGAATTTTTGTTTGATAGTTGAAAGTGCAAATATAAATTATTTTTCGGATTACTGTGCGAAATAATACGGGCTATTTGAAATGCTGACAATTCCGTTGCCGTCATCCACGTGCCCAAGTATCCTTCTGGCCCTTATAGGTTTCCGACCACCATAGTTTTCATCCTCCTCGTTCAGGGAGTTTATTCTCACTACTTGGGACGAGTGAATGTACAGGCTATCCCCCAGATATATGCCAACGTGCGAGATTCTCTCTTTTCTGTCTGCGCTGGCTGGGGTACCGAAGAACAGGAGATCACCCTCCTCAAGCCTGTCCATAGGGACTTCTTCTCCCACCTTGGCCTGTTGTGAGGCATTTCTTGGGAGCAGGATACCGTTCATAAAGAAGACACAGCGGCTCAATCCGCTGCAATCGACATGCTTGATGGAAGTTCCGCCCCACATATATGGCACGCCCAGAAAACGCATTGCGCATTCGCTTATGTCTTCCGCGCGCATTTTCCTTGATGCTGTCCATTCCGAGAAGTCGCTGACCTTCTTTTTGAGTACCCACCCCTCCTTGCCGGAAGGCAGGAGGACGGCTAGATACTTGCCGCGTCTGACGGGATTGCCCCTGGAATCGAGTTTCTTCCTGACGAGACAGCCCATCACGAGATCGCTGATTCTCTCGCCGCCGTCGTCAGGGACTGCGAAAACATGAGTGAAATCTGCGGTACAGATGTATTTGGCGGCGGCAATATATGCCTCTGCCTCGGCTCTGTCCATTTCCACGAGGCCCATCTCATTGACCCAGGCGGTGTAAGGTTCTGGTGAAACGATGCGCCGCCAATAGCTCTTCTCATCGATAATCTCGACGACGGTGCCCATCAGCGCCTGATCACCGTTCTCCGCTTCATATTCAGGCTCCTCCCTCATGAAATTTGTGGAGAACTCGACTACGGCAAAGCGCCTGTCTCCCTCCGGCAGGCCCTGGGAGAACGCAGAATAGGACGGTAAGAGCAGCAGTATGGCTGCCGTAATGCAAAGACTTCTCTTTTTCATCTTCTTTTGTAGCTTCACTCAAGTGCAAATATAGCCAAAATAGCTAACTTTGACACCTGAACAAACTGAACGGCTTTGGAAAAAAGATATAACTCATACGTCGGTTATTTCCGGGAAAAATATGGCGAGCGCTTGCAGAAACTTGTCATTGATGCCGGATTCACCTGCCCGAACAGGGACGGCAGCGTCGGGGTGGGCGGCTGCACTTATTGCGACAATGACGCATTTCACCCGAATTACAGTACTCCGGGCAAGAGCATACGCCGTCAGCTTGACGAGGGCATAGCTTTCCACAAGGTCAGATACAGGAATACCCGGCATTATTTGGCCTACTTCCAGTCCTATTCGAACACATACGCGTCCCTTGACAGATTGAATCAGGTGTATGGAGAGGCCTTGGCTCATCCTGACGTGGTGGGAATAGTCATAGGAACACGTCCCGATTGCATTGACCCGTCCAAGTTGGATCTGTTGGAGAGATTCAGGGACAAGGGCAAGCTTGTAATCGTCGAGTACGGCATCGAATCCTGTTATGATGCGACATTGAAGCACATCAACCGAGGACACGATTTCGAATGCGCGCGCAGGGCGGTGGCAATGAGCGCGGAGCGGGGTTTTGATGTGGGTGCGCATTTCATTCTCGGTCTGCCGGGTGAAAGTCGTGAAATGCTTCTTGACCAATGCGCCATCATCAATTCATTGCCCTTGCACAGCATAAAATTCCATCAGCTGCAGTTGGTCAAGGGGACGAGGATGGAGGCGGAGGCTAAGGAGCATCCCGAGCGCTTCCTGAACTTTAGCCTGGATGAATATTTGGATCTGATAGTGGACATATTGCGCCGCCTCAGGCCCGATCTGTATATCGAGAGAGTGGCAGGAGAAGTGCCTCCGCGCTTCGTTGAGGAAAATCGTTGGGGCCTGATAAGGAATTTCGAAATATTGAGGCTTCTCGAACGGCGTATGGAAGAACGCAATGCCCGGCAGGGTGATTTATGTAAATAATTCTTATATTTGTAAGTTCAATCTTTAGTGTATGAGCTATATCCGCAGCATATTGGCGCTTTTTCTGGCGGTCTTCTCACTGCTTTCCTGCGAGGCCGTCAGGGACATAATACACGATGATGAGGTGGTGGCGAAAGTGGGCAGACACAAGTTCTACAAAGCCCAGCTCGATGCTCTCATCCCAGCCGGAATGATGCCCGAAGACAGTATGAGACTGGCGACGCAGCATATTCAGGCCTGGGCTATGGAGCAGCTGTTTGCGGATTTGGCGGACACCCATCTGTCGAAGGAAGAAAAGGATGTAAGCGATGAACTTGAAGCCTATAGGAAATCGCTATTGAGATATCGCTACGAGCAGAGGTATGTCAATGAACATATCGACACCCTCATCACCCCTTCCGAAGTTCAGGCTTACTATGAGGCCCATCAGGACAATTTCGTCCTCGATGTGCCCATCCTCAAGGTCAGATATGTGGATATGATGCAGAACTCTCCGAACAGGGAACTCATAAGAAAGAATATTGCTTCGGACAATTACTCCGACCTGGCCCTTGTGGACAGTCTCACCTATTCTTCCGCCATCAGATATCTGGACTATTCGAGCCGCTGGGTGGATGCCGTTACTCTGGCCCGTGAGTTCGATGTTGATTATGCCACTATGCTTGCTATGCGGAAGAACAATTATATCGAGATGGAACAGGAGAGGGGAGACGTCAAGCTCGCCTACATCATCGACAGCTGCGCCAAGGGCAGCATCGCTCCTCTTGACTATTGTGAGGCGCGGATACGCAATATCATACTCAGCAACAGAAAACACGCTATATTGTCCACTTTGGAACAGGACTTGCTTGAAGATGCCCTGGCCAAAAACAAACTGGAAACTATCAAATAATGAAAGCAATCAACAGAATTCTCGCCGTTTCGCTGGCAATGCTTGCCATCAGCGTATCGGCTACAGCGCAAAGATATCAGGAAGGACTCGTTGACAAGACCGTCGCTGTCATCGGTAATGAAGCCATCACCATCTCGGACCTTGAGGCTGAGGTGCAGGTGATGAGGGCTCAGGGCTCGGCTTCGGACATGAGGATGAGATGCGACATTCTTCAACAGATGATGGAGTCCAAGCTTTTCCTGATGCAGGCCCGCGTGGACTCCCTTACGGTAAATGCCGATATGGTGGAGACACAGCTGTCCCAGCGTATTGACCAGATCCGTGCAACGCTTGGCGGGGACGAAAACGTCGCCGAGTACTTCGGTAAGCCTGTCTATAAACTCCGTCAGGAATGGAAGCAGCAGCTCGAGGATATGAGCCTTACCCAGCAGGAGCAGAGCAATATAGCCGGTGTTGTGCCGCCCATCACTCCTTATGATGTAAAGAAGTATATCGAAAGTGTTGATGAAAGCAAGCTTCCTATAGTACCGGACAAGTATCAGCTCAGCCAGATTTGCGTCTATCCCGATCGCGAAGCGGCAGCCAATGCGGTGAAGGAAAAGCTCATCGAACTGCGCGAGCGCATCCACAACGGTGACAAATTCGCGACTCTTGCCAGGATGTATTCCGAAGATATTGCCAGTGCCAGAAAGGGCGGCGAGCTTGGAATGACCCCTAAGTCACAGTTCTGGCCTCAGTTCTCGGATGCCGCTATGGCACTCAGGCCAGGGGTGATTTCCCAAGTGGTCGAGACACCTGACGGCTTCCATATCATAGAAATGCTTGAGAAGAAGGGCGATGATTTCAATGCCCGCCACATACTTATGAGGCCTGTATATACCGCTGAGGACCAGGAGAAGGGTTTCGCCCTGCTTGACAGTCTCCGCAGCGAGATTATGAACAAGGCCGTGACTTTCGAGCTTGCTGCCAGATTCTATTCAGAGGATAGTGCCACCAAGACCAACGGCGGCCAGATGGCAGACCCGAATACTGGCTCTGCATATTTTGAGGTTGACCAGCTGAAGCCTCAGGACTATGAGGCCATCAAGGACCTCAAGGTTGGGGAGATATCACAGCCATTCGCTTCTCTCGACAATGAAGGCCGGGATGGAAATCTGGTTTACAAGATTGTCCGTCTGGACAAGGTCGTTCCATCTCACGTCGCCACCTTCGAGAATGATTTTACCCAATTGTCTGAAATGGTTATGAATGACAAGCAGCAGGAGGCCATCGACAAGTTCATAGATGAAAAGTTGAAGACAACCTACATAGTCATTGACCCTCTTTTCAAGGACTGCCAGTTCGACCGGACTGCTTGGAACGATAAGATCCGCTCAGAATAAGGGACTGTCCAATGTACCTCCGTCGCTTCCTTACGACTGTTTTATCCTTTCTCGCCCTGGCGGGAATCCTGTCTGCCCAGAATCTTGATGGACAGACCGACAGCGTCGTGGTTTTGATGAACGCCAAGTCCATCCAGCTTCTTGAAATCGGAGGCGAACCGTATAGAAAAGCCATCGAGGCCCGCTTCCTTCACAACAATACCTATCTGCTCTGTGACACTGCCCTTTGGAATGTGAACCGCAATGTCATAAATGCCAACAGCAACGTCCAGATAATCCAGGACAATACCAGTCTCACCAGCGATGAGCTCGAATATCTGGTCGACCTCGACCTCGCCCGTTTCAGAGGCTCGCTCGTGCAGTTGAAGGATAAGGAAGGCAATATATTGAGAACCAATTACTTGGACTATAATACCAAGGACAGTACCGCCTACTTCGAGAGAGGCGCTTCGATGAAGGACAAGGACGGTCAGGTAATCGAGAGCGAGGTCGGAGAATATGACTCCAAGAACGAGGTCTTCACCTTCGACCGCAATGTTAACATGTACACGGACTCGGTTTTCATAAAGACCTCCCGTCTCTATTATTATACTGCTGTTGATTCTGCCGTTTTCACCGGTGGACTGGATGCATGGAAGGACGACAATATGATTTCCTCCTTCGACGGTCACTATAACCGAAAGAAAGACCGCTTCTTCTTCCACAAGGATGTGCATATTATGTCGGACATTCAGGAGGGTTGGTCGGACTCATTGTATTTCAGTCGTTTGACCAATGACATAGAGATGTACGGCAATGTCCAGATGACGGATACTTCCCGTCACGTGTCGGCTCTTTCGAACAAATTGATATATGTTGACAAGCTCTCTCAGCTGACGATGATGGACCATGCCGTCGTGATAGCCGAGGCAGACGACGGCAAGATGATAGACACAGTCTATTTCGGTGCGGATAAGTTCGTGTATTGGACGGTGCCGAAGTGCGATGTACCACAGGCTCTGGTAAAAGATGCAAACACGCGTCTCGAAAATCTCAGCGCCGACCCGATTTCCACCTATCGCGCCAAGTCAGCCCAAGAAGCTGCCAAGGCCGCTGAAGATGCTGCTGCCTCCGACCCTAACCGTCCCCCGCAGAGGAACCGTAAGGATACTCAGGGCAATTCTTCATCTTCCGCATCCACCATCTCTCAGAATGCGCGCAAGGCCGATGTTGAAGCTTTGAAAATCAGCAATGAGGAATCATCGGGAGAAAAGAGCCCCCAGACTTCGGATGAAGAGCCTCTCCTCGCGCAGAGCGACAGCCTGACAGTGGCGCCGGATTCAATTGCCTTAGCTATGGCCCGTCAGCAGGCGATTCGCGACTCGCTGGCGAACCGTGATACCAGCGCAGTGGGCTTCCTCCGTGCAATGGGCAATATCAAGGTTTTCAAGAGTGATATGCAGATGAGCTGTGACTCATTGGAATACAGCGACTTGGACTCGTTGGCACGGCTTTTCATCAGACCTCTGGTCTGGAACGAGGGTAATCGTCAATACAGCTCTGACAGCATCTATCTCTCCGTCAAGGGACAGAAGATGGACAAGGCCAATCTCATGTCCAACGCCTTTATAATCATAGAGGAAGAGCCGGAACTCTGCTATGACCAGATCCGCAGCGCCGAAATTATGGCTTACTTCGATTCTTCGACCGTATTGAAGCGTTTCGATGCTTTGGGAGGGGCAAATGCGCTCTTCTATCTGAAAGAAAACGATGCCTTTGCTACTGTCAACAAAGTCGAGAGCAAGATGCTCACAGCCAATTTCGTAAAGGGCGAACTGGACAGGATTTACTACTTCGACAGCCCAAAGAACGATGCCTATCCTGTGGTCCAATTGCCTGAGAGCGAGAAGAGAATGAAGGGCTTCAATTGGATGCCTGAGCTCAGACCGAAGAGCGGAATGGAAATCTCACCGTTGAGACTCAAGCCTTTGGCAATGGACGAATACCGCAGTAGGCCGAACTGCGTTTTTATGCAGACCCACAGGTATTTCCCAGGCTACATCGATTCCGTGCGCCAAATGCTCGCGTCGCGCGACTCACTGAAAGCAGCGCGAAGGATGGAGGAACAGTACAATGAGCAGGCTCTGGAAAACCAAGAAGCGCAGGAGAGCCTCGCCCTGTCCGACAGCCTGAGCTTGACTGACAGCCTCGGACACAAGGCCATGCTTGACAGTCTGGGGACTCTTGGGCATCAGCATCTGCCTGACAGTCTCGCAGCAGGAGAAAAACTCGAGATGGCGGACAGTCTTGCCGTCAACGAACAGCCGCTTGATGTTCCGGAAGAGGAGCGGCTTCTGACACCGGAGGAGCTCAGGGCAAAGAAGGAGGCCGAAAAGAAACTTAAGCTTGAGCAGGCCCAGGCCAAGCGCGAGATGAGGCGGCAGGCCAAGGAGGCCAAATGGGCGGAGCTGGACAAGCGGGATGCAGAGAAAGCCGCTAAGAAGGCGGCAAAACAGCAGGAAAAGTATAGAAAACGGACGCTGAAGAAGGTCATCGCGGCTGAGAAGGCTGCCGAGCGTGACAGAAAGCGGCTCGAAAAGTATATAGAGGCCTATGAAAAGAAAATGGCCCGCAAGCAAATCAACGAATAACCGATATCATATGGAAGACAACAAAAATTGTGCATTGCCGGAAAACGCCCATAGAGAGCTCAAGGCTGGCGAGGAGTACAAACCGCTCCTTCCTGCCGAGAAGTCTTTTCCGGAAGTCACCCCGTATTCTGTGGTGATGGGCCTATTGATGGTCGTATTGTTCTCAGCAGCTGCTGCTTATCTTGGACTTAAAGTGGGCCAGGTCTTCGAAGCTGCCATCCCTATTGCCATAATCGCAGTCGGAGTCACCGGTGCCTTGGGCAAAAAGTCAGGTCTGGCGCAGAACGTCATCATTCAGTCTATAGGAGCCTGTTCCGGTGCGGTGGTGGCAGGTGCGATTTTCACACTCCCGGCTATCTACATCCTCGGACTTGATATCAATTTCATGCAGATGGCACTGTCATCCCTTCTTGGCGGTGTGCTCGGCATCCTCTTCCTCATTCCTTTCAGGAAATATTTCGTGAAGGAGATGCACGGCAAGTATCCTTTCCCTGAGGCTACAGCCACGACTCAGGTTCTCGTCAATGGAGAAGGCGGTGGTCAGGGTGCCAAGACCCTCCTCCTCAGCGGTCTCATCGGTGGTCTGTACGATTTCATTGTCGCCACTTTCGGCGCTTGGAGTGAGACCGTCACCACGACAGTGATGCATTGGGGACAGGTTCTGGCTGACAAGGCCAAGCTTGTGCTCAAGCTCAATACAGGTGCTGCCGTACTCGGATTGGGCTATATCATCGGACTCAAATATGCGCTCGTCATCTGCTGCGGCTCCTTCCTCGTCTGGCTGGTCATCATCCCTCTGATGAATCTCATTTGGGGTGGCAATGTCATTGATTTGATGCACACAGGCGTCGTTCAGACCATCTCGCAGATGAGCGCGGACCAGATTTTCAAGGACTATGCGCGCCATATCGGAATCGGAGGCATTGCCACAGCCGGAATCATCGGCATCATCAAGTCTTCTGGCGTCATCAAATCTGCGCTCGGGCTCGCTGTGGCCGAGTTCAAGAAGAAACCGGGAGCTGCGGCAATGTCGGTTGAGCGTACCCAAAAGGATATTGCTATGAAGTCAGTGGTATTCGGCATCATCCTGACTCTCCTCGCAGCATTCGCTTTCTTCGCCCTCGGCGGAGTGGTCAACAATGTATGGCAAGCCCTCATCGGCGTCCTCATCGTTGCCCTGATTTCCTTCCTCTTCACTACAGTCGCAGCCAATGCTATCGCCATTGTCGGCTCTAACCCGGTCAGCGGTATGACCATTATGACGCTGATAATCACCGCCCTCGTGCTTGTTGCTGTCGGCCTTAATGGCAATGCCGGAATGGTGGCGGCAATGCTGATAGGTGGTGTGGTCTGCACGGCGCTTTCGGTGGCAGGAGCATTTATCACCGACCTTAAAATCGGCTACTGGATCGGAACGACACCGGCGAAGCAGGAGTCCTGGAAGTTCGTGGGAGTGCTTGTATCAGCCTTCACCGTCGCAGGAGTGATGCTAGTCCTCAATAAAACTTACGGTTTCGTCGGAGAGAGTGCCCTCGTTGCCCCTCAGGCCAATGCTATGGCAGCGGTAATTCAGCCTATGATGAACGGCGGCAGCGCCCCTTGGCTCCTTTACGGAATCGGAGCGCTTATTGCGATTCTTCTTACCGTCTTCAAGGTGCCGGCTCTCGCGTTCTGCCTTGGAATGTTCATTCCTATTGACCTGAACCTCCCTCTCCTGGTGGGTGGAGCTATCTCCTGGTTCGTTTCATCCCGTTCGAAGGATCAGGCTCTCAATGCAGCGCGTCAGGAAAAGGGAACGCTCATCGCGAGCGGCTTCATTGCCGGAGGCGCCCTTATGGGAGTGGTCAGCGCGATATTGCGTTTTGCCAATGTGGACTGGTTCCTTTACGAGTGGAATGCAAATTACGGGGAGGCTTTGGCGATAATTCCTTTCATCTGCCTAATAGTCTATATGGTGGTCGCTTCTTTGAAAAAGGATAAGTAAGTCATTGAATATCAATGTGAACAGATATGGAAAAGATACTTGACAGATTTTTGAGATATGTGCATGTGGATACCCAGTCTGACGAAGAGTCGGCATCCCAGCCATCCTCAGCCAAACAGTTCGACCTGCTCCGAATGCTGCGCGATGAGCTCATTGCCATGGGCGTTGAGGCTGAGCTTGACGAATACGGCTACGTAATGGGCCGCATCCCTTCGAATATTGACGGACCCGCTCCGAAACTCGGATTCATTGCCCACGTTGACACATCTCCGGATGCTTCGGGTGCTGACATCAAACCTCAAATCATCGAGAATTACGATGGCTCTGACATTGCCCTCAAGGGCGTTCCGGGACTCTGTCTGAAACCTTCCGAGTTCCCGGAAATGCTTGAGCACCTTGGGCAGACCCTCATTACCACTGATGGCACGACCTTGCTCGGAGCTGATGACAAGGCTGGAGTCACTGAGATTATGGATGCTGTCCAATATATAGTGGAGCATCCTGAGTTCAAGCACGGGGAGCTCCGCATAGGATTTACTCCAGATGAGGAAATCGGCCGCGGCGTCGCCAAGTTCGATGTCGCCAGATTCGACGCTGATTACGCATACACAATGGACGGTGGAGACATAGGTGAGCTTGAATTCGAGAATTTCAACGCTGCCGCCGCCACCATCAGGATTCAGGGCCGCAATGTCCATCCGGGCTATGCGAAGGGCAAGATGAAGAATGCCATCCGCATAGCAATGGAGTTTGACTCCCTCCTGCCTGTAGAGCAGAAACCGGAGTACACAGAAGGCTACGAGGGCTTCTTTCACCTCATCGGCATCAGCGGTTCAGTTGAGGAGGCCAGCATATCATATATTATAAGGGATCACGATATGGATCTCTATGAGAAAAGGAAGGAATGCGTGCGCCAATGTGTCGCTTTCATCAACTCCAAGTATGGAGAAGGAACGGCAACTGCTGAAATCCGCCACCAATATTACAATATGCGCAAGGAGGTCGAACCTCACTACCATATTGTCGAGAAAGCCATCAAGGCAATGGAGATGGAAGGTATCAAGCCGAAAGTGCAGCCTATTCGCGGCGGTACCGACGGAGCCAACCTCTCGTTTATGGGCCTACCTTGCCCGAACATCTTCGCTGGCGGTCTGAATTTCCACGGCAAGATGGAATTTGTGCCTTTGGAGAATATGCAGGCAGCAAGCAAGGTGATTCTGAATATCATCAGCCTTTTTGCTCAAAACGCCTGATTGTATGGCCTGATTCAAGGTTTTATCCTTTTAGCTTTATAATTTTTGCATTTTTTCTCGAAAAAGATTTGCAGGTTTAAAAATTATGCTTACCTTTGCAATCCGCTTCAAGGGATAAGCGAAAGTGAAATTACTGAAGCGAAGTTCATTGACAATACTGAGAGAGATAACGAGGTTAAAGAAGAAAGAGATTAGAGTCTGTAGAATTCGAGTTTTTTCGAGTTGCAAGGACTGCAATTTCATAGGCAAACGAGTAAAATCAAGAGACACATATGATCTGAG
>JALEPJ010000061.1 GCA_022766385.1 Rikenellaceae bacterium
GCAAAGTCTCCGACTTCTTTTGACCCTGCCTCAATCACGCCTGGCTGACGCCAGCCGCGGATTTCGGCACCCGCTTCCGTGCCGCGGGTGGCACGTCCGTCGGTAGCGACAGCCTTCGCCCGTTCCGTTTCGCATCCATCACGGAGATCATCTTCTTTATATTGTGAGCTATGGCTATCGTGGCGAACTCCGCACCGGTCAACTTGCTGCCTCGATAGTGAAAGCGTCTGAAGCGGCCGTCATGCTTGATCTGACCGAAGACGGCCTCCGGCTCGATAGGGCGCATGCTTCTGTGGTACAGCCCCCTTTCGCTCGTAAGAAGTTCCTTCGCATGATCCCGATACTGCCTGCTTCGGACATTTACGTCTATGGTCCTGTTGCCCTTACCCTTGAAGCACAGACCGCGGAGAGGACACCTTTCGCAGTTCTGGGCACGATACAGCTTCGAGAAGCTCCTGTACCCAAGGTCGGACTTCCTGACCTTGTCTCCAACATAGGTCATATGCTGTCCCATCGGGCATATGAAGTAGTCCTCATCTGCATTATAGTACAGGTGCTCCGGCAGGAACGGATTCTTGAGTGTCTTTCGCTTGAGCTCGGTATGGAAAAGAGGGTACTTCACATAGCCTTCGATGCCGTTCTGCTCAAGATACTCGTAGTTCTCTTCGCTGCGTATCCGGAGTCCGCAACAACCTCGGCGCTGTGCCTGCCATATCTCTGCTCGAAGGTGTCCATGTGGTTGATGAACGTGCCCCAGTCAGTCGGACGCCAGGACATTGTGTAGTGCGTTATGAACTGATTCTCCGTCGATATCTGTACGTTATATCCCGGCTTTGTCTGGCCGTTGTTCATTGCATCCTCCTTCATACGCATGAACGTGGCATCGGGATCCGTCTTGCTGCAGCTATTCCGCTCACCGAGAGTTTCCAGCTTGTCATCATATTCCTTCATCTTCCCGGCATGCACATCCTTCACTTCGGATACAGACTTACGAAGCTTCTTGTCGCTGATGCCGCACCTGTCCATCTCGTCCAGTATCCTTTCTGTACGTTCGGTCATCTCTGATGGTGTCATCACTCCCTCCGTGGTCTCGCCCAACTCAAGGTTGAGTTCCTTTTCCGCTTCCGCAAGGATGGCTTTCACCTTGCGGTCAAGCTTCTCCCGGTTCGTCTGGGTGGACTTCTTCCACACGAAGGTGTACTTGTTTGCGTTCGCCTCTATCTTGGTCCCGTCCACGTACTGAACATCCAGACTTATGATTTTCTGATCGACAAGCATCTTCACGACCTGGGTGAAGAGGTCGTCTATGATGGCTGAGAGTCTATTCTTGCGGAACAGGTTGATCGTATTGAAGTCAGGTGTCTGCATGCCGGACAGCCACATGAAGTTCACGTCTCGTCTCAGCAGGGTCTCCATCTTCCTGCCGGAGTACACATTCTGAAGATATGCGTAGAACACCACCTTCGTGAGCATCCTGGGGTTGTAGCTGCTGGCGCCTCCACCTTCGTATGACGACTCGACAGCACTCAGATCAAGGTTGTCCACCACTGCATTCAAGACCCTGACCGGGTCGTTCTCTGCAATGAAGTCGCCAAGACATGGCGGAAAAAGAAGATTATCGTTCTGATTGTAAGATTTAAAGACTACCTTTGCCATTGCTTGATAGAGTTATTTATTTTTTCGCAACTACAAGATAGTAATTTTCTATCACAAAAGCAATAGCTATTCCTTTGATTATCAAAAGAATAGCTATTTTATTTTCGTTTGCCGTAGATGCGGACGGCTGTCTCCTCCGGGAACCCGTGCCACCCTCGGCACCGTAAGAGGGGGAACCATGAAGCGAAGCGGAATGGTGGGGTCGAGCGGAGCGAGACGGTTCCGGAGGAGATCAGCCGACGCTCGGAGGCATCTGAACATAAAGAAAGAGGATGACCTCAAAGTCAATTTGACTTTTTAGTCATCCTCCTTTTTTGTGTATAGCGGATAAATTACTCAGCTATTACTTCGAACTTGAGGTCTGCGAAAACGCCCTTGTAGCACTTAACCTTTGCGTCGTATGTGCCAACAGTCTCGATGTTCTCAGAAACGATGCTTACGTTCTTCTTCTCAACCTCGAAACCTGCGGCTACGAGAGCCTCGGTAATCTGTGCAGGAGTAACTGATCCGTAAATCTTGCCACTCTCATTGACCTTAACATTAACCTTCACGAGTGAAGAAGCAATCTTTGCTGCATATGCCTGAGCCTCAGCAACATTCTTTGCCTCCTTGTGAGCTCTCTGACGGATGGTCTCCTCGTGCTGCTTGATAGCTGAAGGAGTGCCGATAACAGCGTAACCCTGTGGTACGAGATAATTGAGAGCGTAACCAGTCTTTACTTCTACGATTTCTCCGGCCTCGCCGAGATTCGCAACTTCTTTCTTCAAAATGATTTTCATAATGCGCTCAATTATTTAAGGAGGTCAGTAACATAAGGGAGGAGAGCGATTGAACGGGCTCTCTTGATAGCCTGGGCAACCTTTCTCTGGAATTTGAGTGAAGTACCAGTGATGCGGCGAGGGAGTATCTTACCCTGCTCGTTGAGGAACTTCTTAAGGAACTCAGGGTCCTTGTAGTCAACATACTTGATACCAGCCTTCTTGAATCGGCAGTATTTCTTCTTGCGAACCTCTACGGTAGGAGGGTTCAGATAACGGATTCCATTATTCTGTTCTGATGTCTGTGCCATAGTTATTCCTCCTGTAGATTACTCGTTAACGGTTTCTTCAGCCTTAGGAGCCTCTGCCTCAGCAGCCTTCTTGGCCTTATTGTTTCTTCTCTTCTCAGCATAAGCTGCAGAATTCTTGTCAAGAGCCACTGTGAGGTAACGGAGAATTCTCTCGTCACGACGGTACTGTGTCTCGAGCTTGCCGATAAACTCCGGCTGAGCCTTGAACTCGATCAGGTGATAAAAACCTGATGTCTTATGCTGGATTGGGTAAGCGAGCTGCTTGAGTCCCCAATCTTCTTCATACACTACCTCGCCACCATTCTTTTCGATGAGAGATGTGTACTTGGCAACCGCTTCCTTCATCTGTGCATCAGACAAAACGGAAGTTGCAATGAAAACGGTTTCGTAAGATTTCAACATCTTGTTTTGATTATTAATAATGAATACTAAAATAGGCCTTGTTTACACAAAGCCTACAAAATTAAGAATTATTTTTATCAAAACAAAATCTTTTTGTGCTTGTATCAGATATTTACATCCTCAAGCTCCTCTTCCGAGCGCAGATTCTCGCGAATAAAGTTCTGTCTTTCTATGGTATTGTCTCCCATATAGAACTCCATGATGTCGGAAATCGACTCTTCTTCAGCCAGTTTTACAAGATCAAGGCGCATGTTCTCGCCTATGAAATCCACGAACTCGTTCGAAGAAATCTCACCCAAACCTTTGAAACGTGTAATCTCGACTCCGCTCTTCAATTCCTTGATCGCTTTCTCCTTCTCTTCCTGAGAATAGCAATAGCGTGTCGCCTTCTTGTTTCTCACCCTGAAGAGAGGTGTCTGAAGTATGTGTACGTGTCCCCGGCGTATTAGTTCCGGGTAGTATTTCATAATGAAGGTCAGCACCAGCATCCTGATGTGCATTCCGTCGTCATCTGCATCGGTAGCGACGATGATATTGTTGTAGCGGAGATTCTCGATGTCATCCTCTACTCCCAGGGCTGAGATCAGGAGGTTAAGTTCCTCGTTCTCTGCTACCTTCTTGCGGCTTTCCTTGAAACAGTTAATGGGTTTTCCACGCAAGCTGAACACAGCCTGGTTATTAGCATTGCGCACCTTGGTAATGGTTCCGCTCGCTGAATCTCCCTCAGTGATGAAAATGCTCGAACGCTCTATATCATCTGCGGTCTTTTCTGTCACCTTGTCGTTGAAGTGATAGCGGCAGTCTTTCAGCTTCCTGTTGTAGACATTGGCTCTCTTATTGCGCTCCCTCGTCTTTTTCTGAATGCTTGAAATCTCCTCCCGCTCCTTCTGTGATGCCTTTATCTTCTCCTCGATGATAGGCTGCAGTTCCTTATGGATGGTGAGGTAATTGTTCAGGTTCTTGGAGACGAAGTCGTTTACGAAGCTGCGTATGGTCGGACCAATATCGGTGGTGAAAGTGCCGTCTTCCGCCTTGACCATCTTCTCCCACATATAGGTGGAGCCCAGTTTCGTCTTGGTCTGTCCCTCGAAATTAGGTTCCTGAATCTGTATGCTGATAGCTCCTACTATGCCCTGGCGGCAATCCTCGGGCGCGTAATTCTTCTTGAAGAACTCCTTAAGTGTTTTGGCAATGGCTTCGCGGAAGGCCGCGAGATGAGTACCTCCGTCTCGGGTATTCTGACCGTTCACGAAGGATGCAATGTTCTCTCCGTATGCATTGCAATGGGACAGGACTATCTCCACATCTTCGCCCTCCAGGTGAATCGGAGAGTAAAGCGGTGTATCGGACAGGTTTTCATTGACGAGGTCGAGCAATCCGTTCTCGGATTTGTAAGATACTCCGTTCAATGTCAAGGTCAATCCCTTCTTCAAGTAGGAGTAGTTCTTCACCATTGTCTCGACGAAATCAAGATTGTAGTTGAAGCCTGGGAACATCATGTCGTCAGGCTTGAACCTGACCAAAGTGCCGTTTTTCTCTTTGGTGGCCTCACGCCCGCTTTCCTTCAGCTCGCCGCGCTCGAATCTTGCCCAGGAACATTCACCATCCCTGTGAGAGCAGACATAGAAACTTTCAGACAGAGCGTTGACGGCCTTGGTGCCCACACCGTTGAGACCTACGGATTTCTTGAAGGCCTTGTCATCGAATTTTCCTCCGGTATTAAGTATGCTGGTGGCTTTGATTACCGAATCAAGCGGAATACCTCGTCCGAAATCCCTGACAGTCACCTCGTTGTTCTCGATATTGATAATAACCTGCTTGCCGAAGCCCATCGCGAACTCGTCAATGGAGTTGTCCAGGATTTCCTTCAGCAGGATATAGATACCGTCGCCGGGATTGTTACCGTTGCCCTGGCGTCCTATATACATACCCGGACGCAGCCTGATATGCTCGACGCCGTCTATGGTCTTGATATTGTCGTCGGTGTAGTTTACCGTTTGATTAACAGCCATCTTTTCATAACGCTATGCGATTGGCGCAATAGCTTGCAAATATACGAAAAAAACCTAAAAGATTAGGGCAATGAGGCCAACGGCAATGCCCAAAATGAATTTGATGCACTTGAGCCTGAAGAAATCTTTTTTGCTGGCGGCAATGAGGGGAAGCCCTGCGTGACCGTCCTGGGATACGCAGCTGGCCAGAAGTATGGGAAGAGGCAATATGCCTGAAGCGTAGAGGCTTACAAACACCATATGCGGCCCTGACTGGGGTATGCAACCAATCAGAGCTGCCAGAATGATCATAGGTACGACATTGCCGCTTACCCAACTTTCGAGGTCGACCATCTGGTCAATGATTCCGATCAATACCATCACCCCGAAGGTCCAGGCAAAGATTCTGACCCCGTGCTTTGCGGTGTGCAATAATTTATGCTTCAATGTTTTATGCTCGGAAGTACCGTCATCGCTGCAATCACACTCAGCAACATCCCTGGAGATGTAATCCTGATTGAAACGGTCATATATCAGTCCTGTAGCAATGCCTGCAAGCAGCAGCCCTGCAAAGATGAGCAGCGCCTGTTTCGGGAAGGATGCCAGCATCACGAAAGCCTCGTCTCCTGTAGTGGCAATTGCCATTGCCAGAAGGGCTCCGAAACTGAACATCTTCTTGGAATACATCGAGACGGTGAAATATCCGCCAAGACAGCCCGGAACTGCTCCCAAGAGGGATGACAGAAGCACCTGGCCGTAGGTCTTCCTATGCAGAAAGGAGAACATACGTCCCTTGGACGAGATGTTGACAGCCTCAATGATGAACATCAGGACTGTAACTGTCAATGTGAGTACTATTGACTCTTTCAGAACATCCGGGAGGAAGTCGAATTCAATCATTGGCATCAGATGATTTCACCAACGAGTTGGAGTGTTATTACCGGCCTAAGAGGCGCATTCGTGTAAAGGTTAAGGACTATAATATGTTCCCCTAAAGGCATACCGTAGGTATCGAGTTCTATGGTGACATAGCCTTTCTTGCCAGCAGGAGCACAGTTCAGTTCCTTTACGCTGACATTGTCGGCTGATGAATCGAGCCTGTACAACTTTGTGGCAGTCTTGCCGCTGTTGCGGTAGTCGAAAGTGATGGTCTTCTTGGTTCCGGCCTTCACTTTGCCGAAGTCTTCCGTGCTCTTGGTGAATGTCAGGTTCGGCGCTTTATTGCCCTCGGTGGTTTCGAAATACCTTTCCTTGGTGGTGGCAACTATTCCGATTTCGTTTTTTCCCAGTCCGAGTCTTGTGTTGGGGGTGGTGTAGATGCTTCCATCATCCTCCTTGACCGGAAGTTTGCCAACGGCTTTGTATTCGCGTCCGTCCACGACAGGTGTAGCATAGTACCAATTCCTTCCATATCTCGAATGGTCGGCTGTGATGGTAACTTCAAGAGTGGCTGTGCTCTTCGCCGGAACGGGATTAGGATATACTGCGAGCTTCATCCCTTCGGATATGTTCTTGAATTTCAGGTCCATAGGCTGGACTCCGTTATTTGCAATAACGAAACTTACAGTCTTGGTGTCCCCAATGGAGAGATTGCCGGCGTCGAATTCAAGCGACTTTACTCCGAAATTGCCCAGCATCAGGCTGTATCTTTCATTCAGCGGCTTGGCGACCTCGTGAACAGAGCCTCTGAGGTGGAGGACTACAGGCTTCTTGAGTTCTGAAACATAGACGCTGACAGTCTTGTCGAATGGGTACGGGCCGTCTGAATTGTCATAAGTAGCCTTCACTTTTCCCGACTTGCCGGGCGCGATTGGTTCCTTGGTCCATTCCACGGCAGTGCAACCGCAGGATGACACTACATTGAGGATTATTATGGCCTTGTCGCTGACATTCTTGACAGTGAACTCGTAGCTGAGCGCTCCGTCATTGACATAAATGTCACCGAAATCGTGGACGGTTTTGTCAAACTGCACCTTGCCTTCCACCACTGATTGGGCGAAGGAATTGAAACAGAATAGTGTAAGGGCTGTCAGGACAGCACTGAATGTTTTGAATAAGCTTTTCATAATGCAAATGTACAAACAAAAACCTTTCCTTTATTTGATTATTTGGAAATTTCGGTCTACATTTGTGCCGCCGAATATCGGTATTGTACAATAAAACAAACAAAATTATGGCACACAAAATTTCACCTGATATCTGCGTAGCATGCGGTTCTTGCCAGGCAGAGTGCCCTCAGGGAGCTATCAGCGAGGGCGATGTATATAGCATCAACCCTGATCTCTGCATTGACTGCGGAGCTTGCTCAGATGCTTGTCCTATGGGAGCTATTAGCGCAGAGTAATCAGCTGATATCAGAAAAGTGACAGGACGGAGCCTTTTTCGGGTTCCGTCTTTTTTTGTTCTATCCTGATGCTGAGACCTCCATCCCTGTCGGCAATGTCAATGTCCACGGCTTCACTTCCCTCGGGAACCAGATGGACTTGGAATTCGTCACCCACTCCGATGTAGAGCTCACGCTGCTTCTTTCCGCTGCCCCTTAGGGGCTCAGGCAAGCCACCTCTGAATGCCTCTGAAGCCACGCGGTACCAATAGCATATCTGTTCAGCGTACTCCTTGAATTTCACACCGTCCTCTGTCAGACTCATCGAAGTTCTGGTTCTGTCCAAAAGCTTGGTTCCCAGGATTCTTTCCAACTCTGCAATATTTTGGCTTACAGCCGGTTGACTAATACCAAGTTTCCTGGCTGCTTGGGTGAAACTGCGTTCCTCCACAACAGCCAGGAATATGCTGATACGTGTATCTTCAAACATTAGTTTTACTTCTTCTCTGCCTTGATGAGCTTCTTTCCGTCCTTGTCAAAGAACACGATGGTATTGCCATCAAGCTTGAAACTGGCAATGGCATTGAATGCCTCGATGAATTCGTCTTCGCGATACTCTTCAGGAACGAGCATTCTTGTCGCACCGCCGACACCCATTTCAAGAGCTCCATCCTTACCTTCAGTGTAGTCGGCAAAGATGCTGTTTCCACCTACGCTTGCATTGCATCTTCCATCCTGGAAGAGGATGTATGCTGGCTTGTCGCCGAGAGAAACATACTCTGTATCATTAAGTTCCACAATCTCGAAAGATTGATTGTCCAATACGTTTGTAGCTGCTGTGCAAGATACGAGAATCGCTGCTGCGAGTGCAAAAAATAACTTCTTCATAACTTCTTCTTTCATAATATACATATAAATGAAAACGGCTAATGAGCCTGTTCCTTGCATCATTTGGTAAGAAATCTTTGCAAATTTACTCACTTTTGTCTATTTTTATCAAATTGAAATAGAATTATTCTTATGAAAAAGTTATTACTTACAGCAGTTGCATTGGCAACTTTCATAGTTTCAGCTTCGGCGCAGGATCTTCAGGTCCTTCCGAATGATCCGGCCGTAAAGGTCGGCAAACTTGAAAACGGCATGACATATTATATCAGACATAATGATAAGCCTGAAAAGCGTGCCGAGTTCTATCTGGCAACTAATGTCGGCGCTATCCAGGAAACTCCGGACCAGGACGGTCTGGCCCATTTCCTTGAGCATATGTGCTTCAACGGAACCAAGAACTTCCCTGGGAAGACCCTTCTTAACTGGTTGGAGAGCATTGGTGCCCAGTTCGGTGCCAATATCAATGCCTCGACTGGTGTTGAACAGACCCAGTATATGCTCAACAACATTCCTCTCGTTCGTGAAAGTGTTGTGGATACTTGTCTGCTCATTATGCACGATTATTCGCATTTCGTAAGCTGCGATCCAGAGGAAATCGATGCGGAAAGGGGAGTGATACTTGAGGAAAGACGTACACGTAGAAACGCTTCATGGAGAATACGTGAGAAATCCTACCCGTACTACTTCGGTGACAGCAAGTACGCCACCACTTCAATTATAGGAAGTCAGGAGAATCTTCAGACCTTCAAGCCTCAAAGCCTTCTTGATTTCTATCATACCTGGTACCGTCCTGACCTTCAAGCTCTTATCGTAGTGGGTGATGTCGATGTCGATCAGGTTGAAGCAAAGATCAAGACCATTTTCGCCGATATTCCGGCAGTGGAGAATCCTACACCGAAGGCTGTAATAACAGTTCCTGGCAATGTTGAGCCTATGGTGGGCATCATTACCGATCCTGAGGCTCCTTCAACCAGCATTGAGCTGATTTGGAAGCACGAAGCCCGTCCTCTGATGCTGAACAATACTGTGCAGGGTTTGATGATTGACCTTATACAGTCCGTTGTCGGCGGAGTAATGCAGGAAAGATTCAGTGACATAGTCAGCCGTCCAGGAGCTCCGTTCATCGATGCCTATCTTTCCATAGGCTCAGCTTGCACCACCTTGGATATGGCGATGGGACAGGTTTCTGTAAAGGAAGGCGAAGTCCTCAGCGGTCTTAAGGCTTATATGACAGAGATTGAGAAGATGAAACGCTTCGGCTTCACTGAGGCTGAAATTGACAGGGCCAAGGTAGAGATAGTATCTTCTTATGAAAGCAATGCCAAGCGTGCAGATAGCCGCAAGAACTCCGAACTTGTCCCTGATCTGATTAATAATTTCTTCCTGAACTACTCATATATGGAGCCTCAGCAGGAGTATCAGCTGGTACAGGCATTGCTCGGACAGATTCCTGCTGAGCTCATCAATGAGTTCGCCAAGAGCCTGATTACTGAAGAGAATTTCGTTATGCTCTACAAGGCTCCTGAGAAGGAGGGTCTGGTTCATCCTACAGAGTCTCAATTGCTTGAGGTGGTTGAGTCTGTGGAGAATATGGAGATTCAGGCTCCTGAATCAGAGGAGATTGCAGCCGAGCTTCTCGACTCTTCTGCTCTTAAGGGTTCAAAGGTCAAGAAGAGCAAGAATATACTCTATGGCGCTACCCAGTGGGAGCTCAAGAATGGCGTGAAGGTGATTCTGCTTCCAACAGAATATGAAAAGGACAGGATAATGTTCCAAATCGTCAAGGACGGCGGATTCAGTCTCGTGGAGGATGAAGACCTCGTGTCATTTGAGTCAAATCTCTATTCCATGTACAGCAATCTGAACGGCGTCTCTTCTTTCAACGGTACCACTCTGTCGAAGATGCTTGCGGGAAAGAAGGTGTCAGTCTCTCCATCTATTGGCTCTCTGAGCAGCAGTATCAGCGGTTCATCTACCGTAAAGGACTTCGAGACCGCATTGCAGTTGATGTACCTGTACTACACTGACCCTCGCTTCGATGAGGATGCATTTGCCAATGCAGTCAGCTCACTCAACGCTCTGCTGCCAAATGTGATGAATCAGCCTGAGTACCAGCTCCAGAAACAGCTTTACAAGACTCTGTACAATGACAATCCTCGCAATGTATTCGTTGATGAAACCACTGTTTCAAGAGCGAGCCTCGCAACTATCGAAAGAGTGACCCGCTCTCTTTACAGCGATGCAGCAGGTGCGACAATGTATATCGTGGGCAATTTCGACATCGATGCAGTCAAGCCTCTGGTCGAGAAGTATGTCGGCAGTCTTCCTAAGGGCAAGAAGGCAACTCATTGGGTTGACAGGAATGTCGATTTGAGCAAGGACAACAAGGTCAATGACTTCAAGGTGGATATGCAGACACCAAAGTCCACTGTCCTCCAGGTGCTCAGGAGCGATATCCCTTATACCCGAGCAGCTTCTGTAGCTGCGAGCGCATTGAATTATATCCTTGATATGATTTATGTTGAGACTCTCCGTGAAGAAGAGGGTGGAACCTATGGGGCGAGTGTAAGTGTCAGCCTCTCGAGACGTCCTAAGGAAGTTGGAGTTTTGGAAGTCTACTTTGATACAAATCCAAGTTCTGCAGACAAACTTCGTGAGATTGCCCTTGAAGGCATCAGAAAGATAGCTGAGAACGGCCCAAGCGAGGAGCAGTTCAATAAGACCATCAAGAATCTTGAGAAGAATATTCCTGAAAGAAAGATTACAAACAGTTATTGGATGAGTGCGCTCACCAACTGGGTTGATTTCGGTGAGGATATGGTAGAGGAGTATGAAGCAGCTGTCAAGGCTTTGACTCCTGCTGATATTCAGGCACTTGCATCAAGCTTTGTAAATGAGTCCAATAAGATTGAAATCGTAATGAGACCTGGCAAGACTGCCGAGAAGGAATAAATGAGTCCAGAAATCAGCTCTGCGATAGACAGCATAGAAGTGAGCCTCAGTGTTGGTGGCATGAATGTCATCAACACTGTGCTCTCTTTTGTGATGTTCGGCATTGCCCTTGATATCCACCCGTCCTTTTTTATTGATGTTTTCAAGAAACCTAAGGGTGTTCTTATCGGAGCATTGTGCCAGTTCCTGCTGCTTCCGGCTTTGACCTTTCTTCTTGCTATTGCCCTTGGGGATCTCATATCTCCAATGATAGCCTTGGGAATGATTCTGGTTGCCTCCTGTCCCGGAGGCAATATTTCAAATTTCATTTCCTCTATTTCGAAGGCTAATATTGAGCTTTCAGTCTCTCTGACAGCCATCAATACGCTTTTGGCAATTGTGATGACTCCCCTGAATTTCTGGGTTTGGAGCAGTCTTTATTTGAAAATATCATCAATAACGGCTGAGATTCCGTATTTAAGCATACCTGTTTGGGAGGTATTTAAAACCATAGTCATTCTTCTTGGAATTCCCCTTGTTCTCGGAGTTCTGTGTACCCGTTTCCTCCCTAAATTGGCTAATGCTTTAAAGAAACCTATGCAGTACCTCTCCATCATTTTCTTTATTGTGATGGTCGTACTCTCTTTTTATAGCAATATTGATGCTTTTCTAAAATGCATCAAGTACATATTCCTTGTTGTTTTCATTCATAACCTGTTGGCGCTCGGTATCGGTTATGGTACCGCATTGTCATTCAAACTGCCGGAGAGAGACAGAAGGACTTTGTCCATAGAAACAGGCATCCAGAATTCGGGACTGGGTCTTGTTCTGTTGTTCAATCCCCTCATTTTCGGCCACTTCCCTCCGCATGGAGGAATGTTGGTCATCACAGCTTGGTGGGCAGTATGGCATATAGTCTCAGGCTTGACGATTGCCTTAATATTCAATTTAAAAGATGCGCGAAAGAAGAAGAATAACCAGAAAGAAGACTGATATCCACAAGTCCTCTTTTCAGTACAGGCTTACCAAGTTCTGGTCAGACCTCTCAACGAGAATGAGCTATTTCAGGTCTGAGACCATAGGTCTGGAGAAAATCCCACAGGACAGTATTGTGATATTTGCTCCGAACCATTGCAATACCCTCATAGATGCGCTCAATATATTGCGAATGAGGAAGGGCCCTACTGTATATGGTGCCCGTGCCGACCTTTTCAACAAACCTGCACTAGCGAAGATACTCCGTTACCTGAAAATTGTGCCTTTAGTCAGAGTCCGTGACGGTCTGTCAAATGTGACCAAGAACTACGAGACTATGAGTGAGGTCTATACTGTCCTTGGCGATGGAATACCTTTTTGTATGTTTCCGGAAGGAACCCACAGGCCTATGCACTCGCTGCTCTCCCTCAAAAAAGGCATTTTCCGTATGGCCATCGAGGTGGACCAGCTTTATGACCGTGATGTCTATGTCGTTCCTGTTGGTCTCGAGTATGGAGACTATTTCCGTTTCGGAAGTACCTGCCTTATCCAGATAGGTGATGCGATTAATGTAAGTTCGTATATGAGGGAGCATCCTGATGAAGGTGATGCAGAGACCTATAGAAATCTCCTTGGAATTCTTAAGGAGAGGATGAGCGAGCTAATCACCTATATCCCTGACGATGACAATTATCAGGCGATTTGGGACTATACCAGAATTAAGACTGCCGGCAGGAGACCGTCAAGCCTCCAGGAAAGGTTGAAGAACAATCGCACTGTAATCTCATCTGTATTGAAGGACTTGGACAATTCTGACGCAGCATCACTGCTTGAGGCGAAACTCAATGCGGCGAAAGAATTTAACAATATGAGGAAGGCAGAAGGCATTTCATACCGTTCATTCGGGTTCAAGCATCCTTTGCTCCGTTTTGTCGGCAAGACACTTTTGGCTCTGGTTCTGCTTCCTATATTGCTCCCGTTTGCGATTTTTTCTGCTTTGCCTATGATTGTCAGTGGTTTTCTTTGCAATAAGTTGATCAAGGACAAGGCTTTCTGCAATTCGGTAAGGGATGTCGTAATTTTCCTTCTGGCTCCAATTGAGGCGATTATTACTCTTATAGTCGGATTGTGCTGCTCTGTTGCCTGGTACGATATTCTGCTGCTGATGCTTTCTTTCTTTGTCGCTCCAGCTATCGCTTATTGCTGTCTTGAGTGGTCCCGCCGTTGGCTTTCAGATTTGAGGCTGATGTTCAAGCCTGCTCTCTGTAAGAAATTTGAGACTGTCCGGACGATGTAATTGCCTTTCCTGACGGTTTTTCGGAATCAAAGCTTTTCCAAAGTTTCGCGTAGCTTCTGTTACATCATTACTCTGATTCTAAATATCGCATAAAAATGGGACCGACCCAAAAGGGTCGGTTTCTTACATTATATAGTGTGATGATGAGTTGTCGGAAGGCTCTGACAGAGTTCCGCTCCGCTTCATCCACCCTTCGGAACTTCGTTCCTTCGGGAGCCGCTCACGAGGCCGCGGCCGGCCACGCTCTGTCAGAGCCTTCCGCCAACTACATAATCTGACGAAAGATGGACTCAAAGCCTATTCCTTTGATTACCAAAAAAAAATAGAAGCTGACCTTTTGGGCCAGCTTCTATTTATTCTGATACCTTAAGGCTTATTTCTGAGCAAGTCTCTGGTATGTTGAGTAGCGAACCTTTGCAAACTCTTCTGTCTTCTGGAGCAGCTCCTCGGCTCTCTCAGGGAACAGC
>JALEPJ010000018.1 GCA_022766385.1 Rikenellaceae bacterium
CCACGCTTGCCAGTCTTTGGACCTGAGTACAGGTACTTGAGGTTGACGTCATCACGGAAGCGACTTATGAGATTGAATCCCAGAGACTTCACTCCTGACACAAAGCTCTCTTTCGAGAAGTATGCGTCTGCAACTATGAGCTTGCATATTGACAGCAACTGCTTGCAGTTGCGGTTGAGCATCCTCAGATACCATCCGGTGAGAGAATCGGGATCTTTCATCCCCTTGGTGCAGTCAGGTTTTCGTCCTCGCTTCTTGTCTGTGAAGGTCTGTTCTGCCTTTAGGAAGACCGAGTCCTTGGCATCGGCGTCAACAATGGATATGCCAAGTATCTCGAGCCCCTTCTTCATAGCAGCTGCACAACCGGACCAGAACCAGTCAATACCTGGAGTCTTCTTGCCGGACTTGGAGATGTAGCACGGGTCGATGGCTATTGCAATGCGATGTCCCTTTGTCGATTCCAGGAACGACCGGTTGAACGACAGCCAGTCGAATGACTTCCTGAAGTTCTGACGGAACCTGCTTTCGCACGAACGGCCGCACCTCGCCATCTGGGTGAAGTTGAGTCGTCCTGTATGTGTGAGAATAAGTTCCATGGTCTCGATGAAGAAAGATTGAAAAGATTTGCTTAAATATTTCTGGCCGGAGAGAGCTTTCGAAATCATCTCTCTGAGCTGGATGAGGTGCTGTAAAGCTACCCGAAAACGGGCTATTGTATACGTAAGTAATTGACAACTATATAATTGTTAATTTTTTAACGAAGTATTGATATGAAGAAGACAAAGATTAAGTGCCTTAAGCTATCGTTGTTGCTGCTGCTCTTTTCGCTTGCGACTGCTTGTGATAATAGAGAACCGGAGGTTTATGAAGAGCCGAGTATTCAAATGCTCTATGGAAAGTACCGCCTTACAAAAATTCATTGGACCGGCTATCCTGTAGAGCTGAATTATGATAAAACAACCTATCACGTTATTCAGCGGGAAATGGAGGAAAAAATCGGTTATTATGAGCCTAATTATATAGCAAATGTAGCCAAGGGAGAAAGCTATGAAGATGAAGATTATACTGTATTCAATGTGACTCTTCCGTACCCGTACTTTTTCTACTCAGAAGATAGATGGTACTGCTCTTGTATACGTGACTTCCAAATGAGCCTGACGGGTGACAACAAGTTCTTTGAACTTGGTGGCCTAAATTGCCCTGCATATCCTAACTATCTTCAAAGCAATGATTTATTCCTTGCTGGTATAGCGAATGTTGGTGTTGTCGTTGAAGCGTTTGAGGATGAATCGTTCGACGTTCGTCTTCATTGCGTACTTCCGTATGATAATCCGTATAATAATGAACAGAGTTTGAATTACGGGTATTTTGAGGTGTAGGGGATAATTTGCTGTGTGTCAGCGCTTTAAGCATATGTCTATGGGAAAAATTTCCCATAGACATATGCTTAACTCATTGATTTTCAACGGGTTATCCCCCACGCTCTCCTCTCCCTGTCTGCTATCGCTTTTTTCTATGGCTGCTATGGAAAATAATCGTTAATATTTATGCCACTATTGAGATATATAAAGTATCTTTGCTGGCCGAAACACAAAGGGTATGGAACTAAGGCAGCTCAAATATTTCGTTGAAACAGCGCAGACTCTAAACTTCTCTGAAGCTGCACGTAATCTCTATGTGACCCAAAGCACCCTGTCTCAGCAGATTAAGACTTTGGAAGAAGAACTTGGAACAGCTCTTTTCCAAAGGGATTCTCATTCTGTCTCTCTGACGGAGAGCGGAGCCTCCCTGCTACCTCTTGCCATAAGAACCCTTCAGGATGCAATGTCCTGCAAGGACAAGATCAGGGATCTGCAGAATATGCTTTCCGGAGAACTTAATATCGGTGTGACATATACCTTCAGTCCAATTCTGACTGAAGCCATCAAGGAATTCATCAAGCAGTATCCCAATATTAAGCTGAATGTCTTCTATAAGACTATGGAGGAGCTGATGGATATGCTCAGACATAGGAGTGTGGATTTTGTCCTGGCCTTCAGACCGAGTCATCCTTTCGAGGAAATCGAATCCCACAATCTTTTTGAAGACCAGCTTTCCGTGATTATGCGCGATGACCATCCTTTGGCTTCCAGAACAACACTCGGCCTCAAGGATCTCGAAAACTACAGGCTGGCCATTCCTGCCAAGGGTCTTCAGGCCCGGAATGCTTTGGAGAAATATGTCAGCATAGAGAACTCCGGCTTGAATGTCAGCGTAGAGCTCAATGATGCCAATATTCTGCTGGAACTTGTTCAGCACAACAACCTTATCACTATACTCTCGAATGCCTCTGTGAATAACAGGAAGTATCTGAAGGCGGTTCCTTTGGATTTGCCGGACAATCAGATGCAGGGTTGCATCCACGCGTTGAAACGTATATACAGAAAGCGCAGTGCAGAAGTCTTTGTGAAGATGCTGCGCGAAACGGCCGCTGTACAGGAGTTGTCTGGAAAGTGGCTGTAATGTTAGTAGTTAGTTAGAGTTATGAACTGTGTGAATGAATTGTTCGAAGGAGCAGCCGGCTCCTGGAGCGGCGGAGTAGCCCACTCCATAATCATTCTGGCGCTCGTTATAGCGCTTGGAAAGATGATAGGCAAGTACAAGTTTTGTGGTATTTCCCTTGGTGTTACCTGGGTATTGTTCGTTGGTATACTTTTCAGCCATTTCGGAATGAGCCTTGATCCGAATCTGCTTCATTTTATGAAAGAGTTCGGTCTCATTCTGTTTGTTTACAGCATAGGACTTCAGGTCGGTCCGGGCTTTTTCTCAAGTTTCAAGTCTGGCGGTCTCAGCTTGAACTTGCTGGCTCTCTCCGTGTGCCTCTTCGGTGTGGGAACTACCATTGCCATAAGCTATCTTACTGATACTCCGATTACTACTATGACGGGCGTTATGTCGGGTGCTGTGACCAACACTCCCGGTCTCGGTGCTGCCCAGGCTGCTTATTCCGATATGTTCGGCAGCAATGAGCCTGATATTGCCCTTGGTTATGCCGTGGCCTATCCTTTGGGCGTTGTGGGCGCGATTCTGTCATTCATCTTGCTGAAATATCTCCTTTACCGCGATCCTTCGAAGCTGCAGAGGCAGGAGAAGAGCGCTCCTGTCATTGACGTCAAGGCTGAAATCAAGGCTGCGGAGCAGGCCATCATCAAGGTGCATCACGAGGCTGCGGACACGAGGTTCATTTCCCGCCGCTTCCTCATCAGTAAGCGCCGTCTCAATGGAGTCACCCTAGGAAGCTTGAACTTCGAGGAGATCCTCGGCGCCTCTGTGACCCGTATTCGCAGGGCCGGTGTCGAGATCAAGGCAACGCCGCGCACCAAGCTCCAGTACGGTGACCTGGTGACCGTCATCGGCAGCAAGGAATCTGTTGCCAATGTCGAGAAGGTCCTTGGCAATTCCCTCAAGCGTCTTGACAATCCGAATCTGGTGCCTCTCTTTTTCGGAATTGCCATCGGTGTCTTCATCGGCAGTATTCCCATTGCCTTTCCGGGCATCCCTCAGCCTGTCAAACTCGGACTCGCCGGAGGTCCTCTCATTGTCAGCATACTCTTGAGCCACTTCGGGCCGAGAATGAATGTGATAACCTACACCACTGCGAGCGCAAATCTGATGATAAGGGAAATTGGTATCTGTCTCTTCCTCGCCTGTGTGGGCCTCGACGCCGGTGCCGGCTTTGTCGATACCATTGTCAATAAGGGCGGCTATGTCTGGATAGGCTATGGTGCGCTCATCACCATCATTCCACTTCTGCTCGCCGGCCTTATCGGCCGTTTCATCCTCAAGCTCGACTATAATACTTTGACCGGTGTGCTGTCCGGCGCGACCACCAATCCACCTGCTCTCGCCTTTGCAGGGGAACAGGACAAGGACGGCGAATCTGCCGCAGTAGGCTATGCTACTGTATATCCGCTTACGATGTTCATACGCGTCCTCGTCGCCCAACTGATGATACTTTTCCTCTGCTAGCGCTTTTGTGGTCTTGTGCACCTTTTTGAGGGTCTTAATACAGCTTTTTTGCTATCTTTGCGACATTGGATCTATTGTGAAATTGAAACAATGTATCGTATATGAAAGAACTGACCACTAACAATCGAATTGACCTTGTTGATTGTCTTCGCGGCTTCGCTGTATGCGGCATCATCATGATTCACTTCCTTGAGCACATGAACTTTATGACCGTGCCTAAGCCTACAGCCCTTGACCAGGGAATCTGGGACACGGTTTTCTTCCTCGGAGCGAGCAAGATGTACGCGATTTTCGCGCTGCTTTTCGGCTTCAGCTGTTACATCCAGCATCACAATCAGGAGAAGAGGGGCCTTGACTTCCGTCCTCGCTTTGCCTGGAGAATGGTACTCCTCTTCATATGGGGCCTTATTGACCTGCTCTTCTACAACGGTGACATCCTCTGCACTTATGCGGTGCTCGGACTCTTCCTCATTCCGCTGGTGAAGGCTCCGGACAAGGTGCTCATTGCCTGCGCTGTCCTGCTTTTCATCCAGCCTATCGAGGTGGTATATATGATACTCGGCGCCATCAATCCTGAAATTGCCCCTATGAATGTCGGGCTGGGCAAGTATTGGGCAATGGTGATGACCCCTCAGGCTCAGGGTACTATCTTCGACGTGGCCCTTGCCAATCTCAAGGCCGGTCTCCAGATCAATTTCGGCTGGGCGCTCGAGCACGGTCGTCTCACCCAGACCCTCTTCCTCTTCATCACCGGCATGATCCTCGGCCGCAAGCGCCTCTTCCTTGACGAAGGTGACAATCTCAAGTTCTGGAAGAAGGTCCTTATCGGCTCGGTAATCGCATTTGCCGTCTTCTTCCCTATGTGGAAGCTCATACCGGGGGCAATTGAGAACAAGACCGTATCCTTCAGTGCAGAGATTCTGCTCAATATGTGGAGAAACTTCGCGATGATGGCTTTCTATGTATCGGGACTCACCCTGCTTTATTACAAGACCAATGCGCACAAGGCCCTTCATCACCTCGCCTATGTCGGCAAGATGAGCCTTTCCTGCTACCTCATCCAGTCAATTGTCGGAGCTTTCCTCTTCTACAATTGGGGACTCGGTCTTTTCAGGACCTGCGGTCATACCGTCAGCTTCCTGATGTCCCTGGCCTTCCTCGTTCTGCTGTACTTCTTCTGCAGATGGTGGACTACACACCACAGACGCGGACCTCTCGAGGAAATCTGGTCACGACTCACCTTTATCGGTGTCAAGAAGGCCTGAAGCAGCCTTCGGCAATTACTCGTACCATAGTTCAAACATACTCGTAAAGATATGAAACAGAAGCTATTCACGGCAGTAAGCATTGCTGCCTTTGTCCTGACTGTATCCTGCAGGCAGGAGCCTGCCTTCGAGCAGACGGAGGAGGTCGGACCATATACGGTCTCCCTCATTGAAAAGGATGTTTGGCACATAGAGGACTGCAACAGTTCCAATCCTGCCGGTATCAGCATCCAGGCTGACGGCAGCGTAAAGCAGAACAATTGCTCCGATATGTACATAATAAGGGGCAAGGACAAAGCCCTGCTGATAGACCTTTCCAACAAAATCACCTGGGCCGAAGGTGCAGAGGAGGCTCTCAGAAGCATCTTCTACTCCAGAGCAGGGGAGAGAGAGAAGCTGATCGCCATAACCCACAGCCACGGTGACCATTTGGGAATGCTCCCGGCCTTCGAGAATGAGTCTGACGTGCGTTTCCTCCTGCCGGAGAAGGATTTCGCCCAGGACAATAAGTTCCCGGCAGACCGCAAGACTCTCATTGCTGATTCCGAGCTCATAGACCTTGGCGGTATGCAAGTGGAATGCGTTGAGGTTCAGGGACATACTCCAGGCTCTATGGTTTTCGTCCTGAAGGGTCATAATATTTTATTCTCGGGAGACGCCATAGGTTCCGGCAGCGGAGTATGGATTTTCTCTCTTGACGCATTCAGACAGTACGCCAGCGGTGTCGCCCATTTGATGGAATATGTTCAGAATCCGGCCAACGGCATCGATCCTGAGAAGCTCATCATCTACGGAGGACACAGTTGGCAGAAGACCCAGACCAAGCTTGAAAAACTCGATATGCAGTATCTTCTCGACATGTCCCAACTGGTAGACCAGATAGGTCGTGGAGAGGCTGCACAGGAGCCGTACAGTACCTTTATGGGTCTGCTTGACACCAATTTCAAATACGGCACGGCTATCGTTACCTGGAACAAGGCCCAGGCTGCGGCTTATGCCGAGGAACTTGGAAACTAAAGATTGAAACCTTCGACTTCCACGCGTGGAGAACGGCCGTGGAAGTCGTTTCCGTTAAACTCAGCCCTTATGCTCTTGCTCTCGCCCGGCATAAGGAATACGTAGTTGTCCGAAAGGATGAGCGGGAGGACGAGGGATGAATCCGCATTCTTCACCTTGACACGCAGCATCAAGGCAGGAGTGTCGGATTTGTTGCTCAGCTCGATATTGCAAATCCACTTCTCCCCGTCACGGATGGCGTCGCTCTCGACAGCGATCTTGGCTTTAGGCAACTCCCTGAGGGCTTGGTAATTGCCTTCCTCGACACCTTCCCAATAGAAATTCTCCGAAATGGTGCTTCCGTTCTCAAGAAGGCTTAAGCGAATGAAGTATACCGGACTGATGTCGTCAGGGATGCTGATGGCCATGCATTCTATAGTGCTGTCTTCGTCTGAAACCAGGCTCTGCTCCTTACAGTCTCTCTGCCGGCCGTACATATCGAGTACTTCCGCTCTGGCAATGAGATTGCGACCGTTTCCTGCGCTGAGGTTGATGACCTCCACCTTGCCCGAAAGGGCATTGTACTGAATATGGAGAGGCTCGCTGGCCTTCTTGCAGGCGAAGTAGGCGGCTGTAGGGTCGAAGTAGTAGTCGTAGGTCTGCCATACCATTGACGGCCAGCAGGAGTGGCTCATCCAGAGCAGGAGACCCTGGCGATGCTTGCTCCGGCCTTCGAACATTGCCCTGTAGCCGTTGTAGTTTATCCATTGCGCCAGCTGGGTGAATTCGCGGGCATCAGAAGCAGGACCGAAGCCCTGCTCCAGGAGTTCGTTGAAGGAATTGCCGTACTGCGCACTTTCGAGGGTGAAGTCGTGTATGCCCCAGAGGCTGTTCTGCGGCCATAATTTGTCCTCCGGTATGGTGCGTTCGAGGCTCTCGTAATTCATTACGTTTGGCATTCCGCGTTCGCTATGGAAACGATTGGCGCCGCTCAGATTGAAATAATCCTTGACCGGAAGAGCCCTGTACGGACCGCCGCCTGAGACTTCCGAATCGGCGGAGTGGGAGATGTATTTCATTCCCGGATGCATCTCGCTTACCAGCTGTCTGAGTCCGGCATCAAGAGTGAGCGTAGGCATACCCTCATTGCGTCCGCAATACAGTCCTATGGAGGCGTGGTTTCTGATGCGTTTTACATAGTCCCTGGCATTGGCCATAAACATAGCTTCGTCGTAAGGATCCGGTCCGTCCCAAGGATTGGCCAGCCAGAAGTCCTGCCATACCATCACGCCGTGGCGGTCGCAGGCCTCGTAGAACTCCTCGTCGCCTATCTGGCCCACCCAGTTGCGTATCATTGTGAAGTTCATATCTGCATGGTAGCGCACGGCAATGTCATATTCCCTGCCTCTGTAAGCGAGATTTGACTCGGAGAAGCCCCAGTTTCCGCCTCGGCCTATGAAGCGTCTGCCATTGATATAGAGCATCAGGGCTCCGTCCACTATGTCCGAATCCATCTGGCGTATTCCTGTCTTGAAGCCGGTGGCATCGGATACTGTCCCGTCAAGTTCGAAGCGTAGTTCAGTGTCGTAAAGATAAGGCTCGCCATAGCCTGCAGGCCACCAGAGCCTTGGATTGTCAATGATGAAAGAAGGCACTTCCACTATTCTTTCCTCACCCGGGGCGAGTCTTACATCCTGGCTGAAGCTGTGCTCGCCCAGACTGCCGCAGAGTGTTCCTTTGACGCTTTTGCTGCTGTAATTCTTCAGCTTTGCCTCCACGAAGATGCTTGCCTTTGTGGTGTCGGGGAGATTGATTACGCTGCGGACAAATGGCTCCGAGAGCCTTACATTGCCCGTCGTGGTCAGGTAAACATCGTTCCAGATTCCTGCCTCGCGCCCCCTGATCGTCGGTATCCAGTCCCAGCCTACGCTCGCGTGGAAAGTGGGATTGTCCGCACCCAGCATACCTCCGTTCGAGTCTGTGCTCAGGGCGGTCTGCTCCTTGATCGTTCCCGGATGTGCCGGGCTCAATATTTTGACTGCCAATGAATTGAGGCCTTCTTGAACCAGATCGCTCACATCGAAGATGCCCCTCGTGAAGGCACCGTCGATTCTGCCTGCCCTCCTGCCGTTCACAAAGATCTCAGCCTTCCAGTTAATGCCGTCGAAGTTAAGGAAAAGCCTGTCCTTCTTGAATCCCTGAGGCAATTCAAATTCGTCTCTGTACCAGAAGTCACCGAGGAAGAATGCCTCGGAGATTTGAAGCTGATTGTCGGAATAATTCGGATCGGGAACGGCTCCTACATTGATATAGCTGCTCAGGACGGTGCCGGGAACGCTTGCCGGCAGCCAGGACGAGTCATCGTAGCCATTGCCCGAAAGGGTTTCGCCGGAATCCTCCACCAGGCTTGCCCGGGTCAATTTCCAATTGCCGCCGCTGAGGTCCATCCTTCCGTCCTTCGGTCCGCTCTGCGCTTTTGCACGGGCAATGAGACCGCCGCGACCGAAAACTTCGAATTCGCCGAGGATGAAGGGACCGCCGCTCTCGAGAGCCAGCCGCAGATATCTCGCTTTCTTTGAAAGCTTTATTTCCGGCGCAATGTCAGCGACTGCCTTCCATTCGCGCGAGTCATCCGAAATCTCCAGTTTTCCCTGAGGCAATCCGCTGAGCCAGTGGAGTTTGACCTCCTTGACAGAAGCTCGGGTGCCAAGGTCTACGTAAATCCACTCATCCGTGTCTCCTGCGCTCACCCAAGCGCTGCTGAACCCCGGCTGAAGGGCGCTGAGCCCGTCTCTGATATAGCTTTCGGTCATCAGCTGCGGTGTAGGGATAATCTGGACGCCTTCGCGGTAGAAGTCCCAGTCTGCGATGCTCCACATTGCAGCAATGTCGGATTCGAGAAGCAGTCTGTAGTGGGACCAGTTGCCGCTTTTCGAGAGGCTTTCGAAAATGAGGTTACCGCTGCCGCTAATGCTGTCCAGCTCAGTCCAGTCGCTGCCGTCCTTAGAACCTTGGAAGATGACTCTCCAATGGGCGATTCCGGATTGCTGTTCCGCCTTTTGGGTGGGGTTGATGGCTCCGGCTTCCTGACCGGGAACTCCGTAATAGCGCTCCTTGTTTATCTGAGGGTAGATATTGATTACTAGCTGGATATGATCGAAATTGAGACTGTAGTTGAAGAAATCAAGCTGGAGATGGTTATTTGGTCCGGGTATCTCAAGCTTGGAGTTTGTTTTCATATCGAAGGCCCATTCTCTCTTGTTTCTTGGCACTGCTCCCTGTGCCGTGCTGAGTTCAAAGAATTGGGGACCACCGTCAGGGAGCAGACCGTCAGTCACAAGCTGGGCCGTGAGGTTGTAGTCCCTGCTCGAAGAGGCGTATGCGGCTCTGTTCAGTGCAAGGTTCCTGTATTCGTGGTCTTTTACGAGAATCGGAGATGAATCTTCTGCAGGATTGCCCGGGTAGAGGTGGGTGCTGTAGTCCTCATTGGAGCTGCAGGCAGTGATGGCCATGCAGATGGCAAGCATCTTGAGTTGTTTCATAAGAAAATGGGTCTTGGTCTTTGCAAATGTAAGAAAAATAGGAGGATTAAAACGTTCGTTTTTCGTTACAATTGGTATATTTGCAAATATGAATGAGAAAACCATACCGACTATTGCCCATAAGGCCCATCCTTGGCACGGGATAGAGCTTGGCCCGAATTGCCCTGATGAATTAAGGGTGTTCATCGAGATTGTGCCGACAGATACTGTTAAGTACGAAGTTGACAAGGTGTCCGGCTACCTGTCCCTCGATAGACCGCAGAAATTCTCAAATATCGTCCCATCATTGTACGGTTTTATACCGCGCAGCTATTGTGGCAGCAGGATGGCTGGCCTGACCAACGAGGCCATTGCCCGTTATGACGTAAAAGGTGACGGTGACCCCTTGGATATATGCGTGCTGACCGAGAAGGACGTGACTCACGGTGACATAATAGTAAAGTGCATCCCTATCGGCGGTATCAGACTTCTTGATCACGATCAGGCGGACGATAAGATAATAGCCGTGCTCAAAGACGATGCTGTGTATGGCCATATCACTGATATTGAGCAGCTTCCAATGGAGATTTCGCGACGTCTCGTGCACTATTTCACCACTTACAAGGATATTCCAGGCGATTCGAAGAAGCGAATGAATTTCATCAGCCTCTATAATGCCAAGGTGGCGAAGGATGTCATCAAGGCCTCTTTGGAGGATTATAACGAGCTGATGAAGGGGAAACTGTAGTCCGCACTTTATATGTTTTTTTTGGACGGTACTATGATTTTTTATGGTTCCGTCTTTTTTTTGTAGCAAACCATATGTTTCAGTTGTCCAATGTCTGAAAGCTTTCAATAACAAGCTAAAGAATGAGTACCAAAGAAACACAATTCACAGAACTTGTAAGGGACCAGAAGAGTACCATCTACACCGTGTGTATGATGTTCGGCGAGGGACACGATGAAGTGGAGGACCTTGTCCAGGAGACTCTGGTAAGGCTGTGGCAGGGCTTTGACAGTTTCCAGGGCCGCAGCGGAATAGGGACTTGGGTATGGCGGGTGGCAATGAACACCTGCATCTCAAGCGACAGGAAGAAGCGCAGGCATTCAGAAAAGAATACCTCTCTGGACGAGCTTGGCATCAAGGCTGTTGACAAGGCCGTTGATGCGGATAATGACCGTCAGATCAAGCTTTTGCACGAGCGCATACACCGTCTCGGAGTATTCGACAGAGCAATAGTGCTGCTCTGGCTGGAGGATATCTCTTATGAGGAGATTGGAGAAATCGTAGGAATCTCTGCCAAGAATGTGGGAGTGAGACTTGTACGTATCCGTGAACAATTGAAAAAGATGAAATGAGTATGGAACAGGAAAGGAATGCAGATTATGAAGAACTGAAGAGACAATTGAATGTTCTTCGCGACAGGATTGAAAAGAATGCGGACATCAGCGACAGGATGATCAGAAAGGCCATAGGCAGGAATATGGACCATCTGTACAGGATGGGAATAATTGCCCTTATTGTATGCATTGCCGCGCTGATTTTTGTGGAATTGATATTGATAGGGATGGGAGTGAGCCGTCTGTTCCTTGTGGTGACTTTCATTTTTCTCTCGGTCAATGCATATTTTGCTTTCAAACTGAGAATCAGGAAGATATCATTCTCACCTGAGTCCAGCCTTATGGAGACGGCCAAAAGAGTGGTCAAATATAAGAAAGACAATGAATTGAGTCTAATGATAGGTTTGCCTCTCGCTTTTGTTTGGTGTATTTGGTGTGTTCGCGAGATTGGTATTGCCAGCGGAATGGATGATATCAAGCAGTTTGCCCTGCTTGCTTGCTCGGCACTCGTTGGATTCTTGATAGGAGGCTTCATCGGCTACTTCTCTATGTTCCGTCCGGCAATGCGTGAAGCTGATGCGATTCTGGACCAGATAGACGAACTCCACGAGACCGAATAGTCCACTGAAGGCGAGGGAATGTCATTGCCATAGCATAATATCAAAATATAGCTATTCTTTTGGTAATCAAAGGAATAGGCTTTGAGTCCATCTTTCGACAACTCATCATCACACTTATAATGTAAGAAACCGACCCTTTTGGGTCGGCTTCTCGTTTTCTATAATCTGCAATGCTTTATCAGCTTAACGCTCTGGTTCCGCTGAGCAGCATTGCTGATTATCTGATGTTGGGAAAATTACTTTGCGCTGGCCATTTTGTTGAGCTCCTCAACAGGTGCACAAGCGTGTGCGCTCACTGAGAAGGTAGATGGCTTAGCCTTCTTGTAGCTTGCAGATGCCTTCACAGTAGCTGCGTCTGAAGCGAACTTCACTGTGTAGGTTCCTGCTGCAGTCTCCCACTGTGAAACCTCCTCGTTGAATGAAGCGAGCTCATATGCGCTGACCTTGAAGCTGAGGGTCTGGCTCTCGCCCGGCTTCAGTTCGCGTGTCTTTGCGAATGCCTTAAGTTCCTTCTCAGGCTTAATCATACCGCCCTTAGGTGCAGTAACATAAACCTCGACAACCTCCTTGCCTGCTACAGAACCTGTGTTCTTAACAGTGATAGAAGCGGTGAAGCCACCCTCCTTGTCAGCCTTTACTACAGGAGCGCTGTAAGCGAATGTAGTGTATGAAAGACCATAACCGAATGGATATGAAACTTCCTTCTGAGCTGCATCGAAGTAGCGGTATCCTACCCAGATGTCCTCCTCGTACTTGGTGTAGTCAACATCCTTGGTCTTGACAGGCTGGCGGTTACCGCCCCACATCATCATAGGCTGCTGGTTGCTGTTCCTGTTGTACTCGTAAGGGAAGTTGCGTGAAGATGGGTGATCGAAGAAGTTGATAGGGAAGGTCATAGGGAGCTTACCTGAAGGGTTTACCTTACCTGTTATCACGTCAGCGACAGCGTTTGCGCCTTCCTGGCCAGGAGACCAAGGGAGGATGATAGCATCAGCAAGATACTTCCAAGAGTTGGTCTCGATTACACCACCGATATTGAGGACAACGATGACCTTCTTGTTCTGCTTGTGGAATGAGGTAGCGACGTTGTTGATGAGTGTGCGCTCGATGTCGGTGAGGTTGAAGTCGTCAACCATCTTGCGGTCAGCGCCTTCACCTGCGTTACGGCCGATTACGATGACAGCAGCGTCGTTTCTTGTTGAGTGAACATTGATAGCCTCTGCAGGAATCTCAACCTCAGCGAGCTTCGGTGAACCCCACATACTGCGTCCGCCGGCTGCTGCACTGAGCTTGGTCTTGGCGTCGTTGAGGGCAATGATCTGCTGGTAGTAGTTGGTGATAGCCTCATCAACCTTAAAGCCAGCATTCTCGAGACCTTCCTTCATATTGACAACATATGCCTTGTTCACGTTACCTGAACCGGTACCGCCGGCTACGAAATCGATAGCGCCGATACCATAGAGTGCTACGTTCTGAACGCCCTGGAGAGGAAGGGTGTTGTCCTCATTGCGAAGGAGTACCATAGATTCGCCTGCAGCCTCGCGTGCAACCTGTGCGTGAGCCTTGAGGTCAGGCTTGTTTGAGAACTTGTAGCCGTTGAAGCGTGGAGTCTTAACGATGTACTCAAGCATTCTTCTTACGTTTCTGTCAAGATCAGCCTCATCGAGGGTGCCGTTCTTCACAGCCTCTACGATGCGGTCGATTTCGCTCTGGTTACCTGGTTCCATAAGGTCGTTGCCAGCGTGTACGGCTGCAACTGTACCAGCCTTGTTTCCCCAGTCGGTCATTACTATTCCCTTGTATCCCCAGTCGTCGCGGAGAATCTTGGTGAGGAGGTCGTGGCTCTGCTGGGTGTAAGGTCCGTTGAGCTTGTTGTAAGATGACATAATGGTCCAAGGATCGGACTCTCTTACAGTGATTTCAAAGTTCTTGAGGTAGAGTTCGCGGAGTGCGCGCTCGCTGACGATAGCGTCGTTCTCGTTACGGTTGGTCTCCTGGTCATTGGCTGCGAAGTGCTTTACTGAAACACCCACACCATTGCTCTGGATACCGTTTACGTATGCAGCAGCGATCTTACCTGAAAGAACAGGGTCCTCAGAGAAATACTCGAAGTTACGTCCGCAGAGAGGATTTCTATGAAGGTTCTGGCCAGGAGCGAGGAGTACGTCTACACCATACTCGAGAACTTCGTTACCCATAGCTGTGGTAACTTTCTGTACGAGCTCGACATCCCAAGATGAAGCGAGAAGAGTACCTACAGGGAAACCTGTGCAATAGAAGGTATCGCTTGTTCCCTGACGGGTAGGGCTGATACGGAGTCCAGCAGGACCGTCGGCAAGGACGGTGTTAGGAATTCCGAGGCGGGCAATACTTCTGGTATTGCCGGCAGCACCCTGAACGATTGAGGTGACACCTGATGTAACACCTTCGACGACAGCAGCTTGAGCTCCACCGACGCAAAGTCCGGCCTTCTCCTGAAGAGTCATTGCCTTGAGTACTTCATCGATGTTGTCCTTTGTGAGCTTCGGCTGAGCCACAAGAGGCAGTGCGCAGATAATGGCAGCACCTGCAAGAATAAGTTTTTTCGTCATAACTGTTTGTATTGGTATTTGGTTTTATGTGTAGCCAAAAAATGGCCAATAAATATAAGTATTTTTTTTAAATTTGTCTGTGAAATGAAGATAGGAAACACAAATGTCGGGGAAAGACCTGTATTCCTCGCTCCGATGGAGGATGTGACAGACGCCTCTTTCAGGATACTCTGCCGGGAGCAGGGTGCAGCTATGGTCTATACCGAGTTCGTCCCCTCCGACGGATTGATCCGTGATGCAGCGAAGGCCAAGGCCAAGATGTGCACAATTGCCGAAGAGGCTCCCGTTGCCATTCAGATTTATGGCAATATTCCTGAATCGATGGTGGAGGCTGCGAGAATGGCCGACCGTGCCTCCGAAATCTGCGGAGGCTATGGCTGCGACGTCATTGACATAAACTTCGGCTGTCCTGTCAATAAGATTGCGGGAAGGGGAGCCGGCAGCGGTATGATGCGCGAGCCCGACAAGATGGTGATGATCACGAAGATGATAGTCGATGCTGTTGACAAGCCGGTGACGGTCAAGACCCGTCTGGGCTGGGACGACAGCTCGAAAATCATTGTCCCTCTCGCGGAACGTCTCCAGGATGCGGGAATCAGCGCTCTGACCATACACGGCCGCACCCGTTGCCAAATGTACAAGGGCGAGGCCGACTGGACGCTGATAGGTGAGGTCAAGGCCAATCCGCGTATGCACATTCCCATCATTGGCAATGGCGATATCAACTCTCCTCAAAAGGCGAAGGAGTGCTTCGACCGTTACGGCGTTGACGGCATAATGGTAGGGCGCGCATCCTTCGGTCATCCATGGATTTTCAGGGAAATCAGGCATTATCTCGATACGGGTGAATTGCTACCGCCGCTGAGTGTCGGGGAAAGAGTGGATCTGGCGAAAAGGCAGCTCCGCTTATCGCTTGACCTGAAAGGGGAGCAGCGGGGAGTGTTCGAGATGAGGCGTCACCTGTCCTGTTATTTCAAGGGCCTTCCTGACTTCAAGGAGACCAGAATCAAGCTCGTTACCACTATGGATGTGGGGGAACTTTTCAACACTCTGGATTATGTTGCGGAAAGATGGGGCGATGTGGAGATAGAAAATCCTGAAAGCATTTACGGTCTCTGAGTTTTTCTTTATTTTTGTACTATGTTGGACAAGATACTTCTGTTTCCATATATTGCCGTCCTGAAGATCAGGCATCTTATGTATGACAAGGGCTTCATTCTTAAGTCGGTGACACCGGAAGTCCCGACTATATGTCTGGGCAATGTTACTGCCGGTGGCACGGGAAAGACTCCACATACCGAACTGCTTCTGGATTTGCTTCAGAAAAGTGACGAATGGGCCTACAGAAATGTGGCCGTCCTCTCTCGGGGCTACAAACGCAAAAGCAAAAAATTTCAGCAGGTTTCCATGGACGGCAGCGCGAATTTCTATGGAGATGAGCCTCTCCAGATAAAGAAGAAGTTCCCTGCCGTGACTGTTGCTGTGGACAAGGACAGGGTTGAAGGCTGCCGTTTTCTGGCACATCCCGATGATCTGGACCGGGCCAAGGGCGGAAGAAAGTGCCTGAACAGGGATTTCCCCACAGCTGATGTCATTGTTCTGGATGATGCCTTTCAGTACAGAAAGCTCAAGGCTACTTACAATATTATACTGGTGGACTACAACCGTCCGGTGACCAAGGACAGGATGCTTCCTTTCGGGCGGCTAAGGGATCTTCCATCCCGCATGAGGGTGGCAGATTCAATTTTTATCACCAAATGTCCTCAATATATGGAAGATGAGGAAAAGGCTGCCTTTCTGACACTGCTGGGCTATAAGGACTTCGATTCTGAAACCTGCACTGCGGTGAACAGCAAGGGAGGAGTGCAGAAGGTCTTCTTTACCTGCATCAACTATCAGCCGATGAAGCCGGTGTACAACGAGGGCAATCCCCGCTATATCTACTCCAAGAAGCTCGTGCTCTTTACCGGAATTGCCAAGGATTTGCCGCTCAGACAATATTTGAGCGGAAGCTACAAAATAGTGAAGCGTTTCACTTTCGGAGACCATCACAAATATACACGTTCGGACATACGCTCGATTATGGCGGCATCGACGGCCAATCCTACGGCCGCAATTGCCACTACCGAGAAGGATGCCCAGCGTTTGCTCGACTGTCCTGATGTGCCGGCACGCATCAGGGAGCGCATCTTTGAAGTGCCTATCTCGGTCAAGTTCCTGACTGAGCACGAAGAACTTGTGTTTACCTCCACTCTCCTCGGAGAGCTGAGGTCAGAAGCCACGATGAACAAATAACAGCGGAAATAATGTCGAAACAAGGAAAGCGCGGGAAAGGTCCCGCAAAAGTGAGCCGCATCGCAAAGAACGGCCGGAAAAGCGTAAAGAATATGCCACAGTTCACTGGCAAGGCCCTGATGTCGAGAGACGGATCCATCTATGTCCGTATGGAGGGTGATCCGGACGATATTTATGTAAAGCCTTCCAAGACCAGGAATGCCCTGCACGGGGATACCGTGCGCGTAGCCTTGACCAAGGAAAAAATCGGCAACAGGCACCGCGAGGGCGAGATACTCGAGATTGTGGAGCGTTCTGGCAAGCCTTTCGTGGGCGTGCTGCATTTCGTGGGCAGCCAGGCCTGGGTGCTGATGCAGAGCAGGACTATGCCTTACGATATAGAGGTGGACCAGGCGCAGGCCTTGGAGATGGGCGGTCAGGCCGGTTACAAGGCTGCCGTCGTCGTTGACGGCTGGGAGAGACATCAGATCAGCCCTCACGGCCATATAGTTGACGTCCTTGGCCTTCCTGGCGAGAATGATACCGAAATGCATGCCATCCTGGCCGAATTCGGTCTTCCTTACAGGTTTGAGAAGGAAATCGAGGATGCCGCTGACCTCATTTCCGAGGAAATAACCCCTCAGGACCTCAAGGGCAGGGAGGATTTCAGAAATACATTGACCTTCACCATAGACCCTGCGGACGCGAAGGACTTCGACGACGCTTTGTCCTTCAAGAAGCTGGATAACGGCAATTTCGAGGTCGGAGTCCACATTGCCGATGTCTCTTATTATGTGCTCCCGGGCACTCCTGTCGACAAGGAGGCACAGGCTCGCGGAACCTCGGTCTATCTCGTTGACCGCACCGTCCCTATGCTTCCGGAGAAGCTCTGCAACAAGCTCTGCTCGCTCCGTCCGAACGAGGACAAGCTCACCTTCTCTGCCATTTTCGAACTGACCCCGCGCGCCGAAGTGAAGCACTGCAGGCTCCGCCGCAGCATCATCAATTCCGACCGGCGCTTCAACTACGACGAGGCTCAGGCCATCATTGAGGCCGGAACTGCCGGCAATGACATTGACGAGGCAATATTGACTTGTCACAAGCTTGCGACCCTTATGCGCGAACAGCGCTTCAGGAACGGAGCGATGAACTTCGAGCGCCCTGAGATGAAGGTGCTGGTCGATGAGAAGGGAAAGCCGGTGGATGTTTACGAGAAAATCTCGAAGGAGGCCAATTGGCTCATCGAGGAGTTTATGCTCCTTGCCAACAGGAGTGTCGCCGAATTCATTGCCACCGATGGCAAGATGAACGGAGTGGCTTCGAAGAAGGCGAAGACCTTTGTTTACCGTATCCACGACGAACCGAATATGGAGAAGGTCGAGGGCCTGCGCGAACTTGCGGGAAGTTTCGGCTTCACTATGGGTGAGACCAACAGCCCCGAGGCCGTGGCCAGAACCCTCAACGGACTGCTGAATGAGGCCAAGGGCTCTCCGTCATTCAGTGCGATACAGATAGTTGCGTTAAGGTCAATGGCCAAGGCCAAGTACAGCACCGACAACATCGGCCACTACGGACTTGCCTTCAAGTACTACACCCATTTCACCTCACCTATTCGCCGTTATCCGGATACTATGGTGCACAGGCTTCTGGCAATGTATCTCGACGGCAAGGACAGTCAGGACAAGGGCTACTACGAGGCTCAGTGTGTCCACGCCTCAGAGCGTGAATTGATAGCCGCCGATGCGGAGCGCGCTTCGGTCAAGTACAAGCTCGTTGAGTTTATGCAGGACAAGCTGGGTCAGGAGTTCGATGGCCACATTTCGGGCGTTACCGACTGGGGTATGTATGTCGAAATCGAGCCTACAAAGATTGAAGGTATGGTATCCCTCAGGGAAATACGTTCGGATTTCTTTGAGTTCGATGAGAAAAAGAGCAGACTCGTGGGACGCAGGACACACAAGGTATACAACCTGGGTGATCCGGTGAGGATACGCGTCAAGGCTACCAATCTCGAACAGAAACTTCTGGACTATGAGCTGATAGAAGATGTTGCTCAACAGCTTTCAGAAGAGCTTACGGAGGCAGTCGAGCCGGCTCCTGTTCACAAGCCGTCAAGGGCCCGCCGCCCATCACGCCCGAGAACATCCGGGAAGGCTTCGGGCAAGACTGTTGGAGCGAAAAGGAATTCTGGCAGAAAAAATAAACAGTAGAGAGATATGAGAAAATTGATTATCAGTTTGGCCCTGGTATTGGGCTTGGGCTTGGGGTTCACATCGGGAGCTCAGGACAAGGTGGTGAAGACCGTTATGGAACTCGGAAGGACCGACAACCGCACTATGGAGCACAATGACTTCCTGTCGAATGTAATAGGCGGCCGAATCGTAGGTTCACATAACCTTGAAGATGCAGAAAAATGGGTGGCATCCCGCTTCAAGGAATGGGGACTTGAAGTTGAAGTTCAGGAAGTTGGACAGATCAATGTGGGCTTCAGCCGCGGACCTTGGTCGGGCCGCATGATAGGAGACCAGAGCCTTGAATTGCATTTCGGAACTCCGTCATACACGGCAGGCACCAGAGGTGTACAGAAAGGACATGTCCTGCTTGAGCCGAAAACCCAGAGAGCTTTTGACAACTGCAAGGGCGCTCTCAAGGGAGCCTGGGTGCTCATCGATGGCAAAACCAATGGAATGGCCCTTGACTCGACACCTGCTGCCGACTCTACCCGTGCCGCAAAACGTGAGGCAGGGGAGGATGTGATCGCTCCTTTCTACAGGGAAATGGTTGAGGCTGGCGTCCTCGGTTTCATCAGGTCAGGAGAACTCCCGCTCCAGATACTGTACGACAGGGCAAATTGCTACAATATCACGATGGAGACCCTTCCGAAGGTGTGCGACATCATACTCGATTCCCGCCAGTTCGATCTGATAAAGAGCAAGGTGCAGGCCAAGGACAGTTTCCAGCTGGAGTTCAGCATACGCAACAATTTCTTCGAGGGGCCGGTGAAATACCACAATATCATAGGCAAGATCAAGGGCAGCAAGTATCCTGACGAGTACGTGATACTGGGCGGACATCTTGATTCTTACGATGTTGCTACCGGATCTGTCGATGATGGCAATGGCGTTGCCCTGACTATGGAGGCTGCCCGTCTGCTTGCGGCTGCCGGAGCCAAGCCAAAGCGCAGCATACTCTTCTGCATATGGACCGGAGAGGAATACGGCCTGCTCGGCTCGCGCTTCTTCGTCGAAAACAAAAGCGTTCCCCTCGAAAAGATTTCGAATTATTTCAATCGTGACGGCGGCCCTCTCGCTTCCACGGCCCTCAACGTGCCAGAGGCAATGTACGAGGATTTCGTAAAGGTGGCGGCCCCTATACTTGACTATGATCCGGAAATGCCTGTCAGTGTGAATAAGAGGAAAACAGAGCCTCAGCCTCGTCCGACTAAGGCCGGCGGTTCTGATCACGCCTATTTCGCAATGAACGGCGTCCCTACTATATCCTTCAGCGAGACAGACCCGCTCGGATACAACTTCAATTACAGGACCATATGGCATACCGATATGGACCGTTCGAACCAGGTGATTCCTGAGTATATGAACCACTCGACCGTGGTCACAGCCGTGGTAGCATACGGACTCGCCAATCTCGACCATCTGCTCTCAAGAGAAGGCCTTTACAGCAATTAAGATATGAAAAGAATCCTGTTGATGCTCTCAGCACTGCTCTCAATGAGCCTGTTGTCCTACTCGCAGGAAGGATATGTTCCAAGTGCTGAGAACATTGCCGCTCGAGAACGTTTCTCTGCAGACCGTTTTGGAATCTTCATCCACTGGGGCATCTATTCGATGCTCGGGGACGGAGAATGGGTGATGCATAATAAAAACATTGATTATCAGGAGTATTCAAGATTGGCGCAGGGCTTCTGCCCATCCAAGTTCGATGCTTCGCAATGGGTGAGTGCCATCAAGGGTTCAGGCGCGAAGTACATCACCATCACCTCCCGTCATCACGACGGATTCTCGATGTTTGACTCAAAGGTTTCCGATTACAATGTGGTCGATGCCACACCTTTCGGACGCGACGTGATAGGTGAACTGGCTGATGCTTGCTCCGAGCAGGGCATCAGGCTCCACCTCTACTACTCCCATCTGGACTGGGGGCGTACCGATTACGCACCCAAGGGTCGCACGGGACTTGGCACCGGACGCCCTGAACCTGAAGACCAGGAAGCGAGCTGGGAGCACTATATGGCCTTTATCGACGCCCAGCTGACCGAACTCCTCACCCAATACGGTCCTATCGGAGCCATTTGGTTTGACGGCTACTGGGACAAGGACGCGTTGAACCGTGAGGAACTCCATAAGGTATGGAAACTCGACCATGAGTATGAGCTGATCCACAAGCTACAGCCAGCCTGCCTGGTGGGTAACAACCATCACGTCGATACCTTCCCGGGCGAGGACATCCAGATTTTCGAGCGCGATGTTCCGGGACACAATGATTACGGCTACTCCACTCAGCAAATCTCCAGACTTCCACTCGAGACCTGCCAGACTATGAATGACAGCTGGGGCTATCGTATCAAGGACCTTAACTACAAGAGCCCTGAGTATCTCATCAAGTATCTTGCACAGACTGCAGGCAAGGGAGCAAATCTTCTCCTGAACATAGGCCCCCGCCCAGACGGAACCCTTCCTGAAGAAGCCCTCACCAGACTTGAGGCTATGGGCAAATGGCTGAGTGTCAATGGAGAAGCTATCTATGGAACAGAGGCCGGATATGTTCCTGAGCAGCTTTGGGGCGTTAGCACGCAGAAGGGCAACAAGCTCTATATACACGTCCTTGAATGGCAGGAAAGCATACTCATTCCATCAGGCAGGAACAGAGTCCTGTCTGCTTATCAGCTTGACGGAGGCCGTAAGGTGGAATTCACCCGGGACAAGCAGTCCATCAGGATTCAGGTTCCTCGTAGCAGCGATCCGGACCAGGTGATAGTACTCGAGTTCAAAGAGAATCTCTAAAATGTCTGCGCAGCACTTCCTTTTTGTACTGCAGGCTCATTACGAGTGTGCGGGCAAGAAGGTGCGCGAAGTATGCTCCCATAAGAATGTGTATGGCCAGAGTCTGAAACTCGGCGCTGTCCTGAGATAAACCGCTCTTGGCCTCGAGCAGTCTGATTCCTGCGCACCAGAAACAGAAGAAGGCAGCACAGGCCGCAAGCATAGCATTGCGTACTCCGGTGGAGGCGGTAGCGCCCAGATAGATGCCGTCCCAGGTGAAGGCAGGACAGCCGATAAGAGGCATAAGCACCAGCCAGGGCAGGAACTCTCTGCAGGCCTCGTTAACGGCGGTATCAGAGCTCATCAGGGCCAGCAGAGGCTCTCCTCCGAAGTGATAGAGGGCCATGAATATCAGCACTATACTCATACTCCAGGCGAAAACGTACTTGACTGATTTTCTGGTCATCAATAGGTTTTTCGCACCTATGAACCTGCCCGTGAGAGCCTCTCCCGCATAGGCGAAACCGTCAGTGAAGAATGAGAATATCATCAGCAGCTTCATCATTATTGTGGTGGAAGCGAGCATCAGGTCCCCGTAGCGGGCGGAGATGACGGTCACACCTATGTATATTGCCGTAAAACATATGGAACGCACGAAGATGTCTCCGTTCATTGACATAAATGCCTTCATTCCACTGCCTTTGAAGGAGGCTGCCAGTTCATCGCGCTTCAGACCTTTGAAGACGATGCTGCGGTACTTGACAAGGGTCCTGACGCAGGCGTAGAGCAGGCCGGAGTATTGGGCAATGACGGTTCCGAGCGCGATTCCGGGGAAGCCGAGTCCCTGCCACTCGCCCACGCCGAGACTAAGGATTATGCTGGCAATGATATTGGTGACGTTGATCACCAGATCTGTCATCATCGAGCTCATCGAGTCCTGCATTCCTATGAACCAGCCCCTGAAGGACATCAGGGAAAGAGTCGCGGGAGCTGCCCAGATGCGAATAAAGAAGTACTTGAGAGCCAAGGTTTTAACCTCTGGAGAACAATCGACTGCGAGGAAGGCCAGCTTCGTGAAGGGCCATTGTACTGCCAGGGTCAATGCGGCTAGACCGAGAGCGAGCAGCAGCGCCCTTGCGAGCAGCAGACCGCACTCCTTCATATCGCTGCGGCCAAGAGCCTGAGCCGTAAGCCCGCCTGTGCCGACTCTCAGAAAGGCGAAATTCCAATACAGCAGGTCGAAGAGCATTGAACCTACTGAGATGCTTCCTATGAAGGCTGCAACGGTGGCGAAGCCGTCGGAGCCGATATGACCTGCCACTGCCACATCGACCATACCCACTATGGGCACGGTGATGTTTGCGAGTATGCTCGGCAGTGCGAGTCTCAATATTTCCTTGTTGAGTGACTTCATCTCTGTTGCAAGGCCCTATCTGAATTTGCTGTCCTCCTCAAGCATTCCGAGGTAGGAAGAATAGCGCTCCGGACTGATGCTGCCATCTTCGACAGCCGCCTTTACTGCGCAACCAGGCTCGTGGGTGTGCGTGCAGGGAGAGAAGCGGCAGTTTCGGGATAATTTGAACATTTCAGGGAAGTAAAGGGCGATTTCCTCCTTTTTCAAATCCACCAGTCCGAAACCTCTCAGTCCCGGTGTATCAATGATATATGCTCCGCATTCGGCCCTGTACATCTCATAGAGGGAGGTCGTGTGCTTGCCCTGAAGATGAACCTCCGAAATGTCTCCCACTTTTAGGTCCAACTTGGGGTCAATGGCCCTGACCAGGCTGGATTTGCCCACCCCGGATTCGCCGGAAAGGAGACAGATCTTCCCTTTGCAGGCCTCGCGGAGCTCATTTATGCCCTCGCCAGTGACTGCTGATGTCTCAATGATGCGGTAGCCTGCGCTTTCGTAGATTTCGTGGAAGAGCTTTATTGATTCCGGTGCCTGGTCCCTGTACAGGTCAAGCTTGTTCAGGACTATGGTCGGCTTTACATTATAGACTTCGCAGGTGAGCAGTATGCGGTCCAGGAAGGGAAGCTTGATTTCGGGGAAATATAGGGATACTATGATGAAGGCCTCATCCACGTTGGCCGCAATGACGTGGGACTGGCGGGACAGATTCGTGGATTTCCTTATCAGACAGTTCTTCCTTTCCCGTATGCCAGTAATCACTGCCGGCTTCCCGGCTACAGCCGGAGGGGCTGAACAAGGCTTGTCATTGCCAAAGTCCTCTGCAACGCTGCCTGGGCGTCCCGTTTCATCCCATTCCCAGCTAACGACATCTCCTACGGCAACAGGATTGGTGGCAGAACTTCCCTTAAGCCTGATTTTTCCTCTCAGGACAGCGGGAAAAAGCTCCCATTCCGGAAGGCAGCTCAAAAGGAAATGACTGCCCGCATTCTTGACTACTGTTGCTTCTCCTTTCATATTGAAGGCAAAGATAAGAAGTAGTTTTGAAAAATGATTCTTATCTTTGCGTGATACTATTGTACACGATATGATTTCAGAAGCACAGATAAACAGCGCCGTAGCGGAATTATTCGAAAGGATCAGTTTCCCGGAGGAGCCTGCAGCTCTGTACGAGCCACTCAGATATATGATTTCCATAGGCGGGAAACGCATACGCCCGAAGCTTTGCCTTCTGGCCTATTCGATGTTCAAGGATGAGCTCGACAGCGAAATCTTCGAGCCGGCAGCCGCCCTGGAGGTCTTCCACTCCTTCACCCTGCTTCACGACGACATTATGGATAAGTCCCCTCTGCGCCGTGGTATGCCTACGGTCTGGAAGAAATGGGGCGAGGATACCGCCATCCTGTCCGGTGACGTGATGAACATAGACAGCTACAGGCGCATTGCGATGAGTCCTGCTTCCTGCCAGTCAAAAGTCCTTGCTCTCTTTACGAAAACCGCAGCCGAGGTTTGCGAGGGTCAGCAGTATGATATGGAATTCGAGAAGGTGGAGCAGGTCTCCATTGCCGAATATATGAAGATGATAGGCTTCAAGACAGCAGCCCTTCTGGCCTGCTCTGCCAAGGTGGGCGCTATTATTGCGGGCGCTGACGGGGAGGCACAGGACGCTCTCTACGACTATGGTTACAATCTGGGACTTGCCTTCCAGGTAGCCGATGATTTTCTTGATACCTACGGTGACGAGAAGGTTTTCGGCAAGCCTATAGGCGGCGATATCGTGAACGGCAAGAAGAGCTGGCTCGTGACCCGTGCTCTGGAGCTGCTCGAAGACAGGTCGGAACTGTTTGAGGCAATGGAACTTCCAAGCCGGACTGAAGAGCAGAGGGAGTACAAGATCTCTGCCGTCAAGGCCATTTATGCCCGCCTCGGAATCGCTGAGGCTGCCAAGGCTGAAATCGCCCGTTTGACTTCATTGGCAATGGGTTCGCTTCACGGACTCAGCCTTTCGGAGGAGAGACTGGCGCTTCTCGACCGTTTCGCAGACTCACTGGTTTCGCGTGCCAAGTAAGACCCAAAAGCTCAGGAAATGAATCACAAGGAACTCGAGATAATGGCCCCTGCGGGCAATTTTGAATGTTTGATGGCCGCAATTGAAGGCGGCGCCGATTCCGTTTATTTCGGAGTGGGAAACCTCAATATGCGCTCACATTCCGCGAATAACTTTTCGCCTGACGACCTCGAGGAGGTGGTGCGCATCTGCCGCCAGTATGGCGTCAAGAGCTATCTCACCCTTAATATAGTCCTCTATCCCGAGGATATGGAGGCGATGCAAGAGGCCTTGGACGCAGCGAAGAGAGCGGGGGTCTCTGCCGTAATCGCATCTGATATGGCGGCGATTTCATATTGCCGCAGCATAGGACTTGAGGTGCATATCTCCACCCAACTCAGTATTTCAAATGCGGAGGCATTGCGCTTCTACGCCCAGTTCGCCGATGTGATAGTGCTGGCCCGTGAGCTGCGCCTCGACCAGGTGCGAACCATTTACGATACCATTGTCAATGAGCATATTACCGGTCCTTCGGGAGAGCTTGTCCGTATAGAGATGTTCGCTCATGGAGCGCTCTGCATGGCCATTTCCGGGAAGTGCTATCTCAGCCTTCATACCTATGGAGCGTCTGCGAACCGCGGATCTTGTTATCAGATCTGCCGCCGCGGCTATGAGGTGACCGACCTAGAGACCGGCAATCAGCTGAACATTGACAATAAGTACATTATGTCTCCGAAGGACCTGTGTACCATCGAGTTTATGGACAAGATCATCGAAGCAGGAGTGAAGGTCTTCAAGATCGAAGGCCGTGCCAGGAGCGCCGAGTATGTGAAGAAGTGCGCATCCTGCTATCGCCGCGCCGCCGATGCCGTATGTGACGGACTCTACACCCAGGACCTGGCTGCCACCCTCAAGAACGAGCTGGCGCAGGTGTTTAACCGCGGCTTCTGGGATGGCTATTATCAGGGAGCCTATCTTGGGCAATGGAGCGAAGTATATGGTAGCCAGGCCACCAGGAAGAAGGTTTATTGCGGCAAAGTCACCAATTGGTTCGACCGTATCGGAGTCGCGGAAATCAGCGTCGAATCTGCCGCGCTGAATGCGGGAGCCAAGGCAATGGCCATAGGCGCGACCACGGGAGTGGTGGAATTCACCGTCAATGATATGCGTGTGAACCTGAAACCGGCACAGACAGCCGCCAAGGGTGTGAAGTGCTCCGTAGCAATAGTTCCGGATGAGGTGCGCAATGCCGACGGCAGCATCCAGCAGACTCCTGTGAAGTTCGAACGCCTTCGCCGCGGAGACAAAATCTATATTTGGGAGGAACTTTGATTCTGCTCTCAATTCCCGTACAATTCACGTAACACCTTCAGGGACTGGACGTTGATCCTGGTCTCGGAGTGATAGGATATGTAGCGGAGCAGCGCATCAGCGAGTTTGTTGCGCACATTTCCGTTCATAGGAATGAGCATCGATTCAGCGAAGGAAGCCTTTATGAAGCTGGCGAGAAGCTCGATATTGTCGGCGGCGAAGGGTGTGAGATCAGCGATGCTGGGGCTGAATCCCAGGACTATTGCCAGTTCGAGCAGGAAGCGCAGGTGAAAATTCGAGTAGTCGCTCTTGATCGCATCGAGTGTGAGTATGCTCTTTTCACACCATGAGAAGAGGTCTTCACCCGCACTGCCCTCCCTGACAATTCTGAACAGTACTTCGCTCATAAAGAGTGTCATAGTGTTCTTATAAATGTCGGAACGTATGCCCATCAGGGGATGTTTCACCGTGATATTCCTGATTCTCCACAATTTGGACTTGGGATTCTCGATTACTTCGGCCTCAAGTATGTTTAGGGGCAGAAACTGTGACATAGGGGTCTTCCTGTTGACATTGACAATGAAGCCCTTGCGGCCGTGGGCGGCACTGAGGGTGTGGAGGACAATGGCATTGTCCCCAGTTTTGGTAATCCCGAGTATGATAAGGCTGGTCTTCGAGAGCATTGCGACCGTTCAGCGTATCAGAATCCGTTTTCCTTCAGCCAGGCGGCCATTGCCCTCAACGATTGGCCTCTGTGAGAGACAGCATTCTTGGCCTCTTCCGGAACCTCGGCAAAGGTGCGTCCAGGGTAGGCATCGGCAATGAAGACGGGGTCGTAGCCGAAGCCGTTGACACCGCTGCGGCTTTCAGCGATGCGTCCCTCTATTGTCCCCTCGAAGAAGTGCCTTTCACCGTTGATTAGGAGGGTTACGACACTTTTGAATCTGGCGCTGCGGGGCTCTCCCGGGTGCTTTGACAGCTCAAGCAGCAGCTTGTCGATATTGGCATCGAAATCATGGCCGTCGGTGGCATACCGGGCCGAATGCACTCCCGGAGCTCCTCCGAGGGCATCCACCTCCAGTCCCGTATCGTCGGCAAATACGTTCATTCCTGTCCTCTTGTAGAGGTATTCCGCCTTGATGAGGGAGTTCTCCTTCAGGGTGTTTCCTGTCTCTTCTATCTCTTCGTTTATGCCCAGCGAGGCCGGGGTTATGATTTCATAGTCCTCTCCCAGAATCTCTGAGGCCTCCCTGATCTTTCCCTTGTTGCCGCTTGCAAAAATGATTCTCATATCAGTCGGTTTATTTTGCAAATATACTCAATAAAATGTCATGTTCTTATGATGTAAGCGCTCTATTTCATGGCTTATTATCTGAAAAACATTAATTTTGCAGAATTGTTCGACTTAGTAATTGTTAATGAGAAGATTTAAATACTTTCTGGTAATGCTCTTGACCTTTGCTTCCGCAATGGGTTCTTCTGCCCAGACACGCGTAAAGGTCAGCGGAGTGATTACTTCGTCTGAAGATAAGCAGCCGCTTATCGGAGCTGCTGTGATGGATGCTGCCGGCAATGGCGTCATTACCGACCTCGACGGACACTATGAGATTGTGGCGGACAGCGGGAGCGAACTGCTTTTCAGTTGCTTCGGCTATGTAGATGAAAAAAGGCTCGTACCAGATGCTCCTTCCTGCACCATTGACGTGGCTATGGATACCGAGAGCCTGAAGCTTGAGGATGCCGTGGTGATTGCTTATGGTGTGCGAAAGAAAGGCACTGTAGCAGGTTCCGTTTCCACGGTCAAGGCCGACAAGCTGGAGAATACTCCTGTTCCCGCTTTCGACCAGGCCCTTCAGGGTCAGGTAGCAGGACTCAGTGTGCTCTCCTCCACCGGTGAGCCGAGTGCATCTGCGACTATGGTCATTAGAGGAACAAACTCTATCAATTCCGGCACCGCTCCGCTTTACATTCTGGATGGTGTAGCCATCTCTGCTTCGGATTTCAATACCATCAATCCTGCCGATATCGAGAGTATGTCTGTGCTCAAGGATGCCTCTTCCACTTCGATTTACGGAGCGCGCGCATCCAACGGTGTGATTGTCATCACCACCAGACGCGGCCGCAATATGGATAAGGCCAATCTCAGCCTGAAAGCCCAGTTCGGTGTTTCTTCAATCGCTTATGGCAATTGGGACTTGATGAATACTGCAGAGAGAATACAGTATGAGAAAGAGACCGGAATGGATGCCGGCCAGAATTATGAACTGCTCTCGAAGACAGATGTGAACTGGCTGGATGCGGTGTTCAACAAGGCCGCACTCCTGCACAACTACGAAACCTCGGTATCGGGCGCCACGGACAAGACCAATTATTTCATTTCCGGAGCTTACTACAATCAGGATGGTATCGCTCCATCATCTGGTTTCGAGCGCTACTCGTTCCGCAGCAACTTCGAGCAGAGGCTCAGTTCCAAGGTCAAGGCCGGCGTGAATGTGATGTTCAATTTTCAGAACATACAACAGGCCGATGAAGGCAATTATACCCTCGTTACCCCTATTTCCGCAGCCCGCTTCATGCTTCCATATTGGAATCCTTACCGCGAGGATGGCTCGCTGACCTCCATTTCTGACGGCAGCTGGAAAGGACAGGGACAGAACCCGCTGGAGTGGATTGCCAACAATCCTATGAAGTACAAAAAGTACAAGACTATGGCAATGGGCTTCGTTGAGGCTGAGCTTTACAGGAATCTCGTCTTCCGTTCGCAGCTTTCCGCCGACTATTCGCACGCCACGGGCTTCGGCCAGTCCTTCCCGAGCTATACTCCGAACCAGGGCGAGGGTACGGCTTCCAGATCTTCAAGTGACGGGCTCAACCTTCAGATTTCCAATACTTTGACATACAAGTTCAATCTTGATGGCATCCACGATTTCACCTTCCTGCTCGGACAGGAGGGGGAGAACTATCACGCGGAAGGCTTCTCCGTGACAGGCAAGGGACAGACCAACGATCTGCTCACCGACCTTGCCTTTGCCACCAGAGTCACTTCCTGGACCAGTTATGCTGACCAGGACTATTCCAGAATATCCTTCTTCGGAAGAGGGGAGTACAGCTATCTTGATAAATACTATCTGGAAGGCTCTCTTCGTACCGATGGATCCTCTCGCTTCGGAAAGAACAAGCGCTGGGGAATGTTCGGCGCTGTGGGCTTTATGTGGAACCTGCGCAATGAGGACTTTGCGGCCTCTGCCCGCGATTGGTTAAGCAATGCTCAGATTTCCTTCAGCAGCGGTACAGCCGGCAATTCATCCATCCCCAACTACGAGCACCTCGAACTTATCGGAGGCAATGGTAACTATGTGGGTGACAGCGCGATGCGCCCTGTACAGCCGGGCAATGAGAGCCTTAGCTGGGAAAGCTGTTGGACCACCAACCTCGGTTTTCACGCCGCTTTCCTGAACCGCTTGAACATTGACCTCGAATTCTATAATAAGTATACTACGGATATGCTGATGGCCGTACCTCTGTCCTATGCTCAGTCGAATGGCTATGGTTACCGCTGGGAGAACGTGGGACGTATGGTGAATGCAGGAGTCGAGTTCAACATATCCGCCGACCTTGTCAGGGCAGGGGATTTCTCATGGAATCTGAATGCCAACTTCGGCTATAACCTGAACCGCATAACTGAGCTCTACAACGGAGTCGATGAATATGAAAACGCCAATACCAATACCAAGCTTGTAGTGGGACATCCACTTGGTGAGTTCTATATGAACCGCTTTGCAGGAGTCAACCCGGCTAACGGTGACGCTCTTTGGTATGACAAGGACGGCAATATCACCAACGTGCTCCGTGACAGTGACAGGGTACTCCTGGGCAAGAGCTGCAATGCTCCATGGCAGGGAGGTTTCGGTTCCGCCCTCTCTTGGAAAGGCCTGAGCCTAAGCGCCCAGTTCAGCTGGGTGGCAGGCCGCTATATGGTCAACAATGACCGCTATTTCGATGAGTCCAACGGCCGTTTCGCGACTTACAATCAGTCCCGCAGGCTGCTTGAGCGCTGGAAGGAGCCTGGAGACATTACGGACATCCCACGCCACGGTGTATTCACCGAATTTGACAGCCGCCTGCTCGAGAACGCCTCTTTCCTCAGACTCAAGAACCTGATGCTGTCTTACAGCTTTCCAAAGGCGAGGATTTATGCACAGGCTCAAAACCTCTTTACCCTGACCGGTTTCAGCGGACTGGATCCTGAGGGCGTGGCCAATATCTATGCGGCCCAGTACCCTATGTCCCGCCAGTTTACCTTCGGACTTGACCTGATGTTCTAAAGATGATGATTATGAATAAGATATACAGCCGAATACTGATACTGGGCAATGCTCTACTGCTCTCCGTGTCCTGTCTGGACAAGACACCCGGAGACTACATCCCTATTGACAATGGTATGGCTTCCGTCACCGACGCAGAGCAGATTGTCAACGGAATCTACAATACTCTCAAGAGTGGCAGCCTTTACAGCGGCTACCTGACTCTCTGCCCCGATATTCAGTGCGATCTCGTTCACGCTGTCCAGGGCAACTCAAACAGCTATGTGAACATCTGGCAGTGGGACATCCTTTCCAGCAACAGCTATATCGAGTCCGTCTATGCTGGCCTGTATGCAGTAATTGGACAATGCAACTACTATCTTGACAAGGTAGCCGGGCTAAAGGCCAGCCTCACTGACGATGTGAAAATCCAGCAGCTCGATGCGCTGACAGGAGAAACCTATTTCTGCAGGGCTTTGGCATACAGTGAGCTCATCAAGCTTTTCTGTAAAGCCTATGAGCCTGAAAGTGCTGAAAATGAGCTCGGAGTCGTGCTCGCCACCAGCTATTTCGACGAGAAGCCAGCTCAAAGGGACAATCTCAAGAATTCTTGGCTGCAGGTCATCAGCGACCTCAGCGAGGCTGACAAACTCCTTGATCCGGCTGACAACTCCTTCGATGCAGTTTATGCAAAGAACGGAGCAGTGCACGCTCTTTGGGCCAGGGTCGCCCTTTATATGCAGGATTGGGATGCTGCCATCGAACACTCTTCGGTTTTGATTGACGACAATGCGGATGCCTACAGACTGGCGGATTGCAATTCAAGATATAACTCGAGCACAAGCCTCCTCCAATATCTCTGGAATGATGATGCTTCGTATGAGAACATCTTCAAGCTGGGTTATACCTCGACCTCATACGGCTCTCCTATCGGCTCCGTGTTCCTTAACTTCACCCGCGACTTTTACTACTATTATCCGGACTTCGTGCCTTCGCAGTCCGCCCTTGACCTGTACCAGAGCGCCGACCAGCGCTACAATTGCTATTTCCGCAGCTTGCAGACCGGTTACAGCCATCAGCTCAACTGGCCTCTGCTGATCAAATATTATGGCAATGAAGCCCTCATTGCCTTGAAAATCTATCACGTCAATATGCCGAAGGTGCTCAGGCTTTCGGAGCAGTATCTCATACGTGCGGAGGCTTGGTGCCACAAGGGCAATTTCGCCAAGGCCAGTGCGGATTTAAGCACTCTGCGCGCCGCCCGCTTCACCACCGGAGGCAATATTTCGGTAAACGAATCCAACTGGCTGGAGACCATTTCAGAGGAAAGGGTGAGGGAGCTTTATATGGAGGGCTTCCGCCTGATGGACCTCAAGCGCTGGCATATGGGCTTCGAAAGACAGGAGCAGGCTTCCTGCGTGGCAGAGGGAGGCTCTCTCAAGATTGAGGCTGACAACCCTCTCTTCGTATGGCCTATACCTCGCAATGAGCTCGAGGCTCCGGGTTCGCAGATTCAGCCTAACGAGAGCAACAGATAACAAAATGAAAAGGACTATATATACAATTACTGCTCTGCTCGCCTTCCTGCTGCTTGCAGGGGCCTGCGTTGAGAACAGGAACATCTACGATGCTGAAGAGTATGTGATGTTTGCCGACACCCTCAAGGTCTATCCGGTCCAGGAGGATGTGGAGTATTTCAGTGTACCTGTCGTATCCACGGTTAGCAGGGATTATGACAGAACCTTCGGCGTAGAGATTATCGATAAGGGAAGCGACGCTACGGAGAACCTCCACTACCGTCTGGCATCCAACAGCGTGACCATAAAAGCGGGTGAGACCCGTGCCGATGTGCTTGTGCACGGCATCTATGACAATCTTGATCCGTCTTCGACTCCTACCTTCACTCTGGCCCTGGTGATGCCGGAAGCCCTGGAGATGCCCCTCTACGGAAGAAGCACCAAGGTTGGACTGCAGAAATGCTGTCCTTTCGACATCAACGCTTTTACCGGCTGGTGCGTGCTCTCTTCCACTTTCCTCCAGTCCTTCAACCCTTACGGCTCATATCAGAGGCTGGTCAGGACATCCTTGAATCCGGACAGGCCGAACAGCATTATCTGCCACAACTGGATGCTCAAGGGTTATGACATCGAACTTGATTTCGATGACTCGGATCCTCTTGCGCCTACAATGGACCTCCCTGAGGGCCAGACTATGAGCGATGAAGGCTCGTTCTTCGGCCAGACCCACGGAGACGACCGCATACTCATCAGGAAGAGCAATGTCTATCCTTCCTATTTCAGCAGCTGCGGCAATTATCTCTATGTCTGGACCCAGATGTACGTATATGATTTGAATACCTATTTTGGCAGCGTCGGCCATTTCTACACAGTAATGGAATGGGTAAGTGACGAAGAGGCTGAACGTCTCCGCCGCGAGGGTATGGCAATGTAATTACTATCTAATTCTACAAATAATGAGAAAAACTTTATTTAAGGCAGCGTCTGTGGTTTTTGCCGCTTGCTGCGTATTCGCAAGTTCTTGCCAAGGGCCGGAAGATATCAAGCCGGTCTTTCCTGAAAATGAGGTCATTCTGACTCTTCAGTCAGGACAAAGTACAGATATCAAGTTCACAGCCAATATGGATTGGACAGTGAAAGTCAGCGGTGATGGTGCCGGAAACTACTTCGGAATACTTGATGCCGGCATTATGGAGACCTCTGTCAGCGGACAAGCAGGTGACCAGACAGTCACAGTAGGCTTTACCGATGATATCGAATTCGATGTCGACCGCGTTTGTACCGTGACCCTTGAGATGGGCGGTGAATCAAAGGAAATCGCCAAGCTCACCAAGATGCGCGGCAACCGTGTGCTCAGCATCTATGTTGCAGAGACCGATGATTTCGATTTCAAGAAGTCAGAAGACGCCTATGTATATGGAAGCGAGCCGGTGTCAAGCCTTGAACTTGTTACCTTCCCCGGTAGCACTGTCTATAGCATCCCTGTCAAGGTGGTTGCGAACTACAAGTGGTTGCTCAATACCAATTCAGAGTATCTGACTGCAAGCGTAAGCGAGGCATCGTCGGATTCAGAGGCTACCGAACTTCTTCTTACTCTCACTACAGATGAATCTCTCGCTGCAGGTGCTACAATCGAGCTTAGCTTCCTCAGCTCAGCTTCATCCGATGCTGCTTCCTATCCTGTCAGCCTGACCGTTCCTGCTTTTGGCAACAGAATGGAAATCGATTGCCAGTCAACGCTTTACTTCAATAAGGCTGGAGAACTCAAGATGCCTACCGGAAGCTTTGCCCAGAATCCGGCTATCTGCTACCTCCTTGCAGCCAAAGGCGCTAAGGTAAGGGCTTTGGAATGGAATGCAGAGCAGGGCTGGTACGACGTCAGTTATGCAGCCTGGGTTGGCTGCGAGCTCAATTTCGATGAGAACGACAGCTATCTCCAGTCCGCTACCGCTTTGATCAGTGTTGAAGCCAACGACGGCGCTGAGAGATATGCTGACATTATGGTGCTCCCTGCATCCATTGCCAACACTTCAGCAGAGGATCTTTGCACGGAAGACGGCAGCGCCATCAAGGAAGAATATAAGCAGTATCTTGTCGGCAGACTCACCCAGGAAGGTCTTAAACCTGATTTTGTAAGCCTTGACCCTGATGCAGACAACTACAAGGCTACACTTGAGAAGAACGCAGCCGGTACAGATTGGATGAAGGATCAGTTCGGCACCGATGAAATCTATACTCTCACATATTCTGACCCTTATTCTGAATCTGCTCTCGTTTTCCTCCAGGCCGTAAATGCCGAGATTTATGACTACGACTGCAACCGGGTATCGGAAAGCGCTCTGAGTACTTTCTGGCTCGAGTTCAACTCATTCGCTATGAACAAGAAGGGCAGGGTTTATATGTATCCTGATGCTTATGTAGCTTCTTCTGGCGAGAATCCTGAGTCGTTTATCCTTCTCAAGGATGCATCGGGCAATGCTCTTGCTCTCATCGATTGTGTTTACAATGAAGCCGGTGGCTCCGAAAGCGGTGAAATGTTCAGCATCAGCCAGGGAAACGGAACTGTGACCAGACTCACTTCCGGTGACTACTATGAAGGCATCTGCGGCAATTACAGCGTCAGTGAGGTTTATGATATCACTGTCTCAAGTGCTGCTACCATAATCAAGTCTGCAACCGCTCCTTCTGCTTTCAATATTTACAATATGGAGCTCTCGCTAATCAAGGACGGCAGCCTCATGATTGAAGGCCACACAAGCAACGAGTTCTATGTATACGTAGGTGATAATGTCAGCGAGAAGACTTCTTGGATTGTAGTCGGAAAGGATTATAACGGCGTTAACTACGCAGCTTTCATCTTTACCTATGACCCTAATGCAAGTGGTTCAAAATCAATTTCATTCGCATATCCGGAATATGTAAAGAACGCTGAAATCACCAAGTACAGCGGCAGCCTGCTCGGTAATATCAAGAACGAGCACTACGGTGTTGACGAAAATGTGATTTATGAGCTCAAGTACACTGGTGAGCCTCAGATGGCTCTTCTCAACGTGCCGGGAGAGCCTTACGGTCAGGCTGCTTGGAATAACTTCGATGAGTCAACCTACAACCCTTATCCGAACTATTGGCTGACTTACGAGATGGAGGGTAGCTCACAGATGTATGTGAATATGGCTGAGACAGGAAAGTCTGACTGGTTTGTCTGGATGGATAGGGATACCTACAAGCCAATTCTCATTCTCGTATGCACGGCTGTTGCAGCCAACTGATAACAATTTGAAATGAATTTCTCCAAAATACTGAAATACAGCATTCTGGGCCTGCTTACCTTTATACTGTCCAGCTCTTGTGTCCGGGAAGATGTCCCGGACCTGAGGGACAGTGACTACGGTTATGTCCAGTTCAAAGTATATAAGGAGGCTTCCTACACCAAGGCCTCCAGCCTGGAATATCTCCGGGATGCATCCAAGGTGATGGTAATGCTGAAGTACGGTGATGTACAGATTAGCCAGACCCTGACTTTGTCCTATTCCGATGAGGAGTCGGCCGAATTCGGTTTGCGCAGCGCCAAACTCAAACTGCTCAAGGGAGAATATGACGTAGTCGCATATACCATATTCGACAAACTCGACAACGAGGTCTATAAGGGCGGCGCCCGCGGCAGCTTCGAGGTGACTGAGGGCGGTCTGACCGTTCACGACCTTACGGCTGACGTAGTGGCCAGGGGCAAGGTACGCTTCAGCTTCGTCAAGTATTTCCTGTCCGGCACCAAGGCCGCAAGCAGGGAATATACCTTTGATGAGGTGTCAAAGGTGGATCTTGTACTCCGCAACAGCACAAGCGGTGTCCGTACGGCTGTTAAGGGCCTGAAAACCAAGTTCTCAACCCACTTCTACGACAAGGACGAGGTGGAAGACGGCTATATGACCTCAAGCTTGAGCTGCGACAGCCTCGTCAGCCTCAGGGCCGGCCGCTATGTAGTCGAGAACTACAGCCTCTTTGACAAGAGCGGAGAACTCCTGGAGCTCGCGGAGCCCGTTGAGGAGACAGCCTTCGAGCTCAAGGACAATACCACCGCTGATGTGGAAGTACCAGTGACAATGAACGAGTCTGCAGCCTATATCAAGGATTACTATGCTCTCAAGCAGATTTGGGAGTCCCTCGACGGCCCGAACTGGTATTATTTTGGAGAAGATTGGCCTAACGGGGCCAATTGGGATTTCAACAAGTCCCCGGATCTTTGGGGCGACCAGCCGGGAGTGCAGCTGCATTCCAACGGCCGAGTTGCGCTCATCAATATTAGCGACTTCGGTTTCCGGGGAGACCTCTCCCCGGCAATCGGACAGCTCAGCGAGCTGGTCGAACTCTACCTCGGCTCGCACAATGATCTGAACCTCGTCGAATTTGATCCGACGATGGAAAGCGGCGGCGGCAAGGCTGCCCGTATGGAGCGTCACAAGCAATACCTTTCGATGCTTCATCCTATGCACCAACTTTCCGAGCCTGTAGCCAGGGCCCTCAAGGAGCACGAAATCAGCATCCCTGAGATTGCCCTGTATGACCGTTATTCGGAGGCTGAAATCTTTGCAATGGAGAATGAACGCAGTATTTCACCTCGGGACATTACCATAGGCAAACTGGTGAACGGACTGCGTTCATTGCCGGCTGAAATAGGAAAGCTCAGCAAGCTCGAGCGCCTTTATATTGCCAATGGCGAACTCACCGACCTGCCTGCCGAGATGAGCAGGCTGGAGTCGCTGCTGGAGCTTGAACTTTACAATTGCCCGAAGATGACACGCTGCCCCGAGGTGCTCGGACAGATGCCGGGTCTTGAGGTGCTCAATATGGGAGCGAATCCGCAACTGCTTGATGGTGAGCCGGAAAGAATCATTGACCTGCTCTCGAAGAGCCCATCCGCTCCTCTTATCCAGATACTCTACCTGAACAAGGGCAATATGCAGGTGCTTGACGGAGCCGCTATTGCCAAAATGACCAAACTTGGCCTGCTTGACCTTTCGGACAACCGTATCGAGACCATTACCGAGGCCTTCGGCAATGAGGTGGGGCCCGTTCAGCTCTACCTGAACAACAACCGTCTTTCTTCCTTCCCTGTGAACGAAGACGGAGTATTCTGCAAGATGGAGGATATCGAGACCTTCAGTGTCAGCAACAACCTCTTCACTGAGTTTCCTGACATCTTCTCATCCAAGTCCATCTTTATAATGGGTTCCGTTGACTTCTCCTTCAACCACATTTCCGGCTTTCAGAATGCCGGTAACGGCTACAAGGGCATCAATGTTACGACACTTACCCTGAACAACAATCCGGAACTGACAGTATATCCGGCCTGCCTGGCCGAGTCTGGCTCCATCATTGCCAACCTCGCCTTCAGGGGCTGCTCTCTCGAGCGCTTCGAGGAGGGCTGCTTCACAGGTGACAAGGTGGTCAACATTCAGTCTCTGGACCTCTCGTACAATCACTTGACCAAGCTTTCAGAGGAACTCATTGCTACCAATGTTCCTTACCTCTATGGCGTGGATCTTTCTTACAACCGCTTCTCGAAGTTCCCGTTCGAGCCTTTGGACTGTGCCGGCCTTACTGTGCTGGGTGTCAGGGGTCAGCGCAATGAGGCGGGGGAGCGCTGTCTGAGCCAGTGGCCTACAGGTATCTACAAGCATAAGGGCCTCAGGGGCCTTTATCTGGGCTCAAACAATCTTGGCAAGATTGACGACACCATCTCCACATTGATCTATTTCCTGGATATCAGCGACAATCCGGAAATTATCTTCGATGCCAGCGATATCTGCGCAGCTTATGCGAACAAGGTTTATTACCTGATATATGACAAATCGCAGGAAATACGCAATTGTGAGTACATAGAACTGGATTGAGTATGAACATAAACAAGATATATCTTTTATCGGTGTTGGCTGTCCTTTCCCTGAGCTCCTGCGTAGAAAGCAACGAGCCCGGCTTTGAATTGGATACCGACAGCATAGAAATAGATGCTGCCGGTGGACAGGTCAGAGTGATGCTGGAGTCTCCCGACTCTTGGGTGGCCAAGACCCAGAACCCGTGGATTACTGTCACTCCTGCCAACGGAATAGGTTCGACAGAATGTACCATAATGATAGATTCGGCCTTAAGTGTGAGCCCGAGAGAAGGTCTGGTGAGAATTGAAAGATTGGGCAGCGGTGAACGCAAGGACATCAAACTGCACCAGGATGGCTTTGATTATCAGATTGCCGCCAGGACCAATACGGTGAGCCTCAAGAGCTATGCCCCTTTGGATGAGCGATATTTTGATGTGGTCGTGGATGCAAACCTGCCTTTTACCGTGGAGATACCTGAGAAGGACCGCGTATGGCTTTCCTGCTCGGTTCCGGAACTGGTTCTCGACAGGGGAGCGCGTCCGCGCAGCGTGACTGTCCGCTTCTCCTGGGACCTTAATTTCACCCAGGACCCGCGTGCTACGAAGGTCGAATTGAAGCCTCTTGCTTCTGAGAGCCCAGTGGCGCTCACGAAGGGTGTAGCTGTTTCACAGGCTGCCGCGGATGCCATTGAAATAGGCGTCAAGGGCGATTCCCTTGCTCTGATTGCTATAAGTCAGGCACTGGATTGCTGGGCTTCCTTCGACACATCCGAAAGAATGGAGCATTGGAATGGTGTGACCGTCTGGAAATCGGGACCGAACAAGGGCCGCGTACGCTCTGCCGCTTTCAAGCTCTTCTCTACCAAGGAAGGCCTTCCTTTCCAAGTGAAGTATCTAACCGCGGCTGAGGAACTCACTTTCTTCGGAAACTCGAACACCTTCCTTAAGAACCTGGATCCGGGAGAGCACATTTGCGAACTTACTCAGCTCAAGCGCTTGAATATCAGTGCTTACGGCTTGGTTTCCCTGCCGGAAAGTTTCACCAGACTGAAGAATCTGGAGTATTTGAACCTATCCAGCAACAACTTTGCAAGCCTGCCGGCCATACTCACTCCTGAGAATTTCCCTAAGCTTCACAGTCTTATCCTGAACGCCAACCAGCGCCACGTATATTACGACCTATCGAACACCGTGACCAAGGATTTGGGCGGTTTTATCGATGAATCGGATACTGACGAGTCCCAGAACAGATCCTTCCCTCTGCGTCTTCTGCGCTGGAGCCAGCTCGACACGCTCGTGCTCTCAGTAAACTACCTTCAGGGCAGCATCCCTGAGCTCAGCGACAACCCTGACTTCCCGAAATGGACTGCCGAAGAGGTTAATGCCTGCGACACCCTCCCTTCAAGACTCATAGGACTGCCAAAGGTTCTGCCGAACACAACTTTGTTCACTATGAACCTGAACCGTCTGAGTGGAACCCTGCCGGACTGGCTGCTCTATCATCCTTGTCTTGACCTTTGGGTTCCGGATGCCCTTGTATTCCCTCAGGAGGGCAAGGACCAGAAGGGCAATAATTGCGGTTTCACCAATGAGCCGGCAAATCTTGACTACTACTACAAGGAGTATGTCAACAAGAAGTACAATCCAAAGAATATGCAGACAAGCCGATGAAAAAGATTTCAGCAATAATTGCAGCCCTGGCCCTTGTGGCTTGTTCGGGTGTGACGACGGAAACACTGCAGCCTGCCCTCCCCATTTTCGGAGAGGATGTGGTGAAGGGTGAACTTCTCGTCCGTTTCGATGAGAGCGTGGCGGAAATAATTGATAGGGCAGGCCTTACCAAGAGCGGTCCTTCAAATGTGATGGAAGCCTGTGCCATTCCTTCGGTTGAGGAAGTGCTGGCCATTGCCGGCAAGTACAGAATAGAAAGAGTATTCCCTGTTGACAGCCGCAATGAAGAACTCAGCCGTAAGGAAGGTCTGCATCTATGGTATCGCGTCAGCTTCAGCGAGGACGCCCCCATGGACAGAATATATGCCGAGCTCACGAAACTGGGAGAGGTGAGCGCAGTGAACTGCAACCGCCGTCTCAAAAAGAATTATTCCGGCAAGTCTATTGCCTTTGACCCGGGCAGCTTCATCGCATCTGCTCCTGTTGGTGGCAATATCCCCGGCGGCCGTTTCAATGATGAGCTTCTTCCTTACCAGTGGCATCTCGTGAACAAGGGCAGTCTGGGTTCCACCAAATTCCTCAGCGGTGCTGATGTGAATGTGGAGAAGGCCTGGGATCTGTGCACCGGTGACCCTTCCATAATAGTAGCGGTACTCGATGAAGGTATTGACATTAATCATCCTGACCTCAAGGATGCGCTTTGGGTGAATGAGGACGAAATTTGGCGTTCGCACGAGGACAATGACGGAAACGGCTATGCCGGAGACGTTTACGGATACAACTTTGCCCTTGGCACCCCTATCATTTCGACTGATGACAATAATGACAGCGGCCACGGCAGCCACGTCGCCGGAGTAATCGGAGCCGTCAACAATAACGGGCGCGGCATCAGCTCGATTGCGGGAGGCGACGGCACCAAGCCGGGCGTGCGCATCATGAGCTGTCAGATTTTCTCCGGAGTCAAGAGCGGCACCGTCCTCGACGAGGTACGCGCCATCAAATATGCCGCCGACAATGGAGCCGTCATACTCCAATGCAGCTGGGGCTATACCTCAGGAGCGGCTAATGCCTATGACTGGCAGCCGATGTACAGCACTGACGAGGCCTGGATGGCCGACAATATGCTCGAGCGCAAGGCCCTGGACTACTTCATCCACAATGCAGGCTCTCCTGACGGCGTCATCGATGGCGGCATTGCCATCTTCGCCGGGGGCAATGAGAGTGCTCCTGCCGCCGGTTATCCCGGTGCCTACGGAGATTTCATCTCTGTTGCTGCCACTGCAGGCGACTGGACTCCGGCCGTTTATACCAATTACGGACCGGGTACCACAATCAGCGCTCCGGGCGGAGACCAGGATTATTACTACGAATATGGAGAAGGTTCACAGAAAGGAGCTATAGGTTGCGTTCTTTCGACCTTGCCATCAACCATAACTCCTGACGGTTACGGATATATGGAAGGCACTTCTATGGCCTGCCCTCACGTTTCCGGCGTAGTGGCACTCGGACTTTCCTATGCAGCCCGCCTGCACCGTCATTTCAAGTCAGAAGAAATCATAGAACTCCTTTATTCCAGTGCGACTCCGCTGGAGCAGTTCTGGAATATGGATGAGCCTAAGTTCTATTACAAATACGTCACCGACCTCGGCACCAATTATCGTAACTCTATGAACCTTAATTCGTTCAAGGGACGTATGGGTGCCGGACAGGTAAATGCCTATGCCTTCCTCAAGGCCATTGAGGGCGCTGGAAGCGAGATGAGTTTCCCTAATGTGAGTGTTGCTCCGGGAGCCACAACGAGGCTGGATTTGCTCACTTATTTCGATGACCCTTCTTCCGTGAGCGTCAAAGTGGATGACACATCAATTGCCACGGCTGCATTGAGTTCAAACAAACTCACAATCAGCGGTCTCGCTGAGGGACAGACTTCCGCTACCATTACCGGTGACGGCAAGAACTTCCGTTTCGTAGTGAGCGTAAGAAAGAACATTTCCAACGGAGGCTGGCTATAGTATGAAGAGAATGGGTGCAATAGCAGTCTGTGCTCTTGTCTGCAGTGCAATGCAGGCCCAGATCAGGACGGTCCCCAAGGAGCGTCTTCTGGAGCAGGTCTCGCCCAGGCTCAGCATCGATTCTACGGCTCTTGCCTTTGAACTTTTGGAACTTGAAACTCCTCCTATGAGTGAGGATTCGGAGCCTGTGAGCCTGGATTTCCCTTTCAGGAACGTCAGTAACAGGGAAATTACGATTGTGAAGACAGTGAGCAGCTGCAGCTGTGTCCGTGTTTCCCTCAGCCGAAAGATCCTTGCCCCAGGACAGGAAGCCGTCCTGACTGCCATTTACGACCCTGAAGGCCATCCGGGCAAGTTCAGCCGCCGCATCTTTGTCTATACTGCCGCTTCAGAGCAGCACCCGGCCACTGTGTTGAGGGTCAATGCCGAAGTGGCTCAGAAAGCAGGTCCTGAGGGGGAATATCCCTATGTCTGTGGCTCGTTGCGGCTTCGCAGGAATTCCTTCGAGCTTTCCAGCAAGCCTGAAACGGTGCACATACGCTGTTACAACAGCGGCAGCCGTCCCCTGAAAATCAGTGCAGAAACAGCCTTCATACCCTTTCCGCTCAGCTTCAGTTGCGAGCCTGGAATTATTGCCCCTGGAGAAGAGGCGGTGCTGATTATGAAAATCGATGCAGGAGCCGCAGCGGACGGCACTTATCCCCTGATACTCAAGGGATGCGGCGCCACGCCGTCTGAGTCCAGGATTATGATCAAGAAAACAACAGAATAATGAAAAGAATAAAGACAATACTCCTTCTCTCCCTTTGTGCGCTTCTTTCTGCCTGCAACAAGCCGGCCACGGAAGAAGAGCCTTATCTCGAGATAAACAGAAACAATATCTCCGGCGTCTGGGAGCTCTCGCAGTGGAATGGCAATGACCTTGCCGAAGGCAGTTATTTCCATATTAATCTGGTGCGCAATGACGGCACTTTCACCATACTTCAGAATCTGGATGCCTTCCCTGAGTCCCCGCGTGAGATTACAGGACGCTATGATCTTGTGCAGGATGACGTTTTGGGTACGGTGATCAGTGGCCTCTATGACCATGATTCGGGTTTCTGGGCCCACGATTATGTCATAAGTAAGCTTACAGCCAGCTCTATGGTGTGGACGGCAGTGGACGACCCCGACTTTGTACAGCTTTTCAAGCGCATTGAAGTCTCAGAATTCGGAAAAGAATAGGGAGTTACGGGCTTTTGGAACACTGTTTGCTGTCCTTCCACCCGTTTGACCCTGAAATATAGCTATGATATGAAAAGAATCATCATAAGTTCACTTTTGGTGCTCGCAATGGGCACTATCTGCTCGGGACAGTCCAGGAGCTTCAAGCTCGGCCAATGGATCGAGATTCAGAATGCAATACTTAAAGAGCTGAACCAGAGCTATGTGGATTCATTGCCGCTGGACCGTATCGAACGTGCTGGAATCGATGCCATGCTGGCGAATCTCGACCCTTATACAGTTTACATCCCTGAAGAGGAGGAAGCGGACTTCGAAATGATGATCAACAATTCCTACGGCGGTTTCGGTTCAGTCATCTACAAGCCGGAGCTGAATGGCAATGTCATCATCAGCGAGCCTTACAAAGGTACTCCTGCGGACCGTCTGGGCTTCGTCTGCGGAGATGAGATTATGGCCATTGACGGCGTCTCGGTGCATGGCCTCAGCAGCCAGGAGTGCTCGGACAGGATGAAGGGCAAGCCGGGCTCGACCGTTGTGTTCACTGTTAAGAAGGTCCGCAGCGGAGAGGTGAAGGACGTTACCGTGACCAGGGAGAGAATCAAGCTGCCCGATGTGGAATACTATGGTATGCTGGACTCCCACACCGGCTATATCTACCAGTCAGGATTCACCGAGAATGTCTCTTCCGAGATCAAGAATGCCGTCCTCGAGATGAAGAGGCAGGGAATGGACAAGCTCGTCCTGGATTTGAGGGGCAATGGCGGAGGCATACTCCAGGAAGCCGTGAAGATAGTATCGCTCTTCGTTCCCAAAGGCTCGCTCATCGTTACTGCCAAGGGCAATGATTCCAGCTACAAGCAAGAATACAGGACTACAGCTGAACCTGTGGATACTGAGTTGCCATTGATAGTGCTCGTGGATTCAGGCTCTGCCTCGTCTTCAGAGATCGTAGCCGGAGCGCTTCAGGACCTGGACCGCGCCACCATTATGGGTACCAGGACCTATGGCAAGGGCCTCGTCCAGTCCATACGCACCCTGCCATACAACGGAAAGATGAAAATCACCACCGCAAAGTACTATACTCCTTCAGGACGCTGTGTCCAGGCTATAGACTACTCGCACAGGAATGAAGACGGCTCCGTAGGCCATATTGCCGATTCCCTTACCAAGGAATTCAAGACCCTTCATGGAAGGACGGTGCGTGACGGTGGCGGCATTACCCCCGACGTTATTTTGGAGCCAAAGGAATACAGTCGTCTCACTTACTCTCTGGTCGCTAACGGTATCCTGAATAATTATGCCATCAAGTATGCCTGCGAGCACGAATCCATCCCTGCAGTGGATGATTTCCACTTCAGCGATGATGATTATGATGATTTCGTGGAATATGCCAAGACCCGTGAATTCGATTACAGGTCTTATGCCAAGACCATTTTCGACCAGATGAAGAAGGAACTGGAGCGTGATGATCTGGCGGAAGGGATGAAGGAGCAGCTCGATGCTCTGGAGCAAGCCCTGGAGATGGATAAGGAAAGCTTCCTCAGGCTCAAGAAGGATGAAATCATACCTTTCATCGAGGAGGAGATAGTGGTGCGCTACTATTATCAGGAAGCCGGTCAGAAGCTGAGGATCAGGTATGATGAACAATTGAAGAGGGCCCTTGAGAGCCCTCTCATTTCAGTCAATTGACGCAGTCTTTCTATTGTGTGTTCGAGCCGTAGACGAGCAGGCCCATTGCAACAAGCAATATCAGCATTTCGATGGCCTTCTCACGTATCTTGTTCTCCTTGAACAGTATGGCTCCCATTACGAAGCTTACTATCACAGAGCTTCTGCGTACCAGGGAGATGACCGAAAGCAAGGCATCATCCTGCTTGAGAGCGAAGAAGTAAAGCGCATCCGCTGCACATATGAGCACTGAAATGAGCACTATAATCCAGTCCCAATGGAACTTTTCCCTCTCAGGGCCATCGATTATTGCCTTGGAGAGAACGCAGATGGCGAGAAGGACGGTGATATAGACATTGCCCCAGCTCTGAACGAACAGAGGCTCCATTTCATAGAGTATGTGCTTGTCATACAGGGCGCTGGCCACTCCTGCCAGGATGGAGATCATCATTGCGAAGAAGCCCACATTGCTCTTGAACCTGAAGCCCTCTTTCTTTGAGGAAATGCTCAGGAGGGTCAATGAAAGAAGGGCCAGAGCCACTCCTCCCCATTGCCACAGGTTAAGGCTTTCTCCGAAGAGAATGATGGAGAAAATGACGACGAAGAAAGGCCTGGAGGCTTTCAGGGTGCTGACAGTGGTGAGGGGCAGGAGCTTGAGTCCCACCATTCCGCTAATCCAGGAGATTGTGACCAGAATGGCCTTGAAGATCAGGCTGAGATGCTCCGTAATGCTTCCCTTGCTCAGGAAAGGTGACATTATCAGCGCTGACAATGCCGTGGCTGCCAGAAGTACCCAAAGCACACTGTTGCGCTTCAGGCTCTGTTTCTTAGCAACGTCGTAAAGGCCCAGCAGTATGGCTGAAGCCAGTGTCATCCAAATCCACATTGCTTATTTGAGTGTTTGTCCGCCTATGAATTCTCTCATTATTGAAGTAGGAGGCACGGCTGCAATTTCAGCAGGAGTCAGAGCCTTAATGTGACGGAGTATGGTCAACAGCTGCTGAGCCTTTTCGTAGGCAGGGGAAGATTCCGCGATGCCGTGAAGTATCGGTTCGGTGTAATATTTCAGCATAGGCAGGTCGTAAAGCAGGGTGGAGTTGAACACGACATCTGCATTTTCCTCGTAAGGGAAGATATTGTTCTTCTCTCCTCTGCGTACGCTAGGCCATCTGAGTATGTTCTCCTCAGGACTGATGCCCCTGGTTCTGTTGTCCCTGAGTATTCTTCTGAGCAGGCGTTTGTCTGTAGGGGAATTCTGAAGCATCTCGCTGATGAACAGGGCACTGAGGGCTGAAACATAAACGTGGAAGATTCTGTTCCTGTCAACGTGAGGGGTGAGGTCGGGATTCAATCCGTGTATTCCTTCCATGATGAGTATGTCATTCTCCTCGAGTTTCAGGAAATTGCCGTCATAGACCTTCTTGCCCTTGGCGAACAGGAAATGAGGAATCTCGACAGCCTTGCCCTTAAGCAGTTCGTTGATCTGGCGGTTGAGGAGCTCTGTATCCATTGCCCCAAGACATTCGAAATCTGGCTTGCCGTCAGGTCCGAGAGGGGTCAGTTCGCGGTCCACGAAATAATTGTCCAGCTCAATGACCTTGGGATTCAGTCCGAGGACGCGGCATTGGAGAGCGATTCTGAGGGACGATGAGGTCTTGCCGCTGGATGACGGGCCGGCCATCAATACGATTTTTGCTTTGTCTCCCCTTTCCTTTATCATATCCGCGATGTCGGCATAATCCCTTTCCTGCTTAGCTTCGCAGAGATTAATCAGTTCTATACCGCCCCTTTCCTCGAGGAAGCGGTTAAGTTCATCCACACTGTCTATGCCTATGCCGCGGCACCAGTCGGTGTACTTCTTTCTTGCTTCAGCTATTTTGTTCATTATCTTATAGTTAATAAGTTTCGTAAGTATGGTCCCGTGACGGAATCGGGATTCTGGCAGAGCTCTTCCGGTGTGCCTTGCGCGACTATTCTTCCACCCCTCGCTCCTCCTTCCGGACCAAGGTCGAAGATGTAGTCCACTGACTTCAACACATCCAGATTGTGCTCGATGATGATGACAGTATTTCCCTGGTCAACCAGTTTTCTGAGCACCGAGAGCAGAATATTTATGTCTTCAAAATGCAGGCCTGTTGTAGGCTCGTCAAGGATATAGAGTGTGTTTCCTGTCGCCGTGCGGGACAATTCGGCCGCGAGCTTCATTCTCTGGCTTTCTCCTCCCGAGAGGGTCACTGCCGACTGCCCGAGATGCACATAGCCCAGCCCCACATCCACCATGCATTTCAGTTTCTGGGCAATTTTCGGGATGCCCTTGAAGAACTCGTAGGCCTCGCTGATCGGCATTTCCAGGACTTCGTTGATATTGCGCCCCTTGTACTTGACGGCCAGGGTGTCTTCCTTGTATCGCTGTCCGCGGCATTTGTCGCAAACAACATTGACCGGAGGCAGGAAATTCATTTCAATGACCTTTATGCCCGCTCCCTTGCATTCCTCGCAGCGTCCTCCGGAGACGTTGAAGGAGAACCTGCCGGCCTTGAATCCCCTGACCTTTGCGTCCGGGGTGCTCTCGAACAGGGCTCTGATGTCACTGAATACTCCGGTAAAGGTCGCAGGATTCGAGCGTGGAGTCCGTCCTATCGGATCCTGGTCTATTTCAATTATTTTGTCTATGTTGCTCACTCCATCTATTCCCTCGTAAGGGAGGGGTTTCATCTTGGCGTGCTGCAGCCTGTTCTTGAGTATGGGCATAAGGGTCTCGTTGATGAGGCTGGATTTGCCCGAGCCGCTGACCCCGCTGATTCCTATCAAGCAGCCGAGGGGGAAGTGGATGTTCACGTCCTTAAGATTATTGCCCCTGGCTCCCAAAAGGCTGAGTGTGAGACCATTGCCCTTGCTTCTGAGCTGGGGTACGGGGATGCGCTTCCTGCCGCAGAGGTAGTCCAGAGTGATGGAGCCCGTCTTGCAGCTGTTGTAGTCTCCGGCCGGTCCCGAGTAGCAGATGCGCCCTCCTTCGGCGCCTGCTCCCGGACCTACGTCCACTATCCAGTCGGCAGCTTCCATAGTCTCGGCATCGTGCTCCACGACTATTACGGTATTGCCCTCATCCCTGAGCTTCTTCAGCGAGCTTATGAGCTTTCTGTTGTCCCTCTGGTGCAGTCCGATGGACGGCTCGTCGAGGATGTAGATGACGTTCACCAGCTTGGAGCCGATTTGGGTGGCAAGTCTGATCCTCTGGCTTTCACCGCCCGAGAGCGAAGCCGTGGTCCTGTCGAGGGAAAGGTACTCCAGTCCCACGTCCATAAGGAAATCAACCCTGTCGTGAAGTTCCTTCAAAATATCCCTGGCAATGGTGTTTTCCCTGTTGCTGAACTTCGCAGGGAGGCTTTCCAGCCAGGTTTGGAGCTGAGAAATCTCCATTGCTGACACCTCCGATATGGTCTTTCCGTCAATCTTGAAGCATTCGCTGTTCTTGTTCAGACGGCTTCCGTGGCAGACCGGGCATACTATTTTATCCTCAACATCCTCCACCACGCCGCTGAAGCCCACCATCTCGCTGTCTCCGTCCCCGCCAATACGATAGAGCTCGTCTGAGCCGAAAATCAGCAGGGAAACAATCTCCTCCGGCAGGTTCTCAATAGGCTCGTAAAGTGAAAAGCCGTGCCTGAGTGCCACTGAACGTATGACTTCGAATTTCTTGGTTTCGCGCAATTTTCCCAAAGGCGCAAGTCCTCCGTCTGCGATGCTCAGGCTGCGGTCGGGGATAATGCTGTCCACATTGACATCCACTATCATTCCCAAGCCCTTGCAGTGAGGGCAATAGCCTTCCGGGGAGTTGAAGGAGAAGGAGTGGGGAGCCGGTTCCTGAAGCGAGATGCCGCTTTCCGGATCGACGAGATGCTTCGAGAAATGCTCCAGCTTTCCGCTCTCCACATCGAGCATTGCCAATGAGCCCTTGCCTATGCCGAGGGCTGTGAGCACCGATTCGCGTATGCGCTTGACATCTCCGCAGCCGGGCTTGAGCTTGTCCACGACGAGTTCGATGACATGTGCCTTGTAGCGGTCCAGGGCGTCGATTTCATTGAGATTCATCAATTCGTCATCGACTCTTATCTGGGTGTATCCCCGCTTGCGCATCTGCTCGAAAAGCTCGCGATAGTGTCCCTTGCGGCCCCTTACGAGAGGCGCGAGGAGTATGCACTTGCGGCCATTGTAATGCTCCATTATCAAATCTACGATCTGCGTGTCGTTGTAGCGTATCATCTCCTTTCCGGTGAGCGGGGAGTAGGCCTTCGAGGCGCGGGCGTAGAAAAGACGGAGGAAATCGTAAATCTCCGTGATGGTGCCGACGGTCGAGCGCGGATTCGAGCCTGTGGTCTTCTGTTCTATAGCAATGATGGGACTGAGGCCACTGATGTTCTCCACCTCAGGTTTCTCGAGTATGCCCATAAAGTGCTTCGCGTAAGGGGAGAGGGTGTTCATATAGCGCCTCTGTCCTTCCGCATAGATGGTGTCGAAGGTCAATGATGACTTGCCGCTGCCGGAAAGCCCCGTAATCACAACTAGTTTTCCGCGCGGGATGCTGACATTGACGTCCTTCAGATTGTGGGATCTCGCTCCTTCTATGTTTATGTAGCCGCTATTGTCCATTCAGTGCAATTCCTTCTGCGTCCCAGTTGATGCCCTCCTGTTCAGGCTCGTTGAAAGGCTCCAAGAAAGGGTTGTGGGTGCGTTCTTCGCTGATATTGCTTGTCGGGCCGTGGCCTGGAAGTATGTCGGTGCCGCCGTCAAGTCCCATAATTTTGTCCATTATCGACACGATGAGCTTGTCGTAGTCTCCGCCGGGAAGGTCGCTGCGGCCTATGCTATCCTTGAACAGGGTGTCTCCCGTGAAAAGGATGCCTTCTTTGGGGCAATGATAGCAGACCCCGCCGGGAGTGTGTCCGGGAGTGCTGATGACGGTCCAGTCGCAGCCCACCAGATGGAGAGTATCACCGTCGCCAACACCCATGCAAGGGAAATCCGTGTCAATGCCTTCTATGCCCATACGGGCGCTCAGCTTCGCAAAGTCTTCAAGCATCAGCCTGTCCTCTTCAGCAAGATAGGCCTTGATTCCGTAACGCCTGCAGCAGTCTGCGGCACCGGCGATGTGGTCTCCGTGAGCATGGGTCAGAAGCACTGCCTCAAGCCTTATGGAGTGTTGTTCGACAAAGGCGTGGAATGCCTCCCTTTCTGCCTCGGACAGGTATCCCGGGTCCACGACTATGGCCTTGCCTTCATTATCCCTGACCAGCCAGGTGTTCTCTTGGAAGGGATTGAAATGAAAATATGATATATTCAGCATTTGTATCCTGATAAGTCCCACAAATTTAAGAAAAAGGTTGTAAATTTGCTGTGTTTGGGCAGGGAAACTCACTTTGGACGCTTGAGCCCCTGAGCCTGAAACCGGAAAGGACATGCACATAGGTATAGCAGGAAATATAGGCAGCGGGAAAACTACGCTCACTGAGATGCTTGCAGCCCATTATGGCTGGACTCCGCGTTATGAGTCGGTCAGCTTCAACCCGTATCTCGAGGACTACTATAAGGATATCCCGAGATGGTCTTTCGCTTTGGAAACCTATTTTCTGAAACAGCGTTTCAAGGATGTGCTTGAAATCGCCAAGAGTGACAAGACCATAATACAGGACAGGACCATTTTCGAGGGAGTTTACATTTTCGTAGCCAACAACAAGGCTCTGGGCAATCTGTCAGACCGTGACTATGAGACCTTTATGGAGCTTTTCGAGTTGATGATGTCTTTGGTTAAGGTCCCTGACCTGCTCATTTATCTCAAGTCCTCCATACCTCACCTGGTGTCCCAGATCCAGAAACGGGGCAGGGAATACGAGCAGGGTATCAGCATCGAGTACCTTAGTGCCCTCAATCAGCGCTATGACCGTTGGGTGGAGGAGTACAAAGGCCCGGTTCTGGTAATAGAGGCCGATGACCTGGACTTCAAGAACCGCCCTGAGGATTTCCAGTACATAGTCAACAGGGTAGACTCCCAACTCTTCGGCCTCTTTTCCGAAAAACAATAGAATGTTGAACTTTAATAGATAATTTAGGATATGCATATTGCAGTAGCTGGAAACATAGGCAGCGGCAAGACAACTCTTACCAAGATGCTTGCAGCCCATTACGGCTGGACCCCAAAGTTCGAATCTGTGGACTTCAATCCGTATCTCTCTGATTACTATGAAGATATGGAAAGGTGGTCCTTCAATCTCCAGATTTACTTCCTTAACAAGCGCTTCAAGGACGTGGTAGAAATCTCCAAGACGGATGAAACCATTATCCAGGACAGGACCATCTATGAGGATGCCCGTATCTTTGCTCCCAATCTGCATAGCATGGGACTGATGAGCACAAGGGACTTTGAGAACTACTCCGACCTCTTCGACCTGATGATGTCGATGGTCAACCCGCCCGACCTCCTCATATATCTGAAGTCATCCATCCCGAATCTCGTCGCACAGATACAGAAGCGCGGACGTGAATACGAGAAAGGCATACGTATCGACTACCTTACCGGATTGAATGACAGGTACGAGGCCTGGATTGCAGGATACGAGGGAAAACTGCTTGTAGTGGATGCCGACCACGTGAAATTCGGCAATATACCGGAGGACTTCCAGAAGGTTGTGGATATGATTGATGCCCAGCTCTTCGGTCTTTTCCCTTCCGGTAATGCAGAATAAGTTTAATCCTAAACCCAATAAATAAATGGCAGAAAGAATCACCATTATTGACTTCGTGGACAAGTACACCGCGAAATACGATAAAGACACCTTCATCAGGGAAAAGATTGAAGACGTATGGCAGGAAACCTCATATGCCGATACCAGAAAGGAAAGCCGCGAACTGGCTGCCGCCTTTATGAGTCTTGGCCTGAAGAAGGGCGAAAGAGTGGCACTTCTATCTGAGGGACGTAAGCTCTGGCTCATTGCCGAGCTCGGAATACTCTATGCCGGCGGTGTGGACGTTCCACTTTCCATAAAGCTCGAGGAGAGCAATGACCTCCTTTTCCGTCTTCAGCACTCCGATTCGAGGTTCATCGTAGCTTCGAAACAGCAGCTTCCTAAGATTCACCGCATCATTGACCAGCTTCCTCTGGTAGAGAAGGTCATAGTCCTCGACGAGCTCAAGACCGTTGCCGATAACGAAATCTGTATCAATGATTTCAGGGCAATGGGCAAGGCTTGGATTGCTGAGCACGAGGCTGAGCTGGATGAGCGTTCGCGCTCCATCGGTCCTGACGATTATGCCAATATCAGCTATACCTCGGGTACCACTGCCGATCCTAAGGGAGTCATCCTCACTCATAGGAACTACACAGCCAATGTTGAACAGGGTGCATCCGTCATCAATATAGGCTACAGGGATGTGATGCTCATACTTCTCCCTCTCGACCATTGTTTCGCGCACGTTGCCGGCTTCTACACTATGATGATGTACGGCGGAAGCATTGCCACCGTCCCTGTCGGCAAGAATCCTCTTGCGACCTTGCGCAATGTGCCTTCGGCTATTCTCGAGGTCAAGCCTATGGTGATGCTATCCGTACCTGCTCTTGCCAGGAATTTCAAAAAGAACGTCGAGACTGCCATCAAGAAGAAGGGCGCTTTCACCGAGAAGCTTTTTAATTTCGCAGTAAAGAACGCAATTGCCTATAACAAAGAATATTACAATGCCGGTGGCTTCAAGGATTGCTGGCGCAAGCCGCTTTTGGCCCTCTTCGACCGTATACTTTTCTCGAAGGTGCGCGAGAGCTTCGGCGGCAGGATGAAGTTCTTCGTGGGCGGTGGCGCATTGCTCGATATCGAACTGCAGCGCTGGTTCTGCGCAATCGGCATCCCTATGTTTCAGGGCTACGGCCTTTCTGAGGCTACTCCTATCATCTGTGCCAATTCAAAGGGACACGCCATCTTCGGTTCTTCCGGCCGCGTGGTGAAACCTCTTGATATCAAGATCTGTGACGATGAAGGCAAGGAGGTGGCTCCGGGCGTACGCGGAGAAATCGTTATCCGCGGCGAGAATGTGATGGCCGGATACTGGAAGAATCCTGAATCTACGGCCAAGACCATAGTTGACGGCTGGCTGCACACCGGAGATATGGGTTATCTTATGGAGGACAAGGAGTATCTCTGGGTGACCGGACGCTTCAAGTCGCTGCTTATCTCATCCGATGGTGAAAAATACAGTCCGGAAGGCTTTGAGGATGCACTTACCGACAGCTCCAAGTTCATTGACAATACCTTGCTGCACAACAATCAGAATCCTTATACCATTGCTCTCGTAGTACCTAACAAGGAAGCTCTTCGCGAATATGTGAAGAAGGAACAGCCTTCTCTCGATCTCGAATCGCTTGAGGCCAAGAAGTTGATGCTCAAGAAGATCCAGTCGGAAGTGGATGCTTACAAGACAGGCGGAGAGAAGGGAGGACAGTTCCCTGACAGATGGTTGCCTGCTGCCATCGCTGTACTTCCTGAACAGTTTACCGAGCAGAACGGTCTGGTTAACAGCACTATGAAGGTAGTCCGCGGAAAGGTGGAGAAGTTCTATGCCGACCGTATCGATTACGCATACACAGCTGAGGGCAAGGACCTCTTCAATGAAAAGAATATTGCGTCTGTATAGGCTATGGCAAAAGTAAAGATAGAGACATCGTACGGAGACATAGTCTTGAAACTCTACGACGAGACTCCTTTGCACAGGGACAATTTCCTGAAGCTCGTGGGAGAGGGCTTCTATGACGGAACCCTTTTCCACAGGGTTATCAAGGAGTTCATGATCCAGGGCGGTGACCCGGACAGCAAGGGTGCGCCGAAGAACAAGTCCTTGGGGGCCGGAGATCTGGGGTATACCATACCGGCTGAGTTCAATCCTGCCCTCTACCATAAGAGAGGTGCCCTGGCCGCTGCCAGACAGGGGGACAATGTGAACCCGGAGCGCCGTAGCAGCTCTTGCCAGTTCTATATAGTCTGGGGCAAGAAGTACAGCGAGGGCCAGATGGCGCAGCTGTCGAAGCAGATGCGTATGCAGGCTGAGCAGCAGGTCTTCAACGGGCTCGTTGCCGAGCACAGGAAAGAGGTAATGGAATTGCGCCGGAACAGGGATCAGGCCGGGCTGATGGCTCTGCAGGAGGAACTGAGCGCTCAGACTGATGCCATAGTCAAGGAGAAGGGCCTGGGAGTGATCTCTGAAGAGCAGAAGGAGGTATATACGAGACTTGGAGGCACTCCTTTCCTCGATGGCCAGTATACGGTTTTCGGAGAGGTCGTGCAGGGACTTGAGGTCGTCGCCAGGATTCAGGAGGCCGGAACCGATGGCAATGACCGTCCGCTCAAGGATATACAGATGAAGATCAGCCTTGTTTAGGCTGTCCCGGAATACTAATAAGTGAATGACTCTCAGGAGTTTCTATACTGGCTGGGAGTCATTCGCTTATGTGCCTTGAAGAACTTGCAGGAAACTGGATGGTTCTGATAATTCAGTAAGCAGACTGTTTTCTTGATGGGTGTGGTTGTATGACGGATTTTGAATACTTCATATACCTTTGCCGCTTTTGAAACAAGAATTATCGTCTTTTTTTGGGGTGAATTGCCGCTGTTATCCTTTTTTTTAGTAATTTAGTGAACTTTTTGGACTGTTTGAATATTTATTAACTTTAAAACTAATACATTATGTCAAAGAAAAACAGCAATATCGTCGCTATTGTTACGATGATATTCCTTTTCGGTATGATTTCCTTCGTGACAAACCTTGCCGCACCTGTAGGAAACATCTGGAAACAGCAGCCTAGCATCGCCGGCTCGAATGCCCTCGGTATGATGGGTAATATGATGAACTTCCTCGCATACCTCTTTATGGGTATCCCTGCAGGTAAGATCCTCGCTAAGTACGGATCCAGAAAGGCCAATCTCCTCGGTATTGCCCTCGGTTTCATCGGAGTATTCATTCAGTTCCTCTCAGGAGTAGTCAGCTCATTCCCTGCAAACTTCATCGTTTACCTTATCGGTGCGTTCGTATCAGGTTTTGCTGTCTGCACCCTCAATACAGTCGTTAACCCTATGCTTACCGTTCTCGGTGGCGGCGGAAACAAGGGAAATCAGCTCGTTCAGGTGGGCGGTACCTTCAACTCGCTTATGGGTACCCTCACTCCTATACTCGTAGGCGCTCTTGTAGGCCAGCTTTCAGCCAAGTCAGTCATCTCTGACGTGAATCCTGTGCTTTTCATCGCGATGGGAGTATTCGCAGTTGCATTCGTAGTCCTCAGCCTTCTCAAGTTCGATGACCCTCAGTCAGCAGAGGAAGCAGAAAAGGCAGCAAGCCCAATGAGCTTCCGTCATTTCGTTCTCGGTGTGGTAGCCATCTTCATCTATGTAGGTGTCGAGGTCGGTATCCCTGGTACCCTCAATTTCTTCCTTTCTGATTCAGGCCCTAAGGGCGCAGGAATGGATCCTGCTACAGCAGCTGGAATCGCCGGTTTCGTTGCAGGTACTTACTGGTTCCTTATGCTCATCGGCCGTTTCGTTTCCAGCTTCATCAGTGGAAAGGTATCAAGCCGTACCCAGCTCACAATAACCACATCAGTGGCTCTCATCCTTGTCATTGCTTCCATCATCGCTGGAGCAGGCAAGATGACCACTATGCCTGTATTCACCGGCAGCGCATTCACTATGGCCAGCGTGCCTCTCTGTGCTCTCCTTCTTGTTCTCTGCGGTCTCTGCACTTCAGTTATGTGGGGCTGTATCTTCAACCTTGCAGTTGAGGGCCTCGGAGCTTCAACCGCTCAGGCATCAGGTATCTTCATGACGATGGTTGTCGGCGGAGGTGTCCTTCCTTTCGTTCAGAACTTCATCGCAGACCATACTACATATATGGCAAGCTACTGGCTCGTTGTTGCCGGTATCGCATACATGCTCTTCTATGCTCTCGTAGGAAGCAAGCCTGTTCAGGCAAAGAAATAAACCAAAAGCATATTTTTAACATTATCACTAATACACTGGAAAAATGGACAAGAATTTCGTAGTAGGTGTTGATGTCGGCGGACAGACCACCAAGATAGGCGTTGTAGATACAAGAGGTGAAGTACTCGCACAGACCGTAATCCGTTCGGATATTTTCGGTAAGGATGCGGACGCTTATATCAATGCTCTTGCAGAAGCTATCGAGAACGTTATCAAGGAAGCAGACAAGGAAGGCGAAATCCGCGGAATCGGAGTCGGAGCTCCTAATGGAAACTATTATACAGGGTCAGTTGCTTTCGCACCAAACCTCGCTTGGGCGGCGGATACTTCCGTTCCTTTTGCAAGTATGCTTACCGAGAAACTCGGCGGCATTCCTGTAAGCCTTACCAACGACGCAAATGCTGCAGCTGTGGGTGAAATGACTTATGGCGCAGCCCGCGGTATGAAGAATTTCATTATGATTACCCTCGGAACCGGTGTCGGCAGCGGTATAGTTATCAACGGCCAGGTTGTTTACGGTCACGACGGTTTTGCCGGCGAGCTCGGACATACCAACGTTGTCCGTTACAACGGGCGTACCTGCGGCTGCGGCAAGACCGGTTGTCTTGAAGCATATTGCTCTGCTATCGGAGTTGCCCGCACAGCACGCGAATGGCTTGAAAGCTCTGAGGAGCCTTCTTCACTCCGTCTTGTTGAGAATATTACCTCAAAGGATGTATTCGAGGCAGCCAAGGAAGGTGACAAACTCGCTCTCCGTGTATTCGAATACACCGGAACCCTCCTCGGAAGATCATTTGCAGATTTCGTCGCATTCAGCGCACCTGAAGCTATAGTTCTTTTCGGAGGTCTTGCACGTGCGAAGGAGTTCCTGTATGAGCCTATGTTGAGGGCTATGAACGAGAATGTCCTCAAGATTTGGAAAGATAAGGTAAAAATTGTATTCTCCCAGCTTAAGGAGTCTGATGCTGCCATACTCGGTGCATCGGCACTTGCTTGGGAACTTTAATTTTAATTATTGATGAAAAAAATCAGATTTATTTCGGCTGCTGCCCTTGCGCTGGCATTGATGGTGACAGCCTGCAGTCAGGGACCGAGCGCTACTCTTCCTGACGGAACCAGCGCAAAGCATCTCATCCCTTCAAAGGCTAAAGTGGATTCGGTCAGTTATCTTATCGGTGTCAATTTCGGAACCTTTATCAAGGGTTACAACTTTGGTGAGAATTTGAACTATGCAGAAATCGAGAAGGGTATCAAGGATTTCGTGAAAGCCAAGGGAAATCAGAACGATCCTGAGTTCCTTAAGCAGTTCAGAATCAGCCCAGAGGAGATGAACAATATCTTCAACTCATATCTTGAGCAGAGAGTTGAGTATGCAAAGGCATACAATTCAGCAGAGGGCAAGAAATTTCTCGCTGATAACCTCAGAAAGGAAGGCGTACAGCAGACTGCAAGCGGTCTCCAGTACAAGATTATCGAGCCGGGCAATGATGTAAAGCCTAATGCTGAGGATACTGTAACCGTACGTTATAAGGGAACCCTCCTCGACGGTACCGTATTTGACGAGACTCCAGCAGACTCTGATCCTATCCAGTTTACTCTCAACAGGGTCATCCCTGGTTGGCAGGAAGGTCTTCAGCTCATAGGCGAGGGCGGAAAGGCTCAGCTCTTCATCCCTGCTGAACTCGCTTACGCCGAGCGTGGCGCAGGTGACAGCATACAGCCTAATGCTACTCTTATCTTCGACGTTGAGCTAATCTCAGTCGCGAGAGCAGTTGCAGAGCCTGCAGAATAAGCAGCCTTGAACAAAACGGACTGGTCTTAGGCTCAGGCCCTTGACCGGTCCGTTTATTATTTTATTACATTTATCGTAAGATATCTATCTTACTGATAGAAGGAGAATTATAAATTTTCAGAATTATGGCAAGTCTGGAACTTGAAGGAAAAATCAAAATGAAATTGACTCCTCAGAGCGGTCAATCTGCGAGGGGGCAATGGGTAAGACAGGATTTCGTGGTGGAGTACCCTGACGGCAACTTCACTTCCGAAGCCTGCTTCTCCGCGTGGGGACAGGAAAGAGTGGATGAATTGGGAAAATTCGGAGTAGGCGCCTCTGTGAAGGTTTCCTTCAATGTGAAGGCGAGGGAGTATTCCGGCAAGTGGTACAATGATCTCAGAGTTTGGAGAATCAGTGCCGTTCAGACTTCCGCTCCTCAGGTGGAGGCTCCTCAGACTACGGCTCCTCAGGCTGCTCCGCTTACGGTCGGCAATGCCGCTCCTCCTCCGTCATTCAGTGATATGCCTGTTGACCTTGGCGAAGATCTCCCATTCTAGGCTTGGAAATCCTCAATCCAGTGTATTGAAGGGTCGCGCCTCCACCAGGTCAATTGCCTTTTGGCATAGTGACGGGTATTGCGCTGGATGAGACTTACAGCCTCGTCGAGGGAGCAGTTTCCATCGAAATAGTCGAAGATTTCTTTATAACCGACTGTCTGAAGTGCGGTCTGCTGACGGAAAGCTGTCAGGGATCGCACTTCTGCTTCCAGACCCTCATCCATCATTTGTATTACTCTTTTGTTGATGCGCTCATAGAGTATTTCGCGTGGTCTGTTGAGCCCTATTTTCTCAATGGTGAATCCTCTGTCAGCAGAGGCCTTCCTCTTGAATGATGAATAAGCCTTCCCTGTTGTCAGACAAATTTCCACAGCTCTGAAAACCCTTTGCCTATTGGATAGGTCCATAGTCGCATAGGCTTCGGGATCCCTTCTGTGCAATTCCTCCAAGAGGCTTTCCATACCCTCGTTTTCCAGCCTGATCTGCAGTTTTCTCCTGATCTCGAGATCGGCCGTAGGGATGTGGTCGAGGCTGTTGCAGACTGCATCTATATAGAACATAGAGCCTCCGCTCATAATCAGAGTCTCGTGTCCTTCGTCAAAGAGCCTCCTGACCAAGGCCAGGGCCTCGGCTTCGTACAAGCCTGCAGTGTAATAATCGCAGACCGACTTGGTCTGAATGAAATAATGCTGCACGGCGGCAAGCTGCGCAGCGGAAGGGACAGCCGTCCCTATTGACATTTCCTTGTATATCTGTCGGGAGTCGCAGGAAATCACCGGCGAGCCGTACTTTAGCGCAAGTTCGATGCTATAGTCGGTCTTGCCTACAGCAGTCGGGCCCAGGATGATTTTCAGCGTTTTTCCCATCCGAATTCACTTCGTTCCGGCTATGGTTTTAGAGTGTCAGATCCTCGCTGCCGTCGAAGATTTCGATACCATCTTCGTCGCTCCTGTCGAATTCCTCCTCTTCCTCCTCCTCATCTTCGAATTCCTCGTCGTCCAGCTTGATGTCTTCATCTTCGTCCGCAGGGTCCAAAGCTTCCTCTTTCAGGGCTTCCAGAAGTGAATCAAGACCGCTCTTCTTCCTGTTCTTGTCGCTTTCGCTCGGGAGATGCCTCTGATCGTCAGGCAAATCCTCGAAAGCAACGTATCCATTCTCAAATTCTATAGGGTTAGGACCCTTGGTCTCAGCCAGATACGGATGATTGTGAGGCTTGTCTTCCTCTACTTCGCCCTCGAAGGTGATAATGACACTCTTTTTATTGGTTACATCATAGAAATATTGGAATGAGGCAATGTGTTTTTCCACTACCTGCTCTATGGTAATGTCATCCACGGCACCGTTTCCGAGGTCGAAAAGACCGTAGCGGGCAATGACCGTGCTCCCGTCGCCAGCAAAGGCCTTGAATAGGATGAGCTGGTCCTGAGGGAACTCCATATCTGCCCTCATCTGTTTATGGAAAGAGTACAAACTGTTGTCCGAACGCAGGTGATATACCCTGAAGAAACCCTTAATTCCGGGAAGAGTGACTCTGAATGAGTAAATCATAGTATAAATTGGATTTTTTTCTCGCGCCCAAAGGTACAAAAAAATCCGTCTCGTCCACCCTGGCTTTTGCAAATAAGGAAGAAAAAAAGTAATTTTGGTTTAATGGATGTAAAAGATACATATCTCAGTATAGCCGGAAGTTCGGACGGGCTCTTCAAGGACCAGGGCAGTCGTTTTATTGCCAAGGCATATCCTGTGGAATCCGAGGTGGAGGTGAAAGCCATAGTCGATGCTCTGAAAAAGGAGTATCACGATGCCCGCCATCATTGCTATGCATACCGCATTGGCCTTGACGGTTCCGTTTTCCGAGCCAACGACGATGGCGAACCGTCGGGCTCTGCCGGCCGGCAGATATTGGGACAGATAGACTCTGCCGGTCTGAGTGATGTGCTTGTTGTGGTGATACGCTATTTCGGCGGCATCAAACTGGGCATACCCGGTCTGATACGGGCATATAAGAGCTCCACTGCCGAGGCCTTGTCTTCAGCGGAGAAGATCGAAAAGATTGCTGCGAAGAATTATCGGCTCGCATTTGATTATATGTCAATGAATTCAGTGATGAAAACGGTCAAAGATATGGAATTGCCGCAGAAGAATCAGCAGTTCGGAATGGCTTGTTCCATCGACTTAAGGGTCAGATTGGCTCAAGAAAAGAATTTTTTGGAGAGAGTTGCAGGAATTGAGACCTGTTCGCTTGAAGAAATATACTAAAACTTGCTTTATTAAATAAAAAATCATTACCTTTCGTACAAGATTTAATTATTTTTTTTACTTATCATTAAGTATTTTTTAACAATGGCTAAAGTTCATGTATTCAACGCAGGCCCTTGCCTCCTCCCGCAGGCCGCCATTGATGCTTCAATCGAAGCATTGAAGGATTTCAAGGGTACAGGTGTATCCTTACTCTCGATTTCTCACCGTACAAAAGAGTGGGAATCAGTGATGGATGAGTGCAGAAGTCTTTGGAAGGAATTGCTCAACATTCCGGACACTCATGAGGTGGTCTTCCTCGGCGGTGGCGCCAGCCTTCAGTTCCTGTATGTGGCGATGAATTTCCTTGAGAAGAAGGCTGCATACCTTGATACTGGAGTCTGGGCGCATAAGGCTCTCAAAGAGGCTCAGGGGATAGGAGAGGCATACGCCCTTGCTTGTTCTAAGGATAAGAACTACAGCTATATCCCTAAGGACTATGAAATTCCTTCTGACCTGGACTACTTCCACATCACCACTAACAATACCATTTATGGTACTGAAATCAAGGAAGATATGGCTTGTCCTGTACCTCTCATCGCCGATATGTCTTCAGACATTCTCAGCCGTCCTGTAGATGTATCCAAGTACACAATGATTTATGGTGGAGCGCAGAAGAATGCGGGCCCTGCAGGCGTCATTTTCGCCATCATCAGAAAGGATGCCTTGGGAAAGGTTTCCCGTTACATCCCTACTATGCTGGATTACCGCACCCACATCGACAAGGAGTCTATGTTCAACACCCCTCCTGTTTTCTCCATCTTCGTAATGAACGAAACCCTGAAGTGGGTAAAAAGTATGGGTGGAGTCGAGGCTGTCCACAAACTGAATCTCAAGAAAGCCGAGACCATCTACAATGAAATCGACAGGAACTCCCTTTTCGTTGGTACTGCAGCCAAGGAGGACCGCTCGATTATGAATGTATGCTTCGTTATGGCACCTGGCCACGAAGATCTTCAGGATGAGTTTATGGCTTATGCCAAGTCTCAGGGTATGATAGGCATCAAAGGCCATCGCTCAGTCGGCGGCTTCAGAGCATCCATCTACAATGCCTGCACTCAGGAGGATGTCGAGGCCCTCGTAGCCTGCATGCAGGAATTTGAAAAACTTCACAAATAAGCTCAAACTCAATCGTCTTTTCTTATGAAAGTACTTATTGCTACTCAGAAGCCCTTTGCCGCTGCAGCTGTCAACGCTATTAGGGAGATCCTGGAAAAGGCTGGCCATCAGGTAGCTCTCCTCGAGAAATATCCTGATACAGAAGAACTTATCCGTAATATTTCGGATGTTGATGCGATGATTATCCGCTCCGACAAAGTGACTGCAGCCGTGCTGGATGCCGCCCCTGCCCTCAAACTTGTCGTACGCGCCGGCGCAGGTTATGACAATGTCGACCTCGAGGCCGCAAGCGCTCATAAGGTAGTGGTAATGAATACTCCCGGCCAGAATTCAAATGCCGTTGCAGAGCTCGCCATCGCTATGATGATCTTTATGGCCAGAAACCAGTTCACCCCTGCAACGGGAACTGAAATAATGGGCAAGACCCTTGGAATCCAGGCATTTGGCAATGTAGGCCGCCTCGTCGGCAGCAAAGCCTCCGCTTTGGGAATGAAGGTCAAGGCTGTGGATCCTTTCCTCAGCAAGCAGCAGATTGAGGACGGAGGCGCTGAGGCGCTTGAATCGCTTGAGGAACTCTACTCGAGCTGCGACTACATCTCAGTTCACATCCCTGCCACTCCTCAGACCATAGGCTCCATCGGCTATAAGCTCATCACCAGTATGCCTAAGGGTGCGACCCTTGTCAATACCGCCAGGAAAGAGGTAATAGACGAGGCCGGACTGGAAAAGGCCCTTGAAGACCGTCCGGACCTCAAGTACGTCACAGATATCGCTCCTGACAATCTCGCTGCGCTTAAGGAGAAATTCGGCCTTAGAGTGTTTGCGACTCCAAAGAAGATGGGTGCCCAGAGTGCCGAGGCCAATGTCAATGCCGGCCTTGCGGCCGCAAGGCAGATCGTTGCTTTCTTCGAGAGTGGTTGTACAAGATTCCAAGTAAACAAATAAGATTCAAAATATGGTACGCGTTAAACCTTTCGCAGCATTGCGTCCGCCAAAGTCCATTGTAACAGAGCTTGCAGCACCGCCTTATGACGTCCTTGATTCAGTTGAGGCCAAGGAGATGGCAGGGGAGAAATCCCTCCTTCACATCACCAAACCCGAGATTGACTTCGATCCTATTCTGCCTGACCACGACCAGCGTGTCTATGACAAGGCTGTGGCCAATTTCAAGGAATGGCAGGAAAAGGGATGGTTGGTACAGGACAGTAAATCCTGCTACTACGTCTATGCCCAGACTATGGGAGAGCGCACCCAGTACGGTATAGTGCTCTGTGCCCACACTGACGACTATGCAGAGGGCAAAATCAAGAAGCACGAGCTCACCCGAAAGGACAAGGAAGATGACCGTATGATTCACGTGAAGATTCAGAGAGCCAATATCGAACCCGTATTCTTCGCATACAGGGACAATGAAGGCATCTCGGCAATAGTGTCCAAGTACATTGCAGGTGAGTCTGAATACCGTTTTGTGGACGAACACGGATTCGGCCACGAGTTCTGGGTAGTGGATGAGGACGCGGACATCGAGCGCATTACAGAGCTGTTCACCAACGAGGTCGATGCTTTTTACGTTGCTGACGGACACCATCGCACTGCAGCAGCAGCCAGAGTGGGAGCCGAACTTCGTGCGGCCAATCCGAATCATAACGGCAGTGAGGAATACAACTACTTCATGGCCGTATGTTTCCCTGAGAGTCACCTCAGAATCATAGACTACAACAGGGTTGTAAAGGATCTCAACGGACTGGCTCCAACCCAGATAATAGGAATGCTCGGTGAGGATTTTGACATCACCTGCAAGGGCAGTGAAATCTATCATCCTCAGGAACTCCATGACTTCGCGATGTATCTTCAGGGCAAGTGGTATTCACTCAAGGCCCGTCCTGGAAGATATGACGACAATGACCCTATCGGAGTTCTGGATGTCACCATCCTTTCCCGCCTTGTCCTGGATAAGATATTGGGAATAAAGGATTTGCGCACCGATAAGAGAATAGATTTCGTCGGAGGTATCAGAGGTCTCGAGGAATTGTCGCGCAGAGTCGACAGCGGTGAGATGCAGATTGCCTTCGCCCTCTACCCTGTGTCAATGACACAGCTTCTCAACATTGCGGACAGTGGATGCATTATGCCTCCTAAGACGACTTGGTTCGAGCCTAAACTTCGCTCGGGTCTGGCCATACATAAACTTGATTGACATTCATCCAAAACGACTATATGTCCACCATTGATTCGGCTGCATTGCGCCTGAAACTTAAAGAGTTCTTCGGTTATGACAATTTCAAGGGAGACCAGGAACAGATAATAATGCATTTGATTGAAGGCAACGATGCTTTCGTTCTGATGCCGACCGGAGGAGGCAAATCACTTTGCTTCCAGCTTCCGGCTTTGGTGATGCCGGGCACTGCCATCGTTATTTCTCCTTTGATTGCCCTGATGAAGAATCAGGTGGATGCCATACGCGGTTTTGTGTCTGAAGATGACGGAATAGCGCACTTTCTGAACTCTTCTTTGAACAAGGCGCAGATACAGGAAGTCCGTGAAGACGTGCTTTCAGGCAGGACCAAGCTGCTCTATGTGGCGCCGGAATCATTGACGAAGGAGGATAATGTCGCGCTGCTCAAAGAGGTGAAAATCTCCTTCTATGCCATTGACGAAGCGCATTGTATCTCGGAATGGGGACACGATTTCAGACAGGAGTACGGCCGTATCCGTTCACTTGTGGACGAGATCGGCCGGGCTCCGATAATCGCTCTGACAGCCACGGCCACTCCAAAGGTTCAGCACGACATCCTGAAGAACCTCGGAATACCCGATGCCACAGTCTTCCGTTCTTCCTTCAACCGTCCAAACCTGCTTTATGAAATCCGTGACAAGGTCGATACCGAAAAGGATATAGTCAAATACATAAAACAGAATTCGGGTAAGTCAGGAATTGTTTACTGCCTCAGTAGAAAAAAGGTGGAGGAACTTTCTGAACTGCTCTGTCTCAATGATATAAAGGCCCGTCCTTATCACGCAGGCCTTGATGCCAAGACCAGAGCCGAGAACCAGGATGCCTTCCTCAGCGAGGAAATCAACGTGATTGTCGCTACTATAGCCTTCGGAATGGGCATTGACAAGCCTGACGTCCGTTTCGTCATCCATTATGATATTCCGAAGAGCATAGAGAGCTATTATCAGGAGACAGGCCGCGCCGGCAGGGACGGCCGTGAGGGCCATTGCATAACCTACTACAGCTACAAGGACATTCAGAAACTGGAAAAGTTTATGCAGGGCAAGCCGGTGGCTGAGAAGCAGATTGGAAAGCAGCTGCTCTCCGAAGTGGTAGCCTATGCCGAATCGAACCAGTGTCGCAGACGCTTGCTGCTCAGCTATTTCGGAGAGGATTTTCCCAAGGAGAACTGCGGCTGTTGTGACAATTGCCTTCATCCGAAGAAGAGCTTCGATGGACAGAAGGAGATGGCTCTGGCCATAAGACTGGTAAGCTCCCTTCCGGAAAAGTTCAAGATCGAACATATTGCCAACATATTGGCAGGGGTGACGACGGCAGACATCTGCACCTACCTGCATGACAAACTGCCTCTATTCGGTGCAGGCAAGGCGCATAATGTGAAATTCTGGTGTATGGTGATACACCAGGGTCTTATTCTCCATCTTCTGGACAAGGAAATCGAGTCCTATGGCCTGATCGGTATTACGGCCAAGGGTCTCGACTTCATGGAACATCCTTTCCCGGTAACCCTCTTTGAGGACCGTGTTTTCTCGAACGAGAGCGATGATGAGGATGATGATGAGAAAGCGGCTGCGAACAACGCTGCAAGAGGCGGCAGCGGTGGCGATCCCGTACTCTTGTCGATGCTTAAGGATCTCAGAAAGTCAATTGCCTCGAAGTCCAAGCTTTCTCCTTGGATTATCTTTGGCGATCCCGCCCTTGAGGATATGTCCATCCAGTATCCTATCCGTATCGAGGAACTGAAGAATTGTCAGGGTGTAGGAGAGGGCAAGGCGAAGAAATTCGGAGCTGAATTCGTCGAACTTATCAAGAAATACGTTGAGGAAAACGAAATAATACGCCCTAATGATTTCGTGGTCAAGTCTGCGCCGAGCAAGTCCGCCAACAAGATATTTATCATCCAAAGCATAGACAGAGGACTCTCGCTTGAAGATATAGCCGGAGCCAAGAATCTCGATTTGGATGAGCTGATGGGTGAAATCGAAGCCATAGTTTCTACGGGTACCAAGCTCAATCTAAACTATTATATTAGCCAGGTTATTGATGATGAAGTCGTTGAAGAGATTATGGACTACTTCAAGACCGAAGCTCAGTCGGACTCTCTTGAAGAGGCCCTGAATGCCCTGGATGCCGACTATGATGAGATGGAAATAAGGCTGGTTAGAATCAAATTTCTCTGCGAGATAGCGTCATAAGCGGCAGGAAATACCTATCTTTGTATCTTTGTGAAAACTTTGATACAAAATGATTACCTTCGGTTATAAAAGCAAGTTCAGCAGCATACTTCGTGCTTGTGCGGCTATTGCCATCGGTGCAGTGATGATAATCAGCACCAATGCAACAGAGACTGTCGTGCGCATCATTGCCGCTTTCCTTTTTGCGGCAGGACTGGTTTCACTGCTATACGGTTATACCAACAGGAAAAGCGGCGCTATGTCCCTGCTGTCGGTCAATGCGGTGGTGGACATTGCTCTCGGTCTTGTTTTGTTCCTTTTCCCTCACGGAGTGGCGCATCTCATCACCATCCTGATAGGAATCGCGCTGCTCTTATTCGGTCTGCTGCAGGTGGTTGTCCTCTCGGGTACTCTGTCTCTCGTGGGTTCGGGCCTGTATTCCGTTATTCTTTCCGGCCTGGCGGTACTGGCGGGAGTAATACTCGTCTTCAATCCTTTCAGTCAGACAATAATGAGCATTATTGCCGGTGCTGCCCTCATACTATACGGTGTCTCCGAGCTTATCTCTACTGTCAGGGTCAATAAGGCTGAAAAGGCATACGAGATCAAGTACGGTAGCGTGGAAAGGGAAGAGAGCAGTAGTCTTAAGGATTTCAGTACCAGCGGAATATCCGATGCCAAGGAAGTAGAATACGAAAAGATAGATGATCCCGCAGGCGACAGTTGACCAGATTCTGGATGCTGCCAGAATTGAGGAAGTGGTAAGTGACTTCGTGACCTTGAGACGTCGCGGAGCCAGTCTTGTCGCTTGCTGTCCCTTTCACAATGAGAAGACTCCGTCCTTCTATGTAACTCCGTCCAAGGGCATATTCAAATGCTTCGGCTGCGGCAAGGCCGGTTCCGCCGTGGGTTTCATTATGGAACACGAGCATTGCAGCTATGTTGAGGCTCTGAAGTACCTTGCCAAGAAATATCACATAGAGGTTCAGGAACGGGAAGACAGTCCGGAGGAACTCGCCCAGAAGCAGAAAAGCGAGAGCCTGATGCTTGTTTCGGACTTCGCACAGAAGTTCTTTTCCGACAATCTGAAGACTGCAGAGGGCCGTGCTTTGGGGCTTCAGTATCTGCACAGCAGGGGGCTTGATGACAATACAATAGCCCGCTTCGGCCTCGGTTGGGCCCCGTCCGCGAAAAGCGCCCTCGCCGATGCTGCCATTGCCGCAGGATTCAAAGCGGAATACCTGATAGAAACCGGACTCTGCATCAGATACGATGATGGAAGACTGGTGGACCGCTTCCACGAGCGCGTGATGTTCCCCATACATTCGGTCAGCGGCAGGGTGATTGCCTTCAGCGGCAGGACTCTGAAGAGTGATACGAACATTGCCAAATATGTCAATTCGCCCGAAACGCCTATCTATGTGAAGAGCCGCGCCCTCTACGGCCTCTACCTCGCTAAGGCTTCGATTGCCCGCTACGACCGCTGCTATCTGGCCGAGGGCAATGTGGATGTGGTCTCTATGCACCAACTTGGCATCGACAATGTGCTAGCGTCCTGCGGAACCTCACTGACTGAGGAGCAGATACGCATCATAAAGAAGTTTACCGAGAACGTTACGGTGATGTATGACGGCGACAAGGCCGGAATCCACGCGGCTCTCAGAGCAATAGGAATGATTCTCAAGGAGGGGATGAACGTTCGCTTATTGCTCTTCCCGGACGGGGATGATCCGGATTCATATTGCCGCAAGCACACTCTGGAGGAGGTTCGCTCCTTTATTGCCTCCAATGAGGAGGACTTCCTCTCATATATGATCAGGGTCAATCCTCTCGGCGACGGAGACCCTCTCAAGCGCGCGAAGCTTATCAATGATATCGCCGATACCATTGCCCTTATTCCTGATGCAGTGAAGCGTTCGGTCTATTTGTCGAGTGCGGCGCAGCAGCTGGGCATTGAGGCCAATGTAATATTGGACCGCATCTCCTCAACGAAAAACCGTCTGATGGAAGAGGAAGCGAAGCTTGAGGAGCGTCGGCGGAGAAGGACCGAGGCCGGGCTGGACCCCGATTTCGATGCGCAGAGCCCTGGGGCTGATCAGCAATTGCCACAAAAGGCTGAACAGCTCTCGATGGATGCACTCCTGGTAAACAAGGCTGTGGCTCCGGCGGAGAAGGATTTGCTCTTCTTTATGCTCACCCACGGCACCGAGGTTCTGGACTTCGAGACGGATTCGGACTACTATTCCGGCTCCGAAAATGACAAGCCATTAGTGGCCGAGTTCATCCGCATGGCCTTGGAGGAAGGAAACGAGTTCCTGAATCCTGCTCTGGAAAGTACCTACCTGGCCTATATGGAGGCCTACGACGAGGGATATTCGCAGGAAGAGATCCTGCACCGCCTGATCAACTCGCCCGACAGGAAGGTGGCCTTTGTGGCGGCGGAGCTTTCTATAGAGCGTTATCAATTGACAGTCAAGGCTTTTGAAGATGCATTGACCACGACCTCTACCTGGCTGGTGATGTATGTGCCGAGGGCAATACTCTGCTATCACGAGAGTCGCCTGAACTACAGTATAAGCGAACTCCGCGGGCAGCTGGCGCAAAGCTCCGACATTGACCGTCAAGAGCGTATATTGCAGGAAATGATGAGCCTTCAGGCCGCCCTGGCCAAGGTCAAGGCAAAACTGGGAAGATAGAAACATACGTTATATGGAAAAGAACTATAAAAGAACACTTGTGACCTGTGCGCTGCCTTATGCGAACGGTCCGGTCCATATCGGACACCTTGCAGGAGTATATGTGCCTGCCGATATTTATGTCCGCTACCTCAGGATGAGGGGCGAGGATGTGCTCTATGTCTGCGGCTCGGATGAGCACGGTGTGCCTATCACTATAAAGGCGCGTCAGCAGGGTTGCAGCCCTCAGGATATAGTGGACAAATACCACAAACTCATCAAGGACTCGTTTACAGGTCTCGGAATCAATTTCGATATCTATGGACGCACCAGCTCCGAGGTTCACTCGAAGAATGCTTCGGAGTTCTTTAGAAAACTCTATGATGAGGGCAAGTTCATCACTAAAGAGTCCGAGCAGTACTATGACCCGGAGGTGAAGACCTTCCTTGCAGACCGCTATATCGTGGGTACCTGCCCGAAGTGCGGGGCGGAGGGAGCTTACGGAGACCAGTGCGAAAAGTGCGGAAGCACACTCAGCCCGGAAGAGCTCATCAATCCAAAGTCGAAGCTAAGTGGCGCTGAACCGATAAAGAAGAAGACTTCCCACTGGTATCTTCCTCTGGACCAGTATGAAAGCTGGCTCAGCGAATGGATACTGGAAGGACATAAGGAGTGGAGGTCAAATGTTTACGGCCAGTGCAAGAGCTGGATAGACGGAGGTCTCCAGCCTCGTGCCGTATCCCGTGACCTCGACTGGGGAGTGCCCGTTCCTATAGAGGGGGCTGAGGGCAAGGTGCTCTACGTCTGGTTCGATGCCCCTATCGGATATATCTCCAACACCCAGGAGCTGCTTCCTCAGTCTTGGGAGCTTTGGTGGAAGAGCGAGGACACCAAGCTCGTTCACTTCATTGGAAAGGACAATATTGTCTTCCACTGCATAGTTTTCCCTTCTATGCTCAAGGCCTACGGTGACGGCTATATACTGCCGGACAATGTGCCTTCGAACGAGTTCCTGAATCTCGAGGGCGACAAGATTTCCACTTCCCGCAACTGGGCCGTATGGGCTCACGAGTATCTGGAGCAATTCCCTGGCAAGGAGGATGTGATGAGATATGTGCTCACCGCCAATGCTCCTGAAACCAAGGACAATGACTTCAGCTGGAAGGACTTCCAGACCCGCAACAACAGTGAGCTCGTAGCCATCTTCGGCAACTTTGTCAACAGGGCTATAGTGCTGACACACAAATACTTCGAGGGCAAGGTTCCGGCTCGTGGCGAACTTCTTGACGTCGACAGGGAGGCTCTCGCTGAAATTCCTGTACTCAAGTCTTCCCTCGAGAAGAACATAGAGGCTTACCATTTCCGCGAGGCTCTCAAGGATGCTATGTCCATTGCCCGCGTAGGAAACAAATACATCTCGGACACAGAGCCGTGGAAGGTGGCCAAGACCGATATGGCCCGCACCGCCACCATACTCAATGTCTGCATCCAGATCTGCGCCGACCTGGCAATTGCCTTCGAGCCTTTCACTCCTTTTGCGGCAGAGAAGCTCCGCAAGATGCTGGGTGTATGCATCTGTGCCGGCATTGACCACCGCAAGGGCGAACAGGAGACCGTCAATACTTATAAAGAGGGCGAAGGCGCAGCCATTCATACCGTATCGGCTGCCGCTCCGAAGGATGCTTCAAGTTGCCCCGGCTTCGGAAAATGCAGTTGCCTCAACTGGGATATCCTTGGCAATACAGAAATACTCAAGGAAGGTCACGAAATCGGAGCGGCAGAACTGCTTTTTGCCAAGATTGAGGACGATGCCATCAAGGCCCAGCTTGACCGTTTGGATGCCATACGCGCCGAGCGTGAAGCTGCAGCCAAGGCCGAAGCTGCCAAGCAGGTGGCCCCACAGAAGGCCGAGTGCAGCTTTGAGGACTTTGAGAAGATGGATATCAGAACCGCTACCGTGCTTGAGGCAGAGAGAGTGCCTAAAACAGACAAGCTCCTCAAACTCAGCATAGATACAGGAATAGACAAGAGAACCATAGTGTCGGGCATAGCTGAATATTATGCACCTGAGGATATGGTCGGAAAGCAGATCTGTATACTGGCCAATCTCGCACCGCGCAAGATACGCGGCATCGAGTCCAAGGGTATGATACTTATGGCGCGTCAGGGAGATGGGAAGATGAGATTCATCACCCCTCAGGAAGTCCTGAACAATGGCGCGGAAATAGGTTAAGCGCGTTATGCTTTCCGTCTGATGACGCTCAAACCGTCGCGGATGGGAAGCATTACGCATTCCACTCTATCATCTCCGGCTACCATTTCGTTGAAGGCAATCAGGCCCTGGGTCTGTTTATCCACGGAAGGCTTGTCGGCATAGACCTTGCCACCCAGCATCACGTCGTCGACGAGGAGTATGCTGCCAGGATGCATCATCTTCATTATCAGCTGGTAATACTCGCAATACTCGCGTTTGTTGGCGTCCATATAGATGAGGTCGTAGCTGCGTCCTTCAGCGGCGAAGCTCCCAAGGGTGTCGATGGCATTGCCAAGATGGAGCTTGATGCGAGCGCTGAGGCCGGAGCGCTCCCAACCTTCACGTATCAGATCCTCGAGCTCATCATTGATTTCGAGCGTGTCCACTCTTCCTCCTTCTGGCAGTCCGTATGCGAGACAGAGTGCAGAGTATCCGGTGAAGGTGCCGATTTCCAGCACATTACGGGCGGAGCATAGCTCCACCAGCATAGTCAGCAGACGGCCTTGAACGGCTCCCGAGAGCATCCTCGGATAATTGGTGCGTATGTAGGTCTGTTTCTCAATCCAGGCGAGAGCCTCGCTCTGGGGGCTTGAATGCTCCCTGATGTATCTGTCCTGTGCGCTTTCCATTGCCTTAATGAATTAGGGGTTAGAGAAATATCAATCTGGAGAGGCTCTCTTCCGCGAATATGCGCCTCGCGCATTCCTGAAGCTCTGCTGTTGTGATGCTTTTGATGATGCGGCAGTTCTCTTCGCTGCTGGCCACCCTTCCGTAAGCGAGCAGACTCTTGCCCATTGAAAGGCATTGTGACTCATTGCTTTCGGAGCTGATGGCGAGCTGGCCGAGGAGCTGCTTCTTTGCTGCCTTCAGACGGCGTTCGCTCATAGCCTTGTCCTGGAGCTTGTGTATTGCCTTGAAGATTTCGCGGAAGCATTTGTCGAGATTCTCCTTCTCACATCCTATGCTGATGGTCATTATGCCGCTGTCCCTGTATTGGGTGAAAGCGCATTCCACGCCGTAAACCCAGCCGTTCTTTTCCCGCAGGACGCTGTTCAGTATTGAGTTGGATGCTGGTCCTCCGAGTATATTGGCAAGCAGTACGGAGACGATTCTGTCTTCGCTGTAGAGGGATGGGGCGAGTCCGCCCAGAACGGCATTGACCTCGTGGCTGCGACGATTGACAGTCCTGTCAAAAATGTTGCAGGGAATGCCTACCGGGGCCTTGGTTTCGTTTGCGCTAAGCAGGGACTGCGTTCCGAAGTGCTTGTCTGACAAGGAATTGACCTGAGCCTCAAGTTTTTTCTCATCAATATTTGCCACAATGCAGAAGGCCATCCTGTCGGGCGTGAAGTTCTCCTTGACAAAGGTTCTCAGCTCTTCTGAAGTGATTGCTCTGACTGATGAGGCTGTTCCGAGTATGGGCCTTCCGAGAGGATGTCCCTCGAAAAGGGCCTCCTCGAACTTGTCATAGATATCGTCTGCCGGGCTGTCCTTGTACGAATTGATTTCGTCTATCACGACTCCCTTCTCAGTCTCGATTTCCCTGTCAGGGAAGCTGGCTTCAGTGGCCAGTTCAAACAGAAGTCCGGCAGCTTTGGGCAGGTCTTCCTTCAGCACGGTGGCATGGAAGACTATTTCCTCCTTGGTGGTATAAGCATTCAGCTCGCCACCAAGACGGTCGAGATAGCTGTTGATGACCGAGGCCGATTTATGTGCCGTTCCCTTGAAAATGGTATGTTCTGTAAAATGCGCAATTCCGCTATGGAAGCCTTCTTCGTCGCGGGTGCCGCATCTGACACTCAGCGAACAGAAGGCCACTGAGGAACTGCTCCTCCTCACCGCATAGCTCAATCCGCAGCCGGTCTTGCCTGAAATCATTTCCTTTTCTTCTTACTTGATGCCGAAATCTTCTTGATGTCCTTATTGGTGAATCCGGCTCCTTTTCTTTCGCTTATTCTGTGATGACTGTAGTAGAGCAGCTCGTGACTCTCGGTGTCAATCAGCATCTGATGGCTCCAGGAGCCCTTTTTCGCTTCGGAAGGAGCTACCATCACGCTGACCAGGGTATCATAGTGGCCCGAATGGAAGGCCCCGTCCACACTGTCGCTGTCAAGCACCAGCATATTCCCGCCAGAGCTTCTGACCTGGGTGTCCGGAGCCAGGTCTTCCTGTGCGAAGTAAATTTTCTTTCCTCCTGCCTTGCGCAAGTTATTTCTGTAAACTTCCAGTCCGCAATATGCATCGCGGTCGCTAAGAAGGGCCTTGCCCACAAAATCCTGCATAATGTCCAGGAAGGCAGAGAGATAGACCATCTCCCTTCCGTTCGGATTGATGGCTGAGCATACAGGGATGCTCAAAATGTTCAACGGCCTTTTGCTTTGGTCCTCGGCGGAACTATTGCCTCCCTTGAAAAGGCTGAGGGTGACCAGACCGTCGAATTTGCCCCCGACAGGCCTTTCCATCATCAGGAAGTAGGTCTGAGGGTCCTGCTTTAAGGCATTGAACTCGTTCACATTGCAGAATTCGAAGGGGGAGATGCGCCATCTGGCCGTCACTTCCGCCTTCAAGCAGCTGTCTTCCATATCATTGCCACAAAGTACGACTTTGGTTGTGCGCGAGCTGAAGTCACTTATCCTGACCTTTTTCGTCGACAGTTTCACCTGCGCGCCAAGCGTAGCCGGCACGAGGACTGCCCAAGCGATCAGACTTATCAATGTCAATGCGATTCTTTTCATAGCAATTATCACTATTCTGCAAAGATACCTCAAAATCCGATGGAAATAGTTAAATTTGTCAATTAATGTAAATCTGCAGATATGAGCCAATACGTAGTAGCCGCGAGAAAGTACAGGCCCGAGTCCTTCGAGACTCTTATAGGCCAGGACAATATTGCCAGGACTCTGAAAAATTCCATCTTGAGAGGCCAGTTGGCGCACGCATATCTGTTCTGCGGCCCGAGAGGAGTGGGCAAGACCAGCACCGCCCGCATCTTTGCGAAGATGATCAATTGCTCCAACCCGTCTGCGGAAATGGAGCCTTGCGGGGAGTGCGAATCCTGCGTTTCCTTCCGCGAGGGACGCTCATACTGCATACACGAGCTTGATGCCGCTTCGAACAATGGTGTCGATGCCATCAAGGAACTGATGGACCAGGTTCAGATACCTCCTCAGGTGGGCAAATACAGCGTCTATATCATCGACGAGGTGCATATGCTCTCTTCTGCGGCTTTCAATGCCTTCCTGAAGACTCTTGAGGAACCGCCTGCGCACGCCATCTTCATCCTTGCCACCACCGAGAAGCACAAAATCCTTCCGACCATATTGTCACGCTGCCAGACCTACGACTTCAACCGCATATCTGTCAGCGACATAGTGCGCAATCTCCGGGACATTGCCCAAAAGGAGGCTGTCAATGTGGACGATGCGTCCCTGCACGTAATCGCCCAGAAGGCTGACGGTGCGATGCGTGATGCGCTCACCATTTTCGACCAGACAGTCGCATTCTGCGGTTCTGACATCAAATATGAGGACGTCATCCGTAATCTCAATGTCCTCGACTGCGAGTATTCGTTCAGGCTTCTGGATGCCTTCCTGAAGGGAGACTACGCTGCGGCTATGCTCACTTTCGACGAAGTGCTGTCCAAGGGTTTCAATGCACAGTTCTTCATCTCTGCGCTCAGTTCCCACCTTAGGGACCTGACAGTCAGCAAGACAGCAGGACTGGACTCGCTGCTGGATATGCCGGATTCGTTGCGCCAGCGCTATAAGGCCCAGGCAGACAGATGCCAAATACAGTTCCTGTATGAGGCCCTGAACATTACGACCCAGTGTGAGGCCGGCTATCGCTCGGCAATCAATCAGCGCCTCCATATTGAGTTTGCTCTGATGAAACTTTCCTTCCTCAACAAGGGAGTTCCTAAGGCAGATACAGCGGCTCCTCAAACCGCCCCTGCTCCTCAAGTTGCCCCTGCTCCTCAGGCAGTCCCGGCTTCTGAGAGTTCTCCGCTTCCTGCTGCCGTACAGCCTGAGCAGAGCCCTGCATCGGAAAAGCTCCAGCCTCGAAGACGTGCAGTTAAGACAGGAGCTTCATTGTCATTGAGCTCCATTATCAAAGAGAAGGAAGAGGTGGAAGCCGATCCTGTCATTGAGAACAGTGGCAAGGAGCTGGATATGGAGACTGTCAGGTCTTGCTGGAAAAAGTTGGCCGAGCAGCTTGCAGTCGGGAAGCCGCGTCTTTTCAATGCCCTTACTAATGCGCGGCTTGAATTGAAGAAAGAGGCTGATTGTCAGTGTCTTACCTTCCTTGTTACCAATGAGGCCCAAAGGGATTGGATAGCGACTACCTTGCTTCACGAACTCGAGAACCGCTTCAGGATTATATCAGCATGCAGCACTGTGCGTCTGAACGTTGAGGCTGTCCAGTATGAGGAAAAGAAGGTCATTTATACGCCCGAGGATAAGGCACGGGCTTTGATGGAGTCCACCCCTGAAGTATTGGACCTGATTAAGGACTTTGATTTGGATGTGAAATAAACACTGCTCCCGCGGTGAAAACATATTGTAAAAGATGAAACTGCATTGCGAAAATCTTGTCAAGAAATACGGCGTAAGAACGGTGGTGAAAGGCGTGTCGATGGAGGTTGAACAGGGCGAAATCGTCGGCTTTCTCGGTCCTAATGGAGCGGGAAAGACAACAAGCTTCTATATGATTACAGGACAGGTCATTCCGAACGGTGGTCGCATATTCCTTGATGATGAGGACATTACCAAGCTCCCTATGTACAAGAGGGCACAGAAGGGCATAGGATATCTGCCTCAGGAGGCTTCCGTTTTCAGAAAGATGTCGGTCGAGGACAATATCCTGTCCGTGATGGAGATGTCCCATATGAGCAAGTCGCAGAGGAAGGAGAGGCTTGAGTCGCTGATTGACGAGTTCAATCTCAGCAAGGTTCGCAAGAGCCTTGGCATACAGCTCTCCGGAGGAGAGAGGCGCAGATGCGAGATTGCGCGGGCATTGGCCATTGACCCTAAGTTCATACTCCTTGACGAGCCTTTTGCGGGCGTTGACCCCATTGCCGTGGAGGATATTCAGTATATCATTGCCAAACTCAAGTACAAGAACATTGGAGTAATCATTACCGACCACAATGTGGGAGAGACTCTGGCCATTACCGACAGAGCCTATCTGCTCTATGAGGGCAGCATACTCCAAGCCGGCACTCCCGCATCATTGGCTGCGGACGAGGATGTCAGAACGAAGTATCTTGGTTCGGGATTCACTCTCAAACGTTCTGTGGCGGTCGAGAAGGCTCAGAGGGAGATGGGCATCATAGACTGATGCCGCCGCGGTCTAAATATTAACATAGTCGCGCACATTCTGCGCACTGATGATGCTGTCTCCGAGTATGAGGAGACGCTCCACTACATTGCCCAGTTCACGGATATTGCCGGGCCAGCTCTTGGCCTGGAGCATCTTTATGGCCTCATCGCTGAAGCTCTTCCGAAGCATTCCGCTCTCACTGCAGTTCTTTTCGACGAAGTGATTGACCAGCAGCGGGATATCCTCCTTCCTGTCGTCGAGAGAAGGCACAGGGATGACTATTGCACTGAGTCTGTAGTATAGGTCCTCGCGGAAATTGCCCTCAGCAATCTCCTTCTGGAGGTCCTTGTTGGTGGCGGCAATGACACGTACATCCACCTCGATATCCTTGTCCGAACCTACACGAGAAAGCTTGCGCTCCTGGAGCACACGGAGCACCTTGGCCTGCGCTGCCAGGCTCATATCTCCGATTTCATCAAGGAAAAGTGTTCCTCCGTCAGCCTGCTCGAATTTGCCCTTGTGCTGTTTGACGGCTGAGGTAAAAGATCCCTTTTCGTGGCCGAACAGCTCACTTTCAATGAGTTCCGAAGGGATGGCTGCACAATTCACCTCGACGAAAGGCATAGCGCTGCGCTTGCTCTGCTGGTAGAGGCTTCTGGCTACGAGTTCCTTGCCAGAACCGTTCGGCCCGAGTATGAGCACTCTGGCGTCGGTCTGGGCCACCTTCTCTATCATATCCTTGATGTGGAGCATTGGGGCTGATTCACCTATCATAGGCTGTCCATACACCTTTTTTTTCAGGATTTTTGTCTCCTTAACGAGGGATACCTTGTCGGTAGCATTCTTCAGGGTGATGAGCAGACGGTTGAGGTCGAGAGGCTTCTGGATGAAGTCGAAAGCACCTTTCTTGATGCACCTGACGGCCGTCTCGATGTCGCCGTGTCCGGAAACCATCACGATGGCGGAATCGATGCCTTTGCCTATGAGTTTCTCAAGAACTTCCTCTCCATCCATATTCGGCATCTTGATGTCGCAGAAAATAACGTTGTATTTTTCTATGTCGACCATCTGAAGGGCAATGAGCCCGTCTTCCGCCACATCTACATCATAACCTTCTTCAACAAGTATTTCCTTGAGGGAATTCCTGATAGCCCTCTCGTCATCCACAATGAGTACTTTCATATCTACAACTTCTTTGTTTGGGGACGGCTCCTTTAGGGGTCGGAGCCGGTCAGAATATTCGGCTGACCGTGCCTTTGAAGCAAATATCGGACAAAAAACTCTTTTTCGGAAAAAAAGCATTAACTTTGTTTAACTCAAACCATAAACATTTATCTTTTCAATGTTTTTTATGAAAAATAAGAATATCATTCTCCTTTTTGCACTTTCTTTTCTGGTGCTTGTCCCGCTTGATGCCAAGAAAAAGGCCAAGCAAGCTGAGGGACCTAAATATGTTTTTTATCTTATAGGTGACGGAATGGGCGTCAACACCGTCCTCGGCACCCAGTATTACAATGCTGCGATGGGATACAGCCCTGAGGAAGTGAACTTCTTCAATTTCCCGGTAAGGACTTTCGTGACCACATATTCGGCTTCTGCCCTCGTGACTGATTCTGCTGCATCAGGCACCGCACTTGCTACAGGTGTCAAGACCAATAACAGCAGCATTGGTGTCGACAAGGACTATAAGCCTGTAACCAGTATAGCAGAAATGGCCCACGCCGCAGGTTTCGGCACAGGAGTGGCCACCAGTGTCGGTGTCAATCATGCCACACCGGCTTCTTTCTATGCCCATGTCAAGAACAGGAATTTATACAACGAAATAGCCGAGCAGCTGATTGCTACTGAAAGCATCGATTTCGCAGCCGGAGCCAATTTCCTGACCGAGCGTAATGGTCTTTCATCTTCAGAACTGGAGGCGAAGGCTGAATCTGCAGGCATCTCAGTGCTTCGCGGAAGAGAGCAGTTCCAGGGTATTGCAAACCGTAAGGGACGTGTAATCTGCTTCAGCTCAAACCCTAACGAGTCTGATCTCCAATATGCCATTGACCGCCAGGATGGAGCTACCGAGCTTCTTGACTTCACTCGCGCCGGAATAGAATATCTTTATGGCAATTTCAAGGACAAGGGATTCTTCTTTATGATTGAGGGTGGTAAGATTGACTATGCAGCCCACGCAGACGACGGTGTCACCGCCTTCCACGAGACCAATGATCTCGCCAGGACTGTGGATGCAATACTCGAATTCTACGCCCAGCATCCCGACGAGACCCTGATAGTTGTCACTGCCGACCACGAGACCGGCGCCTGCATCTTGGGTGCAGGTCAATATATTATGAACCCTGAATTCCTTTCTGTCCAGAAAAGTTCGGAGAACGTTCTTACCGACAAGTTCCGCAAGTTTATGAGCAGCACTGATGCTTCTGCTGCCCCGGACTGGGAGAGCGTGAAGGATTTCTTCAAGACCGAACTCGGACTGTGGAGCATAGTCAAGATGTCTCCGGCTGATGAGCAGGCCTTGAAGCAGATTTATGACTCTGCTGTATCGGGCGAAGGTGATGGAAATGTAGTGAGCCTCTATGCAGTGAACAGCAGGATGGTCTCTGAAGCTATTGACATACTCAACAGGTCTGCAGGTTATCTTTGGGCTCATGGTTCCCACACAGGCACTCCTGTCGGCCTCTATGTAAAGGGTGCTTGTGCAGCATCCTTCCTCGAGTGCAGGGACAATACTCAAATTCCTATGAAGATAGCGGAACTTGCCGCTTATAATAAATAATCCTGATGACTATTCCCAATATCACCATAGCCATTGACGGCTACTCTTCAACGGGCAAGAGTTCCTTCGCCAAACTGGTCTCGAAGGAGTTCTCTTTCCTGTATCTGGATTCAGGCGCTATGTACAGGGCCGTTACCTTCTTTGCTCAGGAAAATGCATTGATCAATGCGGACAATATCATTGACACAACTGCCTTGAAAGCCGCCCTGGAAAACCTTGAAGTGCACTTTGAACACAGTGACAAGGGCTGTGTCACATATATTGCAGACAGGTGTGTCGAGAAGGAAATTCGCTCCATGGCAGTCTCCTCCCAGGTAAGTCCCGTTTCGGCTTTGGCCTTTGTCCGCAATTGGGTGGATGCAAGGCTGCACGCTATGGCCGAGCAAGGCTGTGTGGTGATGGACGGAAGGGACATCGGTACCACTGTGTTCCCTGATGCCGAACTGAAAATCTTTATGATCGCGAAGGACGAGGTGAGGGCACAGCGCCGCTTTGATGAGTTGAAGGCTAAGGGCGATAATCCTGATTATGAGGAAGTTCTGAATAATCTGAGGGAACGCGACTACATTGACTCGCACCGCGAGGCTTCGCCCCTAAGGCGTGCGGATGATGCTTTTGTCCTGGACAATTCGGATATGAGCCTCCACGAGGAAATCGTGTGGATTCATGGACTCATACAGGGAAAATTCGGAATTTTGGAGTAGTCAAATGGCATTGAAAGTAGATTTGGACCGGAATTCCGGTTTTTGCGGGGGCGTAATCAGAGCAATAAGCAGCGCTGAACGCATGCTCGATGTCTCCCAGGGACATCTTTTCTCTCTGGGCGCAATAGTCCATAACGAAGAGGAACTCGACAGGCTCGGAAAGAAGGGTCTTGTCACCATTGACAATGAAGATTTGGAAGTGATGGCTCCCGTCTCAGGCGAGTCGCTGCTCATCCGTGCGCACGGTGAGCCTCCGAAGACCTACGAAACTGCCAGACGGCTTGGCTTCAATATCGTGGATTGCACCTGTCCTGTTGTTCTCCAGCTCCAGGACAGCATCAGGGAGGCTCATGCCCGGGTCTCACCTCTGGGCGGTTCCGTTGTCATCTTTGGAAAAATAGGCCATGCGGAGGTTCTGGGTCTAGTCGGACAGGTGGACGGAGATGCGCTTGTTGTTGAGGATTGCCCTATGCTGGAAGAGATGATAGCAGAAGGCCGCTTGCGTACGGACAGAGCGGTGGAACTCTTCTCGCAGACCACCAAAAGCCCTTCGGAGTACGAGAAACTCTGTGCTTGCCTTGAATCTCATATGAGCGATCCGGCTTTGCTGAACGTCAATCAGACCATATGTTCGCAGGTGGCGACACGTCACGAGAAACTCTCCAATTTCGCATTGTCCCACGACGTGATTGTCTTTGTTTCGGGTAAGTCCAGTTCCAACGGAAAAGTTCTTTGTGAGCTTTGCAAGTCATTGAATATCAGAACTTATCATATAGGCTCCATAGCTGATATCAAGAAGGAGTGGTTCCGTCCCGAAGATCGCGTCGGAGTTTGTGGCGCGACATCGACACCTAAGTGGCTGCTGGAGAAGGTGGCAGCCTATATTGCTGACTTGTAGGTTTATTTTGAATTAACTCCGTTATTTGTTAATTTTGCGCTTCGAATCGAGATTGTAACAATTAATTTTTTAGATATTTATGGCAACAACAGCTGATTTTAAGAATGGTCTTTATCTCAAGTTCAACGACAAACCTTGTATGATTGTATATTTCCAGCACGTAAAGCCTGGAAAGGGTCCTGCTTTCGTCAAGACAAAGCTCCGCAACCTTGAGAATGGCCGTATCCTTGAAAATACATTCACTGCAGGTGCAAAGATTGAGACTATCGACGTAGAGCGTCGTCCTTACCAGTTCCTTTATGCTGAGGAGGACGGTTTCAACTTTATGCACGAGGAAACCTACGAGCAAATCAAGCTCAACAAAGACGTAGTCGAGAACTCCGACCTCATGAAGGAAGGACAGCACGTTGAGATGATGTTCGTTACAGGCGAGGAGGAGAGATGCCTTACTTGCGAGCTTCCTACCTATGTTACACTCAGAGTGACATATTCTGAGCCTGCTGTGAAGGGCAATACCGCTTCTACTTCAGCGCTTAAGGAGGTTACCCTTGAGACTGGCGCCAAGATTATGGTTCCTCTCTTTATCAACACCGACGATGTGATCACCGTCAACACAACAGACCGTTCTTACGGACAGAGAGTATAAGCGGATTCAAGGCTGAAAAATTTGAAGAAGGTTGACTGAATTTTCGGTCAGCCTTTTTTTGTTTATTTCGGCTTTTCAACTCCGGCGGAGCTTGCTGCGCACCTTCTCCGCCTTCCGGTCGTGGGGGCTAACCCATTATGTATCAATGAATTAGGCCTTTGTCTATGGATAGAATTACCTATAGATAATTATCTAACTTGCTGTGTTTCAAGCATTTATCCTCCATGCTTTTACCGGCCCCGGGAACCCATGTGGAATGTTCCCACGTCGCATCTGTTCTCTCAGAGTCCCCGGAAGGATCCGGCAGAGTTCCGCTTCGCTCCATCCACCCTCCGGAACTTCGTTCCTTCGGGAGCCGCTCATGAGGCCGCGGCCGGCCACACTCTTTCGGAGCCTTCCGTGACCTCCGAGTCAAGAGCAACGACTGTGGCTAGGAGAGACTTCAAATCAGCATACCGCAGTTGCAGTCGTAACAGGCGAGCCGCGTATTGCGAGCCTGTGGTGCCTGACTGATGGAAATTCCCTGATTCTTTGCGTAGAAGCAGAAAACAGCTTGCTCCGCACCTTCTCCGCCTTCCGGCCGTGATGGTTAATTCATTGTGTAACAATGAATTAGCCCCATTAGTAATGCCTATTGTCGGCCGCAAAGCGGAGAGGTGGTATAGGCAATTGAACCACAAAGAAGCAAGATACCTCATCTTCGACGGAGGGAAGGGTGTTCGAGGAAGCGAAGCTTGTCCCAAGTTTTCGCGGAGCTCCCTCGAATACCCTTCACGCCCTCCAAATATGACAAAACGCCCGACTATTTTCATTTGCTCATCCGGATTTGCTATATTTGCAGTTTCAATTGTTCCCGAATTGTGAGAAAGAAGATATTGACAACATTGCTCCTGCCCCTTATTGCCCTTTCACTTGGAGCGCAGGAGATCCAGAACATACAGACAGATTCACCCTTATCGCCGGAAACCGTTGAGGATGGAGTCATTTTCCGCCTTTTTGCTGATTACGCAAGTCAGGTTACCCTCACGGGAAGCTGGCAGCTTCCGGGCGCCAAACCCATACGGATGTACAAGGACAGATCAGGATTGTGGGAAGTCAAGGTCAGCAACATCCCTGCGGATATGCACTCCTACCATTTTGTGGTGGATGGAGTGCGTATGACTGATCCAAACAACCCTGTACAGCAGCACGACGGCAGCCTTTATGAAAGCGTTTTTATTTTGGACGGGCCGCGTACGGTCAATTACAAAGAGGCTGCCGGCCATCACGGTTCAGTAAGTTACGAATGGTATCACAGCCGCTTATTTGATTGCAATCGCAGACTGGCGGTTTATACTCCGCACGGGTACAATCCCAATAACACCAGCAAGAAATATCCCGTATTGTATCTGCTCCACGGAGAAGGAGGAGATGAAGAATCCTGGATTTCAGCCGGTCGCGCAGTACAGATTTTCGACAACCTGATCCAATCCGGCCGCGCTGTGCCTATGATAGTGGTGATGCCGAACTGTGACCCCAAGCAGCAGGCAGCCAAGTCAGTCCGCCTCCCCGAAGTGAACTATTCCTACGGCACTAACTCCTTTGTAAGCAGCTTGATCAATGAAATTGTCCCATACATTGAAAGCAATTATCGAGTAGATTCCAGAAAGGTTTCCAGAGCAATTGCTGGCCTTGGACAAGGTGGGGAGCAGGCTTTTATCGCTGCAACCCTCTATCCTGACCGTTTCGACTGGTATGGCTTTATGTGCAGCGGAGTTGAAGATTACGAGGGGCTCCGTTCAGATTTGCTGCGCATCAAGAAAGCGGGCTTCAAGCTTATTTGGGAGGGTAGCGGAACCTATGACACGGTATCTTATGACAAGACCAAGTTCCTTTATGAATGTCTGGAAAGTCTCTGGATGGATAATACTCTCTATGTGAACAACGGTGCTTATGACTGGAAAAACTGGCGCCTTCATCTGGCTAGTTTCGGTTCTATGGTCTTCAGGTTCTATAACGACGGCAGAAAATGAAAGAAAGGTCACCTCACGGCGACCTCCTCTTATAACCAACTATTAACCAAAAATTAACATATAAACAACTTGACTTTATAGTTTGCAAGTGCTGTGCCAAACTTCCCGGGCACAGACCTGTTACTGTACTCTTTCAATTTTAAGTTGCTGAATCTTGTATCCCCGCTCCTTTCTGCTTAGGAAAATGGTGACATTCATTGATTCCCCGCCTGCGCTCAAGGTTCCCATAGCGCATTTCTGGTTAGGTCTTCCGGCAATGTGGTCAACGCTGAAAGAACGCGGTGTGTGTGAATCGAAGAAGGATTTAAGAATACGTTTTGCCTGGCTTTTGCTGGAGTTCGTCGGAAGGGACAGCACTGAAATCTCCAGATTGTCGGCGAACCATGCGGAAAGGCTTTCCGCATCACCCAAGGTCAAATACTTGGTGATGGGGACGAACACCTCATTACCTCCTTCTGTCTGGGCATGGGAAGGCACGCAGCAGAGAAGAGTGCAGATGATTAGCGAGAGTTTGACAAATAGTTTCATAACAGGCCTTTGTCCTTGCAAATATTGAGCCATCTTTCTATCTTTGTGTGTATTGCAAATGATATGAACATTACGCTTCTGACCGTCGGAAAGACGGATGTGAAATGGGTGAGAGAGGGCTTGGAACTGTATGCTTCAAGGCTGGTCCACTATGTTCCTTTCCAGCTTCTGGAGCTTCCCGAGCTGAAGAATGTCTCTGCATTGAGTCAGGAGCAGATCAAGTCCAAGGAGGGGGCTGCGATACTGAAGAAGATAAAGAGCGGGGATGAAGTCCTTCTTCTTGATGAGCACGGCCGAGAATACCGCTCGCTTGAGTTTGCTGAAATGATACGCTCGCATATGACCAGAAGTTCCCGTGATCTGGTTTTCGTAATAGGTGGAGCCTACGGTTTCTCTCCTGAGGTCTATGCCAGGGCTGACGGGAAGATTTCCCTCTCCAGAATGACCTTTTCGCACCAGATGGTTAGAACGATTTTTGCAGAGCAGCTATACCGGGCTTTCACCATAATTAAGGGTGAGCCATATCATCACGAATGATGAGAATTGTCGAAAAGTTGAAAAAGACCGATTGGGCCGCGCTGGTCCTGCTTTTCCTTAGTATATTGGCCCTTATCTATGCCAATGTCGTTGTGGGAGTTCCCGGAGACACCGCTCAGGCTGCCTCCCGGATGGAGAGGCGCATAGAGAAGCGTATGGCTCTGCTGGACAGTCTGTTCGCGCAGGCCCTTGTCCAGAGCCCGTCGGAATGGATGAGTCTGGACAATGTTCCAGGCGATATTGTCATCTACCGCTACGTCGACGAAAGGCTGCAGTCCTGGGCCAATTCTTTCATAATTGCCAATGACGACATAAATGGCAAGATGCTCGTCCAGCGGCTTACCAATCCTCGAAACTCACCCGAATCCCCATTGGCCAATGTGGGCGACGAGGTTTCCTATGTCAATCTAGGCAGCCAGTGGTATCTCCTGAAATCCGTCAGCCGCGGCAATGTCAAGCTCATCGGAGGACTGGAGATTGTCGATGACAATGACTTCCGCCGCGCCAACAACGTGAACCCCAAGCTCGAACTGAGTGCCAAGTTCAGCGTACATCCATTGTCCTTCAGCGAAGGTTCACCGGTATGCGTGGGGGGAAAACCCCAATTCAAGCTTATCAGGGAGAGCATGAACAACTCCAGCATTGCCAATGTCTATGGTGTATGGATTGCCCTGGGTCTTTTCATTGTTGCGGTGCTGGTCTTCCTTTCAGGCCGCCGCAGCCTGAGGTGCTTTCATCTCTCCATCTTTGCGCTAACCCTCGTCCTGGCCTGGATTTATTTCTGGGGCAATTACAATCAGGATGCCTCCCGCATATTCTCACCGACCCTCTACGCAGAAGGCTCGCTTTTCTATTCGCTGGCGGCCGTCATCATCATAAACGGCTGGATATTGCTGATAGTATTCTGCGCCAATATGGTCCGCAACCGCATACTCTGGAAGGCTGAACATAAGCGCCGCCCGAAAATGTATGCGGGATTTTTGCTCTTGGCGGCAACACTGGCCATCTTCCTCATATGCCTCCATACCCATATAAGCTTCTCAAGCATAGTGCGCAACTCCAATATTAATCTGGAGCTCTACAATCTTCACGAACTCTCCTGGTTCAGCCTGCTTGTGTACTTCTCATATCTGATGATGCTGCTCAGCATACCTCTCCTGCTCAATTTCGTAAGGCCTTGGATCAGAATGATATTCGGTAAGAAATTTGATGCGAGTTCAGCCCTTAACCGCACGGTGATGGCCTGCCTTACCGCTCTCTATTTCGTTACCGCCGCCGCCAAGTTGGGTTTCGTGAAGGAGGACAACAAGATGGATGTCTGGGCTGGAAGGCTTTCCATGGATCGCGATATCGAGGCCGAACTTCAGCTCAGGCTCATGGAAAACTCGATCGCCAATGATGCTTTCATTGCCACTCTGTCTGCCCTGCCGAACTCCTCCGCCATTGTCCAGAATCGTCTGATTGACAATTATATGGGCAATGTAGCCTTGGATTACGATGTCAGCACCATCATTTTCGATTCCAAGACTAGCGACCTGACTCTGCTGGCCTGGTTCAATGACCGCGTGCGCGGAGGAATCCGGATCAACAGCAATTCACGCTGGTACTATAGTACCGGCAACAACGGTCACCCACGCTATTCCGCCCTTTTCACTTACTATATTCCGAACAATGAGGCCAGCCATCTTGTGGTTGAAATTGAGCCGAAATCAAGCCGTGACTACAGCGGTTATGCTTCGATACTCGGACTGTCCACCGGAGGCAGCAAGCTTACACTGCCGGCAAGGTATTCCTATGCCAAGTACAAGGGAAGCAAACTGATTACCTTCAAGGGCAGCTACGCTTATCCTACCCTGCTGACTGAGGAGCTGCTGCAGAATGTCTCCAACGAGGTGGAATTGCCGTTTATTTCGGATAATTACGTCCATTTCCCGCGTAATGTGGATGAGGATGAGTACATAGTCATAAGCAGGAAGCGTCTTCCAAGAAGCAACTATTTGGTGGCCTTTGTCTTCCTGGCCTTGATGTCCTACATATTCCAATCGTCCCTTTTACTTACTCGCCGTCAGAAACGCATTTTCGAGAGTTACTATTTCCGTATGCGCATTTCACTTGTGCTTATGATTTCTCTGGTAACCACGCTTGTAGCCCTGACCGCCGTGAGTGTTATCTTCGTGTACGGGCGCAATAAAGCCAACCGTCAGGAAATGATGACGGACAAGATAAATACCCTGCAGTCAGCGATGTCAGGTTGCTGCCGCTATGTCAATTCCTACCGCGAAATCGATGCTCAGGAACTCTCCAGCATTATGGAATCGGCTTCGGAGATGGCCAAATCTGACATTACCCTTTTCACCCCATACGGAAAGGCCTTCCGCTCGACCGCGGTCAACATCTATGACCGTATGCTTATCAGCGACAGGATGAACGAAGACGCATTTGCAGATATAGTCTATAACAATAAGCGCTTTGTTGTCAATCACGAGAAATCCCGCGGAATAGACTACACTATGCTCTATGCGCCTTTGTTCAATGAGGCAGGCAATATGGTGGCCATACTGTCTTCTCCTTTCTCCGATGATAACTACGATTTCCAGAACGAAGCCGTGATGCATCTGGTCAGTATCCTGGCCGTATTCTTCATACTGCTTCTTCTCGCCCGCTTTATGGTTGCGTCCATTGTGGACAGGCTCTTCCAGCCTCTTGTGGCCCTGGGCGAGAAGATGAACAGGACGGACATAGATAATCTGGAAAAGATTGAATATGACCGCGTAGATGAAGTGTCCACCCTTGTTCATGCATACAATGAGATGGTCGAGGACCTCTCTGAGAGTACGGTGCTGCTGAAGAAGGTGGAGCGCGACAAGGCCTGGAGCTCGATGGCCCGTCAGGTTGCCCATCAGATCAAGAACCCTCTCACTCCTATGAAGCTCCAGATCCAGAGGCTGATACGACTGAAGGAGCGCAATGCTCCGGGCTGGGAAAGCAAGTTTGATGATGCGGCACGTATAGTGCTCGAACACATTGATATCTTGTCCGAAACCGCTACTGAGTTCTCTATGCTCGCGAAACTTGGTACGGAAGATTTCACATCCATCGATCTTGATGCGCTCATCCAGGAGGAGCTATCTATGGTTGATTGCAATGACTCCATGATTTTCAATTACTTCGGTCTGAAAGACGCTTGTGTGATGGGACCGAAGCCACAGTTGAAGTCCGCATTGCTCAATCTGCTGACCAATTCGGTGCAGGCAATTGAAATACAGCAGCAGGAAGATGCTGAGGCCGGCAAGGATGTCAGACAAGGCCGGGTGGTCGTTTCTTTGAGGAACTCCATCAAGTCTGGTTACTACGATATTGTCATTGAGGACAATGGACCTGGAGTCAAGGCTGAGAATCTGGACAAGCTCTTCACCCCTAACTTCACGACCAAGAGCAGCGGCACAGGTCTTGGACTCGCGATTACCCGCAGCGTTCTGGCCAAATGCGATGCGGAAATCTCGTATGCGAAGTCATTCGTTCTTGGCGGCGCCTCATTTACAATCACTTACCCCAAGAGCAATGCTCCATTGAAACAATAGAAAACAACTATAGTTATGATAAAGGTGCTTATCTTTCCTCTTATGCTTAGTTATATGCTTGCTTTGCTGGGCATACTCTTGTTTCTGCTATTATTGTTGTACTTCCACAAATTCCTCGCCTCGAGAAAACGCCATAGAAAGGACATGAACAATCTCCGCTATCAGGTCCTGGTCGAGAGCCTTCCAATGTTCTATTTGAAAGGGAGGATGGAGTACTCCAAGGACGGATCGGTGAGCGACGTTATCATAACTGATGGCAATTATCCATTTCGCAAGGCCATCGGTGATCTTGGTGGACAGGTAGGGAAAACTTCCTTCAAGCGCTTGTATCCGAATGCTTATGATAAGCTGCTGGGGCGGATTAATGCTGCTATAAAGAAGAAATTGCCCTACATAAAGTTCGTTCAGCAATTGCCGGAGGTCGATATGTACTATGATGTAATCATCCTTTTCGATGACCTCTACTCTCTGCATATCTGCTGCATTGACAGTACGAGTGAAAAGAAGGCCCATCTGGAGATGGAGAAGAAGAACAAGGAATTGAAGGCCGCAATAGACAAGGCCGCCAAAGCCGATGCCTTCAAGAATCAGCTCATAAAGAGTATGAGCCACGAAATCCGCACCCCAATGAATGCTATTATTGGCTTCTCCCAGCTTTTGAGTATGCCTGACGGCTACAACACCGCGGAGGAGAAGTCCCAATATGCCAATTATATCGAGTCCAATGCCAATATGCTGCTTATGCTCATTGACGACCTGCTCAGTCTCGGCGATGCGGAAAACGGCTGCTACAACATTTCCATTTCCGAGGCTTCGGTCAATGACATCTGCCGCAAGGCCATCAATAGTGTGGAGTTCAGATGTCCTTCGAACGTTCAGATGCGCTTCGAGACCGACGTCAGGGATGATTTTACCATCAAAACAGACCCGCGCAGGGTACAGCAGCTGCTCATCCATTATCTGACCAATGCCTGCAAGCACACCACCAAGGGGGAAATTGTGCTGTCCTTCTCCCTTCTTGCCAATCTGGGCTCTCTGAGTTTCTCTGTGACTGACACGGGAAGCGGTGTGCCTCCGGAGATGGCGGAAGATATCTTCGAGCGCTTCATCAAGGCCAACGAGTTCAAGCAGGGCGTAGGCTTGGGCCTCAATGTGTGTAGCACAATTGCCAATAAGCTCAACGGCAAGGTTTATCTTGACAATAGCTACAAGGGTGGTGCCCGTTTCTTCTTCGTCCTTCCGGCAGAAAGGCCTGTCGAGTCTGCAGAACAGGCGCTTTAGTCTGCTGCGCTTCAGACAGAATAGTAATAGCTCCGTTTTCTGCAATAATGTCTGACTCATTAGCTCGGAAAGTGGGAGATTTTTGCTATCTTTGCGCCGGTTTTTTTAGAGCTTTATGAAGATAGTCGATGCCAGATTTGTGGGAAGCAGTACGCGTGTAGCCCAAAAGCCCTCAGCGAAGCTGCCTGAATTCGCTTTTATCGGGCGTTCGAATGTGGGTAAGTCATCACTTATCAATATGTTGACTGGTAACAGAAAGCTTGCGATGACTTCTGCAACTCCCGGAAAGACCAAGCTTATCAACCATTTTCTCATCAACAGCTCCTGGTATCTCGTGGATCTGCCCGGCTATGGTTTTGCCAAGCTGCCACAGAGTGGAAGGGATGAAATCAAACGCATCATCCGTGATTACATTATGAATTCAGAGGAGATGGTGATGCTTTTTGTGCTTGTGGATTCCCGTCACGACATCGGCAAAATAGATTTGGATTTCATAAGTGAACTTGGTGAGAACCGCATCCCGTTCTCCATCATTTTCACTAAATGTGACAAGCAGGGGCCCAATGTCCTTGCGAGACAGATTGAAAGGGATCAGGCTCTGCTGCTACAGCAGTGGGAGGAACTTCCTCCTATGTTCCTATCCTCTTCCGAGAATGGAATGGGAAAGGATGAAATCCTTGATTATATAGAAAGTGTATTATCCTCAACATAATTAAGCGATATGAACAACGTACATAAAATGCAAGTCTTTGCTTGCAGGGCTTCAAAGGATTTTGCCTGCAAGGTGATTGATGCATTGAACAAACTGAATGGAGAGAATGCCGAAAAGATTGTGCTCGGCCAGCTTGAGTGCACCCCTTTCAGTGATGGTGAATTCCAGCCTGTATTCAACGAAAGCGTCAGAGGCGCGACCGTATTCATCATTCAGTCTACCTGTCCTCCTGCAGACAATCTGATGGAGCTCCTTCTTACCATTGATGCAGCCAAGAGAGCTTCTGCCGACAAGGTCATTGCAGTGATTCCTTATTTCGGATGGGCCCGTCAGGATCGAAAGGACCGTCCGAGAGTGTCCATTGGCGCTAAGCTTGCTGCAAATCTGCTTCATGCAGCCGGAGCTGATCGCGTGATGACCTGTGACCTTCATGCTGACCAGATTCAGGGCTTCTTCGATTTCCCTGTAGATCACTTGTACGCCACCACAGTTTTCATCCCTTTCATTGCCTCTCTCAACCTCGAGAACCTCTCAATTGCTGCTCCTGATATGGGTGGCGCCAAAAGAGCTCAGCTATATGCAAAGAATCTCGCTTGCCCTGTAATCATCTGCCACAAGTCAAGGGCAAAGGCCAATGTGGTAGCTTCCATCACAGCCATAGGTGAGGTCAAGGGCCGAGATGTCATTATTGTTGACGATATGATTGACACTGCCGGAACCCTCTGCAAGGCAGCTGATGTACTGATGGCGATGGGTGCTTCAAGTGTCCGCGCCTGCGCTACTCACGGCATCCTTTCCGGCAACGCATACAAGAACATTGCCGCTTCCGCTTTGAAGGAAGTGTACATCACAGACACCATTCCTCTCAGGAGTGAGGAAGGCGTCGATACCAGCAAGATCAAGGTCATCTCAATGACTGACATCTTCGCAAAGATTATTGAAAGAGTATACGATAACGAGCCTATCAGCGAGGTATTCATCCATTAGCAGCTGTTGTATTGCTTATGAAGGTTTTTCTCATTACACTGGGCATCGTGGCCCTGGCCGTATTCGGGCTTTGCTTCAATATCATATTCAGGAAGAACGGTGAGTTCCCCGAGTATGAGGTGAGTTCGAACAAAGAGATGCGCAAGCTCGGCATCAAGTGTATGAGGGAACAGGATGATGCCATCTTCGGAGCCTCTGATTCGCCGCGTCACACGGGATGTGAGGGCAATGATGACGATGCCTGCAAGGGCTGTGCATTGTACAAAGCTTGATGGCCGTATAATATAATTTGAATTTATGAGTCTGGTAGCAATAGTAGGTAGACCGAACGTAGGAAAGTCTACACTTTTCAACCGTCTGGTTGGAATGAGGCAGGCCATCGTAGATGACACCGCCGGTGTCACCCGCGACAGGCATTATGGTAAATGCGAGTGGTGCGGAAACGAATTTTCCGTTGTGGATACGGGCGGTTACACCACTAATTCCGACGACGTCTTCGAAAAGGAGATACGCCGTCAGGTAAATATTGCCATAGAGGAAGCGGATGTCATTCTTTTTTTGGTCGAAGCCGCTACCGGCATCACTGATTACGACTCCGAGATTGCGGATGTGCTCCGACGCTCGAAGAAGCCGGTGGTCCTCTGTGTGAACAAGGTAGATACGGGCGAAAAGATTTTCGATACCTATCAGTTCTATGGCCTCGGACTTGGTGAGATTTGGAGCATTTCCGCAGCAAATGGTTCGGGTACGGGCGATTTGCTGGACGAAATCGTGAAGTTGCTTCCAAAGGAGGCTGAGGAAGATTCTTCCCACGCTGACATCCCGCGCATTGCCATAGTAGGAAAGCCTAATGTCGGCAAGTCATCGTTGACTAATGCGCTGCTCGGCGAGGACAGGAATATAGTCACATCCGTAGCAGGTACGACAAGAGATTCAATATCAAGCTATTACAATAAATTCGGGCACGAGTTCATGCTCGTTGATACGGCAGGAATCCGTCGCAAGTCGAAGGTGCACGAAGACCTTGAGTTCTATTCGGTGATGCGTTCCATCAGGGCCATCGAGCATTCTGATGTGTGCATCCTGATGATTGATGCCACTAGCGGAATGGAGGCTCAGGATATGAATATCTTCAATGTGATTCAGAAGAACCGCAAGGGCTGCGTGATAGTGGTGAACAAGTGGGATCTCTTCGTGAAGGATAACAATACGATGAAGGAGTATACCGAGGCTTTGCGCGCGAGGATAGCGCCATTTGATGACGTTCCAATAATTTTTACTTCAGTGCACAAGATGCAGAGGATTATGGATGTGCTGAATGCTGCAGCCCAGGTAGCCGAAAACTACAGACAGAAAATTACGACTGCGAAGTTGAACGAGGTGATGCTTCCTATCATAGAGGAGACACCGCCTCCGGCATGGAAGGGCAAGTACATAAAGGTGAAGTACATTACCCAGCTCCCGACGAGATTCCCTGCCTTCGCGTTCTTCTGCAATCTGCCACAGTACATCAAGGAACCGTACAAACGTTTCCTTGAGAACAAATTGCGTGAGAACTTCAATCTCACCGGCTGTCCTATACAGATTTTCTGCAGGCAGAAATAGATGGATGCGGTAAAAACAGTTTAGGTCTTTGCAAAAAAATGCGAAGACCTTTTTTGTCTTTTGAGTTTTTATTTACATTTGTAAAACGATTAAATTAATATTGACGTGACAGAAGTTGGATTGGAAGAGAAAGAATATTTGGATTTGCTGACGCTTCAACGGCTGCTTAAGAGTGGAGTTGAAGAGCTTTTTCCCACCAAGCTTTGGGTCAAGGCAGAGATAGCGTCTGTGAGCAGGAAACAGAACGGACACTGCTACCTCGATCTCTGCCAGAATGACGAAAGCGGCACAGTCGCCAGGGTGAAGGCTGCCATTTGGCGTTCCCGTTTCCTTCAATTGAACAACTTTTTCGCTCAGGCTACGGGCACGGTGCTTCAGGCCGGCATGTCCGTACTGGTGAGGGTGCAGGTCTCATACAATGAACTTTATGGCTTGACTTTGTCCATCGATGACATCGATCCTGCCTTCACAATAGGCGAGAAAGAGCAGGAGAAAAAGAGAACCATTGCCCGTTTGGAGCAGGAGGGATTGATGGACAAGCAGAAGCAGCTTTCCTTTCCAGTTCTTCCATACAGCCTGGCCGTCATTTCTGCGAGCAGCGCCGCGGGTTTCGGAGATTTCTGCCGTCATCTGGAGGGCAATTCCTACGGCTTTGTCTTTCAAGTTGAGCTCTTTGAGGCTGTAATGCAGGGAGTTACGGCGCCCGATTCGATTATTGACGCACTGTCACGGGTGGAGAGTGCACAGACATCCTATGATGCCGTACTTCTCTTGCGCGGAGGTGGGGCGGAACTCGACCTTGCCTGCTTTGACGATTACAGGCTATGTGCCGCCATTGCCTCCTGCCCTCTGCCTGTCATTACGGCGATAGGACACGAGCGCGACTATCACGTGGCGGATATGGTGGCCTACTCCTATGAAAAGACCCCAACCGCATTGGCGGATGTCTTTATTGATTGCTATATGGCTGAGGATGAGCGTATTTGCTCTTTTGAGACGAGACTGAAGCTGGCCTTTGTGAACAAGATTGCCGCAATGATGGCCAGGGTGGACCTGCTCGAGAACCGTATACAGGCGGCAGATCCGCGGAAACTTTTATCCCGAGGCTATACTTTGGTCGCCAATTCCGGTGGCAGGCTTATCAAAGAGGCTAAAGGGATTGCTCCGGGGGATATTTTGAGGATAATGTTCGCGGACGGTACTCTGTCCTGCGAGGTGAAGGATAGAAAATAGTAATGGAGGATTTCAATTATCAGAATGCGGTGGAGGAGCTTGAGAAGCTGGCCGCAGAGGTGGAGGACCCTTCAACGGGCCTCGACGATATTGACAAGTATGTGAAGCGTTCCGGGGAACTCGTGAACGCCTGTCGCACATATCTCAGGAAGGTCCGCGATAAGGTGGACAATTCGTTCGGACAATAAATTTAAGCAGCATATGAAGAGAAAGAAGATTTATGAAACTGACCCTTATCTGATGCCATTCAAGACGGCCATCGACGTCCGTCACGAGCGCATACTTAAGGAACGTGACGCCATTGCCAAGGATGGTTCGCTCGCTGCAGGTGTCAATAATCATCTGTACTACGGCCTTCATCACAACGATGACGGCGATTGGGTGTTCCGCGAGTGGGCTCCGAATGCCACTAAAATATATCTTATCGGAGATTTCAACAATTGGAAACGCACTGAAGGCTATGCCCTCAAACCTGTTGGAGGGGGCAATTGGGAACTGGTCGTGCCCCATATGCTCATCAATCACGGCGACCTGTACAAGCTGTTTATCGAATGGCCTGGAGGTGGCGGCGAGAGACTTCCTGCTTATACCACCCGTGCCGTCCAGGATAACGTGACCAAGGTCTTCTGCGCCCAGGTCTGGGACCCGGCTGAGAAATATGAGTGGAAACACCGCCGTCCCGGCAAGAGACAGAATCCTTTCATCTATGAGTGCCATATAGGAATGAGCTCGGAGCAGCAGAAGGTGGCAAGCTTCGAGGAGTTCAGGACCGAGGTGCTTCCGAGGGTGGCTGAACTTGGCTACAATGTGCTGCAAATCATGGCTTTGCAGGAGCATCCCTACTATGGTTCTTTCGGATATCAGGTATCAAATTTCTTCGCCCTGAGTTCTCGTTTCGGCACCCCTGAGGAGTTCAAGCACCTGGTGGATGATGCCCACGCGCGCGGAATTGCGGTCATTATGGACCTTGTCCACTCGCATATGGTGAAGAACGAGGCCGAGGGCCTGAGCAATTTCGACGGACGCGAGGACCTCTACTTCTATAAGGGCTATCAAGGCCATCATCCGGCTTGGGACAGCCGCTGTTTCGACTACGGAAAGAGCGAGACCAAGCATTTCCTCCTCTCCAACTGCAAGTTCTGGATGGAGGAGTACCATCTGGACGGTTTCCGCTTCGATGGAGTCACCAGTATGCTCTATTGGGACCACGGCCTCGGCAAGGACTTCTGCGGATATGACAATTATTTCAATCTCGGAGTCGATGAGAATGCCGTGACCTATCTTGCGCTTGCCAATATGCTCGTGCACGAGGTAAATCCGAATGCCATCACCATTGCCGAAGATATGAGCGGAATGGCTGGACTCGCAGCTCCTTTCGAGGCGGGCGGTGTCGGCTTTGATTTCCGTATGGCAATGGGCGTTGCCGACCATTGGATCAAGTGGATCAAGGAGAGACGGGACGAGGACTGGAGTATGGGCGAGATATGGTATGAACTTACGAACAAGCGCGCCGACGAAAAGACCATCAGCTACGCCGAATGTCACGACCAGGCCCTTGTGGGAGACAAAACCCTGATATTCAGGCTTATTGACAAAGAAATGTATTTCTCAATGAGCAAGGATATCCAGAATTCGATAGTGGACAGGGGCATTGCCCTGCATAAAATGATCAGGTTGGTGACTCTCGCGACTGCCGGCAACGGCTATCTGAACTTCATGGGCAATGAATTCGGCCATCCGGAATGGATAGATTTCCCTCGCGAGGGGAATGGCTGGTCGTACAAATATGCCCGCCGTCAATGGTCTCTCGCGGACAACGGACTGCTCAGATACGGCTGCCTGCGAGCTTTCGATGAGGCTATGGTCAAGTTTGCAAGGAAGTCCAATATTCTCAAGGAGATACCTCGGATTCTCGTGGCCGACGAACAGAAGAAGGTTTTGATATTCTACAGGAAAAATTGTATCTTTGCGTTCAATTTCAACGTCTCGGCTTCATTCGCGGATTACTCATTCGCGGCTCCAGCCGGGAAGTATGTTGTTGTTTTGAACACCGACGAGGAGAAGTTCAATGGTTTCAGCCGCTTGAAAACGGGCGAGGAGCACTTCACAGTGCAGGAAAAATCGTTGAACGGACCGCAGGAATACGATTCAAGCCTGTATCTGTACCTGCCGAGCCGGTGTGCGATTGTTTTGCAGTGTGAGAAGTAAATTTTAACATAAACAGTATTATGGCTTTTTTGAAGTTCAATAAGTCAGAGTTGGTAAACCTTTCGTATTCTTTGAAGCGGGAGATTATCAGCGCCAACAAGACAGGCGCATATTGCAACACGTCCATTGTGACCTGTAACACGCGCCGTTATCACGGACTCCTGGCTGTTACTCTTGACCGTTTCGGCGGCGACAAATTCCTCCTCCTCTCGTCTCTTGATGAGAGCCTTGTTGTGGATGGAAAGCAGTTCAACCTCGGTATCCATAGATACGGCGACGTATATGATCCAAGGGGACATAAATATGTGGTTGATTTCCAAGCCGACCCGGTATCCAAGATTACCTATAAGGTCGGTGATATCGTTTTTGTAAAGAGCATCGTGCTCGCTCCCGATGTTGACCAGGTCCTCATCAAGTTTGAACTTGTCAAGGCTCCTTCGAAGGTTTCCCTTGTGCTGAAGCCTTACCTTGCCTTCCGCAACATCCACGCCCTCACTCATGTCAACAATCAGGCTGACACCTCATTTGAGGAGGTTCCCAATGGAGCTGCATTCAGGATGTACAAGGACTTCCCGGACCTCTTCCTTCAGATGAATACCAAGGATGCCGTTTACAAGCATCTTCCATATTGGTATCAGGGAATCACATATTCGGACGAGCGCCGCAGAGGCTTCGAATGTCAGGAAGACCTTCTCGTGCCCGGCTCCTTCGAGGTGGATATGAAGGAAGGCGATTCTGTGGTGTTCTCCGCATCCATCGTTGAGGCAAATCCAGCCACCCTCAAGAGGAAGTTCAATGACATCGTGAAGAAGACCCCTGAGGTTTCGAATACCAGGGACCAGCTCGTGCGTTGCGCAGACACCCTCGTTTGCAATCACAATAACCACAAGATGATCACGGCGGGCTTCTCGTGGCTCTACACCGGCCTGCTCCGCGAGAGCCTCTACTCAATAGTGGGACTTACCCTCGCGAAGGATGGCAATGCCGCCGAGTTCGAGGAAATCCTCGACAATCTCATCGCTGATCAGCAGGAGCGCTTCTTCCGCCGCACCACCCAGGTTGAGGCTCCGCTCTTTCTCCCTGTCGTTCTCCAGAGCTATGTCAATGAGTTCGGCGCAGACCCTAAGAAGGTTTGGAGAAAGTACGGCGACACTGTGATGAAGATGATAGAAAGCTATCTTCCGGGAGTCAGGGGAGAGATTTCAATGCAGCCGAACGGTCTGCTTTGGGCCCAGAAGGACCACGTCGCCCTCTCTTGGATGAATGCATATGTCAATGGCGAGCCTGTGACAGAGAGAGCCGGATACCAGGTGGAAACCAATGCCTTCTGGTACAATGCCATCTGCTTCGCCCTTGATATGGAGGGCCGTTTTGGAGCCAAGAATTCTGATTTCGTGGCTGTATGGACCCCTATCAGGGATCTCGTAAAGGCCAACTACCAGCCTATGTTCTGGAATGAGCGCAGAGGCTGTCTCGCTGATTACGTGGACGGTAACGGACAGAATATGTCAGTACGTCCGAATCAGATTCACGCTATCTCCGTGGATTATTCTCCAATTGATGAAGAACTCTTCCCATCTATACTCAAAGTGGTTGACAATGAGCTTGTTACCCGCAGGGGTATAAGGACCCTCTCACCTCGTGACAATAATTACAGAGGTGTGTACGAGGGCTCCCAGACTGAGCGCGACCTCGCTGTCCATCAGGGCTGCTCAATCCCTTACCTCCTCCTCCCTTACGTTAGGGTGAGCTTCAAGGTCAAGGGCCCTTCTTTCTACAAGAAGGCGCAGTGGCTGCTGGAGGGTTTCTACGAGGATCTCTCAAAGCACGGAGTCGGTGCATTCTCCGAGATATATGACGGAGAACCGCCTCACGAGCCTCACGGAGCCATTTCATCGGCTCTCAGTACGGCTACTTTCCTTAGAATCGACTATTATATGAACAAATACAAGGAGGCTTGACAATGAAGGTTCTGATGTTCGGATGGGAGTTCCCTCCCCACATCGCAGGCGGTCTCGGAACTGCTTGCGAAGGTATAGTAAAAGGATTGGCATATAACGGAGTGGAGACACTGTTCGTGATGCCTTCGGCTTCAGGAGACGAGGACCAGAGCGCCACTACCATAATCAATGCCAGTGATGTGGCCGTGGACACAGTCAGCTCTTCTGTGGATGAGTTCCTCGATAAGGTGAAATTCATTCACATTGACTCGAACCTGGTTCCTTATGTGAATCCGGATGAGTTCGAGACCATAGTCGAACAGGAGAGAAAGCGTCAGGTCAAGGATTTCAAGGTCCAGTATGGAATGAAGTACAAATTCTCCGGCAAATACGGCACCAACCTTATGGAAGAGGTGGCCAGATATGCAATGGTCGGAGGTACCATCGCCCTTCAGCACAAGGATGAGTTCGATGTCATCCATGCCCATGACTGGCTCACATATCTCGCAGGAATTGCTGCAAAGGAATTGACCGGCAAACCTCTGGTCGTACATGTTCACGCGACTTCGTATGACCGCGGCGACGAGAAACATATCGATACCCGCGTACTCGATATCGAGACCCGCGGAATGCTTGCGGCCGACAGGGTCGTTACCGTGAGTGACCTTACCAGGAATATCGTGGTTAACAAATATCATATCGATCCGGCCAAGGTCGTTACCGTGCACAATGCGGTGGACTTCAGCGGTCGCGAGAACCTTCAGGTGGAGAGGGGAGTAGAGGACAAGATTGTCACTTTCCTCGGAAGAATCACCTTCCAGAAGGGTCCGGAGTATTTCATCGAGGCGGCCGCAAAGGTTCTCAAGAGAACCAAGAACGTACGCTTCGTGATGGCTGGAAGCGGTGATATGATGAACCGTTGTATCAAACACGTTGCCCGTCTGGGTATATCTGATAGATTCCACTTCACGGGCTTCCTTCGCGGAATGGATGTACAGAAGATGTTTGCCCTTTCGGACGTGTACATTATGCCGTCAGTATCGGAGCCTTTTGGTATCTCTCCTTTGGAGGCGATGAGAACCAGCGTTCCATCCGTGATTTCCAAGCAGTCCGGCGCAGCCGAGATTCTTGACTATGCCTTCAAGGTGGATTTCTGGGACGTAGATGCGCTCGCTGACGATATCTATGCTCTTCTTCAGTATCCTGCACTTTCACGTTTTGCCGCATCGAGAGGTTTCGACGAGGTGAATGCGCTTAAGTGGAACGGTGCTACGGCCAAGCTCAAGGCCGTTTATGAATCATTGGTATAACCTGAACAGCCAAGAAAAAAACAATCAAAGATATGAAACCAAGCATTTGCCTGTACTTCCACGTACATCAGCCTACAAGACTCAGACTGTATCGCTTCTTCGATATAGGAAAGGATTCACATTATTATGATGACTTCGCCAACAGAACCATACTCAAGAGGATTGCACAAAAGTGCTATCTTCCTATGAATGAGCTTCTTCTGGAGGCTATCAAGGAGACAAAGGGAGCTTTCAAAGTCTCATTCTCCATCACCGGTTCTGCGATCGAGCAGCTTGACAGATACGCTCCGGAGGTGCTTGACAGCTTCCGCAAGCTCGCAGAGACAGGATCTGTGGAGTTCATATGCGAGACCTATAACCATTCCCTCGCATCGCTTACTTCTCCTACCGAATTCAAGCATCAGGTCCTCAAGCAGAAGGATAATCTTCAGAAGTATTTCGGCGTGACCCCTACAGCTTTCAGAAACACCGAGCTCATCTATTCCGATGCTATCGGCAAGGCAGTATACGAACTCGGCTTCAAGACTATGCTCACTGAGGGTGCGCGTCACATTATGGGTTGGAAGAGCCCTAATTACGTATATGCAGGTGACCTTCAGCCTAAGCTCAAGCTCCTTCTCAGGAACTATGCGCTCAGCGACGATATTGCCTTCCGCTTTGCGGACAGAAATTGGAGCGGATGGCCTCTTAGTGCTGAAAAATTCGTCTCTTGGCTCAAGAGCTCTGTATCCGAGGGTGGAGACATCGTGAATCTCTTTATGGATTACGAGACCTTCGGCGAGCATCTCAATGAGAATACAGGTATCTTCGATTTCATGCGTGCCCTTCCTAAGGAGGTCCTCGCAGACGGTACTTTCGACTTCATTACACCAAGCCAGGCTACCAAGAAGTACAAGGCTGTCGATGAACTCTCTGTTCCTGAGGTCATTTCCTGGGCAGATGAGGAGAGGGATGTTACCGCATGGCTCGGAAACGAGCTCCAGAACGACGCATTCAACAAGCTCTATTCTCTCAGCGAGAAGCTCTACATCCTCAACGACCCTCAGCTCTTTGAGGATTTCGGACATCTCCAGGAGAGCGACCACTTCTACTATATGTGCACCAAGTTCTTCTCGGACGGGGAGGTTCACAAGCGTTTCAATCCGTACGATACCCCTTACGAGGCATTTATCAATTATATGAACGTCCTCAGCGACTTTGCCATCAGAGTTGACCGGGAGTACGAGCTCAAACAGAACGACTGATGGAAAATGTGTTTTACAGTCCGGACTATCTATTTGAGGTAAGCTGGGAGGTCTGCAATAAGGTTGGAGGAATCTACACTGTAGTATCGACCAAAGCCCTTTTCCAGAAGGAGCAACTCGGCAAGCATCATATAATGATAGGTCCGGACGTATGGATGCGTCCTGAAGCAAATCCGGATTTCATCGAAGACGGAATGCTTTACAGGACCTGGCGCAATAAACTGGCCGAAGAGGGTCTGAGAGTGCGCATAGGCAGATGGAACGTGCCTGGAAAACCTATTGCCATACTTGTTGACTACAAATCCTATCTCCCTCAGCAGAACAGGATATTGGGCGAGTATTGGGAGAGGTACAAAGTTGACTCGTTGAGCGGAGATTGGGATTACAAGGAGTCCCTGATTTTCGGATATGCTGCCGGCAATGTCATCGAGAGCTTCTGCAAGCACCACCTCCTCAATTCCGACAAGGTTGTCGCCCAGTTCCACGAATGGCAGACCGGTGCGGGACTTCTTTATCTGAGGAACTCCAGTTTCCCTGTCGCGACCGTGTTCACAACCCACGCGACGATGATAGGAAGAAGCATCTGTGGTAACAATTACGCCCTGTATGACAATCTTGCGGAGTTCAACGGTGATGAAATGGCAAAGCGTCTCAATGTCGTATCCCGTCACTCCCTTGAATCCAAGTCGGCGGAGTATGCTGACGTCTTCACCACGGTAAGTGACATCACTGCCAGGGAGTGCGCTCAGCTTTTGGGCAGGAAGGTGGACATCGTCACCCCGAACGGTTTTGAGCCGAGTTTCACTCCTTCGACTGAGGAGGAGTACAATGAGAAGAGAAAGATCGCCAAAGCCAAGCTTAGTGAGGTGGCCGGAGCAATGTGCGGCAAGTCTGTAGCCGAGGATGCGATGTTCGTGGGCATAGGCGGCCGTTACGAGTACAGAAACAAGGGTATCGACGTCTTCATCGACTCTTTGGCGCAGCTTAGGGATAAAGGCTATGACGGCAAGGAAATTCATGCCTTCATATTCATCCCATCCGGTCATAACGGACCGGACAAGAATCTTGTGCACAAACTTGCGGGCGAAGGCGCTCCTAACTATGTAACCCAGGTCTCACACGCGCTGATGAATCCTGAATGGGACACCATCAGCCGCAGGTTCCGTGAGAAGAATCTCGCCAATCTCGAAGGAGACAAGGTCAAGGTCTATTTCGTTCCATCCTATCTCAATGGCAATGACGGTGTGTTCAACCTGAGCTACTATGACTTGCTGGTAGGACTCGACCTTACCATATTCCCTTCATACTACGAACCTTGGGGTTATACGCCTCTCGAGAGCCTTGCGTTCTCCATACCGACACTCACCACCACGCTGGCAGGCTTCGGGCTCTGGGTGCGCGACCGCTACAAAAAGGATCACCCGGGAATTACGATCGTAGAGAGAAACGACACCAACTACAACTATGTAGTAGATGCTGTTGAGGCACGCATACGCGAAATCGCTGCCCTTACCCCGGAGCAGCAGAAAGCCTATATGGACTCTGCAAAGGACATATCCAAGATAGCCCTTTGGGAGCACCAGATAGAGTATTACAAAGAAGCATATTCAAAAGCAATTAATCAATTAGTAGTGCGGGCAGGCAACTGCCAGGCCCTTAAAGAAAAACAAACAATGCAGTACGAAAGAATCAATGTAGACTCGCCATCCTGGAAGAGCATTATGGTGACCAGACACCTGCCTAAACAGCTTGAAGGCCTCGAAACGCTCAGCAAGAACCTCTGGTGGTGCTGGAATGACGATGCCAAGGATCTTTTCAAGAAGGTGGACCCTGAACTTTGGAGTGAATCGGGTCACAACCCTAGAGCCATCCTCGACCAGGTGAGCATAAAGAAATTCAATGCCCTCGCTCAGGACGAAACATTCCTCGCCCAGCTCAATACTGTGATGGCCGAGTTCAATTCTTATATGGCAGAGAAAGAGAAGAGAACCGACCCTTCAGTGGCATACTTCTGTATGGAGTACGGTCTTGACAGCTCGCTTAAGATTTATTCAGGTGGTCTTGGAATACTTGCTGGAGACTACCTCAAGGAAACCAGCGACATGAACGTTAATCTTGTGGCTGTAGGTTTTCTCTACAGATACGGTTATTTCAACCAGAAGCTCACATCATACGGTGAGCAGGTTGCAGAGTACGATCCTCAGGATTTCCTCAAGACACCTGCACAGCCTGTTCTCGATAAGGACGGAAACTGGCTTACCACCACCGTTGCCTTCCCTGGAAGGAACTGCGTAGCCAGAATCTGGAAGGTGGCAGTCGGCCGTACCGACCTCTATCTTCTCGACACAGACTGGGAGGCAAACCGTCCTGAAGACCGCTCCGTGACTCACCAGCTCTATGGCGGTGACTGGGAGAACCGTCTCAAGCAGGAAATACTCCTCGGAATCGGCGGTGTACGCGCCCTCCGTGTACTCGGCCTCAATCCTCAGATTTATCATTGCAATGAGGGCCACGCTGCCTTCACCGGTCTGGAGAGACTCCGTGAGTACATCCAGAATGAGAACCTCAGCTTCGCCGAGGCAATGGAGGTAGTTCGCGCTTCATCGCTCTTTACTACCCACACTCCTGTTCCTGCAGGACACGATGCCTTTGACGAGGATATACTCAGAAAGTATCTTGGACATTTCCCTGAGCTTCTCAGGACCGACTGGACCACAATGATGAGCCTCGGAAAGATCAATGCCACAGACTACAACGAGAAGTTCTCAATGAGTCATCTTGCTGCCAATATCTCACAGGAAATCAACGGCGTATCAATGCTTCACGGAAAGGTGAGCCAGGAGATACTCGCAGATATGTATCCGGGCTATCTCCCTGAGGAGAACCACATCAGCTATGTCACCAACGGTGTTCACTATCCAACTTGGTGCGCAAAGGAGTGGAAAGCTGTACATTCAAGGGTTTTCGGACCTGATTTTGCTACCCATCACTATGATAAGTCTTGCTTCGAGGGTATCTACAAGGTATCGGATTCAGAGGTGTGGAATGTAAGGAAGGCTCTCAAGACCAATCTCATCTACGCCATCCGCAAGAGACTTTCCGATCCTCAGAATTCAAGCCACTATTCTCCTCGTCAGATTGTGACCATCAAGAAATCACTTCGTGATGACGTCCTCACCATAGGTTTTGCCCGTCGCTTCGCTACCTACAAGAGAGCCACTCTCCTCTTCAGCGATCTCGACAGACTTGCCACAATCGTAAACAATCCTGAGAGACCTGTACAGTTCGTATTCGCCGGCAAGGCTCATCCTGCCGACAAGGCCGGACAGGACCTCATCAGACAGATTGTAGAGATTTCAAAGCAGGAGCGCTTCATCGGAAAGATTGTCTTCGTTCCCGGCTATGACATCAACCTCGCCAAGAGGCTCGTTCAGGGTGTAGATGTATGGCTCAATAACCCTACCCGCCCTCAGGAGGCTTCTGGAACTTCAGGAGAGAAGGCTTCGATGAACGGAGTAATGCATTTCTCAGTACTCGACGGCTGGTGGGTTGAAGGTTACCGTGAGGGCGCCGGCTGGGCTCTTCCTATGGAAAGGACCTACGACGACCAGCAGTTCCAGAATGAGCTCGATGCCGCTACCATCTACAACATTATCGAGAACGAAATCGTTCCGGCATACTACGATGTTGATGACAATACCCGTATGTCATCCCAGTGGATAGGCTATATCAAGAACACCATTGCTCAGGTAGCTTGCAACTTCACCACCAACAGGATGCTCACCGACTACTTGAATCAGTACTATGTGCCTCAGTCAGAGCGCAGTACAGCCATTGTAGCCGATGATTACAAGATGGCTCGTGAAATCGCAGAGTGGAAGCTCAGAATGACACGTATGTGGAGTGACATCTCTGTCGTATCATATACACAGCCTGAGTCTTCATACACACTTTCCGAGGAGAATCTTCTCCGCGGAGCAGTTGTTCTCAATCTCGGCGACATCAAGCCGGAAGAAATCGGAGTGGAGATGCTCTTCGTTACGACTGACCGCAAGGGCAAGATGCACATCCAGGATGTATTTGAGTTTGAGCTCAAGGAGTACAATGACGGCGTGGCAAGCTTCCAAACCGCAATTCTTCCGGAGAGAACCGGTATGTACCAGGTTGCTACCCGAATATATCCGAAGAATGCGCTTCTGCCTCACAGACAGGACTTCGGTCTCGTTAAATGGCTGTAGTATCGACAGGATTCTTTGACGGTGTCCATCTCGGACACCGTCTTGTAATAGATACTCTGCTTTCCGTAGCTAAGGAGCGTGGAGAGCAGAGTATGATTGTTACATTCTGGCCCCATCCCAGAACCGTGTTGCAGAACGATGCCAGGAACCTCAGGCTTCTGTCCTCATTGCCCGAAAAGAAGGAGAGGCTGCTTTCCTTGGGCATTGACAGGGTCGAGGTGCTCGATTTTTCCCGCGAATTCAGCGGGATGACGGCACACGACTACTTGAAGGAGATACTTCAGAAGCAATACGGGACTACTGCCATTGTCATGGGCTATGACAACAGGATGGGTTCCGACAGTCTTGGCCGTCAGGCGGTTGAAGAACTTGCCCTTTCCCTGGGTCTGGAGGTCGTCAGCGTTCAGCCGAAGTTCATCGGAGCTTCCGGGCTTGCGAATACTCCTGACATCATTGCCCCCGACCTTCCTATCAGTTCGACGAAAATCAGGGCGGCGCTTGAGGCGGGGGATGTTGTGGCAGCCTCGGCTATGCTCGGCTACGATTACTGTCTGCACGGTGTGGTGGTCGCAGGAAACCGTGTGGGCCGCACACTGGGCTTCCCTACAGCCAATATGCAGCTCTACGAACCACTGAAGCTGGTGCCTGCCAATGGGGTTTATCTCGTTGAGGTTGAGATATTTGGCTCAAAATATTATGGAATGACGAATATAGGCGTGAGGCCGACGGTGACGGGTGGAGGCAGCAGGACCATTGAGACGCACATCTTTGATTTTGATGAGCTGATCTACGGACTGGACATACGTATCCGCTTCCTTGAACGCATACGCGACGAGAAACGCTTCGATTCCCTGCAGGAACTGGTGGAACAGCTGCGGAAGGACAAAATGACTTGCCAAAAAAGAAGCCGTGCCAGGTCGGAAATGAAATAAATAATTACTATCTTTGTGCACACGAGATTCAAGAAGGGTTCCACCATAAAGGTGGGACTCCTTTTTAGTTGACTCCGGTGTCAGATTAACACTATACACATTATTATTATGCCAGAAATTTATTATATGACGGCCGAAGGCCTCGAGAACCTGAAGAAGGAACTCGAAGAAGCGCTTGCACAGCGCCCGGTCATCTCTGCGGCCATAGCCGAGGCTAGGGAGAAAGGTGACCTGTCTGAAAATGCTGAATATGATGCAGCTCGCGAGGCTCAGGGCCTCCTTGAAGTGAAGATTGCCAATTTGAAGAACCGTGTGGCCAATGCCAAGGTTATCAACGAGTCCCAAATTGGAACAGATAAAGTTCAGATGATGAACAAGGTAAAGGTGATGAACCTTACTATGAACCGCGAAATGGAATTCACTATCGTGGGTGAGTCGGAGGCTGACCTCAGCAAGGGCAGGCTTGCCCTCACTACGCCTATTGCCAAGGCTCTGCTAGGACACGCGAAGGGCGACCTTGTCGAGGCGAAGGTTCCTGCGGGCATAATCAAGTTCAAGATACTCGACATTACTATCTAATTGCTATGGCTACCATTTTTACAAGAATTGCCTCAGGAGAGATTCCGTCATTCAAGTGCGCGGAAGATGAAAATTACTACGCTTTCCTTGACATCAATCCTTTGGCTCCGGGACACACTCTGGTCATTCCCAAGCACATCGAGGATGACTACATCTTCAATCTGGATGAGTCTACCTATCAGGGACTTTGGGCTTTCGCGCGCAAAGTGGCCCTCGCAATCAAGGCGACTGTGCCGTGTAAGAGGGTAGGAGTGGCTGTGCTCGGTATGGAAGTGCCACACACCCACATTCACCTGGTACCTCTTCAGAGCGAGGGTGATATGGACTTTCGCAAGAGCAGGCCTGTAGTGACGGATGAAGAAAAGAAACAGATTGCAGAATCAATACTGAAAGAATATGAAAAGCTTTAGAATAACTCTCCTCGGAGCATGCGCCCTCCTTGCCGCTTCCTGCGGTTCACCTTCTGCCAGAATAGAAGGAAAGATAGCTGACGCTCCTGAGAAGGAGGTGCTGGTCAAACTTCTGAATGTCAATACCTTCAGCGTGCTCGACACTCTCAAAACTGACAAGTCTGGCGCTTTCTCATACAAAGTCGACCTTAAACAGGGACAGCCTGAATTCATCTATCTCTATTATGGAGACACCAAACTCTCTTCGCTCCTCCTGAAGGCCGGGGATAAGGTGGCCGTTGAGAGCGATACTCTCGGAAACAGCTCTGTATCAGGCTCTCAGGATTGTGAACTCCTGCTCTCGTCAGAGCGTGAATACGCAGATTTCCTTAGCAATGCCGATGCGGCTCAGACCTCTGCGGATTATACAAAGGCCTATATCAATTATTACCGACAGTCGGTTAAGTTCGTGATGGAGAACAAGGGTTCTCTGGCAGTGGTTCCTGTGCTCTTCAGGAATATCACCCCTGACACTCCGCTTTTCAGCCAGGTGACTGATGCCCTTCATTTCAGGTCGGCACTCGATACCCTCAAACAGATCTATCCTGAGTCTATCTATGTGAAATCGCTTGAGAATGAGACAGTTCGCAGGGAAAAGCTGCTCGGTCTGAATACCCAGCTCAGCATGGCCAAGGAAATGGAGTTTCCAGATATTGTCTCAAAGGATATAAATGGCAATACCGTGAAGCTCAGCGAGGTGGATGCGAAGGCCGTATTCATTCACTTCTGGACAGTTACGGATGCTGCTTCGAAGGTGCTCAACCTTGACTCGCTGAAGCCTCTTTATGAGAAGTATCACGACAAGGGCTTCGAGATTTTCGCTGTCTCCCTTGACACTGACAAAGCTGCCTGGGCCAATATCGTAAAGAACCAGCAGCTCCCTTGGATCAATGTAAATGACGGTCTCGGTTCAGCATCCAGCGCTGTCGGTCTGTACTCTGTCACAAGCCTTCCTCAGAGCTATCTGCTTCTGAACGGAAAGCTCTATGACAAGGCTATCAAGGGTGATAGTGAGTTGCAAAAGATACTTGACAAGAATCTTTAATCGAGGACTCAGAACATTTTTTTGTTGCTCTTTGTGGCGACAAACTGCTTAAGATAGAACGGTTCGAAGTACGCAGTGTCTTTGAACCGTTTTTCTTTGTATTCGCTCAATGCCGGATGGAGCATTGCGCTGGCCTTGGGACAGCATTGCAAGAAGCGGGCATTCGGATGGGTGATGATATCGGCACATTTAGCGGCACCGTCTCCGATGAAGAGCACCGGACCCTCCTCGAGCTCGGCCGTGAAGCTGTCAGCGTCGATAATCCGCGGAGCGGTCTCGCACAGCTGCTCTCCGTCAGGAGTGAATATTGCCGTATAAACCTCCATCCTTCTCGCATCAACCATTGGGATGATGCGGTGGCAATGTTCGGGCAGCAACCCCTCGTCCTTCGCCTGCCATACCAGTGTGTCCAGGGTACCTACTGAGAGCAATGGCAATCCCGCTCCGAAGCACAGACCCTTCGCGGTCGAAACTCCAACGCGCAGGCCGGTGTACGAGCCTGGACCCATACTCACGCATACGGCATCGCAATCTTTGACATCGAGCGAGTGCTCATCGAGTATCTCCTTTATGAAGGGTGCGGTCAATGAAGCCTGCGAGCGGGGAGTGGAGCTTTCCCTGTATGCGACCAGCTTTCCGTCTCCTGCGAGGGCTACGGAGCAAAGTGCGGTCGATGTTTCAATGAGAATGATTTTATCTGTCATATCTATTTCTTACTGATTGAATAACAGCCTTTTAAGGTAAGGGAAGACGGCATATGCCAAATCCTTCAATGCTTGATAGCATACTGAATCTTCAAGTATCTTATTGTCAACAAACTCGTAATTCAAGTTAAGGGTAGTGAACATAATGATTATGAGCCCCAGAATAAGGGCGCATTGAGCTATCGCGAAAACGACTCCCAATACTCTGTTCAGCCAATCCAGTAGTACCAATTTGGTAAGATTGGTCAATATCACTCCGATTATTTGCAATACCAGGACAGTCAGAATCAGTATGAGTGCGAAACTGATGACATTCAGTGCGGCTTCGGAGATGGCAAGATAGGGCCTCAGCCACTCGCATACCTGTGAGGATAGGTGGTAGGCGCACCAGACTCCGAGGATAATCGAAACCAAAGAAATAGCTTGGATAATGAATCCTTTGGTGGCTCCGCGAAAGACTGCAGGAAGGAAACAAAGCAGAATAATAATGTCTAAAGTGTTCATATCTGTTTGGTCGGTAGTCTTTAATTGATTATATTTGCCAATTCAAACAAGACGTTGTTACGGACTAAGTCCAAAGGCAAAAGTAGATAAAAAATATGACATTCAAAGAGTATAAAGGTCTTGATTTGGTGTCCGCAGGAAATGTGGCACTTGACAGGTGGAAGAAGAACGCTGCATTTGAGAAATCGCTCAAATTAAGGGAAGGAGCGCCAGAGTTCATCTTCTTCGAGGGCCCCCCTTCAGCTAACGGAATGCCGGGTATACATCACGTTATGGCCCGCTCCATCAAGGATTCCATCTGCCGTTACAAGACCCAGCGCGGATATCGTGTCCAGCGTCGTGCCGGATGGGATACACATGGACTCCCTGTTGAGCTTGGAGTGGAGAAGAAACTCGGTATCACCAAGGCCGATATCGGCACCAAGATCAGTATAGCGGAGTACAATGACGCCTGCCGCAAGGAAGTGATGAAGTACACCAAGGAATGGGTGTCAATGACTGAGCGTGTGGGTTATTGGGTCGATATGAATGACCCGTATATTACTTATGACAACCGCTATATTGAGACTCTGTGGTATCTTCTCAAAAAAATATATGACAAGGGTCTGCTCTATAAGGGTTATACCATACAGCCATATTCTCCTACAGATGGAACCGGATTAAGCTCCCACGAGCTCAACCAGCCGGGATGTTATAAGGATGTGAGTGATACCACCGCTACCTGCCAGTTTGAGGTGATTAAGGATGAGAAGTCGCAGATTCTTTATGAGTGCGAGACTGTCCCGGTATATTTCCTTGCCTGGACTACCACGCCGTGGACTCTGCCTTCAAATACTGCGCTCTGCGTTGGTCCAAACATCGATTACGTTCGCGTTCAGTCCTTCAACCCATATACGGGCGAAGAGGCCATCTATGTTGTAGCTAAGGCTCTTGTCGGCAGCTGGTTCAATGCCAAGGCTGCCGAATTGTCACTCGAAGACTATAAGGCCGGCGATAAACTCGTTCCTTACAGGGTTCTCCCTGGAGAATTCAAGGGCTCGGAACTCGTAGGCATCAGATATCAGCAGCTCATCCCTTGGTTCAAGCCTGTTGAGGGTGAAGCATTCCGTGTTATTTCAGGAGATTACGTTACCACTGAAGACGGTACAGGCATAGTCCACATCGCTCCGACCTTCGGTGCGGACGATAAGAAGGTGGCTTCCAACTTCGGCATCCCGGGCATTATGCCTATTGACAAGGATGGCAATCCTCAGGCTCAGGTTGACCGTCAGGGCCGTTTCTGCAGACTCGAGGACCTTTCCAGCGAGTATGTCAGCAAGTACGTGGACCCATCATACGCCGAATTCGCAGGCAGATATGTCAAGAAAGGCTATCAGGGCTATTTCGAGAAGAACGAGGATCCTGATGCACCTACACTTGACATAGACCTCTGTATGATGATGAAGGCGGACGGCCGCGCATTCAAGATACAGAAGCACGTCCATTCATATCCTCACAGCTGGAGAACCGACCTCCCTGTACTCTATTATCCTCTTGACTCATGGTTTATCAAGGCTACGGCGGTCAAGGATGAGATGGTTAAATTGAACAAGACCATTACATGGAAGCCTGAAAGCACGGGTACAGGACGCTTCGGCCAGTGGCTTGAGAACATTCAGGACTGGAACCTTTCACGCAGCCGCTTCTGGGGCACACCGCTTCCGATTTGGAGAAGCGAAGACGGAAAGGAAGAGAAGTGCATAGGCTCAGTCAAGGAGCTTTATGCCGAGGTCGAGAAGGCTGTTGCCGCTGGATTTATGAGCAGCAACCCTCTCAAGGACAAGGGCTTCGACCCGGAGGATATGTCCATTGACAATTACAACAGAATCGATTTGCACCGCCCTTATGTGGATGAGATTTTCCTCGTTTCCGACAGCGGAAAGAAGATGATGCGCGAGACCGACCTCATTGATGTCTGGTTCGATTCTGGTGCTATGCCTTATGCTCAGGAGGGGCTCAGGAATATTGACAGCTCGAAATTCGGCTGTACCGCTGATTTCATTGCCGAAGGTGTCGATCAGACCCGCGGCTGGTTCTATACCCTCCATGCCATCCATACGATGATAGGCGGCACTCCAGCTTTCAAGCGCGTAATCTCCAACGGACTTGTCCTCGACAAGGACGGCAACAAGATGTCGAAGCGTTTGGGCAATGCCGTCGATCCGTTTATGGCCCTTGACAAATACGGTGCTGATGCGCTCCGCTGGTATATGCTTACCAATGCCCAGCCTTGGGACAATCTCAAGTTTGACGAGGCCGGTGTGGACGAGGTCAGAAGGAAGTTCTTCGGAACACTCTACAATACCTATTCCTTCTTTGCCCTTTATGCCAATATTGACAGCTTCGATCCTTCAAGCGAATCTGTGCCTTATCAGGAACGTCCTGAGATAGACCGTTGGATTATCTCGAAGATGAACAGCCTGATCAAGGACGTGATAGCTGCATATGAGGACTACGATGTGACCAGCGCTGGACGAATGATTCAGGATTTCGTCTGCGATCATCTTTCGAACTGGTATGTGCGCTTGAACAGAAAGCGCTTCTGGGGCGGTGAAATGGGTGCCGACAAGCTCGCGGCTTACCAGACCCTGTATGAAGTGCTCAAGAATATTGCCATACTCGCGGCTCCTATTGCGCCTTTCTATATGGACAACCTCTATCTCGATCTGGTGAAGGACGGTGAGGAGTCCGTACACTTTACGCTGATGCCTGAGGCTTGCGAGGCTTGCATCGACACTGACCTTGAGGAGAGGATGGAGCTGGCGCAGAAGGCGACTTCAATGGTTCTTGCCCTCCGCAGAAAGGTGAATATCAAGGTGCGTCAGCCGCTTGCAAAGCTGATGATTCCTGTTCTCTCAGATAAGGTGCGTGCCCAGCTTGAGATGGTTAAGGGGTTGATACTCAGCGAGGTAAATGTAAAGGAGGCTGAGTTCATCACTGATACCACAGGCATCATCACCAAGAAGATCAAGCCGAATTTCAAGACACTCGGAAAGCTTTACGGAAAGCAGATGAAGGAGATTGCTGCTGCGTTCGCGTCATTTGACCAGCAGACCATTTCCGCTATTCAGGCTGCTGAGCTCTCAGGAAAGGCTTACAGCTTCACATTGCCTTCCGGCGAGGTTTCTCTGAAGGCCGGGGACTACGAAATCTCATCAGAAGATATGCCGGGCTGGCTCGTTGCTTCCGAAGGCTCTCTCACCATTGCCCTCGACATTGAAGTCAACGATAGCCTCCGTAGTGAGGGTGTGGCCCGAGAACTCATCAACAGGGTTCAGAACATCAGAAAGGATAATGGATTCGATGTCACCGACAAGGTGGATGTTGTCATCTACGCAGATGGCGAGGACCTGAAGCAGATTGAAGCTTCACTCAAATCCTTCGGCGACTATCTTTCTTCTCAGACTCTTGCATTGTCAGTCAAAGCCGAAATGCTTTCGGCTGCGCCTGCCGAGGCTATCGAAGTTGAGTGGAACGATACGCCTATCAAGATATATGTGACTAAGAACTAATTAAACCAAAGGACATTATGGAAGAAATGCTTAAGAACGAGGCCCAGGTTGAAAAGACCAGATACAGTGATGAGGAACTCGCTGAATTTAAGGCCATTATACTTGAGAAGCTTGAGGCAGCGAAGGCTGAATACAAGACTCTCAGGGAAAATGTAAGTCGCAGTTCAAGCAACGACATAGAAGATACATCCCCTTCATTCAAGACCGTGGAGGACGATGGCGCCAACCAACTGTCCAAGGAAGAGGCCAGCCAGCTTGCGCAGCGTCAGTACAAATTCATTCAGAACCTTGAAGCTGCACTGGTCCGTATCGAGAATAAGACTTATGGAGTATGCCGTGTGACCGGCAAACTCATCCCAAAGGAGAGACTCCGTCTTGTCCCTCATGCTACACTTACAGTTGAGGCAAAGGAAATGATGTCAAAAGGCAAGTAAAGGAATATGAAGCTCAGCAGAGCCAAGAAACTACTACTGCTAGGTATCATTCTCGTTCTCATTGACCAGATTATAAAGATTCTGGTCAAGACCAATATGTTCCTTGGCCAGCACATTGATGTGATTGGCCAATGGTTCAAACTGCTCTTTATCGAGAACGAGGGTTTTGCCTTTGGTTGGTCGTTCGGAGGCGTTTGGGGCAAGTACATTCTCTCCGCCTTCCGCATATGTCTTGCTGCGGTGCTCATCTGGTGGATAGGAAAGATGTGCCGCAGGAACGATGCCGAAACCGCAGCAGGCAGGAAAGCGCCTATTCCCACCGGCTTCCTTGTCGGACTGACCATCATCACTGCCGGTGCACTTGGCAATGTCATTGACTGCTTTTTCTACGGCCTGTTGTTCTCGGAATCAAGCTCGGCTGCAATAGCCAGTTTCGGGGGACATTATGCTCCTTTTATGCAGGGAAAGGTGGTGGACATGTTCTACTTTCCGATTATCAATACGACCTGGCCTCAGTGGCTCCCGATAATTGGAGGAAAGCCTTTCACCTTCTTCGACCCCGTCTTCAACTTTGCAGACAGCTGCGTTTCTGTAGGAGCCTTTTACCTGATTCTCTTCCAGTGGAAATATATAGGATCTATTGAAAGCAATCCTGCTTCAGATGGAAAAGAGCCTGAGACCAACAGCAAAGAAAACAGGGGTCACAAGTCATCACACTGAAAAAGCACAAAATCACTTATTTTTTATTTGGTAAATAAAAATTATTACCTATATTTGCATTCCCAAAACGAAAGTTAGGGGCCTACCAAGGCTTTGGAGAGGTGGTAGAGTGGTCGATTACGGCAGTCTTGAAAACTGTTGAGCTGAAAGGCTCCGGGGGTTCGAATCCCTCCCTCTCCGC